>JAKOTU010000093.1 GCA_029776155.1 Bacillota bacterium | reverse complement strand
ACCAACGCAAATCAGGGTTGGTAGAAACCGGTGCAGCGGCTACTTCGCCGCCGGACTCCAGACCTTCAACAGCATCCGTCATCATTACCTCCAGCCCAGGATGAGGCCATAGAAGACCCATTCCAGTGTTTTATCGGTCACCCAGAGAAACAGGGCCATCACCACCACAAATGCAAACACATATGCAGTGATCTGAATGGCTTCCTTGCGGGTGGGCCATACCACTTTTTTGACTTCGCGCCAGGCATCACGCCCAAAAGCCACCAGCTGACGCCCCGTCTCCGAGGTGAAGAAAACGGCCACTGCCCCTGCCAGGCAGACCAGCAACGCAGACCACTGGGCCAACGAACCACGCGAAGCGAGGAAGTAGTAAGCCACCAATGCCGCAACGACCAAAGCGACCGCAGCACCCAGCTTGGCCTTGTCTGCGCCCGTACTAACGGTCTCTACCTGTGATGTGGCCATTTAGGGCTGTATCCTGTAACTTCTAAAATTCAACCAATACCCCGAGACACCGAAGCCCACCAGGGCATGGCGGGCTTGCTCGGGAGAGTCTTGGAGACCCTGAACTCTGCTTTGCTGCAGATTTAAACTGCCACCAAAGTGGCAGGGGCAGTAGGAATCGAACCTACAACCTTCGGTTTTGGAGACCGACGCTCTGCCAATTGAGCTATACCCCTTTATTTATCAGGCCAGGATTTTGGCCACGACGCCAGAGCCCACGGTACGACCGCCTTCGCGGATAGCGAAGCGCAGGCCTTCTTCCATGGCGATGGGGTTGATCAGCTTGACGATGATCGACACGTTGTCGCCAGGCATGACCATTTCCTTGCCTTCAGGCAGCTCGATGG
The DNA here is from genome assembly GCA_029776155.1 of Bacillota bacterium. Taxonomy (GTDB): domain Bacteria; phylum Bacillota; class Limnochordia; order Darwinibacteriales; family Darwinibacteriaceae; genus DTU010. The sequence goes on along the minus strand of JAKOTU010000093.1, from coordinate 194 downwards.
CACCGGTCACGTCCGTGGTACGGAAGTAGAACTGGGGACGGTAGTTGTTGAAGAAGGGGGTGTGGCGGCCGCCTTCGTCTTTGCTCAGCACATACACTTCAGCGGTGAAGTGGGTGTGGGGCTTGATGGAGCCGGGCTTGCACAGCACTTGGCCGCGTTCGACTTCTTCACGCTTGGTGCCGCGCAGCAGCACG
>JAKOTU010000055.1 GCA_029776155.1 Bacillota bacterium | reverse complement strand
GGGAAGTCAAAAGTGGCAAATATGATGTTTAGTCTCTGTATCTTCAATATGTATAATCAGAATTTTTCTGGAAATATAACCTGCCACCAAGGGGTAAATTTCAACTTACGACATCATTATTATCCTCTCAAGGCATGTGGAGAGTGTCTGTGTGCTGTCCAAGTCTTCAGGATGATGGGCGAGTGGCAGCGCGCTACCTTGGGGTGGTAGATGTATGGACAATCCTGTTTTGAACCCGGAAGTGACAGCCTTCCTGGACGCCCTGGAGCACCCGCTCAGGGGGCTCATTGAGCAGCTGCGGGCAGTTATCTTGGCCGCGGATCCAGGTTTGGAGGAGGGGATCAAGTGGAATGGTCCCAACTACAGTCTGCATGGTGAGGATCGCATTACCATGAAGATCCATCCCCCCAAGCAGGTTCAGGTGATCCTACACCGCGGCGCACAGGTGAGGGAGCAGCCCACGGAAAGGCTGCTTAAGGACGAATGCCCTCTGCTTGCCTGGAAAGCAAACGACCGGGCAGTACTAACCTTTAGGCATCTAGAAGAACTTGGGCGCCACCAGGTGGATGTCAGGAATATTGTTGCCAAGTGGCTCGCCGCCACTGCAGACCAGCCTGGCGGGGAGTGAGTCTGTGGGCAGCATCATTCCACATTTGCCCGCAGTCATGGATTCAAGCAGTATCGGCAGTTGGGTGAGGCTGCGGCGCAGGGCCTGGTCCAGCCAAAGTGCTTCGACCGCTGATCCATAGGCATTCCCGGGTTGGCCCGGCGTACCCCCCAGGGAAGCCCTAGCGCGCCTGAGGAGCTTGTGGTGCAGCAGCTGACAAAGGATCTGATTACTGGATGCTGCCCAGCGAACCTGGACGACCTGGGGAGTGAAACCGGCCGGGGTATGGGACTAGCAAGTTAACTGTACTTATTTCTGCAGGGGATAGTAAGCGAATTGTCCCCCATAGAAGGTGAAAGAACGCATGCACACCGCTACATATCTTTTGGACATAGCAGCCCTGGGCTGTCTTATGGGGATGCTCCACTCCGATACTGCCCTCAACGCAGCACGCAGAAAACCGTTTTTGGCGGCCGCCATCCTTTCTGTAGTGGCCATCCTCTCTGAGGCGGGGACGGTCTTCACTAGCCCTGAGCATTTGGATCTGCGCAGCCTGCACATCTTCTTCAATACCCTGGGTTTTGCCTTGAGTCCGGCTATACCCTTGTCCATAATCCTCATCTTTGACAGGGGGTTCTTAAGGACCCGCAGGTTCTTGCTGATTCCGACTCTGGTCAACCTGAGTACAGCGATCCTATCCCCCAGTTTTGGCCTGTTTTTCAGCATTAACGCCCAAAACCAATACTCTAGGGGCGATTTCTTCTTTGTTTTCATTATCGCTTACGCTACCAATCTGCTGCTCCTCATCCTTATAACCGTGGAAGTGGGGAGGAGGAACAACTACCCCATTGCAGGCAGAATGGCAGCCCTTTCCTTCTTTACCATTGCCGGTACCAGCATTCAGCTGGTTCATCCCGCAGTATACACCACTTGGCATTGCGTTACCCTCGCTCTCCTGCTGTATTTCCTCTTGATGTCTGAGTTCGACAGCAGTTTTGATGCTCTCACCTGCCTTTACAACCGGGCCGCTTTTGACCAGGCCGTGCAGCAGATGGGGGCAGGGGAGGGTTTTTCCCTGATCATGTTGGATATTGATGATTTTAAGGTGATCAACGATACCTACGGCCACGAGTGTGGAGACGGGGTGATCAAGACCGTTGCTGCCGTCATCCGAACCTCCTTTGACCGGGATTACACCTGCTACCGCATTGGTGGCGACGAATTTTCCATCATCGGCAGAGAGACGGAAAGGGAGGTCTTGGAACAACAGCTAGAAACCCTTACAGCAAACCTAGCGGAGGCGCGTGCCGTTGGGAACCCGCTACCCACCGTCTCCTACGGTTTCAGTGTCTTCCCAGGAGGAAAGGTACTGGATTTCAGCAGAGTCTTGAAAGAAGCAGATGCCCAGATGTACCACTGCAAGAAACGGTACAAGTCGGCCGGGGGAGAGGGTAGGTTCAGCGACTAACTATCGGCTGTTAGAAGGGGCAGTGTGGTGTATGCTAAGTGGACATAAAGGCTTTGTGCAGGGGGTGGCGGCCAATGGGAACGTGCGGCTTTTGCGGGAACTGAACGCCAGCTGGGTGTGCCCTGAGCACTACACGTTGGAAGTAAGGGAAGTAGAAGGCAGGGTAGTGGAGTGGGTTGGGGAAAGGGGTGCCGAACCTGAGCGGGTGATCCTGCAGCTGCACGGCGGCGCCTACGTCCGCTCTTTGGCGGATAACGGCATAACTTATCGGCGCGCGGCTGTGCAGTACGCAGCCATCAGCGGAGCGGCGGTGGCTACAGTGGACTATCGTGTGGCTCCCGAGCACCCTTACCCGGCAGCGCTGGAGGATGCGGTGACCACTTACCTCTGGCTCTTGAGCCAGGCATACCAGCCCGAGAACATTGTCATCGCTGGCGATTCTGCCGGTGGCGGCCTGACCCTGGCTGCAGCTCTGTATCTTAGGGATAACGGGCTTCCGCTGCCTGCAGGATTGATCACCATGTCCGCCTGGACCGACTTAGATTACGGGCGCTGGACTCCGCCCTATGTGGGCAGCAATTCCCCGGATAACCCTTACATTTCGCCTGTTTATGGCGACTACACAGGGTTTCCTCCCCTGCTCATGCAAGTGGGAGGAGCGGAGCGCATGCTTGCTGATACGCTGCAGGTTGCCCGCAAGGCGCTCGCCGCGGGGGTGCATGTTCAGCAGACAACATACCCAGGCATGTTCCATGTATTTCAGATGCTCTTTCCCAAGCTTCCGGAAGCCAATGCCGCTTGGGAAGAGGTTGCCGAGTTTATCAGGGAGGTTTTCCAAGACCCTACAAGGAAAGCGGGGATCGTCCGTGGACATTGACATCCGTAAGCTCACACCGGAGTTGGCCGAAGACTATGTGCATTTCTTTGATGTGACGCCCCACGATGACCATATGGATGAACACAAATGCTATTGTGTGTGCTGGTGCAGTGTCGATGCCCTGGGCCAGGACTATTCCACCAAGGAGAAGAGAAGGGAGTACGCTCTGCAGTATATTGGGGAGGGCCGCCTGCAAGGTTACCTGGCCTACGCAGGGGAGAGGATTGTGGGCTGGTGCAATGCCAACACCAAGGGTGACTGCTTAAACTGCGCCAGCTGGCTTAGGTTCATGGGCCATGTGCCCCTTGCAGGGCCGGAGGCTGACCGCAAGGTGAAATCTGTGTTCTGCTTTGTAATAGCCCCGGACATGCAGAGGCGGGGCATTGCCACCCTGCTCTTGGAAAGGGTGTGCCGCGATGCGGCTGCTGAGGGATTCGCCTACGTGGAAGCCTACCCCTGGAAAACATGGGATTTTGCCGGCCACCACGCGATGTACAAGAAGTGCGGGTTCGAAGTGTTGTTGGAAACGGAAACCGGTTATGTCATGCGCAAGGCTTTGGGGTAACCCTGGCCCCTCCTCTGGCCAGGAAACGGCGCTTAAGAGTTGAATCTAGTTCACAGAGCAGAGAATGTAAAGTGGGGGGATAGCTGTGAAACGAGGTGCACCGGTGACCATTAAGGATGTGGCGAAGCGGGCTGGTGCCTCGCTGAGCACAGTGTCCTATGTTCTCAATGATAACGCGGAGAAGTTTGTCAGCGAAGAACTGCGCAGGAGGGTGCTGCAGGCAGCCAAGGAGCTGAACTACCGTCCCAATCAAATAGCCCGCCGCTTGCGGGGCAAAACGGGGAAGATCTTGGCTGTGTTGGTGCCCCAGTTTGAGAACGTTTACTTTAACCGCGTGGTCATTGGGGCCCAAAAGGTGGCCGATGAGCGCGGGTATGTGCTCTGTATCTACTCCACCTACGATGATGAGGAACGGGAAACGGACTTCATCCAGAATATTGTCGCGCAGCGGGTTGACGGCATTCTGCTCTGTCCGGCCAACAATCGCACCAGTGCCGCGGATCTCATCCGCGAGGCAGGAGTGCCCTTTGTTGTCATCGACAGGGAGATTGCTGGTGCCGATTTTGACTTTGTGGCCATCGACAACTACCAGGCAGCCTATGCTGCCGCGGAGTACTTGATCGCGCAGGGGCACACCCGCATCGCCTTTTGCGGCTGGGCCACCAGTGTCGATGCAGTGGTCAAGCGCCGGGAGGGCTTTCTGGCCGCGGCGGAAAAACACGGTCTCAGCCAGCAGGTTACTGTATGGGAATGCGATCGCGACCAGCACGATGATGCACTGTATCGGGAAGGCATTGCCAGGATCATCTCTGAGTTTAGACCAACAGCTCTGTTTATTGGTCAGAACCAGATTGCAGAGAGGATCATCCGCGTCTTAAACCATGCGCCCCTAAATGTTCCTGACTTGTCTGTGCTGCTGTTCGGCGATCCGCCATGGGCGACCATCACCAAGCCGGCCTACACCTGTATGGCCCAGCCAGATGCTCGGATGGGGGAGTTGGCCACGGAGCTGCTCATCGCGCGCATTGAAGAACCGGAAAAACCGGTGGAGCGGATCTTGCTGCAGGCAGAGTTGGTGGAAAGGGACTCGGTGCACAAACTTACGGTAATGGGTGGAAAAAGTTAAGAAAGAAAAAGGAAATAGGGTGGTGGCGAAGAATATATCAAATAGTTTGTTTTTGGAGTTCAGAGAAACGTTTCGCTGGGAGGTGATGTAAAAAGTTTGCTCGTTTGCGGGTTGGTTGTTGGCGGTGATTAGCATTCAGTTACAAGGAGGTTTACCATGAGAAAACGGTCAGCACAGTTACTAGTTGTCCTGGTCTTGCTGCTCACCGTGGGCAGTGCGGCGTTGGCTCAGAAGAAAGTGTTGGATTTTCTCTGGTTTACGGATGGTATTGAAGGCGAAGTGTTAAAGCAGATTATCGCTGACTACGAAGAGCTCCACCCAGATATTGAAATCAACATTATTGAGGTGCCTTTCCAGAACTTGAGGACCCGCCTGCAGACCATGATCGCTGGCGGTACTCCGCCGGATCTGGCCAGACTGGTCAATGTTGGCGATTTTGCCCCGGCGCTGTTGGATCTCACCCCATATTTAGGCCTCGAGTACATTGAGGATTTTGTTCCCTCCACCCATAGAAATGTGGTCATCGACGGTAAACTGATGGCCGTGCCCATGGACGTGACGGCAAACGGCATCATCTACAACAAAGACTACTTTGCCCAAGCGGGCGTGGAAGTGCCCCAGACACCAGAAGAGGCTTGGACCTGGGAGGAGTTCATTGATAAGCTGCAGATAGTTGTGGCCAACTCGCCGGCACGCTTCGGTCTTGCTTATGACTTTACCTTCCACCGCTGGCTCACCCTGCTCTATCAAGCCGGAGGGCAGCTGTTTACCGATGATTGGAAAGCCATAGCCATCAACTCCCCGGCGGGCGAGCGGGCCATAGAGTATTTCGTGGAGCTGCACGACAAAAATATTATCCCCCGCTCCATCTGGCTGGGCGGCGAGAACCCGAACACCCTGTTTAGGGCAGGGTTGACCGCAGCCCACTGGTGCGGAAACTGGATGCTCACCAACTACAGGGATAACATCGACAATTTTGAGTGGGGGGTAATGTACATGCCCTACGAAGCCCGGCGCTCATCAGTGTTGGGGGGCAAGTACATCGCCACCTTCAAGGATGCCAAGTATCCTGAGGAAGCGGTGGAGTTCATCAAGTACTTCACCTCCCAGGAAGTGAATGCTAGGTTCTGCCGCGACTCCCTCTTTATCAGTCCGCGCCTGGACAATGCCCAGTTGGATTACGAGTTTGGAGCCGAGATGTTCGAAATCTTCAGCAACGAGCTGGCAGTCTCGCCACCGGTGGCCGGATCCGATTGGGCCCATCCCTTCGCGGGTAGAATTGGCGACGATTTCCGGGAGATTATCGTGGAGGCTCTCCAGCATGAACTCACCCCGCGGGAAGCTGTGGAGAAAATGGAGAGGGTTGGCAACGCCATTCTCGAGGAGTACATGAACTAAGGCTGAAGAGGGGCCCGTCCCCTCTTTAGCCCACGAGAAGGTGACAAAGTGAAGAGCAAAAGGCTACAGCTGATTCCCTACCTGTTTATTCTGCCCAATGTTGTGATCTTTTTGGTGTTTGTGGTGGTGCCTGCCCTTTACGGTTTCGCCCTGTCCTTTACCCGCTGGGATGTGATCAGCGAACCGGTGTTTGTGGGTGTGGGCAACTATATCTCTATTTTCACTAGCTCCAGCTTCTGGGAAACCACGCAGCGAACCTTGGTCTACGTCTTGACCGTTGTGCCCCTTACCTATGTCGTGAGCTTGCTCTTGGCGCTTTTGGTTGATTCCAATATGCGGCTGCGGACCCTCATGAGGGCTTTCTTCTACGTACCCGCCATGCTCTCCGCGGTGGTCATCGGTGTTTCCTGGCGCTGGATTTTCGGCGACTATTTCGGGATTATCAACTACTTTATCGAGAGATATGGAGGAACACCCATCAACTGGCTCACTACTCCAGGCTGGGCCATGCTCGTGGTCATCCTGGCCAGCGTCTGGGCCAGGGCAGGTTACTACATGGTCATGTTTCTGGCTGGTCTCCAGGGGATTCCGGAAGTGTACTACGAAGCCGCGAAAATCGACGGCGCTTCTCGTTGGCAGCAGTTCTGGCGGATCACCCTGCCGCTTTTGAAACCAACCAGCTTGGTGGTTCTTGTGCTCTGCAGCATTGAGTCCTTTAAAGTGTTCGACTTGATCGTTACGCTCACCACCGGCGTGACCGGGACGGGCAACCACGTTCTTGGTGCAGGATATCTACCGCTGGGCCTTCCAGCGCGGTGATTTGGGCTATGCCTCCGCGATGTCAGTGGTGCTGCTCTTGATTCTAGGGCTGTTGACCGTGTTCCAGTTTCGCCTTACAGGGATAGGGGGCGACGCCTATGAATAGGTGGGTATCCCGGGTGCTGCAGGCTGCAGGGCTGGTACTGGCGGTGATTTTTGTCCTGCCGGTGATCTGGGTTGTCATCTCTTCCTTCAAACCCGGTACGGAGCTGTTTGCCTGGCCGCCCACTTTTTGGCCGAAAAGCGCAACGGTGTCCAATTACATTGATGCCCTTAACAAGGGGAATTTCGAGCGCTACTTTCTGAACAGCTTGTATGTCTCTACCCTCTCAACCATCTTGACCCTGGTAATCAACTCCATGGCCGGCTATGCCTTTGCTAAGTTTTCTTTTAAGGGTGACCGCCTGATCTTTTACACCTTCATTGCCACCCTGATGGTGCCTCTGCAGGTGATTATGGTGCCCATCTTCCTGGTGATCAGAAGGCTGGGATTGTACAACAGCCTGTGGGGTATTATCATCCCTCCGGCCGCCACGCCCACCGGCGTGTTTTTGATGCGCCAGTATATGATCACCATTCCCGATGAGATTATCGAGTCGGCCCGCATCGATGGGGCTTCCGAATGGCGCATCTTCTGGCTGATTATGCTGCCGCTGGCCAAACCGGTACTCACAGCCTTGACCATTTTCTCCTTCATGTGGCGGTGGAATGATTTTCTCTGGCCCTTTATCGTGATCAGCAACGAGCAGAAATACACCATTCAAGTCGCCATTGCCAACTTTGTAGGCCAGTTCTACGTGGATTGGAACAGCCTGTTGGCCATGAGCGTGCTGGCCATGATTCCAGTGTTGATTATCTTCCTCATTTTCCAGCGGCATTTCATGAAGGGCATTGCCATAACGGGTCTGAAAATGTAACGAAGGAGTGATTCCATGCCCAAACTAGACTGGACGCTGTCAGCTTTCGGAGATGAAATCTCTGCAGATTTGGCAGAACAGCTGGAGACCTTAACCAAGTATGGCATCCATCATCTGGAGATTCGTTCTGTATGGGGGAAAAACATCCTGGAGCTCTCGGATCAAGAACTGCAGCGGGTTAAGGAAGGGCTGAGGGATTATGGCTGTTCCATTTCGGCCATTGGCTCTCCCATAGGCAAGGTCGAGATTGAAGCCAACTTTCAGGAACACCTCAAACAGTTTGAGCGGGCGCTTGCTGTAGCTGAGTTCTTCGAAACGAAATATATCCGCATGTTCTCCTTCTTTATCAAGCCTGGGGAACACAGCAGGTACCGCAGCCGGGTCCTGGACCAAGTGGGAACCTTAACCCAGCTGGCGGAAAAGCGGGGCATCATCCTGCTCCACGAAAACGAGAAAGAGATTTACGGCGATACTGCGGAGCGCTGCGTGGACATTTTGCAGAGCATTAACTCTCCGCATCTGCGCGCCACGTTTGACAGCGCCAACTTCATCCAAGTGGGGGAAGAGCCCTATCCTAAGGCCTATGAACTGCTCAAACCCTGGATCGAGTATGTCCATGTTAAGGATGCCCTGTATGCCACAGGCGAGGTGAGGCCAGCCGGCGAGGGGGATGCCAGGTTTGGCCGGTTCATAGAGAACTTGGTCGGCGATGGCTACGAGGGTTTTCTCTCCATCGAACCCCACCTGGACAACAGTGGACCTGGAGGCGGGGCAGGTCGCTTTGCCGAAGCGTATGAGGCCTTGATGAAGCTCATCCGCGCCCAGCCAAATGTACGTGTATCCTAGGGATCGGGTTATAACTCAAGCAGCGGAGGTGCAGCAGTGAGTGACGTTCGCATTGGCGTTATCGGTGTAGGTACCATGGGACGCATTCATGCCGCTTATCTTGATCGCGGTGAAGTAAAGGGGGCACGCCTCACGGCCGTTTGCGATATTAACCCCCAGGCTCTCCAGTGGGCGGAGAAGAGCCTCAGCAGCCATGTGCGGCGGTTCGCCACAAACGATGATTTCTTCGCCCAAGCGCCTGTGGATGCCGTGATGATTGTGACGCCGCACTACAGCCATCCCGAGCTGGCCATACGTGCCTTTGCCCAGGATCTGCACGTCCTGATCGAAAAGCCCGCTGGGGTATTCACCAGACAAGTGCGGGAAATGAACGAAGCGGCGGACGCTGCCGGCACAGTCTTTGCCATCATGTTCTGTAACAGGACTTTCCCTGTGTACCAGAAGGTGCGCGAGCTGATCCACGGGGGGGAATTGGGGGAGCTCAAGCGCATTAACTGGACCGTTACGGACTGGTATCGTTCCCAAAGTTACTACGACTCTGGTGGCTGGCGGGCCACCTGGAAGGGCGAGGGCGGGGGCGTACTGCTGAATCAAGCTCCCCATGAGCTGGATTTGTGGCAGTGGATGTTCGGACTGCCCCAGCGCGTCCGGGCCTTCTGCCATTTCGGGAAGTACCACGAGATTGAGGTGGAAGATGATGTCACCGCCTATATGGAATACGCCGACGGCGCAACGGGAGTGTTTATCACCTCAACGGGCGAAGCGCCAGGTACGAACCGCTTGGAAGTGGCCGGGGACAGGGGACGCCTGGTGGTGGAAAACGGACAGATGCGCTTCGATCGCCTCAGGGTGTCGGAACGGGAGTTTAACCGCACCTATCGAGGCGGTTTCGGCAGTCCGGAGGTATGGCAGTGTCACATTCCCGTTGGACCGAACCCAGAGAACAAACACTTGGTTGTAACCCAAAACTGGGTCAATGCCATCGTGCACGGAACTCCCCTACTGTGTGATGGGCGGGAAGGCATCCGTTCACTGGAGTTGTCCAATGCCATGCACCTCTCCAGCTGGCAGGATGAATGGGTGACCCTTCCTGTGGATGAGGAGCTCTTTGAAGCGGAGCTGCGCAGGCGCATCGCCGCTTCCGTTGACAAGGCTGCGTTTGACACAACTTACCTCGATGCGGAAAAATCCTTTTAGGGCTGAAACCTAAGCAAAGACACCCTGCTTCACTGACGGAAGCAGGGTGTCTAGTTTACGGCTCCGGCTGTTCTGGACTGCTAAGGCTGTCAGGCACATAGCGGCCTGTCTTCTTCCGCTGGCGGACGCACAGGGTGAGCAGGTACTCGATTTGGCCATTGATGGATCTGAAGTCCTCCGCGGCCCAGGCTGCGATTTCGTCATACAGTTTTCGGGACAGTCGCAGGGGAATCTGCTTTTTTCTCTCAGTCATTGTTAGTAGAGGCTGCCGCTGTTCACCACAGGCTGGGCATCTCGGTTACCGCAGAGGACCACCAGCAGATTGGATACCATGGCTGCTTTGCGTTCATCATCGAGTTGAACAACGTTGTTTTCGCTCAACTTCTCCAAGGCCATTTCCACAATACTCACCGCACCGTCCACAATCATCTTGCGGGCGTCCACAATGGCCGTAGCCTGTTGGCGCTGCAGCATGACCGCAGCGATTTCCGGAGCGTAAGCAAGGTAGGTGATGCGGGCATCCAGGATTTCTATGCCTGCATTTTCCACCCGTTCCTGAAGTAGTTTGCGGATGCGTTCGGCAACAATTCTGCTGGAGCCGCGCAGACTGCCTTCATCTGGTAGGCCATCACCAGTGGTGTCGATGCCCGGAGCCACATCATAGGGATAGATGCGCACAATATCCCGCACCGCGCTGTCGCACTGTAGAGAGAGGTATTCCTTATAGTTGTCCACATGGAAGACTGCCTTGGCCGTGTCCACAACGCGCCACCACACCGCCACACCGATTTCTACAGGGTTGCCGAGGGTGTCGTTGACCTTCTGCTTGGAATTGTTCAGGGTCATCACTTTTAGGGAGATCTTTTTAGTGAACCTACCATCCATCGCCACTTGTCCGCCCGAAGAAACGGTGACATTGAGGCCTCCGCTCTCCACATCTCCGCTTTGGCCCAGGCGCGTCCTGGCTGCGGGGTTGACAGCCACCGCAAAGGGGTGAACGAAATAGAAGCCTGGTTCTTTTAACGTGCCGATGTACCTGCCAAATAGGGTTAGGACCAGGGCCTCCTGGGGCTTGATAACCTTCAGGCCCAGGAAGGGGATGAATCCAACCACAACCCAGAGGATACCTAGTCCCAGGAGTGTTCCGCCTAGGGCAGTCGCGCCGCGATCGAGCAGGACTCCGCCCACAATGATCAGGACCACAGCCAGTAGATAGAGAAGGACAAACAAGACCAAAAAGGGCATACCGGGTTTTGCTTTGAGTACTCTCTCCTGCATAATTCCACCTCTCATTCCAGTCTGATACATTGATGATATCATAGTGATATAAGCCGGGCAAGGTGAATTGAGACCAGAAGGGTAAAAAAAGCCAGCGGGGGGCATGCTTACGGCAAAAAGAACGGGGAGTGGAACCGAGTGAAGCAGTTGACAGTTGCCCGGGCCTTGGCAGATGTGCTTGGCGCCTGGGGGGCCAAGTTCGTGTTTGGTACGGTAGGGGATACCATTTTGCCCTTCCTGGCCTGCCTGGGAGACCACCCCCTCAGGTTCATCCCCCTGCGCAATGAAGAGAGTGCCGCCTACGCTGCTTCCGCCTACGCGAAGCTTACTGGCACGGTGGGGATAGTGGTGGCAGATGGTGGTCCAGGTACGGGCCGCTTGGTGAACGGGCTGGCCGATGCCCTCAGCGATGGGGCCCCCGTTTTGGCCCTGACGGGCCAGGTGGAATCCATGTACTTGGGGACAGGACACGTGCAGTATATCAACCAGCAGCAGCTTTTGGGCGCCGTGACCGTGCGCTCGGAAAACTTGGGGAACCCCGCCGGACTTACCACCGTGGTCTCTGATCTGCTGCGTACGGCGATAGTTCAAGGAGGGCCGGTGCACTTAAGCATCCCCAAGGATTTCTGGCAGCAGCTCATCCAAGCGGCCCCGCCCCAACCGGAGCCCTTTTTGGGTGAGGGGGCCCAGTCGCCGGAAAGTGTGATCGCCAAAGGGGCAGAGTTCATCAGAGGCTTCCAAAGGCCCATGATCCTAGCGGGGCGAGGTGCAGGGGGAGCTGTACAGGAAGTGGTGGACTTGGCGGAACGCCTGGGAGCGGGTATTGTGTACACCCTCCCCCTAGTTGGCAGCATACCGGACCATCCACTGGTGGTGGGCGGCCTGGGAGAGGGAGGGGCCGAGGCGGCCACGGAACTATTGCACCAGTGCGATGGTCTGGTTAAGGTAGGCGCGACTTACTGGCCTACAGCCTTGACCTCTGACCGCAAAATGGTTTTGGCCATCGACAAGCATCCCGCTAAGGTCAGCCAGGGCATTCCCGCAGACTTTGGCCTGGTAGGGGATGCCGGGACGGTGTTGACTAAACTGCTGGGCAAGCTTGCCGCGGCAGGAAAGAAGGACGCCTGGGCCGAACACGTGACACAAACGGCGGAACAGTGGCAGAGGCGTTTGGAGGGAGAGTTGGCCGAGGCTTCGCCGGGCCATCCGGGCAGAGCCATGCGTGTTCTGGCCCAGTTCGCCGCTGCCGATGCCCTTTTCTGTTTGGATGTGGGGGACCATGTGCTTTGGTTCAGCCGCTTTTTTAAGGGCAAAGGCCAGGAAGTGCTGGTTTCAGGACGCTGGCGGGGGATGGGTTTTTCTTTGGGCGCCAGTATTGCTGCCCAGCTGGTTTACCCCCAACGTCAGGTGTTTGCCCTTGTGGGAGACGGGGGCTTTTCCATGCTCATGGGCGAGTTCAGCTCAGCGGTGGACCAGGGTCTGCCCATCCTATTTGTGCTCCTCAACAACAGGGCCTACGCCATGGAAGCAAGCGCCATGGCTGCCGCAGGCTTAAAGCCCATTGGTGTGCACTTGCCCGATGTGCGTTTTGACCAGGTGGCACAGGCCTGCGGTGGTGTGGGGCTGCGGGTTACGGGGGACTCCCTCCTCCAGGCTTTGCAGGAAAGCCGCTTGGTGCGCCAACCTGTTCTGCTGGATCTCCAAGTAGAGCCGATCCGCCTGCCGACCGCTGGGGGATAAGCAAGTGGACAGGTCTGGGTCAGTTTCAGCGAAGAGACTAGTAGAGGCAAAAAACAAGCAGGCAAAGGGCCGAGCTCTGGGGAATTACCCACAGAGGGGGTGAACATGGATGTTGGACACGCACGGGGGCCGCAGGCCAATTATCAGCATATCCGTGATCACCGCCTTGGCTCTGCTGGGTGATTCCCTGCTGTACAGTCTCCTTCCGCTTTATGCAGGTACCCTGGGGCTTTCCACCTTTATGGTGGGGCTGCTTTTGAGTGCCAACCGCTGGGTGCGCTTGGTCACCAATTCCCTGGCCTCCCGCTCGTTCGCTAGGTGGGGGTTTTCAGGGATTATGCTGGTTAATGTTCTGCTCACAGTAGTGAGCACAGTGGCCTACGCTTTTCCGCTTGGGGTGGGGTGTTTTTTGGCTGCCCGCCTCCTCTGGGGAGCTTGTTACTCCCACCTGCGCTTGGGCGGGTACTTGGTGGCCTTGGGCGCCAGCCCAGCCGGCTTGGGCCTGGCTTTGGGCTTGATACAGTCCTTCTCCCGCCTGGGCAGTATGCTGGCAGTGCTGGGAGGAGGCCTCTTGGCGGACCGCTGGGGTTACAGTTGGGTCATGGCGGGCGCGGGGCTGTTCTCTTTAGGCGCTCTGCCTTTCGTGGGCGGCTGCAGGGGAGCGCTGGGGAAGGCTGAAATCGGTTCCGTAGATCCGCTTCCCCAGGGGGGTGCTGCCCCATCAACGGACCGGTTGTCTCTGCCGTTTTGTAACGCGGCTGGGTTTACCACCTGTCTTGTGGGCTGGGGCATGGTGCTCTCCAGCCTGTCTGCCGTTCTGCATCAGAGGGTAGGAATGGGGATTGAACTGCGGGGATCTGTGCTGGGGATTGCCACCATCGCCGGGGTGGTCACGGCTCTGAACTGGGTGTGCACTCTGGTGGTCTCACCCCTGGCCGGACGGCTCTGCGATCGCTTAGGCCGCCGAGTCCCCTTTCTCGTCGCCACTCTGCTGCAGGGCGGAGCGCTGCTTTGTTTGGCCTGGATGGAGCAGGTACTGGCCACTGTAGTATTCTTTACCGTGTTTTTCATCTGTTTGAATGCCCAGAAGGTGTTCTTGGATGCGGCCGCGGGGGATGGCGCCCTGGAAGGAGGGGCAGATGCGGTGAGCCGCTACAACTCCTGGCAGGATCTGGGTTCCGCCGCGGGACCGCTTTTAGGGTACGGCCTTGCGGCTGTACTCAGCTTTGCCGTGGTGTACTTAATCGGTGCCGGTGTGCTGCTGGGTGTGGGCTTGCTCAGTTTGAGGGCTGGGAAAAAGCAGAGGAGTGTGTGGGATGCGGCCTGAAGTTGAAGGGCCAGTGCGCCGAGATGAGGAACTGCAGGAGAAGCTGAGCGGTGAGTTGAAGATCCACAACGCGCCCATCACCCGGGTGCGTTGGGCGGAGCGAAGTGAGGACTAGATGAAATACAGGTTTGCGGTGGAAAAGGAAGACTATACGGATTTCGCCAGCGGCCGGGTGCTCTACAGCGCGCCTGGAACTACCGGGTTTCCCGTGCGCTTGGCCAGCGAGATTATTCAGCGCGCCTTCGCCATCCTCAGTGAACAGGGGCAAAGGGGCCCCTATACCATCTACGATCCCTGCTGCGGCGGAGGATTTTTGCTCGCCACCATCGGGTTTCTGTTCCCTGAGCGTGTAGCTGAGCTGATAGCCAGCGATGTGGATGGCCAGGCTCTGGAGATAGCGCGCAAGAATCTGTCCCTTTTGACGCCGGAAGGATTGGCCGCCCGCCGCAGGGAACTGGAAGGATTTGCCCTAGCCTTCGGCAAAGAGTCACACCAAGGAGCACTCTCGAGCCTGGAGCGCCTGCAGGACCTTTTGGGGAAGCGCAGGATCCCCTTTCGCTGCGACCTGCGGGATATCACGGATTTGGGGCCCTTTCCCGTGCAGGATGTGGACATCATCATTACCGACATCCCCTACGGGCAGTTGGCCAGCTGGCGCGGTGAGGGTGCCGATCCCCTGGACAGGCTGTTTGCCAACTGCCGCCGCGCTCTGCACAGCCAGGGTGTGCTGGTTGTGGTGGCGAACAAGGGGCCCAAGCTGCTGCACAGCGCCTTTGAGCGCCGAGAGCATTTTAGACTGGGCAAACGCCAGATCGCCTTCTTTCAACCACGGCAGCAGTGAAAGGAAGGTGCAAGGGATGTATGCCGTTTTGAGCATTGATTTCGACTACTTTATCGCTGCTTCCGCCGCAGAACGGGATCTCTACTTTCTGCGGGGCGGGGAAGAGATTCACCGGCATCAGCTCCAGTCCCTGTGGGAAGAAAGGTATGCCCAGTACCCGCAGATCAGGGCTATTGGAGTTGTGCCCGAGTTTGCTTCTTTTAGAAGATTTCTTCAGCACCTACCAGTGGATGGGGACCACGTGTTTGTTTCGGAAACCCATAAAGCCATAAAAGGCGTAATCGATGTTATACCCACAGGTATGCCCCTGCGCATTGTGAACATCGACTTCCATCACGACTACTACCACTACTACAGTGGAACAGACTACTGCAACTGCGGTAACTGGCTGCGCAGGGTGCTGGAGGAACGTCCAGCTACCCAGGTAAAATGGATTCGGCGGGAAGATTCCCAATTAGCCACCTTGGAAGGGGACTTTCCCTTTGAACACACTACCGATTTGGGTTCAGTGTTTCTGGAGCGCTTTGACTGCGTGTTTCTATGCCGCAGTCCCGAGTGGAGCCCGCCCCATTTGAGCCGCCGCTATGAAGAGTTGGTGCGGGCGCTGTGGCGTTCTCCGTGGTCCGCTTCGCCTGTGGGGGCATAACCTAGAAGCAAAGCCCCAGGGCACTTGCCCCGGGGCCTGTCCCGCCGATGGCTAGAAGGTGATGCCGCGCAGTTTCATGGCGGCCACGATGCGTTCCAGGGCCAGCATAAAGGCGCCCATGCGCAGGGAAGTCTGATGCTTTTCCGCCATGTTCCACACATCCTGGAATGCTTTCACCATGGTGTGTTCCAGCTTCTTGTTGATCTCTTCTTCTTCCCACTTGACGGCCTGCAGGTTCTGCAGCCATTCGAAATAGGAAACCACAACCCCTCCGGCATTAGCCAGGATATCAGGCACGATGGTAACCCCTTTTTCCCGGAGGATCTCATCTGCTGCCGTAGTTGTGGGTCCGTTGGCCGCTTCCACAATCACCCTGGCCCCGATGCTGGGGGCGTTCTGTTCATGGATGGCGTTCTCCAGGGCCGCGGGCACCAGGATATCCACTTCCAGCTGCAGCAGCGCTTCGTTGGAGATGCGCCTTACGCCGGGGGCATGGTAGTCTTTCAGCAGCCTGCCCCGCTCTGCACGGAGAAACTGCACAACATCGGCCACATCCAGGCCGTTTTCGTTGTAGATAGCGCCGGAAACATCGCTAATGGCTACCACTCGGCAGCCTTCCCTGTGCAGCAGAAGGGCAGCGGTTCCCCCCACATTTCCAGCACCCTGCACGGCAACTGTGGCGCCTTTCAGGTCTAGCCCCAGCTTTTTGGCTATTTCCCTGGTTGTGATCAGGACACCGCGCCCCGTCGCTTCCCGCCGGCCTAAAGAACCGCCCAGGGCAATGGGTTTGCCCGTGACCACACCGAGGGTGAGCTGCCCGTTCACCATGCTGTAGGTGTCCATAAACCAGGCCATTACTTCTTCGTTGGTGTTCACGTCCGGAGCGGGGATATCGATGTGCGGCCCAACCATGGGGTAGAGCAGGGTGGTGTACTTCCTGGTGAGCCGTTCCAGTTCGCCCTTGGACAGTTTCGTGGCATCTACCGTAATGCCGCCTTTACCCCCGCCGTAGGGGATGTCCACCACCGCACACTTGAAGGTCATGGCTGCTGCCAGTGCCTTAACTTCATCCATGTCCACGTTTTGGTGGTAGCGGATGCCGCCTTTGTAGGGGCCCCGGACGCCTGAGTGCTGCACTCTGTAGCCTTCGAATACTTTGATGGAGCCGTCGTCCATCCTCACGGGCACAGACACCTTCAGTTCCCGTTCAGGGTACTTGAGCTGGATGTAGTCGCGCTCGTCCAGCCCCAGCAGCTGAGCTGCCTTATCCACAATGCGCATGATCTCCTCGTGGGGATTGTAGTTGCTGCTCATGGTAGATCAGTCCTCTCCTTCAAAAATGTAAGCGGCGCACGCTACTTGTGAATTTATTTACATTCCCCATGCGCCAACCTAATGTTGTTATTAATTATTTTACAAGTTTGGTGTTCTATTGTCAACTCTTGATCTGCCCTCCTTGCTGCCGTTCTGCCCCTAGGTCTGTGAGCAGGAGAAATGGGCACGATGTTTAAATGGAACAGCGTGCCGCCGGGCAGCGGCAGCGGTGGAGGAGCAGAGCAGGGTGGATCGGTGCAGAAAGGAAAGATGCAATGAGACAGATCTTCTCGCTTCTGTACATCGCCTATCTCCTGTTTGTCATCTTTATGATCTTCTTCAGCCGCAAGAAGCCGACCCAGCGCTTCAGCTGGATTTTAGTGCTCATCTTCCTGCCCGTGGTGGGCTTAGCCGTGTACAGCATCATGGGCAGCGACATCTACTGGGACTACAAACGGCGCAAGATTCGCCAGCGCCACAGGGCAGTTTTCCTGGAACTCGATGCCATCACCCGCCGGTGGCACAACCGCTCCGGATCCGAACTTTCCCAGGTGCAGCAGTTCCACTACAAATGGTGCGGCAGCATTCTTACGGACGACAACTCCGTGGAAGTGTTCACGGGCGGCAAACCCAAGTTTGAGCGCCTGTTTGCTGACCTGCGCCAGGCCCGGGACCATATCCACGTCCAGTACTTCACCATTCACAATGACTCTGTGGGCCAGGAGCTGATCAACATCCTCAAGGAGAAGGCGCGGCAGGGTGTGGAGGTAAAGCTGCTTTACGACAGCTTTGGGTGCGGGTTTACGTTTGTCCAGCCCCTGTTTAGAGATCTGAAGCAGGCAGGGGGCAGGGTCCAGGGAATCCGGCCCTGGGCCAGGGCTTTGAACTACCGCAACCACCGCAAGCTCGTGATTGTCGACGGACGCATTGGTTATCTGGGCGGCATGAATGTGGGCGAGCACTATGCCGAAGGGGTGCAGGGCATGGAATGGCGGGATACCCATGTACGCCTCACCGGAGGAGTGGTCAGGGACCTGCAGCAGATCTTCATCTCCGACTGGGTGGCTTCATCCCGCAAAGGGCGCCTGGGATTCCGCAACAGGCTGCAGCATTACTTTCCCGAGGTGGAAGCCAACGGCCATCTCCCCGCCCAGATCATCGCCAACGGGCTGTACAACCGATACATCGGCCAGGATGTCATAAACTTGAGCTACTTCAACCTGATCAACGGGGCCCGGAAACGCCTCTGGATCCAAACCCCCTACTTCGCCCCCTCCGAACCTGTGCTGCAGAGCCTGAAGACTTTGGCCCTGCGGGGAGTTGATGTGCGCATCATGACCTCGTCCTACTATACCTTTGGGGGGCTGTTCCACCACAATATCAAGAATTACTTTTTCCGCCAGCTCATCGATTCAGGGGTGCGGGTGTTTAAGTACAAGGGGATCATGCATGCCAAGACCATGCTCATTGATGATGATCAGCTCTGCATCGGCACGGTGAACCTCAACGTGCGCAGCCTGGAGCGGGATGATGAGCTGTTCATCTACTTCGAATCGCCTGAACAGAATGGGCAGTACAGTGCGGTCTTCCAGGCCGACCTAGAAAAGAGCATCGAGCTGGACTATGCGCGCTTCAAAAAGGAAACTCTGCTCTCCCGCGCCTTGGAATCGGTGGTGAGCCTGTTTTCGCCCCTCTCGTGAAAACTGCCCTTTTCCTGGGAAGCAGATAGGGGTATGATGGAGAGAGACCGTGTTGAGGGAGAGGAAGAAAGTGGACAAGGCCTATCTGTACATCGTGCTGGTACGCAGTCCTAGTATCGTGTCCCACCTGATCCACCTAGTAACCCGTGACAAGTACACCCATGCCGCTTTGGCTTTGGACAAAGATTTCCAGGAGATGTACAGTTTTGCCAGGAAATACAGCTACAATCCCTTCATTGGGCGCTTTAAGCATGAGCGCCTGGATGAGGGCCTCTACCGCCGGGCTGAACGGCTGCCGGGGGTGGTTTTGGAGCTGGAGGTGAGTCCTGAGCAGTACCGCAAGGCGCAGGGGATCATCCAGGAGTTCATTTTTAACAGCTCGCGCTACAAGTACAACTGCCGCGGGCTGCTCTACGGGCTTTTGAACAAACCCACCAGGCGCGACGACCGCTTTCTCTGTTCTCAGTTTGTGTACCATGTGCTGCACAGCTGCGGGCTGGCCGATTTTGGTCTGCCGGAAAACCTAGTAAAGCCTGTGGACTTTTTGAATCTGCCGGTCAGGGTGGTGTATGAAGGCGATCTGAAAAAGCTGACGGCAGTCCCCGAGAGGTCCGGGGGCGTGCTGAGCCTGCTGCACCGGCTGCGGCCCAGGCGCCGGGCGTCATAGCTCCCTGTGGGGAGCTTCTTTTTTATCTTTGCGGGAACATATGTGAATTGTGCAAGGGTTCTTTACTAGCCCCTGATAATTTCCAGATAATATGGAATAACCCCCAGTTAAAACAAGGGATCGCCCTTATTATGTCGAATTAATCAAGCAGAATGACGTGGTTGGGGGTAGCGGGTCGCATGCTGGACGACATAGATCTAGGGAGAAGGCAGCGCATTCTGATTGTGGAAGATGTCAAGCTCAACGCTCAGATCCTCGTGAACGCCCTCAAAGATACCTATGATCTGCGGGTCGCCCACAACGGTGTGGAAGCGCTGGCCATGGTCAGGGAGGAGATGCCGGACCTGATCCTCCTGGATATCATCATGCCCGAAATGGACGGGTATGAGGTCTGCGCGCGCCTGCAGGCGGATCCCAATACCAGGGACATTCCCATTTTGTTCTTGACGGCCCTGGAGGGAGATCAAAACGAGGCCTACGGCCTGGAACTTGGAGCCATGGACTATATCCGCAAGCCCTTCAACGTACCAATAGTCAAAGCAAAGATCCGCAATCATCTGGAGCTGAAACGTTACAAAGATATCTTAAAAAGGGATAGCCGTATCGATGGCCTCACCCGGATTCCCAACAGACGCCGCTTTGATGAGGCTTATGCCGATGAGCGGGAGCGGGCCAGGCGCAATAAGATGCCCCTCTCGGTGCTGCTGATCGATTTGGACCGCTTCAAGGCCTACAACGACACCTACGGGCACCTGCAGGGGGACGATGTGCTCAAACTGGTGGCCAAGACACTCCACCACGAGCTGCATCGGCCTGGTGATCTGGTGGCGCGCTGGGGCGGAGAAGAGTTCGCAGTGCTTCTGCCCCAAACCGATCTGACAGGCGCCCTGCATGTGGCCGAGCGCCTGCGCAGCGCCATCTGCCGCCTGGAGATTCCCCATGAATCCTCGCCGGTGGCCAAAATCCTCACCGTCTCCATTGGTGTGGCCTCCTCGGTGGCCAGTCAGCCCTGGTCCTACGACCAGCTTCTCCAGTGGGCTGATGAGGCAGTGTACAGGGCCAAAGCGGAAGGGCGCAACAGGGTGGCAGCCTATGAGCCCAAGCCGGACCCGGCGCAAGCCTGAGCGGTGGGGCCGGCTTTATCTTCCACAAGAACAGCAAAAAAGACTCCCCGAAGGGAGCCTTTTTTGATCTAAGAGCCCTATCCCTTCACCGCACCTGCGGAGACACCCTCCGTGATCTGTTTGCGGAAGATGAGGTAAAAGATGACCATGGGAACCAGACCGATGGTGAGGGCCGCAAACTGGCGCCCGTGATCCGAGGCCAAAGGCCCAGAAAACTTCAGGATACCCACGGGCAGTGTGCGCAGGGCATCGCTGGAGACCAAGATATTCACCAGCATAAATTCGTTCCACACCCCAGAGACGTTGAGGATGGCCAAGGTCACTGCTACCGGTTTGGTCATGGGGGCAATAATCGAAGCGAAGATCCGAAAATAGGAGGCGCCGTCGATGCGGGCCGACTCCACCACCGAATCTGGGATGGATCTGATAAACTCAGTACACAGGTAAATGCCAATGGGCATGCCCATGCCCACATAGGGGATGAGCACCCCCAGGCGGGTGTTGTACAGGTTGGTGGAAACGGCCATCAGGAACAAGGGCACCATCAACGACTGCAGTGTGAGCAGAATGCCGATAACGAAACTGCCGTGCAAAAAGGGCGTGGCCTTAGATCGGATTTTGGCAAAGGCAAACCCTGCCATGAGGGAAAAGAGGATGACCAAAATGGTGGACACCACCGTGAAGAAGATACTGTTCAGGAACAAGGTGTCAAACTGCGCCAACCGCCAGGCCGTGGGATAGTTGTTGAAGGTAGGGTTGCGCGGCCAACCGGTCATGTTTAGCTGAAAATCAGTATTGGTCTTGAGCGAACTGATCAACAGCCAGTAGAGGGGGTACAAGGTGAGCACGGCGAACATGAGCACCATGGTGTACACAAAGATCTTCAACGCGGGATGGAAATCGGTTTTCCTGATCCTGGTTGTTGTCTTCATTCTTCCCTACCTCCAAACCTGGCTTCCGTGATGCGCACCAGGACGATGAGGATAAAGCTGAGCAGGACCATAAACACGGAGATGGAGTTGGCCAAAGGATAGTTGGGCGAGTGCTTAAAGGCTGTATCGTACATGTAGAGCGCCAGCACCGAGGTGCGCCTGGCGGGATTCCCCGCGGTCATGGCATAGACCAGATCAAAGCTCTTCAGTGAACCAGAGATGGCCAAGATGCAGGCAGTGACAATCACTCCCGAGAGGGCCGGCAGCATAATGCGGGTGAGCACTTGCCACTCGCTGGCTCCATCTATACGGGCTGCTTCAATGAGCGAGGGGTCGATTTTCTGCAGATTGGCCAGGAAGATGATCATGTACTGCCCCGTATACATCCAGAGGATCACGAACAGTACTGGCAGAATCGCCTTCTGGGGATCATACGCCAGCTCGTTTTCCCAGCCCGGCTGGAATCTCTGCATGAACTTGGTGAAGGGCCCGTACGGGGAGAAAAAGGACTGCCAAAGCCGCCCCACCACAATGGTGGAGATGACGCAGGGCAGATAGATAATGGTCTGGAAGAAGTCCCCGAACTTGATCAGTTTGCGGTGGATGACATAGGCAAACAGGAAGCCCAGGGGAATCTGCCCAAAGACGGATACGGCCATGATCAGACCGTTGTTTTTAAGAGAGATCCAAAAATAGCGGTCATTGAACATGCGCAGATAATGTCTCAGTCCAACAAACTGGATGTTGGGATTACCGAAGATGACCCCACCGTTGTAGTTGGTCATGCTCAGTCCAAGGGAGAAAATGGTGGGGAACGCCATTACTGCCCAGTACACGAGCACTCCCGGCAGGACCAGCAGGAGGTAGGCGCGGCGTTCTTCGGTCCACCAGGCGAGGAATCTCTTCATGGGCCTTCGCTCCTTAGAAGGAAGGGGTAGGCTCACAGCGAGCCTGCCCCTTCTGCGGATTGGATGTTACTGTCTCTTCGCTCTCCAAGCCTCCAGGGCTTCCTGCACGCGCTCTGCTACTTCCATGGGAGTGGCCAGGCCTAGGCCGATTTCCTGCAGACCCACGTTGAGCGGCAGGTAGACTTCGCCTTCCAGCACGTTATCTAAAACTTCGGTGTA
This sequence comes from Bacillota bacterium, assembly GCA_029776155.1. Classification (GTDB taxonomy): domain Bacteria; phylum Bacillota; class Limnochordia; order Darwinibacteriales; family Darwinibacteriaceae; genus DTU010. The sequence continues at coordinate 135,222 of JAKOTU010000055.1, read as the reverse complement.
TATTTCTATATCGTCATAATAGCGGATTCTTTCCACGACCAGGGGCTCGATGTTGTCGGAAGTGACGTCGATGCGGCTGGGGATGGTGCCGGCCGTCTCCAGGCGCATGGTCTGGACTTCCTTGCTCTGCAGCCACTTGATCAGTTCCCAAGCCGCGGCTTCCTTCGCAGAGCCGGCGGGGATCTTGGAGCTCATGCCGTAACCTGTGCCTACTACACCGGAGGACGACTTTTTGTTGATCTCGCCGGGAATGGCGGGGAAGATGGTCATCTTGAAGTTGGGCTGCTGGTCTACGGGGATTAGTGCTTCGCCGGTGGTTACATCAGTGAGGAAGTTGGCCGTCTTCCAGTCGCCGTCAATCATGAACGGTGCCCGGCCAGAGGCGAACAGGCCGTTTACTTCAGCGTAGTTGATGTTCATGATCTTGCGGTCCAATACTCCGTCTTTGTACATCTGGGCGTAGAGCTCCAGGGCGTTCACGAACTCGGGATCGGTGAACTTGGCTTCGCCGCGGATGATCTCATGGAGTTTCTCATCGCCCACCAAACGGCCCACGATCATGGAGAACAGGCAGGATTGGATCACCCAGTCTTCCTGAGCTCCCATGAGAATCACATCCAGGCCCGCTCCTTTGATCACCGGGACCATGGCCACCAGTTCCTCATAGGTCTCGGGGATGGACAGTCCAAGGCTCTCCAACAGCGGTACGTTGATGTACAGGGCATGGCTGGAGGTCATGGTGGAAGGCAGTTCAGCCAGGTACCCTGCGGCCTGCGGCGCCAGGACGGCGGGGTTGAAGTACTGGGCATCATCCCCCAGCAGAGGCCTCAGGTCTTTTACCAGTCCTAAGGTGTGCAGAGATGTGGACCGGCCGCCGGGCCACATAAACACCACATCAGGGAGACGGTCGGCTGCTGCATACGCTTCTACTTTCTGGTGGAACGCTTCTAAGAACAGGTCTTCTCTTTCCACAATGATGTGGGGATTGCGGCGGGAGAACTCGCGCCAAACCTCTTCCAGTTCCCGTTCGGCCCCGGGGGCGGTCAGGTCGAAGTAGTTCAGCACTGTAATGGTGATCTTATCCTCTTGGGCCAGGGCTGCCGGGACAAATCCCGCGATCAGCAAAACGGCTAACAGCAGCACAAAGAACTTTCTCATTCTTTTTCCTCCTCGCTTTTGTAGAGTAAGACCACAGGCAACAAAACGCTGCAACTTTTCCATTCTCACCTCCTGACTGCGAAGATAAACGGCTCCCTATCTGCGGAAGGGGACAGATAAGGGGGCAAACCAGCGATCAATGACCAGCCCCGCTGCACCTAAAAGGTCTGCATCTTCGTTCTTGAAGCTGGAACCGGTTATGGTCACAGTGCAGGGCAGCCCCGATTGCTTGGCCGTAGCTGCGCAATAGTCTTGACAGCGCTTGATCACTTCGTTCTGCAGGGTGCCCCAGAATCCTCCGATGGTGATCACATCAAGATCCAAAAGGGTACTCCAGTGGGCGCAGGCTAGCGCTAAGGCGTCGGCGGTTTCCTGCACCAATTCCAGCGCTGCCCCGTCTCCAGACCGGATCAGGTCTAGGAACTGCTCCCGGGTAACCTGGCGGCCTGTTTTATCTGCGTAGCGGGCCTGCACATCTCCGAAGTAGACGTAGGGCTCCAGGCAGCCCCGCTGCCCGCAGCGGCAGCGCTGGCCCTGGGGGATGAGGGGGATGTGCCCGATTTCCCCGGTCATGTAGTGGGAACCGTTGAGCAGTGCTTTGTTGGAAATGATCCCCGCTCCAGCGCCTTCTTCCGTTTTCAGGTAGAGGGAGTTGGCCGCATCCCGGGCTGTACCCAGCCACAGCTCGGCCAGGGCACAGGCATTGGCATCGTTTTCGATGAAGATGGGCACTTGCAGGGCACTACCTAGAAGCTCCGCCACCGGCACTTCCACCCAATCCAGGTTCACGGAGCGGATCACCTTGCCTTCTCCAGGGTGGCAGATCCCGGAGATGGCAACGCCGACGCCGAGAATCTGCTGGTCCTTGACTCCGGCGTGGGCAAACATGGCTTGGAGTGCCGCGACCGCCTGCTGCAAAAACTGCTCAGGCCCTTCTCCCCAAGGCAAGTGCTTCTTTTCTAAGATGTTGCCCTTGAGATCCAAGAGAGCCGCGCGGCAGTCGTCGCGCAGCAGTTTGAGACTGGCGATATACAATTTGCTGTGGTCAATGTGCAGATACACGGGCTTTCGGCCGCCAGTAGACTTACCCACTTTACCCTCCAGGACAATGCCCTGCTCCATAAGCTGAGCGGTGATGCGGGTGATGGTGGCGGGGCTCATTCCTGTGAGTTTGGCCAGCTGTGTCCGGGAGCAACTGCCGTGTCTGTACAGGGTCTGCAGCAGCGTAGAAGCGTTGTACGTGCGGATTAAGCGGGTGGTGTTGATGTGCCGGCTCACTGAACTCACCAACTTTTTTCCACTATGAAAACATCTAATTTGATAATAACCCATAACAAAGTTTTTTGCAATACTTTCTTTTCAATAAAGTAAGATTAAATTCGGCAAAGGACTCTTCCAGCTGTGTGTGGAATAGGCAAGATAGTGCAATGATTTCCACGGCTGAAGGAGTAGATCTATGCTAACGCTGAGTGGTTCCAACTTAAGCTGCCATGACGTGGTGAAGGCGGTCCGGCAGGGCTGGACTGTCACCCTAGATACGGCTCAGCTGGCCAAGGTGGGCCAGGCCAGGGAGCTGGTTCAGCGCCTGCTGGACCAGGGCACACCAGTGTATGGAATCAACACCGGTTTCGGCAAACTGGCAGAAACATCCATTTCCCGGGAGAGCGTGGCTGAACTCCAGCGCAATTTGATTTTGAGCCATAGCTGCGGGGTAGGCGAGCCTTTTTCGGGGGAAGTGGTGAAGGCCATGATTATCCTCCGGGCCAATGCGCTGATGAAGGGCCATTCGGGGATCCGCCCCGAGGTGATCAGGCTCCTGGTGGAACTAGTCAACCAGAATGTGATCCCGGTGGTGCCGAGTCAAGGTTCGGTGGGGGCGAGTGGCGACTTGGTGCCGCTGGCCCATATGTCGGCGGTGCTGATTGGTGAAGGGGAAGCGTATTACCGTGACCAGCGACTGCCCGGCGCCAAAGCTCTAGAGCGGGCCGGTCTGGCTCCCGTGGCCCTGGAAGCCAAGGAGGGCCTGGCCTTGATCAACGGCACCCAGGCCATGACGGCCCAGGCAGTGCTGGCCCTTTATGACAGCCAGATCCTTTTGAAAACCGCTGATGTGGCGGGAAGCTTGACCATGGAGGCCCTGCAGGCCATCCCAACTGCCTTAGATGCACGGGTGCATGCCCTGCGACCGCATCGGGGACAGGGACAGGTGGCTGATAATCTGCGCCGCCTGCTCGCGGGAAGCGGCCTGGTATATGGCGGGAGACACGAGCGGATCCAGGACGCCTATTCGCTGCGCTGCATCCCCCAGGTGCATGGGGCTTCCCGGGATGCCTACAGTTACGTGGAGCAGGTGATCAACACTGAGATAAACTCCGTTACAGATAACCCCATCCTCTTCCCCGGGGATGGACAGGTGATCTCCGCAGGCAACTTCCACGGCCAGCCTGTGGCCTTGGCCCTGGACTTTCTGGGCCTGGCCATGGCGGAGATAGGGAACATATCCGAGCGCCGCATAGAGCGGCTGGTTAACCCGCAGTTGAGCGGTCTGCCCCCCTTCCTCACCGCGCGCAGCGGCTTGAACTCGGGCTACATGATCGCCCAGTACACCGCGGCGGCCCTGGTCTCGGAAAACAAGGTGCTGGCTCACCCTGCTTCCGTGGACTCCATCCCCACCTCCGCCAACCAGGAGGATCATGTGAGCATGGGCAGCATATCTGCCCGCAAACTCCTGGAGATTGTGGCCAACGTGCAGAACGTTGTGGCCATTGAACTGCTCTGCGCCTGCCAGGCCCTGGAGTATCGGGATCGCAGCCAGCTGTCGCCGGCCACCCGGGCAGTGTACGAACTGGTACGCAGCGCGGTTCCGCCCCTGGAGGAAGACCGCTTCTTGGAGACGGAGATCAAAACGGTGCGCAATCTGCTGGCATCTGGCCAGGTGGTGCAGGCCGCAGCCAGCGTAGTGGGAGAGTTAGCTTAGAACGTTAAGGGAGGTAATTCCATGATCAGAGCACCGCGAGGAACGAGACTGCACTGCAAGGGATGGCATCAGGAAGCAGCCATGCGCATGCTCATGAACAACCTGGATCCGGAGGTGGCAGAAAAGCCCGATGATTTGGTGGTGTACGGCGGGATAGGCAAAGCCGCCCGCAACTGGGACTGTTATCACGCCATCGTGCGCACCCTGCAGGAGCTGGAAAACGATGAAACGCTCCTGGTCCAGTCGGGCAAACCTGTGGGAGTATTTCGGACCACGCCCCAATCGCCCCGGGTGCTCATTGCCAACTCCAACTTGGTCCCCGCTTGGGGTACCTGGGAGCATTTTCGGGAACTGGAGCGCAAGGGGCTGATGATGTACGGCCAGATGACCGCGGGCAGTTGGATCTACATCGGCACCCAAGGTATCCTCCAAGGCACCTACGAAACCCTTGCGGAGCTGGCCCACCAGCATTTTGATGGCTCCCTCAAGGGCCGCCTGATGCTCACGGCAGGCTTAGGAGGCATGGGGGGCGCCCAGCCGTTGGCTGTGACCATGAATGGCGGCGTAGCCATTGTGGTGGAAGTGGATCCGAAGCGCATTGAAAAGCGGCTGGCCACCAAGTACTGCCAGTTAGCCACAGACAACCTGGATGAGGCCTTGAGGCTGGCCCTGGAGGCCAAGGAGAAGGGAGAACCCTTGTCCATCGGTCTTTTGGGCAACGCTGCGGAAGTGCTGCCCGAGTTTGTCCGGCGCGGCATCACCCCCGATGTGGTCACCGACCAGACCTCGGCCCATGATCCCCTCAACGGCTATATTCCCAAGGGCTACAGCGTGGAAGAAGCCGCTGAGCTGAGGGCCAAGGATCCAGAGCTTTACATCAAGTTGGCCAAGGAGTCCATGGGCGTACACGTCCAGGCCATGCTGGAGCTCATGGAACGGGGTGCGGTGGTGTTTGATTACGGTAACAATATCCGCCAGCAGGCCAAGGATGTGGGCGTGGAAAACGCCTTTGCTTTCCCCGGCTTTGTCCCGGCCTACATCCGTCCCCTCTTCTGCGAAGGCAAGGGACCCTTCCGCTGGGTGGCCCTATCTGGTGATCCCGAGGATATCTACAAGATCGACGATATGCTCTGCCGAGAGTTCAGCCACAACGAGCGCTTGGTACGCTGGATTAAGATGGCCCGGGAACAAGTGGCTTTCCAAGGCTTACCGTCCCGTATCTGTTGGCTGGGTTACGGCGAGCGGGCCCGCTTTGGCCTTCTGATCAACGAAATGGTGCGGAAGGGTGAGATCTCCGCCCCCATAGTGATCGGTCGGGACCATCTGGATGCCGGTTCGGTGGCTTCGCCCCATAGGGAAACGGAAGGGATGAAAGACGGTAGTGATGCGGTGGCGGATTGGCCCATCCTCAACGCTCTGGTCAACGCCTGTGCCGGAGCCAGCTGGGTATCCGTGCACCACGGCGGCGGTGTGGGCATTGGTTATTCCATCCACGCCGGCATGGTTGTTGTGGCAGATGGTACCGATGAGGGCGCGGCCCGCCTGGAGCGGGTGCTCACTACGGATCCGGGAACCGGCGTGATGCGCCACGCGGATGCAGGGTATGAGCTGGCCATCAAGACCGCCAAGGAGAAGGGCATCAAGCTGCCAATGTTGGAGAGCTGAGGAGGGAAGAATTTGGCGCAGATCGTGCAGTGCGTGCCCAACATTAGTGAAGGGCGCAGATTGGATGTTGTGGAAAGGATCGTGGACCAGGTCCGCCAGACCCCCGGAGTGCAGCTTCTGGACTTTTCTTCGGATTACGATCACAACCGTTCCGTGATTACTTTCGTGGGGGATCTTCCCAGTGTCCAGGAAGCGGCGTTCCGCCTCACCAGGGAAGCGGTGGAGCTGATCAACATGGAAGAACACCAGGGAGCACATCCCCGCATTGGCGCGGTGGATGTGATCCCCTTTATTCCCATTGAAGAGGTGACCATGCAAGAGTGTGTGCAGGCCGCGGTGAGCCTGGCTCAGCGCCTTGCCCTTGAGCTGGAAGTACCCACCTACCTATACGGAGAGGCGGCTAGAAAACCTGAGCGCCGCAATTTGAGCAACATCCGCAAGGGGCAGTACGAAGGCCTAAAGGAGGCCATTGGGCAGGAAGGGCGCCATCCCGATTTCGGCCCGCCCCGCCTGCATCCCACCGCGGGAGCTACTGTGGTGGGGGCGCGGATGCCTTTGATCGCCTTTAACGTGAATCTGGGTACTGACCGCAAAGAGGTGGCCGATCACATCGCCCGCTGTGTACGGGAGCGGAACGGCGGGTTTAGGAATGTGAAGGCCATGGGCGTGGTGCTGGAGGAGCGCAGGCAGGTCCAGGTATCCATGAACCTGGAGAATTACGTAGAGACCCCTATCTACAGGGTGCTGGAGACTATCAGGCGCGAGGCGGCCCGCTTTGGAGTGCCTGTGGTGGGCACTGAGATTGTGGGGCTCGTGCCCCAGCAGGCCCTATTGGACGCTGCCGCGTGGTATCTGCAGCTGGAAAGCTTTGCTGTTCAGCAGGTGCTGGAAAACCGGCTGCGTTAGGGGGTGCTGGAGTGGTGCAAGCTGACCTAGTGATCATGGGCGGGCAGGTGGTTACCGCCGCCCATAAGGAGTATCCCGTTCGGGGACGGGCGATGCAGCACCTAGAGGTGCTGGACAGGGGCTGGGTGGCCTGTGCAGGGGACAAGATTATCGCGGTGGGGAGCCCAGATGAGGTAAGGCCAAGGGTGGAGCTGACCTCCAAAACCCAGATCATCGATGCCGAGGGCAAGACGGTCACTCCAGGCCTGATCGATCCCCACACCCACCTCATCTTCGGCGGGAGCAGAGAGGATGAGTTTTACCTCAGGGCCCAGGGTGCTGATTACATGGAGATCATGGCTGCGGGAGGAGGTATCCTCAGCTCCGTGCGGGCAACCAGGGCGGCCTCCCTGACTGAGCTGGTAGCTTCCGGCCGGCAGAGGCTCTGCTGGATGCTGCGCCAGGGTGTAACCACTGTGGAGTGCAAGAGCGGATATGGTCTGGATCTGGAAACGGAGCTGAAACAGCTGGAGGCTGTGCGCATCCTGCAAAGGGAACAGCCGGTGGAACTGGTCCCCACCTTCCTGGGTGCCCACGCCTGGCCCCCGGAGTACCAGGAGGATCACCAAGGTTACCTGGAGTTTCTGCTGGATACTGTGCTGCCGGCAGTCAGGGAGCAGGGCGTAGCCGAGTATGTGGATGTGTTCACCGAAAAAGGAGTTTTCTCTGTGGAGCAGAGCCGCAGGATCTTTGCCAGGGCCCGGGAGCTGGGCTTTAGACTGAGGGTTCATGCCGATGAGATGCACAACTTGGGCGGGGCTGAGCTGGCGGCGGAGTTGGGGATGGCCAGCGCCGATCACTTGCTCATGATTTCGGATCAAGGGATCCAGGCCCTGGCGGCAAGTGAGGTAATCCCCATTCTCCTGCCGGGCACAGCTTTCAGCCTGCGCAAGCCTTATGCCCCGGCGCGGAAGATGCTGGAGGCGGGGCTGCCTTTGGCCCTGGCTACCGACTTCAACCCCGGGTCCTGCCCCACAGCCAGCCTCCACCTGGTTATGTCCCTTGCCTGTCTGTACATGGCCATGACGCCGGAAGAGGTGTTTAATGCGGTGACCATCAATGCCGCCCATTCTCTGCAGCGCTCTGACCGCCTGGGCAGCTTAGAACCGGGCAAGCAGGCCGATGTGGTAATCTTTGCGGCGGATGATTTCCGGAAGATTCCCTACTTCATAGGCGTCAACTTAGTGGAAACAGTGGTGAAAGCGGGTCAAATCGTTGTGAGCAACTGAGTAGGAAAAGGGTGGTACTTTGCTGACTGAACTGAGGATCTCAGAGTTTGCGGCTGAACTAGGATCGGCCAAGCCGGCGCCAGGAGGGGGCAGCGCCTCGGCCTTGGCCGGGGCTTTAGCCGCCGCACTAGCGAGAATGGTTGCCCAGTTGAGCGGTGAGGGCTGGGAAGGTTTTCTCCCCCAGGCCCAGCGTCTAACCGAGCAACTGCTGCATCTGGTGAACAAAGATACGCAGGCCTTTAACCAGGTGATGGCCGCTTTACAGCTTCCCAAGGGTACGGAGGAAGAAAAGCAGGAAAGGAAACGGGCACTGCGCCTGGCCACGCGCCTAGCCACCGAGGTGCCCCTGCAGGTGATGGAGTTTTCCCTGGAAGTATTGGCTTTGGCTCAAGACGTGGCCTTCAGGGGAAACAAGAACTGCCTCAGTGATGCAGGGGTAGCGGCACTGTTGGCCGCCGCAGCCTGCCGAGGGGCCGCTTACAATGTGCTCATTAACCTGCCCGGTCTGCGGGGGGATGAGTTGGCCGCGGCCGCCCGGAGGCGGGTGGAGGAAATCCTGCGCGATGTGGGGGTCCTAGAAGGGACCATTACCGAGCACGTTACCCAAGCCCTGGGCTGATTACCTGCCCAGGGCTTGACGGGCCGCCAGGAGCTGTGGTAGAATTTTGCCAACATACTTCGGGGCAATGAAGGAGCGCAGTAGCTGACCATGGGTACTCAGAGACCAGGCTGGTTGGTGCGAAGCCTGGAGAACATGGTAAGGTGCTGGTCACCGCGGCGAATTACACTCTGGAGCTTGGGCAGGAGACTGCTCCGGGCGCCATCCGTTAGCATGGCATAGAGGCACGCCCATGGCGTGCGAATTAAGGTGGTACCACGGGTTCTCTCTCGTCCTTAGGGTGGAGAGAATTTTTGTTTGATGGAGGGGGATTTCCATGGAGAATGTACTGGATGTCTTGGAAGAGCGGGGTTACGCGGCGCAGATCACCCACAGGGATGAGCTGCGGGAGCTTTTGGGCAAGGAGTCGGTCACGTTCTACATTGGCTTCGATGCAACGGCTCCCAGCTTGACCTTGGGGCACCTGATCCCCATTATGGCCGCGCTGCATCTTTACCGGGCGGGTCACAGGCCCATTATGGTTATGGGTGGGGGCACAACCATGATCGGCGATCCTTCAGGCAAGTCGGAGATGCGGCAGCTGCTCAAACCAGAGACCATTGCAGCCAATGTGGAGTGTTTCCGCCGCCAGTTTTCCCGCTTTTTCAACTTCGAGGATGGCTCAGCGCTCATGGTGAACAACGCCGAATGGCTGTTGGATCTCAATTTTATGGAGTTCGTGCGGGAGATCGGCAGGCATTTTTCAGTGAAACGTATGCTGACCATGGAAGCGTATAAGTCCCGGTTGGAAGCGGGCCTCACCTTCTTGGAGTTCAGCTACCTGTTAATCCAGTCCTATGACTTTCTGGAACTGTTCCGCCGCTATAACTGCCGGCTGCAGCTGGGCGGCAACGACCAATGGTCCAATATTATCGGCGGCTATGAACTGGTGCGCAAAGTGGAAGGGGAGTCCGTCTACGGCCTCACCCTGACCCTGTTGACCACGGCTGCCGGCGTGAAGATGGGTAAAACGGAAAAGGGTACGGTTTGGCTTGATCCAGAGCGGACCAGCCCCTACGACTTCTACCAATACCTGCGCAACGTGGATGACGCTGATGTGGAGAAGCTGCTCACCATGCTCACCTTTCTGCCCTTGGAGGAAGTGCGCCGGTTGGGGGCACTGCAGGGAGCAGAAATCAACCGGGCTAAGGAAATCTTGGCCTTTGAGGTGACCAAGTTCGTGCACGGCGAGGAAGAAGCACGCAAAGCGCAGGAAGCAGCCAAGGCGGTGTTCGGGGCGGGCAGTACCCACGATGGAATGCCATCCACAACCTTTGCCAGGGAGCGTTTTGCCCAGGGCGTGGATATTGTTACCCTGCTCAGTGAAGTTGACCTTGTCAAGAGCCGCAGCGAAGCGCGGCGCCTGATTGACCAGGGGGGAATTACCCTGGGGCAGGAACGGGTGGACAGCATCGAGCGCCTGGTGACCTTGGCCGATTTCCAAGGCAGCGAGCTGATCATCCGCAAGGGGAAGAAAGTTTACCACCGGGTGGTGCTGGAGTAGAGGGGAAGACAGCACAGAACGGCAGAAAAGCTAGGGCGAACCTAGCTTTTTTGTTGATCTGGGGGTGGTTTTGCACTAGAATAGTTTGTGTTGCAAACTATTCTTTCCCCAAAGGACAGGAGGGAACGCAGTGCCCCAGGGAGATCTGGTTTTGGAGTTTATGGAAACCCTGGAAAGCCTGAAAACCTGCGGACGCGCCTTTTTCCGCTGTTCTGGGCCGGTGAGGGGCAGCGCCATGCGACTGCTGCTTTTGCTTCACCACCACGTGGGGCCTGATGACCCCGGTCTGCAGCCTTCGGAGCTTGGCGAACTATTGCAGTTGACCAGGCCCACCATTACGACCTTGGTGAACACCCTTGAGGAACAGGGGTTGGTGGAGCGGGCAGGAACCGACGGAGACCGCCGCGTGGTCCATGTGCGGCCCACGGCCCGGGGGGCTGCCCTGGTGCAGGAGGCCAGGGCCGAATTGACCAGGAGGATCAGCGGGTTCATGGATTACCTCGGGGAAGGGGACAGCCAGGAGCTGCTGCGCCTTCTGCGGAGGATGCGCACCTTTTTACAGGAACAGGAGACCAGGCAGGAAGGGAAGCGGGAACCATGTGGAAGTTGAGGCAGTACCTTAGACCGTACTTGCTGACAGTAGCGGTCGTATCGGGGCTGGTGTTTCTGGAAGTGTTAGCTACTCTGCGGCTGCCGGATCTGATGAGCCGCATTGTGGACGAAGGGATTGCCCGGGGAAATCTGGGTTTGATCTGGCGTACCGGTGCGGTAATGCTCTTAGTGGCCTTGGCGGGAGTGGCCTGTTCCTTGGTGGGCAGCTATCTGGCTTCCCGGGCTTCAGGTGCTTTCGGGCGCGACCTGCGCTTGGGAGTTTTCAGCCGTGTAGGCGAGTTTGCTCCCCGGGACTTCGACCAGTTTGGTGCGGCGTCTTTGATAACCCGCACCACCAATGATGTGCAGCAGGTGCAGCAGATGTTCCACATGAGCATGCGCATGGCTATGCGCGCCCCCCTCATGGCCGTGGGGGGAGTGCTCATGGTGGTGCGCAAAGACGCCCAGCTGGCCCTGATCCTCCTGGCCCTCATCCCCATCATGGCCGCTCTGGTGGCCTTGACCATCGCCAGGGGTGTTCCCCTGTTTAAGGGCCTCCAGGAAAAGCTGGACCGGCTAAACCTGGTAGTACGGGAACAGCTCATGGGGGTGCGGGTAATCCGGGCTTTCAACCGGGAAGGGGATGAGCAGGCCCGCTTCAGCCGGGCCAACCGCGATCTCACCCAAACGGCACTGAAGGTGAGCCGGCTGATGATCACTTTGATGCCCCTGTTAGGCTTGCTCATCAACCTGACCAATATTGTGATTATCTGGTTCGCGGCGCGGCGCATCGACGCTGGCCTAATGCAGGTGGGCAATCTCATGGCTTTCCTGCAGTACACCATGCAGACCTTTATGGCCGTGATGATGCTGTCCATGATTTTTGTGAACCTGCCCCGGGCCTCCGCCTCCGCCCAGCGTCTGGCGGAGGTGCTGGATACCGAGCCTTCCATCAAGGATCCCCTCCAGCCCAAGCAGGTGGAGCAGGCCAGGGGCGTGGTTTGCTTTGACCAGGTCACCTTTTCCTATCCGGGGGCGGAAAAGCCGGTTTTAAGCGAGATCAGCTTCACTGCCCGCCCCGGGGAAGTCACCGCCATCATCGGCGGGACTGGTTCAGGCAAGTCCACCATTTTAGAGCTTCTGCTCCGTTTCCACGATCCCGATTCGGGGCGGATTACCTTGGACGGTGTGGATATCCGTGAGCTCAGCCAGCGCGATCTGCGCGCCCGGATTGGCTACGTACCCCAGCAGGCGGTGCTCTTTTCCGGTACCATAGAGTCCAACATCAGGCACGGGAAGGGGGAGGCCACCGACCCAGAAGTGCGGGAGGCGGCCCGTATTGCCCAGGCTCTGGAGTTCATCACAGAACGGGAAGCAGGCTTTGCCGGCGAGGTGGCCCAAGGGGGAACCAATCTCTCCGGGGGCCAGAAACAGCGGCTGTCCATTGCCCGGGCGCTGGTGCGCAGGCCCCAGATCTACCTGCTCGATGATTCCTTCTCTGCCCTGGATTACAGGACCGATGCCCGCCTCCGTCAGGAGCTGGCGCAGGCGGCCAAGGAGGCCACGGTGATTGTGGTCGCACAGCGCGTGAGCACCATTATGCATGCCCAGCAGATTCTGGTGCTGGAAGCGGGGAGGATCGTGGGGCAGGGCACCCACGAGGAGCTCCTCCAGGAATGCAGCGTCTATCAAGAAATTGTCGCTTCCCAATTTGGAAAGGAGGCCGTCTCATGAGCAGACCAGCACCGGGTAGGCCCACCCCCGGACGGGGTGGGGGTTTTGGGCCCAGGGGCATTGGACGCCCAGTGGAAAAACCTAAGGATTTCAAGGGAACAGTAAAACGCTTGGCGGGGTATCTCAAACCCCATAAATGGAGGCTCCTGCTGGTTTTGGTGGCGGTGGTGGCCGGCAACGTTTTTGCCATCCTCAGCCCCAGGATTATGGGCCAGGCTACCACTATCCTCTTTGCCGGCATGATGGGCCGGCTGCAGGGCACTGGGAGCGGAGTGGATTTTGCGGCCATTGGGCGCATCCTGCTCTTCTTGGGCGCAGCCTATGCCGGCAATACCCTGTTTAACTACATTCAGCAGATCATCATGGTCACTGTGACCCAGAACACAGTGTATCAGCTGCGGGAGGAAGTGAGCCGCAAGCTGAGCCGGCTGCCGCTCAAATACTACGATTCCACGGCCCATGGAGATACCTTAAGCCGTGTGACCAATGACGTGGATACGGTCAGCCAGAGTCTGCAGCAGAGCGTACTGCAGCTGATCACCTCTGTGATCACCATAGTTGGAGTTACGGTGATGATGCTCACCATCAGTCCCGTGCTCACCCTACTCACGCTGGGTATGCTCCCCTTGAGCATTGCCATCAGTACCGTCATCGCCAAGCGGTCCCAGCAGTATTTCATGCGGCAGCAGAACATCCTGGGGCAGCTCAATGGGCATGTGGAGGAAGTGTATACCGGCCACCGCATTGTGAAGGCCTATGGGCTGGAGCAGGAAGTTGCCGATGCTTTCAGCCGGGTGAACCATGAACTGTATGAGAACGGATGGAAAGCCCAGTTTGTTGCGGGCACCATCATGCCCCTGATCCGCTTTGTGGGCAACTTGGGCTATGTGGTCATTGCTGTGGCTGGGGGGCTCTTTGCCGCCCGGGGCGCCATCACGGTAGGTAATGTCCAGGCCTTTATGCAGTACTCGCGGCAGTTTGGGATGCCCATTACGGAACTCGCCAGCATTGCCAATGTGCTGCAGTCCGCGGTGGCCGCGGCGGAGCGGGTGTTTGAGCTTCTGGACGAGGAGGAAGAGCCCGCGGATGCCCCTGGGGCCCGAACTTTGGCGGATGCCCGCGGGGAGATTGCCCTGCGTGATGTGACCTTTGGTTACCAGCCGGACCAGGCGGTGCTCAAGCACGTGAACCTGGAAGTGAGTCCCGGCCAGTTAATTGCCATTGTGGGGCCCACAGGCGCAGGCAAGACTACTTTGGTCAACCTGCTCATGCGTTTTTATGATGTGGATTCCGGCGCCATCTACTTCGACGGCCACGACATCAGGGAGATCAAGCGGGGGAATCTGCGCACCATGTTCGGTATGGTCCTTCAGGATACCTGGCTCTTTGAAGGGACGATCAAAGAGAACATTGCCTACGGCAAGCCGGGGGCGACCGATGAGGAGATCTACCAGGCGGCCAGGGCGGCCTATGTGGATCACTTTATCCGCACATTGCCCCAGGGGTATGATACTATCTTAAGGGGAGATGCCTCTGGGATCTCCCAGGGGCAGCGGCAGCTGTTGACCATTGCCCGGGCCATTTTGGCCGACCCAGTTGTGCTCATCTTGGATGAGGCCACCAGCTCGGTGGATACGCGCACAGAACGGCTGATCCAAAAGGCCATGGCCCGGCTGATGGAAGGGCGCACCAGCTTTGTCATTGCCCATCGGCTGTCCACCATTTTGGATGCGGATCGCATTTTGGTCATCAACGATGGACAGATCGTGGAACAGGGTACCCATGAAGAGCTCATGGCCCTGGGCGGGTTTTACGCCGAGCTTTACAACAGCCAGTTTGTGGCCGCCACAGCTTAAGGAAGGTGTTGCAAATGCCGCGAGTAGTAGTGGGAATGTCGGGAGGGGTCGACTCTTCGGTGGCCGCGCTTGTGCTCAAAGAAGCGGGCTGTGAGGTGATCGGCGTTTTCATGAAGAACTGGGATGAACGGGATGAAAACGGCGTGTGCACCGCAGAGGAAGACTATGCTGATGTGCGGCGGGTGTGCGATCAGATCGGCATTCCGTATTATACAGTGAACTTCGAGCGGGAGTATTGGGAGCGGGTTTTCCTCTATTTCCTGGAGGAGTACAAGCGGGGCCGGACCCCCAATCCTGATGTTCTCTGTAATAAGGAGATCAAGTTTAAAGCCTTTTTAGAAAAGGCCATGGATTTAGAAGCTGACTACCTGGCCACGGGCCACTATGCCCAGATTGGAAGGGAGGACGGCCATTACACCCTGCTCAGGGGTGCAGATGCCAACAAGGATCAATCCTACTTTCTCTACACTCTGGGGCAGAAGCAGCTGGCCAAGGCGCTCTTTCCCATTGGACACCTCACTAAGCAGGAAGTGCGGGAAAAGGCCCGCCGGGCCGGCCTGGCCACGGCGGAGAAGAGGGACAGTACCGGTATCTGTTTCATCGGGGAAAAGGATTTCAAAGAGTTCCTCTCCCGCTACCTGCCGGCCCAGCCCGGGGAAATCCGCACTGTGGACGGTGAACTGAAGGGCTACCATGAGGGGTTGATGTACCATACCCTTGGGCAGCGCAAGGGGCTGGGCATTGGCGGAGCTGGTGAGCCCTGGTTTGTGGTGGGAAAGGATCTGGCTACTAACACGCTCATCGTAGCCCAGGGCCGGGATCATCCCGCGTTGTACAGCGCTGGGCTGAGGGCTTCTGATCTAAGCTGGGTGCGGGGAGAGCCGCCTGCAGAGCGTTTTGTCTGCACAGCCAAGTTCCGCTACCGCCAGCCAGATCAGCAGGTAACGGTCCAGTTGGTGGAAAACGGAGCGCGGGTGGACTTTCACCAGCGCCAGCGGGCCATCACCCCCGGGCAAGCCGTGGTCTTTTACGATGGGCCCGTTTGTCTGGGCGGCGGAACCATTGAAGAAGCCTGGTAGGGGGAAGGGGCATGCTGGTTGGTACCCTAAAGGTGGAAGTATACATTCCCGGGGCCGCATCCCTAAAGGATAAGCGGCAGGTAGTTAAGGGCATGATCCAGAAGGTACAGCACAGGTTCAACGTGTCCATAGCCCAGCTGGACGGAGCGGACCTTTGGCAGAGGGCCACCCTGGGCATCGCCGTTGTGGGCGGCAGCAGGGAGCATGTGGAGCGGCAGCTGCAGCTGGTGCTGAATTTTTTGGACTCGGAGCCCCGCTGGAACGTAACTCAGGTGGAAATGGACTTGTACTGAGAGGTTTTTTGGCCCCAATGGGGAAGAGGTAATCCCAGGAAGGACCAACGATGCAGCAAGGAGGTTCATACTGAATGTCAGAAGGCAGATTAACCAGATTGCAGGCAGTCTTGGACCGCGAGACCACCCACTTCAACTTCTCCGCGCCCCAGCTGGTGGAAGCGGCACTGCGGCGTTGGGAAGGGAGGCTATCCTCCACGGGAGCTCTTTCTACTACCACGGGGAAGTATACTGGACGCTCGCCGAATGACAAGTTTATTGTGGAAGATGACCTGACCAGGGACACCGTCGCGTGGGGCAAGGTCAACGTTCCCTTCAGCGAAGAGAAGTTGTACAAGCTTTACGATTTAGTGCTGGAGTTCTTGGAACGCCAGGATGAGCTGTTCGTCTTCGACGGCTATGTGGGCGCCGACCCCGAGCATCGCATGCCCTTGAGGGTGATCAACCAGTACGCCTGGCAGAACCTGTTTGCCCGGCAGCTGTTCATCCGCCCCTCCCGGGAAGCCTTAAGCAGCCATCAACCGCAGTTTACAGTGATCAGTGTCCCGGGTCTTAAGGCCATTCCCGAACGGGATGGGACCAACTCGGAGGCCTTCGTTATCGTATCCTTCAAAGAACGGGTTGTGCTTATTGGGGGCACGGCTTATGCCGGTGAGATTAAAAAGTCCATTTTTACCGTGATGAACTACCTGCTCCCAACCAAAGGCGTGTTGTCCATGCACTGTTCGGCGAACGTGGGTCCAGATGGCCGCACCGCCCTGTTCTTCGGACTGTCCGGCACCGGCAAGACCACCCTCTCCGCAGATCCCCAGCGCAGATTGGTGGGGGACGATGAGCACGGCTGGTCTGAAGCGGGCATTTTCAACCTGGAAGGCGGCTGCTACGCCAAGTGCATTAACCTCTCCAGGGAGCATGAACCCCAAATTTGGGATGCCATCCGCTTCGGCTCCGTGCTGGAAAATGTGGTGTTGGATCCCCAGGACCGCGTTGCTGATTATACAGATGGATCCCTGACTGAAAACACCAGGTGTGCTTATCCCCTGGATTACATTCCAGGCCGGGTAGATCCCAGCATGGCCGGGCACCCTGCCGCCGTCGTTTTCCTCACTGCAGATGCCTTTGGAGTACTGCCTCCCATCAGTATTCTGGAGGATGAGCAGATCATGTACCACTTCATCTCCGGCTACACCAGCAAGCTGGCAGGCACAGAACGGGGCATCAAAGAGCCCCAGGCCACATTTTCCGCCTGCTTTGGCGAGCCCTTCCTGCCCCTCAGTCCCTTAACCTATGCACAGATGCTCAAAGAACGGGTTAACAAACACGGCGCCAAAGTATACCTGATCAACACGGGCTGGTCGGGAGGCCCCTACGGAATTGGGGAGCGCATTTCCCTCAAGTACACTAGGCGCATGGTAACCGCCGCGTTATCTGGTGAGCTGGACGATGTGGAGATGCGCCTGGACCCCGTCTTCGGCTTTAAAGTACCCTTGAGCTGTCCCGATGTACCCAGCGAGATTTTGGATCCCAAGAAAACCTGGGCTGACCCCGAGGCTTACGATGCCAAAGCCCGTGAGCTGGCCAAGGCCTTCCAGGACAACTTCGAGGCCAAGTATGCCGGCTTGGCCCCAGAAGTCAAGGCGGCCGGACCCAAGGTCGACTAATCTGTATGCTGCTGCAGAACAGCCCTGCCGGGTTGTTCTGCAGTTTTCGTTGGCAGGAGAAGGGCAAAAGGGCTCGAATTGTAAAAATTTATAAGCAAAACTCAGCGGGGGAGTCCCATGGTCCGTGTGGAGTGCTTGGAAAAGATGTATCCCGGACGCCGGGGCGCACCGCCGGTAAAGGCGGTGGACGGCATCAGCTTTCAGGTGTCCCGGGGGCAGTTGGTGGGGCTGTTGGGTCCCAATGGTGCCGGTAAGACCACCACCGTCAAAGTGCTCTGCGGTCTGATCAGGCCCGATGCGGGCCAGATCGTGATCAACGGCAAAGATATGGTGCGCCGACGCCTTGATGCCCTGGAAGATGTTAGCGCGGTACTGGAGGGCAACCGCAACATCTACTGGCGGCTCACCTGCCGGGAAAACCTGGAGTTCTTTGCCGCCCTGAAAGGGCGGGATCCCCGGGCTGTGCGGCGGGAGATCGACTACTACCTGGAACTGTTTCGGCTGCAGGACAAAGCGCACACGGAGGCGCGGAAACTCTCCCGGGGGATGCAGCAGAAGCTGGCCACAGCAGTGGCCCTACTGGCAGGCAGCCAGGTTGTGCTGCTGGATGAGCCAACTCTGGGGTTGGATGTGCAATCCTCCTTGGAGATCCGTCAGCTGCTTAAGGGCTTGGTCCATGAACAGCGGCGCACGGTAATCCTGACCAGCCACGATATGCATGTGGTGCAGGATACTTGTGAGCGGGTGATTATCATGAACCAAGGGAGGATTGTGGCCGATGACAGTGTGCGCAATCTGCTGGATCTGTTCCGGGTGAAGGTGTACCATATCGTCGTTGAAGGCCCCTTAAGCCCCAAGCAGCGGGATGCGCTGGCAGTCCTGCCCCAGGTGCAGATCGGGGAGGAAGCCCTGAAGCAGACAGTCCTCACTGTACGGCTGGACGACTCCCAGGTTCTCTATGAAGTGTTTGGCGTGCTTGGGGAGGAACAGGCCGTGATCCGTTCCATCGACCAGGAGCAGAACAGCTTTGAACAGATCTTCTTGGAGATCCTGGCAAGGGGGTCGGACAGTGCGTAAGAAGTTGCTCCTACTTCAGGCCTTTTTCAAGAAGCAGGTCATCTACTTCCGGCGCTATCTGCTGAACACTCTGGGCGGGATGCTCACCCTGTACTGCATCTTCCTGCTCATTTTGGGCGGGTACCGGGGGCTGAGCGGCCCAACAGGCCTAACTGGGGATACGGTGGAAGCCTTGGTCGTGGGTTATGTCATGTGGTTCTTTTTATATACCACCTATCAAGATGTTGCCCAGCAAATCCGCTCCGAAGCCCTCACGGGCACCCTGGAGCAGCTGTACATGTCGGTGCACGGCTTTGGCTGGGTGATCGGGGCCCATGTGTTGGCAGCCTTTATCGCCAACTTGTTTATGGCGGCTGTGCTGTTGGCGGCTGCCATGCGCACGGCCGGGACGGTTCTCCACATTAACCTGCCGGCTCTGCTGCCCGTTTTCGTGGGCACCCTCCTAGGCCCTGTGGGTCTGGGCTTGATCATTGCTGGGTTGACTTTGATTTTTCAGCGCATCGACAGCTATACCCAGATTGTACAGTTCCTGCTCATAGGCTTGGTGGCCATGCCAGCGGAGAAAGTTGCCTGGATGCGCCTTCTGCCTGGAAGCTTCGGCGCTGGCTTGGTCCGGGAGATGATGGTCCGGGGCCGGGGCTTGGCGGAAATCGGCCTCAGCAGGCTCCTGCTCCTCTTTGCCATTGGTGCGGTTCACCTGCTCCTGGGTTACGGTGTCTACAAGCTGTGCGAGAAAAGGGCCATGTCCCGCGGCCTGCTCGGCCATTACTAGGGGGTGGGGGCTCTGCTTAAGGTTATCGTGGATGCCGACGCCTGCCCCCGGGTGTGCCTGCAGGTGATGCAGAAGCATCGTGAACGCCTGGGTTTCCGGCTCCTAACCATAGCGTCCATTGACCACCAGATCGATAACCCAGACCACATTACGGTGGGTAAAGGACGCGACGCTGCAGACCTGGCCGTGATCAACAATGCGGTACGAGGCGATATCGTAGTAACGCAGGACTGGGGTCTGGCCGCGCTAGTTTTGGGGAAAGGCGCCTTTGCCCTTTCGCCCTCAGGTCGTATTTATTCCCAGCAGAATATGGATTTTCTTTTGGATGAACGCTTTTGGAAAGCTAAACACAGAAGGGCTGGCGGACGAACCAAAGGGCCGCCGGCCCGCACGGCTGCCGACGACAGCAGGTTTGAGCGAAGCTTCCTGAGCTTACTCGAACAGGCGCTCCGTGCACGCAGGTAAGTTTGAAACAGAGGAGGATTTTTGTGTCCGAACATCGTTTTGCCGTCCTCATCGATGGCGAAAACATCGCTCCGCGGTTTTTAGGGCCTATCCTGGCCGAAATAAACCGCTCGGGTGAAATTATATTAACCAGGGTCTATGGAGATTGGACCCAACCCCATATGGGGGGGTGGAAGGAACTTTTACAGAGCTATCCCGTCCGGCCGGTGCAGCAGTTCCGCTACGGGCAGAACGCCACCGATGGCGCCTTGATCATGGATGCCATCGAGATTGTCTCCACCAACCGCAACCCCGTAAATGCGTTCTGCATAGTATCCAGCGACAGTGATTATTACAGCTTAGCCCTGCGCCTTAGGGAGCACGGCATGTATGTCTGTGGGATCGGGCGTCAGGGGACCAAGAACATCCTGGTGCGCTCCTGCAACCGCTTTATATACCTGGAAAACTTGGGCTTTTCCGGCAGCTCCGCGGTGGAAGAGGAGAACAAGACTTCTCCGGGGGCGCTGCCGGTAGAGGATATTGTACGGCGGGCCTATGAAGCCAGTGACGAAGACAGTGACGGTTGGCTGCTCCTGGCCGACCTGGGGCAGGCTATCCGCCGTGAGTTTTCCGACTTTGACCCCCGCAGCTACAATTACACGAACCTGCTGGATATTCTACGCTCCTATCCCGAGCTCTTCGAGGTGCGGAGCAACAACAAAACGCCCCCGGTGTACTGGATGCGAGTTAAGCCCACCGCGGCTGCCCCGCACAAACTCCGGGGGGTGATCAAACGTTATATGGGGAATTACGGGTTTATCCGCACCGATCAGGGTGACTACTTCTTCACCAAAGCGAATCTGCCCGCGGATCAGAGGGATAAGCACCTGAAACCTGGTACTCCCGTGGAGTTTGTGGAGATCAAAGCCCCCGATCCCAGCGGAGAGACTTCCCTGGAAAAGAACGGGCGGGCCCGTAATGTGACCATTATACATTAGGAAGAAGGGGGCTGTTCGGCTCCCTTTTCCTTTGGGGACTGGAGGTAATCCCTGGCTAAGGCCAGCAGGGTGGCTGTCTGGTTCAGCTCGGGCTCCTCCCACACCCTTTCCAGAAGGTAGTTCAGAATCTCACCCACTAAGGGTCCAGGCTTCAGCTGCAGCGCGTCCAACAGCTGGCGGCCGTCGAGGCGCAGATCTTTGAGGGACAGGGCGTTTTCCTGGTCCAGGATCTCCTGGATCCGCCCTTCAAGGGCCTGGCCAAAGGCGATGATCTCCCGGGGTGGGACATTCATCCCGGCCATGTCCGCTTGTCGGAGCTTGATTAAGGACCTGGCCGTTTCCACCCCCACCTGGCCTAGAAAGCGGCGTAGGGCCCGGTCTGAGCTGTGGGGGTGCACGGAGAACATATGATGGGCGATGAGGGTGGACACCTGGTTGATCAGCTCGGTGCTGGCGCGCAGACGTCTCAAGATGTCCTGGGCTAGTTCCGCGCTGAGCTGGGCATGGTCCCGGCCCAGGCTCTGCTTTTTACCCAGATCATGCAGGAGCGCGGCCCAGCGCAGAGCCAGCTGGGGTGGGGCAAAATGGGCCGCTGTGCACAGATGGGTGAGCAGATCATAAGGATGGTTAGCCCCTGCGGAAAGCGCTGCCAAGGAGGCCAGCTCCGGGAGTACCTGTTCCATGAGGGTGCCGGTGTAAAAGGTGTGCAGGGCGGTGAGGAGCTCTTGGCCCACAAGCATTTTGTTCAGCTCTGCCAAGATGCGTTCTGGGCTCACCTTGGCCATGAGGTGGGCCAGTTTGGGCAGGGCTTTTTCCGTTTCCCGGTGGACCCTAAAGCCCAAGGTGGCCTGAAAGCGGACCAACCGCAGCATGCGCAGGGGGTCTTCCTGGAAACGGGCCGCGGGTTCTCCCACCGTGGCCAGGATCCTTCTTCTCAGATGCCTGCGGCCCTGGAAGGGATCGATGAGGCGTTTGGTGAAGGGGTCATAGCCCAGGGCGTTGATGGTGAAGTCCCGCCGGGCTAAGTCCAACTCCAGGCGGTCTGTGTAGACGATGTAGTCGGGGCGCCGCTGGTCGCTGTACGGGCCGTCGCTGCGCATAGTGGTCACTTCAATCGGCAGGCCCTCAACCAGCACCGTGATGGTGCCGAAGCGTTTGCCCGTAGGGATGGAGGTGGGGAATAGGTTTTCCACTTGGTCCGGCAGGGCATCGGTGGCGATATCCCAATCAGTGGGGGCCAGGCCCAAGAGGCTGTCGCGCACGGCCCCGCCTACTAGATAGGCCTGGAAGCCGTGGCCCTTGAGCACAGTGCACGCCTGCAGCACCTTGGGCGGCACGGAGATGATCATACTCATTCCTCCTTAAGCGCCGTTTCATTTCGGCGTTTCCTGCTCTTTCTCCTCTTCTGCGCAGGAATGCGCCTGCCGATATGGAATTCTATTAGTCACTACAGCTTCTTAGGTGGTGGAGGAGTGCGCAGTCAACTGTCCCTGGAGTTCGGTGAGCTGGTGAAGGCCCGTTTTGTGGAAAGGCCCAACCGTTTTGTAGTGCACTGCCGACTGGAGCAGTCGGGAGAGCTGGTGGAGGCCCATTTGGCCGACCCAGGGAGGTTGAAAGAACTGCTGCTGCCTGGGGCGCTGCTGTACCTGCGAGCTGCACAGAGTGCCAAGCGCAGGACCAAGTGGTCGGTGATGCTGGTGCAGACTTCAGGGTCGGTTCTAGTTTCCCTGCAGTCTACGCTGGCCAACCAGCTTGCCGAGGAGGCCCTGCGCGCCAAAGTTGTTGGTGCCCTGGAGCAGTGGGATGTGGTGCGCGCGGAATACCCCTATGAAGGCTCGCGTTTTGATTTCCTTATGGAGAACACAGCTGGCTCCCAGCTGCTTGTGGAGGTTAAGAGCTGTACGCTGGTGCAGGAAGGGATGGCCATGTTCCCCGATGCGGTAACCGCCAGGGGGGCCAGGCATGTGCACAAACTGGCGGAACTGCACTCCAGGGGAATAGTGCAGGGCGCGGTGTTGTTTGTGGTGCAGCGATCAGATGCCCGCAGCTTCAAGCCTGCCGCCCATATTGATCCCCGCTTTGCGCAAGCTTTGCAGGTCGCCCGCCGCGCTGGAATGCACATTTTGGCCTACAAATGCCAGGTAGAGGAAGAGGGTACAGTCTGGGGGCCCCAGCTCCCGGTTCAGCTTGTGTAGGAGGTTGGTTCCATGGTTGCGGAGCTTGTGACCAAAACACACATCGCTGTGATCTGGGATTTCGACAAGACGCTGATTCCCGGGTATATGCAGGAGCCGTTGTTCCGGTACTACAATGTGGACGGCCGCGCCTTTTGGCGGGAGGTGAAGGCCCTCCCCCAGTATCTGCGCCGGGAAGGCAATGAAATGGTGGCGGAGGACAGCATCTACCTCAACCATATCCTATCCTATGTGCGGGCAGGCATTTTCCGTGGTCTGAACAACAAGCTGCTCCGGCAGCTCGGCGGGGAGCTGGAGTTTTACCCTGGGCTGCCTGCGTTTTTCCAGGCTGTGAAGGATTTTGTGACCAACGATCCGGTATATCGTAAATACGATATCAAAGTGGAACACTATATTGTCAGCACCGGTCTGCGCCAGATGATCTTGGGCAGTAAGATCGCCGAGTATGTGGACGGGATCTGGGCCTGCGAGTTTGTGGAAGTCCGCTTGCCCCCAGGTTACCTTCAGAAAGGGGTTGAGGAAATCCCCGAAGATGAGTTGGTGATCCAGGATATTGGTTATGTGATTGATAACACCACCAAAACACGAGCCATTTTCGAGATCAACAAGGGAGTCAACAAGCTCGAAGGAATCGACGTGAACAGTTATGTCCCCAGATCGGAGCGGCGCATTCCCTTCCAGAACATGATCTATATCGCCGATGGCCCCAGCGATGTCCCGGTCTTTTCTTTGATCAACCAAAACGGGGGCAGGACATATGGGGTCTATGCCAAGGGTGCCAAGGAAGAGTTCGCCCAGGTGAACAAGCTTATGCAGCAGCGGCGCATCCATGCCTTTGGGGAGGCTAATTATGAACCCGATACCCAGACTTACATGTGGATCATGAACGCGGTGAAGGAAATAGCCGACACCATAGTGCGTAATACAGAATTCGTGCTGTCGAGCAGAGCTGGCGAGTCGCCGCGGCACTTGGATGGACAGGGGGATGTGGAGTGAAAGAACTGTTGGAGAAGTGGGGTTCCAAGTTTGGCCAGGCGGAGATCTTTCCTCTGGAAGATGGGGTTTGGCGCGTCCAGCTGGGCAAGGAAGTGTACATCCTCAAGCACAGGGAAGCGCGCACCCAGGTGTGGGAGGAGTATAACCTCCTCAACTGGCTCACTGCTCAAGGGCAGCCCATTTCGCCACTGCTCTACACCGTCCAGGGAACGCCTTGGGCCGAATACCAGCTGGGGATCTACGTCCTGTACCCCTTTGTGGAAGGTCTGCCCGGCAACCAACTGGGCGGCTACACAGTGGAGTTCGTCCGGGAAGCCGCTTCCACTTTGGCCCGGCTGCATCTAGCCTTAGCTGGCTATCAGGCCAGCGATGCGTTCCCCGTTTTTGATCTGTTCCAAGAGGCGGCCAGTTACGCCTGGCCGTTGGTGCAGGCCCACGCCGCTGCCACTCTGGGCCATGGCCTGCATGCCCTGCGGGAGACCCTGGAAGGGGAGCTGGTGAATCCTTACGAAGCCCTGCCTAGACAGCTCATCCACAGGGATTTCCACCCAGGGAATCTGATCTTCCGCCAAGGCAAGATCGCGGGCATCTTGGATTTTGATCGGGTGAGGCTGGGCATCCGCCTGTTCGACTTATGCTATTTAGCCACCGCCATACTCAGTGAAGTATTTGCTGACCCCAAAAAGCGCCTGGAGTGGCCCGGTTTGGTGCAGGAACTCATTTCCAGCTATGATGGGGAGGCTCCCTTGACCAGAACGGAAGCGTTTGCCTTTGTCTATATCATCTACCTGATCCAACTCCTGTTTATTGCCCATTTCCTGGATCTTGGCAAAACTGCCCTGGCGGATAAAAACTTAGCCATGCTGCTTTGGGTGTATGATCAGCAGGATTTTCTCCAGCCGGTCATCGAGAAGCTGGTGGCACGCTAGATAGGTGAGTAGCGATGACAGAAGTGCATAAACTAGCGCCCCTCCTCCAGGAGGTGGTTACTGCCGGCGGGCTCCTTGGGGCCACGGTGAGTAAAAGGCGCTGTAAGTCCCATCCCTACGCCCGGGTGACTCTGCGGCCTGTGGAGTTAAAAGGCCGCCTGCATTACCAGGCAGCCTATCAGGCAGATAACAAAGTACTGCACGAAAACCTCCTACCTGAGCAGGCCAGCGAACTCATCCTGGAGCTTTTGCAGCATACCTTCCGCCAGGCTTTGCTCTGCACTGCCCAGGCGGACTATCAGGTCTTGGTGAGCAAAAAAGGTGATATCAACATCCTACGCCAGCCCCCTTCCCGCAGCCAGGCAGAGGTGAGCCTGGAGCACAATCGCGCCAAACGCTACATCCTGCAGGAAGGAACACCCTACCCCTTTTTGGTGGAGCTTGGCGTGATGAACAGTTCCGGCAAAGTGCTGGCCAAGCGCTACCACAAATTCCGCCAGCTGAATAAGTACTTGGAAGTGGTGGAAGACTGCCTCCCTTACCTCAAGCAGCGCCCCGATGCGCCTTTGAGGATTGTGGATTTCGGCAGCGGCAAGGCTTATCTCACCTTCGCCCTTTACCACTACTTGGTGGAGCACCTGGGGCTTTCGGTGCGCATCACTGGGTTGGATCTCAAGGAAGATGTGGTGCAGTTTTGCAATGAAACGGCAAGGAAGCTGGGCTATGGGCAGCTGGCATTTATCTGCGGCGATATCCGCGGCTTTCAAGCCGAGGGCCCAGTGGATCTGGTGGTTTCCCTGCATGCCTGCGATACGGCGACGGATTACGCCTTGGCCCAAGGGGTGCGCTGGGGCGCCCAGGTGATCTTGGCTGTGCCCTGCTGTCAGCAGGAAGTACTCCCACAGCTGGAGACGGCTACCCACCCGGTGCTGCTGCAGCACGGCGTCCTTAAAGAGCGGGTTGCGGCCCTCCTCACCGATGCGGCCAGGGGCAAACTCCTGGAAACCCAGGGGTACACGGTGCAGATTATGGAGTTTATCGACTTGGAGCACACCCCCAAGAACCTCTTGATTCGGGCCTTTAAGGAAGGACGGAAGGACAGGGTTCGGGCCGAGGAAGAGTACATCGGTTTTAAAGCGCACTGGGGCATTACCCCCACCTTGGAAGTACTCTTGAGGGGGCGGAGCGCTGCCGAAACTTGACAGCCCGTGTGGTTGTGTTACAGTGGAGGATAGGAAACTGGAGGAGAGGATATGCATGGATCTGAACACCAATACCCCAAGCAACTTTATCCGCAGCATCATTGATGAAGATTTGGCCACGGGCAAGGTAAAGGAAGTAGTCACCAGGTTCCCACCTGAGCCCAACGGCTATCTGCACATTGGACATGCCAAATCCATCTGCCTAAACTTCGGCTTGGCCAAGGATTATCAAGGCCGGTGCCATCTGCGCTTTGATGACACCAATCCGGAGAAGGAAGATGTGGAATACATTGAAAGCATTATGGAAGATGTGCGCTGGCTGGGCTTTGATTGGGGAGAGCACCTCTATTTTGCCTCCGATTATTTTGATCAGTTGTATGAGTATGCCGTGGAGCTGATTAAGCAGGGTAAAGCCTATGTGTGTGAACTCAGCGCCGATGAAATCAGGGAGTACCGCGGCACCTTAACCGAGCCTGGGAAGGAAAGCCCCTACCGCAACCGTTCGGTAGAGGAGAACTTGGAGCTCTTCGAGCGCATGAGAAAGGGTGAGTTCGAAGAGGGCAGTCACGTACTGCGGGCCAAGATTGATATGGCCGCGCCTAATGTGGTTATGCGCGATCCCGTCCTCTACCGCATTAAAAAGGTACCCCACCACCGTACCGGCGACAAGTGGTGCATCTATCCTATGTACGACTTTACCCACTGCCTGTCCGATGCCATCGAGGGCATTACCCACTCCATCTGTACTCTGGAGTTCGAGAACAACCGGCCCCTTTATGAGTGGATTCTAGAACAGGTCTATCCCAAACCCCATCCCCAGCAGATCGAGTTTGCCCGTTTGAACTTGAGCTACACGGTGATGAGCAAGCGCAAACTCTTGCAGCTGGTGGAGCAGGGGGTGGTTAGAGGCTGGGATGATCCCCGCATGCCCACCCTAGCCGGCCTGCGCCGCCGGGGGTTCACACCGGCCGCGATCCGGGACTTTTGCGAACGCATAGGTGTGGCCAAGGCTAACAGCATCGTAGACTACGCCCTGTTGGAGCACTGCGTGCGGGAAGACCTGAATAGGACCGCGCCCCGCACCATGGCGGTGCTCAGGCCCTTGAAGGTGGTCATTGAGAACTACCCTGAAGGGCAGGTGGAGTATGTAGAGGCTGCCAACCATCCAAGCGATTCAAGCATGGGCACCCGCAAGGTACCCTTTGCCCGGGAGATCTACATTGAGCGGGACGACTTCATGGTCGATCCACCCAAGAAGTTTTACCGCTTGGCCCCAGGCCGGGAAGTAAGGCTGCGTTTTGCCTACTTCATAAAGTGCACCGATGTTATCTACGATGAGCAGGGGAATGTAGTAGAGCTCAGGGCGGTTTACGATCCCGAGACCAAGGGCGGCTCAGCCCCTGATGGGCGCAAGGTAAAAGCCACGCTGCACTGGGTGGCTGCGGATTTCTCTCTCCCCGCGGAGGTGCGGTTATACGACCACCTCTTCAATAAAGAAGATCCCAGCGAGGGGGATCTGTTGGAGAACTTGAACCCCAACTCCCTGGAGGTGGTCACGGAGGCCAGGGTGGAGCAAAACCTGAAGGGTGTTAAACCCGGTGATAAATTCCAGTTCGAGCGGTTGGGCTACTTCTGCGTGGACCCAGATTCCACGCCTGATCGGCTGGTATTCAACCGCACAGTGGCCCTGAAGGACACCTGGGCCAAACTGCAGAGCAAGGGCGAATAGTTGGGACAAAAGGGGAACCGGGGCCATCTGCCCCGGTTCCGTTAATTGTGTCCTGCGTGCTTCAGCGCACATGTGCGTACTTTACTTCCAGTTTCTCCTTCACCGCTTTGGCGTACTCCTGGGCACCAAAAAGGGAGAGATCCCGGTAGTTGCCGCACTGCACTGGGCTGCGCGCCGGGACGCTTTTGGCTTCCAAGATTCTCCCCAAGGCCCTGATCAAGGCCAAGGCGATCTCTTCCACCCCTGCCTGCCCCAGCTTGATCAGGTAGAAGCCCGTACGGCAGCCCATGGGCGAAAGATCGATTACTCCTTCCAGTTCCTCCCGGAGGAACCCAGCCAGAAAGTGCTCCAGGGCGTGGACCGCTCCTGTGGGCATGATCTCTTGGTTGGGCTGGGTAAAACGGAGATCGTACTTGACGATCACATCCCCCTTGGGAGTGTGCAGCACCTCGGCCTGGCGGACATAGGGCGCATGGACTTTGGTATGGTCCAGGGAGAAGCTCTCCACTTTGATTTCCTGCATAACCTCACCTATTCTTGAACTTCATCGATAATGCGGTTGAGCTCCCCGAGCAGGCCTTGGATTTTGTCTCCTTTGGCCTCTTGGTTCAACATCTGGCGGGGGGTCATATCCCCATCCCAGTAGATCCTGTTGGCACTGGCGTTGTTGCTGATGGTGGAACCTTCAAAGGATGCCCCGGCAAAGACGCCCCGGCTCATGGAATAGCTGTACATGGCTGCCTTGAGCTGGATGTCGGTGCTGGCCTCCGCCGAGCGTCCCACGGGTCCGGCGGCCATGGAAATATTGCCGCCCAAGGTGATCCGCCCTTCCTGCAGGCTTTTGATTCCTTCTTCCGTATTCACCACCAGAACCAAGGAAATGCTCTGGATCCCCGCCTGCAGGCCGTAGGACAGACCCTTCATCTCAACGAAGTAGGGGCCGTACCATTTGCCTGTCTCCACATCGCGCTTGAGCACTACCCCTTCTCCGTACCTGCCGCCGATCCCCAATCCGGCTTTAATGACCGAGGGGAAGATGGCAATCCCGTGGGCATTGCGCAGTACGCTTTTCAGCTGGGCGGCATCGGGCTGCTGGGCCATTTCCTTGAGGACGGCCACTGCTTCCTCCAAGAGCTCTCCGGGCAGCTGGGCTGCCGCGGCCCAACCGCTGGTTAAGACAACCAGGATGAGCGCCAAACACAGTACTTTCCGCATCCCTTATCCTTCCTTTCTGGAGTTATTCTCGGCTTAGGGCAACCCCGGGGGGAATATACATGGGAGGGAAAGGGGGCCCCAAGCGCATGTCCCGTTTGTACATTCTGATTATTCCCCGGGGGGTAGGCTGGTTTTTGCTTGCTGCCCTTGGACTGATTATACTGCTTTCTTTGTATCAGCACTATCCCCTGGGACTGCACACCCTGAGTTTGCTGCACCAGGACGTTGTTTACGACATTATGCTTGATCCGGGCCACGGCGGTATCGACTCAGGCGCCGTGGGAGAAGGAGAGATCTACGAGAAAGACTACGTGTTGGACATTGTGCTGCAGATGGCAGAACTGCTCAGGGACGAGGGGCTGAAGGTGGGCCTCACCCGCGATTCGGACCGGGATGTAAGTCACCTGGTCAGCGAAGGTACCCGCCACCGCCGGGACCTTCTAGGACGCTTCAAACTCATGAACCAAGCCCAGCTGGGCATGAGCGTGCACGCCAACGCGGCCAAGGATTCCCGGGAAGCGGGGGCCATGGTTTTTTATATGCAGGACAGCTACCTGGGTCGGATCTATGCCCAATTGGTCCTGGAGGAGCTGGAGAAAGTACAGCTGCTCAATGAAGGAAAACCCATCCCCCGCAGCACACTGCTTCTGCTCAAAGCCAGGCCGCCAGTGGTCCTGGTGGAGGTGGGCTTCATGTCCAACTCCCAGGATCTGGCCAAGCTGGGGGATCCCCAGTTCCGTAGGGCCCTGGCCGGAGCCCTCTGCCAAGCAATTCTGCATTTTTGGGACTGGCGCTTTGGCGAACAGTCAGAACCTGCCCTTTAGGGCTTCCAGCAGCTTCTCTACCACTGAGTTGAGCTGGGCGAGGACATCGTCCAAGGTTTGGTAAAAGGACTGGGCAGCCTGTTCATCCGCGGCGTCGGAAATGGTCTGGATGCTGAGGAAAGGAACGTTGTTCAGTGCTGCTACCTGGGCGATGCTGGCCGTTTCCATGTCCGCGCAGAGGGCTTCGGGGAAGAACTCCAGGATTTCCTGCTTCTGTTGTGGCGAACTCACAAACAGATCGCCCGAGACCACCAACCCCTGGTGCACCCGCAAGTCCCCCGCGTGCTCTGCCGCCTCTACGGCCAGTTCCACTAGGCGCGGGTCGCAGGGGAACAAGCTCACGGGCAGCCTGGGAATAACCCCCCGGGCATAGCCAAAGCCCCGGGCATCGAAATCATGCTGCTGGGCTCCTGTGGCGATGATGATGTCCCCAACACCCACCAGGGGGCTGAGGGCCCCAGCTACACCGCTGGTTAGAATCGCCTTGGGTTTGAAATGATCTATGGTATACTGGGCAGCAAGGGCGGCATTGACTTTACCGATGCCGCAGCGCACAATAACTATGTCCAATTCTTGCATTCTGCCTTGGTAGATGGGCAGGTCGGCACCGGGACCGGCCGCAGCCTCTGCGGCCTCCAGCTTCCCGCGCAGGGTCGCCATCTCTTCGTCCATAGCTGCAATTATTGCTACGTCCACAAAAGTCACCTCCGCCCTTAGTTTACCACAAAGTGGGAGCTGATGGAAGGTGACTAAATCACGGTGTCGTATTGATTCCAGAGAAAGGCACGTTGAAGAAGGGAATGAGACAATGGTGAAGGAACTTGTATTCAACTACAGCTACGCAGCACCTTTTGTGCGCCAAAGTGAAATAGAGATGCTTGCGCCTTACGTGGCTGAAGCCCACAGGCAGCTCCACGAGAAAACCGGCCCCGGCAGCAGCTTTTTGGGCTGGCTGGATCTTCCCCAGAGCTTGGACCGGGCAGAACTCGACCGCATAAAGGAGGCCGCCCAGAGGATTCAAGACCAGGCGGAGGCGCTCATCGTTGTTGGCATTGGCGGCTCTTATCTAGGATCCCGTGCGGTGATCGCCGCCCTGACCCATTCGTTTTACAACCTGCTGGGGAGGGAAAAGCGCAGAACGCCCCAGATTTTCTTTGCCGGACACGCCATCAGCAGCAAGTACCTGCGGGAGCTCTTGGAAGTTATTGGGGAGAAGGACTTCGCGGTGAATGTGATCTCTAAGTCGGGCACCACAACGGAGCCTGCCATCGCCTTCCGCATCCTGCGGGAGCTTCTGAAAGAAAGGTACGGAGTGGAAGGCGCTAGGGAGCGCATTTACGTCACAGCAGATGCTTCCTCTGGAGCCCTGCGCAGCATGGCCGAAGCGGAAGGCTACACCAGTTTTGTGATTCCCAGAAACATCGGCGGACGCTATTCTGTGCTCACCCCGGTGGGGCTGCTGCCCATCGCGGCGGCCGGAATCGATCTTGATGCCCTGCTTGCGGGGGCAGCTGCAGCCCAAAGCTGGTACAGCCGGCCAGTTCTCGAGGAGAACGGGGCTTACCAGTATGCGGCCCTGCGCAACATTTTCTACCGCAAAGGAAAAACCATCGAGGTTTTGGTGAACTATGAGCCCTCCCTCTACTTTTTGTGCGAATGGTGGAAACAGCTCTTTGGGGAAAGCGAAGGCAAGGACCAAAAGGGCATCTTCCCCGCCAGCGTCAACTTCACTACAGATCTCCATTCGCTGGGGCAGTTTATGCAGGAAGGGACGCGCAGCATTTTTGCCACCACGGTGTGGGTGGACCAGGCTGGGGTAGATCTGCTGGTACCGGCTGATGCAAAGGACAGTGATGGTTTGAACTACCTCGCGGGTAGGAGCCTGAGCGAGGTCAACAGGAAGGCCTTTGAAGGGACCGTCCTGGCCCATACGGACGGGGGAGTGCCCAACTTGGTTGTGGAGCTGCCCGAGCTGAGCCCCTACTATCTTGGAGCTCTGCTCTACTTCTTCCAGAAGGCCTGTGCCTTGAGTGGTTACCTATTAGGCGTGAACCCCTTTGATCAGCCGGGAGTGGAGATGTACAAACGGAACATGTTTGCCCTCCTGGACAAGCCGGGCTTTGCAGCCCAGAGGGCCGAGCTGGAAAAACGGTTGAAGTAGGAGGGCGGCATGAAACAGGAGCTTTATCCACTTACTTTCCATCCCATCTACAAGGAAAAGATCTGGGGAGGCAGGCAGCTGGAGAGGATATTGGGGCGCGCGCTGCCTCCCGGTCCCATTGGGGAAAGCTGGGACGTGGCTGCCCATCCCCACGGCACCAGTGTGGTTGAGCGGGGGCCCTTGGCCGGGCGCACCTTAACCGAGTTGGTGGAGGACTATGGGGAGGAGCTTTTGGGGACGGCCCTGAATCTAGGCAAGTTTCCCCTGCTGCTCAAACTGATTGACGCCCATGATGACCTGTCGGTGCAGGTCCATCCCGATGACCAGTATGTGCAGCGCCACAGCGGCGAGGCTTTTGGCAAGACTGAACTTTGGTACATCGTGCACAGTGAACCAGGTGCCTGGATCATCTGGGGGCTGAAGCCTGGCGTCACGAAGGCACAGTTCACCCAGGCTGTCGCTGAGGGTGGCGAAGCCATTCTAGCCTGCTTGAACAAAGTTCCTGTGCAGGCGGGGGAGGTCTACCCCATCTCAGCCGGGCTGGTACATGCCTTGGGCGCGGGATGTTTGGTCGCGGAGATCCAGCAGAACTCAGATACCACGTATCGGGTCTATGATTGGGATCGGGTCGATGGGGAAGGCAGGTCCCGGGAGCTCCACATCGAGCAGGCCCTGGAGGTAATTGATTTTTCGCCCCAAGCGCGGCAGCGGGAGTATCAACTAGCCCGCTGCAGCCGTTACTTCCGCTTTTCCGCACTGGACAAACCCCAGGGGGTGGTGGAGCTGTCGGGCCGGTTCCAGATCTTAACGGCCCTGGCGGGACCAGCCCGGGTTCTCTACCGGGGTACGGTTACCGAGCTGGCTGCAGGGCAGTCCTGCCTGCTGCCTGCGGCCTTGGGCCGCTGTGAGTTGGAGGCAGAAGGGATTATTCTAACAAGCAGCCCGGTTTAGGCTGGCTGGAAAGGATGATGTTGAGTGAGGCGAGGGATTGGGGTCTCCTTACTGGTGCTGGTGGTTGTACTCCTGGGAGGTGCCAGCCTCCTGGAAGCCAGGCAGCTGCAGGTGGTGACCACCTTTTCCATTCTGCAGGATTTTGTCCAGCAGGTGGGGGGCGAACAGGTGGTCGTGCGGTCGCTGGTACCTCTGGGAGCCGATCCCCATACCTGGGAACCCTCCCCGCGGGAAGCGGGCCTGATCGCCCGGGCCGATTTGGTGGTGGCCAACGGAGGTGGATTTGACGATTGGCTGCTCCCCGTGGTGCAGAGCGCGGCCCGAACCGGGGTCGGGGTGCTGCGGGTTGCCGAAGACCTGCCTGTTTTGGAGGGGGCTGGGCACGAGCACGCTGCCGATCCCCACTTGTGGCTGAGTGTGCCCAACGCGGTTAGCTACGTGGAGAGAATTGCCCAGGCCCTGCAGGAGCTCAGGCCTGAGTCGGCAGCTTACTTCGCCCAGCGTGCTGACGCTTACATCCAGCGGCTTCACCTTTTGGATGAGAAGCTCCAGAGCGAACTGGGGCAGATCCCGGCAGAGAACAGGGTGATCGTGGCGTACCACAATGCCTTCAGCTACCTGGCCGAGCGCTATGGTTTTGCGGCTGTGGATTTTTTGGTGGACAACCCAGAGGCTGAACCCAATCCCCGGGACTTGGGCCGCCTGGTGGATCTGCTCCGGGGGATGGAGCGGCCAGTTGTGTTCACCGAACCGCAGCTCAATGCAGGCAGCCGTTACATGCGGGCTCTGGCGCAGGAGGTGGGAGCTGAGGTTTTCACCCTGTACAGCGACAGCCTGACTGCTGAGGTACCCACCTATGTGGATTTGATGGAATACAACCTGCAGGTTTTGGTGGAGGCGTTGCGGTAATGGCGGAAAGCAAAGAATTAGCCCTGGAGATACGGGGGCTGAGCACTGGTTATCAGGATCGGGTTGTGCTGCGGGGTGTTAACTGGCAAGTACCCCGGGGCACGTTGGCGGCCATTATCGGTCCAAACGGGGGCGGCAAATCAACGCTGCTCAAAACTGCCGTGGGACTGCTGAAGCCCTTCAGCTATGAAACCCTCAAGCTTCTGGGGCAGAGCCCCCAAGCCGCGCGTCGCAGGGTAGCCTACTTGCCTCAGCGGGAAGAGGTGGACTGGGGGTTCCCCATTTCCGTTTTGGAGGTAGTGCTCCAGGGCCGGCTGGTGCGCAAGGGCTGGCGGGGCAGGCCGCGCCGGGAAGACTACGCGGCTAGCAGGGAGGCTTTGGCCTTTTTTGGGCTGGAGGATTTGGCTCAAGTTCAGATTGGGGCCTTAAGCGGAGGTCAGCGTCAGCGGGTGTTCTTGGCCAGGGCTCTGGTCCAGGAGGCGGAGCTCATTTTGCTGGACGAGCCCGCTGCAGGTTTGGATGCCAAGGCCCAACACGAGCTGGCCGACTTGCTGGTCTCCCTGCGGGATGCTGATAAAACCATCATTGCCGCCACCCATGACTTGGACTGTTTGACCGGGTGCTTCGACCAAGTACTGGCCCTCAAGGGGGAGGTCTTGGCCGTGGGAACACCGGCTGAAGTGTTGACGGAGGAGACTTTGGTGGAGCTGTTTGCCAGGCACTTTCCAAAAGTGGGCGCTGGTGGGGAGGTCACGGTGCATGAGTCTTGAGCTGATTTTGGAACCGTTTCAATATGCCTTCATGGTGCGCGCCTTTGTGGGAGTGAGCCTGGTGGCTATTGTGGCGGCAGTTGTTGGCACCTTTGTGGTGCTGAAGGGATTGGCCTTTTTGGGCGATGCCATCGCCCACACCGCCTTCACCGGCATTGCCGTGGGCCTGCTTGTGGGCATCGGCATTCACTTCAGCGCCTTTTTCTTTGCCGTGCTGACCGCGCTGGGGGTGGTGGTGCTTACCCGGGTGAGCCAGGTGAAAAACGATACGGCCCTGGCAATCCTGTTCACCGGAGTGTTCGCCCTGGGTATAGTGCTCCTGTCCACGAGCCCGGGGTATGTGGGCGATTTGAACAGCCTGCTCTTGGGGTCTGTTCTGGCCATCCAATCCCGGGAAATCGCGCTCATTGGGGGATTTGCCCTCCTGCTTCTGGGGGTATTGGCGCTGTTTTTGCCCCAGTTCGTGTTGGTCTCCTTTGATCCGGTGGGAGCGGAGGCGGCAGGTTTCCCCGTGGTGTTCTTTCAGAGCCTGCTCTTGGTTTTGACAGCAGCGGCCATTGTGATCTCTATCCAGGCTGTGGGGGTGGTGCTGGTGGTGGCCCTGTTGACTACGCCGGCAGCTGCGGCGGGCCTGCTCACCACTAAGCTGAAAGGGCAGATGCTGCTCGCAGCTGTATTCGGTATGATCTCTTCCCTTAGTGGTCTGTACATCTCCTATTTTTGGGGTGCCCCACCGGGAGCCACGGTGGTTTTGGTGGCAACCCTTTTGTTTGCGGTGGTGCTTGTGGTCCAGAGGATGCGCGGGTTAGGGGGAAAAACATGGTAGGTTCGCCCCGGGTGCTCACGACTAAGGTCCTGGAATACGAAGACGGCCTGATGATCAGGGATATCCTCTGCGGCAGGCTGGGGGTGAACCGCGGCCTGCTCAGGCGTATGAAAAAGGGCGGGGGGGTATTCCTCAACGGGAAACGGGATTACCTCACCCGGCGGGTGCAGGCAGGCGATGAGATCCAAGTGGTCTTTTTTGATGAAAAGACGGAGATGGAACCGGAGGCTCTTCCCCTGGAGATAGTATTTGAGGATGAATACCTTCTGGTTGTGAACAAGCCTCCAGGGATGGCCGCGCATCCCACTGGGAGCTACCAGCACGGCACCCTGGCCAATGCCCTGGCTTACTATTGGGAAAAGATTGGACTGGAGAGCAAGGTGCGCCTGGTGCACCGGTTAGACAAAGACACCTCAGGCCTGATCCTAGTGGCCAAGGAGCCCTACACCCTGCACCACCTGGTGCTGCAGCTTAAGTCCCGGGAGCTGGTGAGGGAATATTTGGCCGTTGTCCATGGACAGCTGGCCGAGGCCGCAGGGGTGATTGAAGTGCCCATTGGCCGTGTGGAAGACCATGGGGTGAAGCGCACGGTGGACCCCGGAGGCAAGGCGGCCAAGACTGTGTACCAGGTAGTTGAGTTGGGGGCGGAAGCTACCTTAGTGCGGGCCCGTCTCGAGAGCGGGCGCACCCACCAGATTCGGGTGCATTTTGCCCATCTGGGCCATCCAATAGTGGGAGATCCCCTGTACAGTCAAGGTGTAAGGGAACTGCCAGGGCAGGCACTGCATGCATGGCGGCTGGAGTTCCGCCACCCGCGCACTAACCAGCGGCATGCCTTGACTTGTCCGCTGCCCAGGGAAATGCTTGCAGTTTGGAATAGGTTTCGGGAAGGAGAAAAAGCGGCTGATGCAGATTACAGGGAAGATGGTTCAACGAGGTGCTAGGGCAGGACTGGAAACCACCTGGGAGCTGGCGAAGGTGATTGTCCCCACTGCTGTGGTGGTGGCGGTTTTCCGGGCTAGCGGTTGGCTGGACTTTATAACCGACTTTTTTGCCCCTTATATGAGCTGGTTCGGCCTTTCGGGCAGCGCCGCGGTGGTTCTCTTCAGCGGGTATTTCATCAACCTTTATGCGGCGGCGGGAAGCATGATGGCCCTGACCCTGAGCTGGAAGGATATTACCATCTGTGCAGTGATGCTTACGTTTTGCCACTCGCTCCTGGTGGAGCTGCCCATCAGCAGGAAAGCGGGCAGCTCCTTGGGCTATATTCTCTTAGTTCGCTTGGCCTGCTCGTTGGCGGTGGGTTGGCTGTTGGGGGTGGTGCTGCCGTGATGGTGCTGTGGGAAGGTGTTCTGCAGGGAATCAAGGGCGTGGGGCAGATTGCCCTGATTGTCGTTCCGCTCATGATCGTGCTGGAGATAGCGGAGGGCAACGGCTGGCTGCAGAAGCTGAGCCCCTATGCGGCCAGGCCCTTCCGCTGGATCGGTGTGAGCGAGGAAGGGGTGTTTCCCCTAGTTGTGGCCATGGTCTTCGGCCTGACCTATGGATCGGGCCTGATCATCAACCATGTGCGCACGGGCCAGATCAGCGCGCAGGAGGCCAAGATTATCGGGACGTTCATGGCCATTGCCCATGCCCTCATCGAAGATACCTTGATTTTTCTAGTGCTCGGCGCTCCCCTGTTGCTGCTGGTGGTGCCCCGCCTGCTTTTGGCCTTTGCCATGTCCCATGTGATATACCGGCGGAGCCTTAGGGCAGGGGAACAACCACCAAGCCCTTGAGCAGCCAGTTGTACTGGCCCGGGGTGAGCTCCAGCTCCACAAGGAGGGGATTTCCTGCGGGTGTGGGTACGAGCACACGCACCGCAAAGGGATCCACAGCCACCTGTTGGACTGACCAGGCTGCGCTTGTCTCTAGGCTCTCCAGGAAGCTTAACACCTGGCTGCGGTCCTGTTTCAGATCTGGTGCCAGCAGCGCCTCCAACCTAGCCTGGTTGTCCGTGCCCACTGCGGCCTGGAGCTCCCGGACAAAGGCTTCGCAGGATGTGGCGATCTCCCGGGGCACTTCCTGGGCCGCGGGGGCGAGGCGGAACTGGACCAGCTGCAAAGCTCCCCCCGTTTCCTGCCAGGTCATGGCCGCGGTGAAACGGGGCCCCCTTTCGGTGGCGAGGGAGACTTGATAGGTACCATCCGGTTCTTCGGGCACTTCCAGAACCTCACTGGAGACGGTACCGTAATAAAGGGGAAGGCTGGCTAAGTATTGGGCCAGCCCTTCTTGTTGTAGGGCAGGGCTGATCAGTTCGTTTAACTCAGCGAGGCTGCGCTGGCTCAACGCCCGGGTAAACCTGTTGATCTGCAGTCGAACGCGGGCCTGCAGCTCCCCCCGGATCTGGCTGGGGGGCTCGTCCGTTTCCACTTCAGCTTCAGAGCCTAGGGGAGTCTCGTCCCTTTCAGACAATTCCGCGGCGGCAGGGGCTTCTTCCGGTTCGGCAGCTGTACTGGCCATTGTAATGGTGGGATAGCCGGAGGCGGGCGCCAGCTGAACGCGCTGAAATGCCCCCTGTGCCTGGGTATCCTCCACTTCT
Source organism: Bacillota bacterium (assembly GCA_029776155.1). GTDB lineage: Bacteria > Bacillota > Limnochordia > Darwinibacteriales > Darwinibacteriaceae > DTU010. The sequence goes on along the minus strand of JAKOTU010000055.1, from coordinate 97,290 downwards.
CCCGCGACTACCGTCCAGTGGCTCGGCAGCTGTAACACCACAGCATACTCTTCCACAGGGACGGTAAACTCTGGCAGCCAGAGCTGCCCTGGGCCCAGAACCGCTTCCTTGAACTTGGGCTCTACCAAACCTTCGTAGGCAAAGGTTACGGTCTGGGGCCGCACTTCCCGCACCACAAAGTTGACGGCAGTGCCGTGGTCATATCTCTGCACGCTGTATTCCACTAAGTGGTCAGCCCAAAACTCCGTGAGGTGCGCAGTGGGGAAGATGAGCAGCGAAAGGGATGCCGCCTCGGGTCTGATCGTTACTTCCCCCGAAACTCTCAAAAAGCCGCTTTCGGGCAGGTAGAACACCTCGACCTGGGCCTTAGCTGTTCCCCAGCACAGCAAGCAGAATAACACTACACAGATGCTCCTTTTCATCCCGTTGCAGCCTCCTCCACTGGCCTCTCCCTGTTAATGTTTAATCTTTTACATTGAAATCCCTGCCTAGAGTTGGTATAATTAGCATTGTGCACAATGTGTGCTCAATACTCAGGGGAGGTAGGCTGTTGCATCCATACATAGAGTTTGTCAATCCGCATCTGGGTAAGCTGCTCACCGATATCGGCCTGGATAAGCGCTTTCAGCGCGGGCAGGGAGCATATCTGTACGACCACACGGGGCAAGAATACCTGGACTGCATTGCCGCTTACGGAGCGTTACCCTTCGGGTACAATCCTCCCGAAATTTGGCAGGCCCTGCACGAACTGGAAGCCAGGCAGGAACCGAGCTTCATCCAACCCTCCCTTTTGGAAGCCGCGGGAGCGTTGGCGGCGCGCCTTGTTGAGCTGGCGCCGCCGGGACTTAAGTATGTCACCTTTGCCAACAGCGGGGCGGAGGCGGTGGAGGCCGCCTTTAAGCTGGTCCGGGCCAAAACGGGCCGGCCGGTGATCCTCTCCACTAGGAACAGTTTCCACGGGAAGACCCTGGGCGCCCTTTCCGCTACCGGGAACGCAGGCTATCAAAGGGCCTTTGGAGCCCCTGTCCCGGGTTTTCGCCACATCCCCTACGGCGATGCGGCAGCCCTCGAGGCTTATCTGGAAGAACATGCGGCAGATACCGCCGCCTTTATAGTGGAGCCTATCCAAGGTGAGGGGGGGATTGTGGAGCCTCCCCAGGGCTATCTGCGCCAGGTGCAGGAACTGTGCGCACGGTTTGGGGTGCTCACCATATTCGATGAAATCCAAACCGGCTTAGGGCGCACCGGGAGTTTGTTTGCCTGCCAGGAGGAGGGAGTCTCCCCTGATGTGCTGGTTCTGGCCAAGGCCTTGGGTGGAGGCCTAATTCCCATAGGGGCAGTGCTCTGCAGAGGAGAAGCGTACACCGAAGAGTTCGGCCTAAAGCACTCTTCCACCTTTGCCGGCAACTCCTTGGGTGCCCGTGTGGGCTTGGCGGTGCTGGATCTGCTCACTAAGGACGAGGGCGCCCTGCTCCGTGCAGTGCGGGCCAAGGGGGCCAAGCTTAAGGCGGGGCTGGAACAGGTGGCCAGGAAATACCCGCAGGTGGTCAAGGCGATCCGCGGTCGCGGGTTTATGCTGGGCATTGAATTTGTGAACTCCAGGGAGCCCTATCCCCACAGTCTGCTGGGGGTCATGGCCGAGCAGGAACTGCTCACACCCATGGTGGCCTCCTACCTGCTCAATGTGGAAAGGGTCAGGGTGGCCCCCACTTTGAACGGGGCCAGTGTGATCCGCATCGAACCCCCCCTGATTATCGGCGACCAGGAAATCGAACGGGTGGTACAGGCGGTGGAGCGGGCGGTGCACCTTCTGGCCTGCCGGAACACGGCGGCCTTCCTGGGGCACCTGGTGGGTTACAGCTGCCCTGATCTGGCCGCGACCTCTCCAGAACCCGCACACAGCCAGGCGGCTAAGCCCGAGCCCGATGATGGGCGCTTCGCTTTTCTGGTGCATCCCGTAGATTTGGACAATTACACAGAATTTGACGCCAGCTTGGAGGCTTTAAGCACAGCCCAGCTGGAGGATTTGAGTTCGCGCTGGAATGACCTGGTGGAACCCTTTGTGGTGAGCAGCATGCGGATTGTGGATGCCCTGGGCCGCAGCGCCTATGGCGATTTCATCTGCGTGCCGAAAACCGCGGCCCAGCTCCTGGCTATGGATAAGCAGGAAGCCATTGCCCAGATCACCGCGGCAGTTAAATTGGCCGCGGAGCGGGGCGCGCACATAGTGGGTCTGGGAGCCTACACTTCTGTGGTTACCATGGGCGGCTGGCAGCTGCTGCCCCATACCCCTGTGGCCCTGACCACCGGGAACAGCTACACAGTGATATCGGGGGTGGAGGCTGCGCTGACCGCCGCAGAGCAGGTAGGTATGGATTTGAGCCGGGTGACCGGGGCTGTGGTGGGAGCAGGCGGGGCCATCGGCAAAGCACTGGCTCTGCTTTTGGCGGAACAGGTGCAGCGCCTGATTCTCGTGGGTAATCCCGCCCGGCCCGAGAAAAGCGAGTACCGCATGCTCAAGGTGGCGGTGGGGATTATCCAGCACCTGAGGGCACTGCACCAAGGGGGGCGGTGCTTTGCCCCGGGTAGCCTGGGCCATTTTGCTTCCCAGCTGCAGGATGTGCCTCCCGTTGATGCTTCCCTAGGCACCTGGATTGAGTTTATCAGGGAGACTCTCGCCTCCGGCGCGTCCCTCACCGTTACGGTGGACAGCAGGGCGCACTTGCCCCGGGCGGATCTGATTATGGTGGCCACCAGCAGCCTGGATACCCTGATCACCTCCGATGTGCTCAAGCATGGTGCGGTGGTGTGCGACATGTCCCGGCCGGGCAATGTGAGCGATAAGGTGCTCCAGGAACGGCCCGATGTGCTGGTGATCGACGGCGGAGTAATCGCTTTGCCGGGCAGTCCCGATTTAGGCTGGAATTTTGGTTTTGAAAAGGGGACGGCCTTTGCCTGCATGTCTGAAACCATGATGCTTGCGTTGGAAAAGCACTATGAGCACACCAGCATCGGTGCGGATTTAAGTTTGGAGCATTTGGAGCTCATGCGCAGCCTCGCCCAGAAGCTGGGCTTTACCCTCGCCGGTTTCCGGGCTTTTGACCGGCCCTTGGATCCTGCAGTCTGGGAGCGGGTACGCGCCCTGCGGAAGGAAGAGACAGCGTAAATAGAATGGAGTATAATTAAGCCGGGGTGAAGCCCGGCTCTTCCTTGGACAGGAATTTGGGCCGTGCTCCCGAAGAACTACATAGATCTTCTGAAGGGGAGTGATCAGCGTGGAGCGACTAGCAATCCACGGGGGACCGCCGGTACGCACCAAACCGTGGGTGTCTAAATACATGGGCAGTGAAGAACTGGGAGCCGAAGAAAAGTCCAGGGTACTGAAGGTGCTGGAAAAAAAGCGGATTTTCCGCTATCTGCCCGATGGATTGGAGACTTCTGAGGCCAGGGCCCTGGAGGAAGAGTACAAAGCCTTTTTGGGAACCAAGTTTGCCCTGGCGGTGAACTCGGGGACTTCTGCCCTCATCTGCGCCCTAATCGCGGCGGGTGTGGGGCCGGGGCACGAAGTGATTATCCCTGCCTATACCTGGGTGGCCACAGCGGCCGCGGTGGCCATCGTGGGCGCTGTCCCCGTCTTGGCGGAGGTCGATTCCAGCCTAACCCTGGATCCCAGGGATTTCGCGGCGAAGATCACTTCCCGCACTAAGGCTGTCATTGTGGTGCATATGCGGGGGATTGCCGCGGATATGGATCCCATCCTGGAGATTGCCCAAAAGCATGGCCTGATGGTAATCGAGGACGTGGCCCAGGCCAACGGCGGGACCTACAAAGGACGTCTCCTTGGGTCTTTGGGGCATGTGGGCTGCTTCAGTTTGCAGCAATCCAAAGTGATCGCCTCGGGCGAAGGGGGCATGCTGGTCACCAACTCGGAGGAATTGTGGCAGCGTGCGGTACTCTACCATGATGGGGCAGGCTATCAGTTTCGTTTCACAGAGCGGAAAATTCCTGCTTTTCCAGGGCAGAACTACCGCTTGACCGAGCTGCAGGCGGCCCTGTGCCTGGGTCAGCTGGAGAAGATGCCCGCCATTTTGCGTACCACCCGGGAGAACAAGCGCAAGCTAGTGGAACGTCTGGGAGCCCAGGGAAAAATCGAGCTTTCCCCGGTCTTCGGCACAGAACGGGATCTGGGGGTGAGCTTGATCTTTTACGTCTCCAGTGAGGAAAAGGCCAGGCAGACCGCGCAGGCCCTTACCGCAGAAGGAATTCCTGCTTTCCAGGTCTATGACCGCCAGGCCCGGGACCAGCATATTTATATCAACTGGGAGTTCCTCCTGGCGAAGCGGGATCCCTGGGGAGGGAACTTCCCCTGGAGCCTGGCCCCGGAAAGGGAAATAGAGTACTCGGAGGAAACCTGTCCATTCACTTTGGATCTTTTGAGTCGGGCGGTGCAGATCCACTTGAACCATCTGGTTAGGGACGAAGATCTGCGGGATATTGAGGCAGCAGTGGGCAAAGTTGCCTTTCACTTGCTGTAGGAGGGGAGCGCGCGTGGAACACGCCTTTACCAAGTATCATGGACTGGGTAACGATTTCATTTTGTTGGAAGACTTCGGAGGAGATCTGCTGTCCCGGGGCGAAGAGCTTGCCAGAATGCTCTGTCACCGCCACTTCGGAATCGGGGCAGATGGCCTGGTGTTGATCCTTAGAGATGGGGATCTCTTTGCCATGCGTATCTTCAATGCCGATGGCTCCGAAGCAGAAATGTGCGGCAACGCAGTGCGCTGCCTGGCGGACTACCTGCTGCGCCAGGGGCTGGTCCGGGGCCCTGTGCTGCGCATCAAGACCCTAGCCGGAGTCAAGGAAGTAGAGGTTGTGGGGGGTCTGTACAGGGTGAACATGGGCGCGCCCGATTTTCCCTTTGGCGTGGGTAAAACTGTACGGATTGCCGCCGCAGGCCAGGAATGGATCTGCCATCCCGTTTCCATGGGCAACCCCCACGCGGTGGTGTTCGTGGATGATGTGGAGGGGGTCAATCTGGCTATGTGGGGGCCCACCCTGGAGAATCATCCAGTCTGGCCCCAGAAAGCCAATATTGAGTTCGTCCAAGTGCTGGACCAGAGCAGGATTAAAGTTAGGGTGTGGGAGCGGGGAGCAGGCCCCACCTTGGCCTGCGGCACGGGAGCCTGCGCTGCTGCGGTAACTGCGGTCAGGCTTGGTCTTGCCGCTAGCCCTGTACAGGTGGCCTTGCCCGGAGGCGAACTCACCATTGAGTGGGCGGAGGGGAATCCTGTGTTTATGTCTGGACCGGCTGCGCGAGTCTACGCCGGCAGCATAGACCTAGAAGCACTAAAAAGCGGGAGATGATGAGTGTGATCGTAATAGCACATCGTGGTTATTCGGGGAAAGCACCCGAGAATACCATGGCAGCCTTTGAACTGGCTCTAGCCGCTGGAGCAGATGGAATCGAACTGGATGTCCACTTAACGAAAGACGGCGAGATCGTGGTGATTCACGATGAGACGGTGGATCGTACCACCGATGGGACGGGACGCATAAGCTCTTACACCCTGGAGGACTTGAAGAAGCTGGATGCGGGCTCCTGGTACGGTCCCGAGTTTGCCGGGGAGACCGTGCCCACCCTAAGGCAAGTGTTGGATCTGCTCAAGGGGAAGGATGTGTTGCTGAACATCGAGATCAAAACGGGTCTGGGATTTGAGCCCATGAACGAAAAGCTGGTCGCGCTGCTGGATAAGTATGACCGCTGGGAGCGCACCATCATCTCATCGTTTAACCATTACGCGCTGGCACACATAATCGGCCTGAAGCCACAGTCTCGCACGGCGATTCTGTATATGTCGGCCTTGGTTAACCCGTGGGTGTATGCCAAGAGCATCGGGGCTACCATTCTGCATCCCTACTACCACGGCGTGATTCCGGAGATCATCACCGCGGCGCAGCAGAATGGAATGATGGTTAATGTGTGGACAGTAGATGAAGAGGCGGATGTTGAGCGGATGAAGCAGTGCCGCGTGGACGGAATTGTGACCAATCAGCCCGAAAAGGTCAAGAGCTTGATCCAAACTGGCCACTAAAGCGAAGGAGAGCTGCTCCCAGGAGCAGCTCTCGGTCTTTCTTGTATGCTAGATGATACCAGCCAGGTCCGCCTGGGCGGCAGCCAGCACCAAATCCACGCAGGCCTGGACATCCCTCAAGTCCACCATTTCTGAGGGAGTGTGCACGTAACGGGTGGGGATGGAAATGGTTCCCGCAGGGACACCCGCCTTGGTTAAGTGAATGGCTCCAGCGTCGGTACCTCCCCGTTCCAGTACCTCCATTTGGTACGGTATGTTGTTGGCCTCGCACAGCTTTACCAAAAGGTCTTTCACCCGGGGATGGGCGATGAGGGAGGAGTCCTTCACCTTAATCGCGGCCCCTTGGCCCAAGGTAACAGCCATGCGCCTAGCTTCAGGCATGTCACCGGTTAGGGTTACGTCCAAGGCCAGCCCCAAGTCGGGCTCTAGACCGTAAGCGGCTGTGCGTGCCCCGCGCAGACCCACTTCTTCCTGGGTGGTGAAGACGAAATAGAGGGTGTTCTTGGGTTGGGTAATCCTTCTGGCCGCCTCGATGAGCACTGCGCAGCCGATGCGGTCATCCATGCTCTTGGCAATGAGGCGGTTGCCCAGATCGGTAAACTCCCGGTGGAAGATGGCAAACTCCCCTACCCGCACCTTCTGCTCCGCCTCTTCTTTGCTGACCGCGCCAATATCAATAAACAACTTATCTAAAGTGAGCTCTTTCCACTCCGTTTTGCCCTCCTGGTAGATTACGCCGATGGTCCCGTTGGCAAAGCGGACCCGGTTGCCTACCAGGGTGGTGATCCCCACGCCGCCGATGGGGGCGAAGCGCAGAAAACCATTGTCGTCGATGTAGGTGATTACAACCCCGATTTCATCGGTGTGAGCCGCCAGCATTATCCTTTTGCCTTCTTTGGAGCCATGCTTTACCGCAATCAGGTTGCCTAAGACGTCGGTGCGCAGCTCATCCACATGGTCTTGGATCAATTCCTGGATCAGACCAACTACTTCCGTTTCGTATCCCGAGGGACCAAAGGCCTCTGTCAACTGCTTGATGATCGCCTTCAACTTAATCCCGCCCTTTCTTCAAGCCGTGCTAAGTAGTGTTTAACGAGCTGGTAAGCTCCTTCAAAATCGTCTTTGCACATCACCGCTGCGGGTGAATGGATGTAGCGGCAGGGTACGGAGATCACCGCAACTTTCACACCCGTTTTAGACAGCTGGATCTGACCCGCATCGGTCCCCCCCGCTGTGCTCCGCCGCGCTTGGACTTTGATCCCCTTTTCCGCCGCTAGGGCAAAAAGCTCTTGAACCAGCTGGGGATGGGGAATTACTGAGCGATCCATCACCGTGATAGCCGGCCCTTCACCCAGGCTTGTGGCCTGCCTGTGTTCGTCCGTTCCCGGCACATCAGAGGCGGTGGTGCCCTCCAAAACAAGGGCCAGATCCGGTTCCACTTGGTAGGCCGCCACTCCCGCACCGCGCAAGCCCACTTCTTCCTGCACCGTAAAGGCTGCGATTAAGGGGAAGGATACCTCTTCCTGGAGCAGGCGGATGGCCAGGGCGCAGCCCACCCGGTCATCCAGGGCTTTAGCCTTAATTCTTCCTCCCGCAAGTTCTTCGTAGGCGGTGGTGAAATAGGCGATGTCGCCCAGCTTGACCAGTTTTTCCGCTTCCTCCTTGCTCTTGGCTCCGATATCGATTACCATCTCCTGGATGGTGAAGGGCTTTTCCCGTTCCTCGGGCCTCTGCAGGTGGATGGGTTTGCTGCCGATTACTCCCGGGGTTTTCTTTTTCCCCACTACTACAGTCTTAGCCACTAAGATGCGGGGATCTACGCCGCCGATGGGGCGGAACTTGAGATAGCCGTCCTTGTCGATCCCCACAATCATGAGGGCCACTTCATCCATGTGCGCAGCGATCATCACTTTGGGCCCGGGAGCCTGGGGGTTTTTGATGGCGAACAGGTTGCCCAGGGCGTCAGTTTTCACCACGTGGGCATAGGGTTCCACTTCGGCCCGGATCAAGTCGCGCACTTCATGTTCCTGGCCTGGCGCGCCGTTGGCTTCGGTTAGTCGGGCTAAAAGCATGTCAATCCCTCCACAAATTCATGATCGAGGCCGGCGATGAACATGGCCATCAAACGCCCCGTGCTCTTAATATCCTGATAATCAAGGGTTTCCACGGGGGTGTGCATGTAGCGCAGGGGGATGGACAGGAGAATGGTGGCCACCCCAGCCCGGGCCACTTGCATGGCGTAAGCGTCTGTGCCGCCTGGATAGGGAGAGGGATCTAGGGAATAGCTGATGTTCCATTCCTTGGCCACCTCCACCATGCGGTTGTGGAGTTTGGGATGGACGTGGGGGCCTATGGCGATGCCTGGGCCCTGGGAGAGCTTGATGGTATCCGTCTCGGGCAGCCCGGGAGAATCGCCGAAGCCCACATCAATGGCAATGCCGATGTCAGGGACGATGCCATAGGTACTGGTCACAGCACCGCGCAGACCCACCTCTTCCTGCACAGTGGCCACGCCGTACACATCGGCTTGGTGTGCAACGGTGGAAAGAACCTGGAAACACTCTAGGATGGCGGCCACACCGGCCCTGTCATCAAAGGCTTTACCTGCCAAAAACGAGCCCTGCAGCTCGGTTACTGGGCGCTTAATAGTGACCAGATCACCTATCTGCACGAACTGTTCCGCTTCCTCCCTGCCAGCAAAGCCCGCATCAATGAACAGATCTTCCATTTTCACCGCCTTGCTCTGCTCGCCTGGAGCCTGGATGTGGGGCGGTTTGGCTCCGATCACACCCGAAAGGGCTCCCTGCCTGCCGTGCACCACTACCTCCTGGGCTAGAAGCACCCGCTGGTCAAAACCGCCGATGGTGCTGAAGCGCAGAAAGCCCTCTTTCTCGATGTCTGTTATGATCAACCCGATTTCGTCCATGTGGGCAGCCAGCATCACTTTCGGCCGCGGTTCTGGCCCTTGGCCCCTTTTGAGCATGATCAGGTTGCCCAGTTTATCTGTGCGCACTTCATCGGCCCAGGGGCAGCCCTGCTTGATCAACTCCACCAGGTTATGCTCGTAGCCTGATACCCCCGGCGCTTCGCTCAAAGTGCGAAAAACTTGCTTGACATCCACCTAATTCCCTCCTATCCTGCTGGTATAACTGTATTATTTCTGGTCCCTAAAGGAAAAACCTGCATGGGCGAGAATTAAACTAGAACAAGCGGGAAGGGGCTGGGCATGATTAACTCTGGTATCTACGTACTGTGGCTGCATCTGCCCAAAGAGGCTGTTTTGGCCGTGGGCAGCCTGGGTACCTTTTCCTTTCCCCCTGGTATCTATGCTTACGTGGGCAGCGCCCAACGCAATCTACAGCAGCGCTTAGCCCGGCACCGGCGGGCTGAGAAGAAGCTGCGCTGGCACATAGATTACCTCAGGGCCCAGGCCAACTGCTTAGGTGCCGTGGTCTTTTTGGGCGCACCAAAAGATGCTGAGTGCCGCTTGGCTGAGCATATCCGGCAGCTGCCGGGAGCGTCCCTGCCTGCAGGGAATTTCGGGGCTTCCGACTGTTCTTGTCCGGCCCATTTGGTGCACCTGTCCGGGTTGGCACCGGATTTAGTAGCGCTTAGCCACGCGGTTCATAATGTTCAACTGGGTGCGGCAAAGTCGCTCGCATTCTTCGATGCTGGAGATTAAGTCCAGATTTTTCATGGGATGCAGCTGCTGGATGCTTTCCGCGCACAGTTCCTGCAGTTCAGTCAAGCGTTCCGTTATTCTCCAGATGATGTCACTTGGCGACATGCAAGACATCCTTTCTAGGTTGAGTAGCGCCATAATTATATCACAGAAGTGGGAGGGTTTTGTTTGCTTTCCGAACGGGTAGTTGTTGATGTGCTGCTGGCCGCCTTATCCACAGGCGGTGATTTTGCTGAAATATTCATGGAAGATACCTACAACACCCAGATCCGCATGCTCGATGGTGCCGTGGAAGAAGCGGTGAGCGGCAGGGATTTTGGGGTGGGCATCCGCATTTTCCAGGGCCTCAGGAGCGTCTATGCTTACACCAATGATGTGAGCCGCGCTGGACTGGTGCAGACCGCGCGGGAGGCTGCGGCGGCGCTGCCCGGGGCGCCCGCAGGCCGGACTGTGGTGCTGGCCCGCATGGCGGTGGAAAAGCTAAACCCGGTGCGGCTGGAGCCCAGGCAGATCAAACACCAAGATAAGGTGGACGTGATGAAGCGGGCCCATCTGGCCGCGGCCAATTATCACCACCAGATCACCCAAGTGGCCATCAACTATTTGGACGTGGACCAAAACGTGTTCATTGCCAACTCCGAAGGACTCCTGGCCGAGGATCGCAGGATCCGGACCCGTCTTGCCATCAACGCGGTGGCCACGAAAGACGGAGAGAAGCAGTCGGCTTTTCGGGGGCCTGGCCGGCACCTGGGTTTCGAGCTTTTTGAACGCATCGACGTGGAGGAAATTGCCCGGGATGCCGCCCGCAGCGCGGTGACCATGGTTAATGCCGATTACGCCCCCGGCGGAAGGTACCCGGTGATCATCGATAACGGTTTTGGGGGTGTGATCTTCCACGAGGCCTGCGGACACAGCCTGGAGGCCACCAGCGTGGCGAAGGGGGTTTCTGAGTTCAGCGGCAAGCTGGGACAGAAGATCGCCAGCGAGCTTGTAACCGCTGTGGACGACGGGACCATTCCCAATGCCTGGGGTTCCCAAAACATCGATGATGAAGGGACCAAGACTAGGCGCAATGTGCTGATTGAAAAGGGAGTACTTAAAGGTTACATGATTGACCGGCTCAACGCCAGGCGCATGGGCATGGAGCCTACGGGTAATGCTCGGCGCCAATCCTACAAGTTTGCCCCCACTTCGCGCATGACCAACACCTTCATCTGCGCGGGTGAGTCCACCAGGGAAGAGATTATTGCCAACACCGAGTATGCGTTGTATGCGAAGCACATGGGTGGAGGCTCGGTGAACCCTGCCACCGGAGAGTTCAACTTCGCCGTGGCCGAAGGATATATGGTGCGCAACGGCAAGATCGCCGAACCGGTGCGCGGCGCCACTTTGATTGGCCGGGGTTCTGAGATCCTGCAGAAAATTGACATGGTGGCCTCCAACTTAGCCACCGGTCAGGGCATGTGCGGTTCGGTGAGCGGCAGCATTCCCGCGGATGTGGGGCAGCCCACCATTAGGGTAGCGGAAATCACGGTAGGCGGACGGAAGGGGGCCAACTAAGCAATGGATTTTCGGGAGTTTAAAGAACGGGTCTTTGCCGCCGGGCAGGCCGCCGGCTTGGAGGAGATGGAGGTATACGCCACCAGAGCTAAGCGGTTCTTGGTGAGGGTGTTTGAAGGAGAAGTAGATGACTACCGAGTGAGCTTGGAACAGGGCATGGGACTGCGGGCCAAGTCTGGGGGCCGGGTGGGCTATGCCTATGTGGAAAGCCTCGATGAGGGAGCTGTGGACTATCTGGTAGCTGGGGCCAAAGCCAACGCCCAGATCAGTGGGTCCAGTGACGAAGTGGAGTTTTATCCCGGGGCTGGGCACTATCCCCAGATTGTGTGCTATAATGAAAACCTAGCTCGCCTAACCCCACAAGAATGGGTGGCGTTCTGCCTGGAGCTGGAAAAGGCGGCCTTGGCCGCGGATGAACGGGTGTTCAAGGTGCCCCAGGCCCTCACCGGATATGAAGAGGGTGAGGTGTACATTGCCAACACCCTGGGCCTGGAACAGGGTTACTCCACCAATGGTGCCTACAGCTACATCGCTGCCTTGGCCCGCCAAGATGGACAGGTGAAAACGGGAAGCAAGTTCGTGGTGGACCGGGATTGGTCCAAGTTCCAGGCCGCGCAGATGGCTCAGGAAGCGGTGCAGGAGGCCATCTCCTTGTTGGGAGCCAGCACTGTTGCCTCGGGGGAGTACCGGATCTTGCTGCGCCGTGATGTGGCTAGGGATCTTTTGGCTACGTTCGCCTCTGTCTTTTCCGCCGAGTCTGTGCAGAAGGGTCTCTCCCTGCTCCAGGGCAAGCTGGGCCAGAGTATTGCCAGCCCCTTGGTCACTTTAGTCGATGATCCCCTGCTAGAGGACGGGGCGGCATCCGCTCCCTTCGATGGGGAAGGGGTGGCCAGCCGTAGAACACAGGTGGTTGAGGCGGGCCAGTTGAAAACGTATCTACACAATCTGAAAACGGCCAAGAAAGATGGGGTGGAGTCTACGGGTAATGCCTCTAGGCCTTCCTTCAAATCACCCGTGGGCATTGCACCCACCAACTTGTTCATCCAACCAGGCCAGGTGCCCTATGGCGATCTAGTTCAAGCCCTGGGGGATGGCCTGATCATCATCAATGTACAGGGAACCCACTCGGGTGCGAACCCGGTTTCCGGTGATTTTTCCCTGGGGGCCTACGGGTACCTGGTGGAGGGCGGGCGCATTGTGCGTCCTGTGGAACAGATCACCATCGCCGGCAACTTCTTTAAGCTTTTGGAAAAAGTGGAAGTGGTTGGCGCAGACCTGGAGTTTGGCAGCCCGGGCGCGCGGGGGAATGTGGGTGCTCCTTCCCTGATCATCGGCGGATTGGCCGTTGCAGGTGTCTAGGAGGCGTGTGTAATGAAGCTGAAGGCTAGGACCGCGGCCAATCTGGGGCTGCTCACCGCGGTGTCCATAGTACTGACCCGTATCTTTGGGGTGATGGTCCCCATTTCCGGCGTGGGCGCCCTGCGCTTGAGTTTTGGCGAAATCCCGCTGATGCTGGCGGGTGTGCTGTTCGGTCCAGAAGCCGGAGCCCTCACTGGGGTGGCGGCTGATCTCATTGGGTATATGATCAACTCCCACGGCGGACCATACTTTCCAGGGTTTACTGTGAGTTCGGCTCTGGTGGGATTTATCCCCGGGATGCTGCTGTTCAAAAAGCGCAAGGACCTCACCGCGGTGCAGGTGGCGGCGGTGGTTCTGATCACGGATCTGATCACTGGCGTGCTCATGAACACGCTGTGGGTATCCATCATGTATGGTCAGGGGTTCTTTGTGCTGCTGCCGTTACGGCTCTTGGCCAGACTGGTCACTCTGCCTTTGTACACTGTAGTGGTGTTCTGGGCTAACCGGGCCTACCAGGCCCACCTCAGCGGGAGTACTATATAGGGAGGGGCTCCTTGCGGATTTCGCAGGAGCTCCCTCCACCTCAGTTGAAGACTTGGGTGTTTTGTGCTATTATATATTCCAAAAATGAATAACTGGAGTGTGAAATTTTGCATGGACATAGACCCGCCTAAACGGTGGAAGCTGTTTAAGGTAGAGCTCATGTACAGATGGCCTCAAGAATCACGTAAGAAAGTAAAAATGCTGCTTAAGCTGGGCGATGACTACCGGAATAGTGGGGAGGATGATCTGGCGGAGTACTGCTACCACCTCTCCAGAAAAGTGGCTGAAGAGGCCCGGGCGGTGCATTTGCTTAAGAAAATCGAACAGCGCGTGCGGTAAACATCCGCCCATACCCCTTGTGATGGCTTGATCTGCTGTCCCGAGTAAGATAGAATGAAATTATGAAATCTTTCACAAGGGGGTCAAGTGATGGAGCGGATCAGGCAATGCGCGCAGCGTTTTCATGTGCTGGCGGACCCCATTCGACTGCAGATACTCCTCTTGCTTCAAGAACGGGAAATGTGCGTCGGGCATCTGGCTGAAGTGCTGGGGGTGAATCAGCCCACGGTCTCTTATCACCTAAAACGGCTGCATAGGGCGGGCTTGGTGGAAAGGCGCGCCGAAAACACGTGGAACTATTATTCCCTTTGTACAGATCTGCGCAGCTGGGTGAACGAGGAGATCAATCAGCTCCTGGAGGTGGCGCCTGGACCTTAGCAAGGGGGTTATCGGTGAAAGATTGGAAGAAGTTGACGGGAGAGGCGTCATTGTGGCGGGCCGCGCAGATGATCTGGCGGGCTGGCCTGGAGTCCCTTGACCAAAAGGAGCAGATTGGGCAGCTCAAAGAGGATCGGGCTCGGTTGCAGCGAGAACTTTTGGAGTTGTCCCGCATGGTGCATGATTATGAAACCAGACTGCACAATCAGGCGCGCCACAGCAAGGAGCTGGCCCAGGCCAAGAAGGAACTGGAGTGGGGTTACCGTGCCCTGCTCATTGAAAACAACATGCTAAAGGAAGAAATCTTCAAGCTCAAAGGCAAGCCGTTGAGCTGAACGCGGGGAGTCAGGTTGGCGACGACTCTTTCTTCTTTTTTAGACGCCACAGGAACAGCAAAGGAGCTGGTAGGTATGGGGGCAAGGAAGCTTGTCTTAACGGCACTTTTGGCGGGAATAGTCGCCGTGGTCACCATGGTTGTCAATGTGCCTCTCCCAGGGGTGAAGGGGTACGTAAACATAGGCGATACAGTGGTCCTGCTCGCGGGGATGCTCTTTGGACCCTTTACTGGGGCAGCCGCGGGCGGCTTGGGGTCAGCCCTGGCGGATCTGCTCTTGGGCTACAGCTACTGGGCGCCCTGGACATTGGTTATCAAGGGTCTGGAAGGATTGATCGCGGGTTGGGTGGCTGTACATGCCCGCAAGAAGGCGGTCTTGGCCGCGGCTTTGGCGGCAGCAGTGATGGTTTTGGGCTACTTCACCGCGGGAGCAGTTATCTACGGAGTCGGCCCAGCCGCTGCCTCACTGCCGGGAGATCTGCTCCAGGGAGCGGTCAGCGCGGCGCTCTGCTGCGCAGCCTACCAACCCCTCCGCAAATATGTGGGTTCGTGAGGAGCGGAACAGGCACAGATCTTCCCCCAGGGTCATAGGATGTAAGGCTTGAGAGTCGGGAGAAAGGGGGCACCGGTTTTGCTGTCCGCACTGGCCAGCTTGTTGGGCTCGCTGCTCACGGAGGGAATCGGCTTTTTGACTGGTCTGATTACCAGCGGCAGTGCCTTCCCCAAACCTCTCCGTCCCGAAGAGGAGCGCGAGCTGTTGAAGCGCAAAGACGCAGGAGACGAAGGTGCCCGCAATACCCTGATTGAGCGCAACCTTCGTCTTGTGGCCCATGTCGTCAAAAAGTTTGACAACACGGGGGAAGATACGGAAGATTTGATTTCCATCGGTGTGATCGGGCTGATCAAAGCCATCAACACCTTTGATCCGGGAAAAAATACGCGGCTTGCTACTTATGCAGCCAGGTGCATTGAAAATGAGAATTCACTGTCAGATGTCCACAGTAAGCTGGCTGTCCGCCTCCACGGTGTAGACCCGATCAAGAACCGTCACCTCTAAAGCTGGGCCTCCTAGGAGGGTGATGGTGGCCACTTCCGCAGTTACCTGCACTTTTAGTCTGCGTCCCCGGAAAAGCAGCCCAAAGGAGAAGCTCTGCCACTGCCGGGGCAGGAAGGGACGGAGGGTAAGCCGGTCGTTTTCGATACGCAGGCCGGCAAAGCCGTACACAATGGCCATCCAAGTGCCAGCCATGCTGGTAATGTGCAGGCCGTCTTCGGTGTCCTTGTTGTAGTTATCCAGGTCTAGGCGGGCAGTACGCAGATAGAGCTGGTAGGCCTTGTCCTGATAACCTATTTCCGCGGCGATAATGGAGTAAACACAGGGCGACAGCGACGATTCATGAACCGTCATGGGTTCATAGAAATCGAAGTTGCGCTTTTTTGTTTCCAGATCATAGAGGTGTCCCAAGAAAAACAGACCCTGCAGCACATCGGCCTGTTTGATGAAACAGGAGCGCAGAATGCGGTCCCAGGACCAGTTCTGGTTTAGGGGCAGGTCTTCTGGAGCCAAATCAGCCACGGTGAGCAGCTCCTTATCCATAAAACCATCCTGCTGTTCGAACACCCCGAGGTCGGTTACGTAGGGATAGTACATTCTGGCGACAATATCGGACCAGTGCTCCAGCTCTGAGCGGCTGAGGCTTAGTTTGCTGCTCAGTTGGCAGTACTTCTCCCGCTGCCCAGAGCGCAGCTCTTCCAGCACCCCTAGGGTGTACTCCAGGCACCAGGCGCAGATGCGGTTGGTGTACCAGTTGTTGCTCACATTGTTCTCGTACTCGTTTGGCCCCGTAACGCCTAGGATCATGTACACACCTTTCCGGGGCTGGAAGGTGACCCGGCTCGCCCAGAAGCGGCAGATCTCCACCAGAACCTCCAGACCGTAATCCACCAGATACTGCTGGTCACCCGTATAGCGTACGTAGTTGAAAATGGCGTAGGCGATGGCGCCGTTGCGGTGAATCTCCTCAAAGGTGATCTCCCACTCATTGTGGCACTCCTCGCCATTCATGGTCACCATGGGGTAGAGGGCGCCTTTGAGTCCCAGCTTGCGGGCATTCTCCCTCGCCTTATCCAGGTGCTTGTAGCGGTAGAGCAAAAGGTTTCTGGCAATCTCCGGCTCCCTGGTACCCAGGTAGAAAGGCAGGCAGAAGGCCTCCGTATCCCAGTAGGTTCCGCCCCCGTACTTCTCTCCAGTAAAACCCTTGGGCCCTATGTTCAAGCGCGGGTCTGCACCTGTATAGGTCTGATGCAGATGGAAGATGTTGAAGCGGATGCCCTGCTGAGCTAAGGGATCGCCTTGGATCACTATGTCGCTTTGGTGCCACGTTTTCTCCCAGGCCTTGGCGTGGCGGGCAGAGAGTTCTGCGTAGGTGCAGCAGGCGTGTTTCTGCACCAGCTGCGCGGCGCTGGTCGAGACCTCCCCATCTGGATAGTCCCGGTTGGTGGTTACTGCCACCAGCTTTTCCAAAGTGATTGTCTGACCAGGATGCAGGACCAGTGCAACGTTGGCCCCCGCATACCGGGAGCGGGCGATAAATCGGGGCTGCAGCCCCGCCGCTTCCCTCTGATCCAGGTAGATGCGGAAGGTGCTGGCCGCAGCCACCACAAAACCTGACTTTTTGGTCTGCATGGTGACCAGCTGGTACTGTTCTTGGCTTTCCTCCTTCACCTGCAGCCAGAAGTCCTCTCCGTAGTTGGCATCTTCGTTGACCACATTGCCGTCCAAATAGGGTGTTAAGCTTACCTTAACCCCCCGCCCTGTGGGGTCCTGTGCCAGGGTGATACTGTAGCTGATGCAGGCCAGCTGGCGCCGGTCCCTGCTCACAAACCGCCGGGCAGTAATGGCAAAAAGGCGCCCCTCCTCATCGGCCACCTGAAAGGAACGGACCAGCTCGCCCCGGCGCATGTCCAAGATCCGCTGAAAGCGTAGGGGAGGCCAGAGGTTCAGATCCAGGACCCTTCCTCCCAGCTGCACGTCGATCCCGATGAAGTTTACAGCGTTGGGGACTTTAGCGAAGTAGTCAGGGTAGCCCACTTTCCACCAGCCCACTACGGTGCGGTCCGGGTAGTATACCCCCGCGATGTATGTACCCCGGAGGCTGTCTCCTGAGTACACCTCTTCGAAGTTCCCGCGCAAGCCCATGTAGCCGTTGCCCAGGCTGGTGATGCTTTCCATAAACCTGTTGCAGTCGGGATGGAATCCTTCTTCTACTACACGCCACTCATCGGTCCCTAAGAACAGTTTCAGAACCCTCACTCCCTGCGCTGGCTTCAACCTATTTTAACCCACTTTCCACATCCCGGCCATCGTCTGCGCCATAGGCAGCGGGAAAACTGCACTCTATGGGTTGACATGGGCCTCAAGCGGGGCAGCCGCCTCTAAGAGGCGCAGAAGGTCTTCTACCTTGAAGGAAGCGAAGCCTGGGATCACATGGTGAGCATTGCGCAGCAGGCTAGGGTCTCCCACGCCCACTACTTTCATACCTGCTCGCAGAGCGGCTTCAATGCCCGCCTGGGCATCCTCAAATACCACCGCTGAGCGGGGAGGGATGCCTAAAAGCTCCGCACCTAAGAGAAACACTTCCGGGTCGGGTTTCGCTTGGGAAACCAAGTTCCCATCCACAATCACATCAAACAGCTCGGTTATCTCCAGGCGGTCCAAGATGGTGCGCGCGTTTTTGCTGGCCGAACCCAGGGCAATTTTGATCCCGCGGTCTTTCAGCTCTTGGAGAAAGGGGAGCACCCCTGGGAGGATTTCCGATTTATCCATCTGCAGGATATACTCCACGTACCAGGTGTTCTTTTTCTCAGCGAGCTGGATCCTTTCTTCCTCGGTCTTCCGCAGACCGCCGATTTCCAGCAGGATTTCCAGAGAGCGCTGGCGGCTTACCCCTTTCAGCCGTTCGTTGGCCGCGGGGGTGAACTGGAAGCCTAGCTCTTCCGCCAACCGCTTCCAGGCGAGGTAGTGGTATTTGGCCGTATCCACGATCACCCCATCTAGGTCGAAAATGGCTAAGTGTAGTATGTCCATAGTCTACCTCCTCATCGCCCTTCATTATATCATTCTTGGTCAGCCGGCGACATAGATCATTAACCAAGGGGGTGAGGGGGCTGATTGCCATCTATGCCCGTGTGAGCACTGAAGAGCAGGCTAAGCAGGGATTCAGCATCGCCGCGCAGATCAGGGAATGTGCCCTGCTCGCAGGTTCTAAGCATGCTTTAGTTTTCGCGGACGAGGGGGTGTCCGGTGAGACGCTGCAGCGCCCGGCCCTGCAGGAGTTGATGCGCCGCATTGAAGCGGGGGAAATCGAGGAAGTGATCTGCTTGGATCCGGACCGCCTCTCCCGCAAGCTCCTCCACCAATTGCTGCTCACCGAGGACTGGGATCGGCGCGGTGTGCGCCTTTCCTTTGTGCACGGAAACTACGCCAAGACACCTGAGGGCAATCTGTTCTACGCGCTGCGCGGGGCCATTTCCGAGTTTGAAAAGGCCAAGATCAATGAACGGATGTGTCGGGGACGGCGGGAAAAGGCCCGTCAAGGACGGGTGCTCAGGGATTTCCAGATTTACGGTTACGATTTCGACCCCGAGCGTGAACAGCTGGTGATCAACCACGGGGAAGCCGCGGTGGTGAGGCAGATCTACGCTTGGTTTCTCCAGCCGCCGCCTGGGATCAACGGGATGGCCGGTATCGCCCGGGCTTTAACCCAGTCCCAGGTGCCCACAAAACGGGGGGCTGCCCAATGGCACCGCCAGGTTGTCCGCCAGATCTTGAGCAACCGCACTTACATCGGAGAGTTCTATCAGAACAAGTGGGATACATCGGGGGGACGGGTGAGGCTGCGTCCCAAGGAAGAGTGGATTCTGATCCCCTGCCCGAGAATCATCTCCCCGGACATCTTCGCCCAGGTGCAGCGCCGCCTGTCAGTTAACTCGAGATCTTGATGCACCTGCGCACCACCCGCAGGGTTCGCCAAGAGATCAAGTTGTATGATCCCATCGGTGCAGACCGGGAAGGCAATGAGATAAGTCTGATGGATATTCTCAGCTCCGACCAGGATGAGGTGCTGGATAAGGTGGTGCTAAACATCGATCGGGAACGTTTAGCGGAACACTTCCACTGCCTGTCGCCCCGTGAGCGCATTGTCCTGGAACTGCGCTTCGGCCTGGGCCAGCAGGAGAAGCTGACCCAACGGCAGATCGGTAGAAAGCTGGGCATCTCCAGATCCTACGTGTCCCGCATTGAAAAGCGGGCGCTGGGCAAACTACTCAATGCGATGGGCTCCTCTTAAGGTGAGCCCATTGCCTATTTTCTCCTCGGCTGGGAGTGTGGTATAATAAATGGACATTACGTGAAGTGGAGCTGCAGTATGAAGTATCTAATACCCGATGCCATTGTGCCAAGTGTGCTGGAGATCGATCTGGCGGCACTGCAAGACCGTGGCCTTAAGGGCCTGCTCATAGACATCGACAACACCCTGGTTCCCTGGGGAAATCCCCAGATGGACCAGGCTTTGGCCCGGTGGATCGAGACAGCCAAGGCGGAAGGATTCCAAGTGTGCCTTGTTTCCAATGCGCTGCCTGAGCGCACCCAAAGTTTCGCCGAGCTCTTAGGCATACCCGCAGTGGGACGGGCCATGAAGCCTCTGAGCAGGGCGTTTCGCCGCGGCATGGAGCTTTTGGGCCTGCCAGCGGGACAAGTTGCGGTGGTGGGTGATCAACTGTTCACTGATGTCTTTGGGGCAAAACGCCTGGGGCTGTATGCCATTTTGGTAGACCCGCTGAGTACTGTGGAGTTCGGTTTTACCCAGGTCATGCGCAAGCTCGAGCGGAGGATGCTGCGCCGTCTGGCGCGACGGGGGCTCGTGGATGCCGCATCCATCAAATCACGGCTGGGGAGAGACTGATATGGCAGATCTTTATTGTCGAGGCTGTGGAGCTAAAATCCAGAGTACGGATCCAGGACAGTTTGGTTATGTTCCCGAGCACCTGTTAGGGCAGGACTCGGTGATCTGCCAGCGCTGTTTTCGGATGATCCACTACGGGCGCCACGAACTTGGCGCAGTGAAAGCGGACCAGGCCCTCCAGGCGATTGCCCAGGGCTTGGACTGGGCTTCCGGGGTGGTGCTGGTGGTGGATATTTTGGATTTCGAGTCGGGGCTGCCCCCGGAGTTTCTGCGCCTGTTGGGGGACCGGGAACTGCTGCTGGCTGTGAACAAGGTGGACCTGCTGCCTGCCCAAACTCCCCTGCCGGAAGTGGAGGTTTGGGTGCGGCGACGCCTAAAGTCCCTGGGGCTGTCACGGGTGGATGTGCGTTTGGTGAGCGCCCTGACCGGCTACGGGTTCCCGGCACTGGCCGATGCCGTGGCTGAATTAGGAGGCCGGGTACTCTTTGTTGGTGTGACTAATGTGGGCAAGTCCAGCATTTTGGAGCGCCTGCTCACCATGCGTATTGGCGGGGGGCAGCGCAAGGGCATCAAGCCCACGGTTTCCCCCTATCCAGGCACCACCGTAAGCGTTTCCCAGTGGCAAGGTTCTGGCCTTACCTTCGCGGATTCCCCGGGGTTTGTGCCCCAGGGCCGGATCAGTGATCTGGTGGATGCTGAATGGGCGGTGAAGATCATCCCCCACCGCAGCCTTACCTCCCACCTTTACCCGGTGTCCCCGGGCGATCTGGTGTTAATTGAGGGGCTGTGCGTGGTGGAATGTGTGGAGGCCGGCGAAAACGGACTCCTCCTTGGGTTTACGGGTTCGGGAGTGCGCTGGCAGAAATCCAGCCGCAAGCATCTGGACAAATGGAAGGGGAAAGGCCCTGCCTTTGCCCGCTGGGATGAGCGGACCGTGTCCCTAAAAGCCGGGGAGGATCTGGTGGTGAGTGGCTTGGGCTGGGTTTCCGCCCGGAAAGCGCCGTTCAGATTGCGGCTGCATGTCCCGGCCGGTGTAAAGCATTTCATCAGGCCCAACCTAATCGGCCCGAAAATATAGATCATTTCATGCATAATGCTTGTCCTTCCTGCACATACTGTAAATATCAAAGCCAGTCAGGGAGGAGTAAGCTGTGCAGCCGTTCGTTTACGAGACAGCCGTGGTGTATGAGTCTAGTGGGCAGTTTCTGGGAAACATCCGCCAGACCGTGCAGGAGCTGAAACGGAGGCATCCCCAGCTGAAGCATTATGCCTTGGCGGACCTAGCTGTGCACAAGGGCAGACAGAGGGCGGTAAATGTCACCCTGTACTTCAAGCCCAAGAACTGAAACCCCAATCCCAGATGGGGTTTTTCTTATGGCAAATGGAGAGCACGGCAGGAGTTTCCAACTAGGGAATAGAAAAGACAGGTATTAATGCTATTTAGGAGGTCGAATATGGAGCGAGTAGCCCGCATTCGCGAGCGCCTGCAGGCGGAAGGCGCCGATGTGTTTTTGATATCCAATCCTGTGAACAGGCGCTACATAACGGGTTTCACCGGTTCTGCGGGCCTGGTATGGATCTCCGGCACCAAGCAGGCCATTTTGACTGATTTTCGTTATGTGGAACAGGTGAAGGCGGAATGCCCTGGTTGGGAACTGGTGAGGATTGAGTCCTATGCCGACTCCATGGACGAGCTGATCCAGGGTGAACGGGTGCGCTGCCTAGTGTTCGAAGAAGAGCACGTGACCGTAAAGCAGCTGCGGGAATGGCAGGACCGTTTCGCTTCTGTGGAACTGCGGGGAGCCAGCGGCTGGGTGGAAGAGCTGCGCATGTGCAAGGCCCCCCAGGAAATTGAGCACATCCGCCGGGCGGCCCAGATCGCCGATGAAGCCTTTGCCGAGCTGCTGCCCAAAATCAAATCGGGCATCACCGAACGAGAAATCGCCCTGGAGCTGGAGTTCCTCATGCGCAAGAAGGGTGCCAGTGCCATGTCCTTTGCCCCCATCGTGGCTTCGGGGCCCCAAAGTGCCCTGCCCCATGCCCGTCCAGGCGACCGCATTTTGAGCTTCGGCGATTTTGTGGTCCTGGATTTTGGCTGCGTGGTCAACGGCTACTGTTCGGACATGACCAGAACCATTGTGGTGGGCGAGCCCGAGGAGCAGCACCTGCTCATCTACGATTTGGTACTCCGAGCTCAGCAGGAAGCGCTGCAGGCTGTGGGCCCAGGGAAAACGGGGGCAGAAATCGATGCCATCGCCCGGGACATCATCGCGGAAGCAGGTTACGGCGACTATTTCGGGCACGGATTGGGACACAGTGTGGGGTTGGAGATTCATGAAAACCCGCGGCTTTCCAAAACGGACAACACCGTGCTTAAGCCGGGGATGGTAGTGACGGTGGAGCCAGGCGTGTACCTGCCCGGCTTCGGCGGAGTGCGCATCGAGGATTTGGTGGTGGTCACAGAGGACGGCCACGATGTCTTGACATCTACTTTTAAGGAACTGTATGTGGTGAAATAGGAGGAGCGCTGATGATTTCCGTAAACGATCTGCGTACTGGATTGACCATTGAAGTGGAAGGCGAGATTTACAGCGTAGTTGAGTTTCTGCATGTGAAGCCAGGTAAGGGAGCAGCCTTTGTGCGCACCAAGCTGAAGAACTTGCGCAGCGGGAACACGGTAGAGAAAACATTCCGCGCAGGTGAAAAAGTGGCCCGGGCCCATATTGAGCTCAGGGAGATGCAGTTTATGTACTCCACGGGAGATGAGTATTTCTTCATGGATATGGAAACCTATGATCAGATCTCCCTGACCGCTGCGGATCTGGGCGATGCGCCGAAGTATCTGATTGAGAACATGACCATCGGAATCCAATTCTACCAGAACAAGCCCGTGGGCGTAGAGCTGCCCACCACAGTGGTGCTGGAAGTTGTGCACACCGAGCCAGGTTTCAAGGGTGATACCGCCCAGGGGGCTACCAAACCGGCCACCCTGCAGACGGGCATCACCATCCAGGTACCGCTGTTTGTGGAGCAGGGTGACCTGGTCAAAGTGGATACCAGGACCGGGGAATACCTCTCCCGGGCCTAGCGAGGCAGAAAAATAGGAGGTGGATTTGTTGGAGACCGTCAAAGAGAAGATCGCGTATCTGCGCGGGATGATTGATGGTGAGACCGAACCGGAAGAGGGGCGGAGCACCTTCCTCATGTCCAAGATCCTGCAGATTTTGGACCAGCTGGCTGCAGATGTGGAGGAACTGAAGCAGGCCCAGGAAGAACTGGATGAGTACCTGCAGGAAGTGGACTTTGACCTGGCATATCTGGAGGACGAGTTTTACGGGGATGAGGACGATTCCGACTACCCCCAGGAGTGGGAGGACGATCTGGAGGAGTCCTACGCCGAAGCCGAGTGTCCACAATGCGGGTATGTGATGCGATTTGATGAGGACTTTCTGTTTGACGAGGGAATTCAGATCCGCTGCCAGCGCTGTGGTGCCGTTGTGTTTGAAACCGATGATTACCACGAACTAGAAGAGGTCTTCAGCGAAGACACCGAGCCGGTAGAAGATGATGGGGAAGAATAAGACAAGGGGTTAAGTGTAAAGGCTGCCCGATTTGGGGCAGTCTTTTTTTGTCATAACTTGTCCCCCTTGCTCATATAGTGCTGTAGAGGAGGGGGAAGATGTTTGGTTACTTGGCACCGGCCATCAGGGAGCTCGTCGCTGGGGCAGCCTGCCGGGATTTGGAGGAGATTCGCCTGCGCATGAACCGGCCCCTAATCCTTAAGGATCGCTCCGGTTATTTTTCCCTTTCCCTTCAGGGCAGGCCCTGTGAACCCAGCCAGGGCTATGTGGTCACCAGGGACGATCTAGAGCGCACTGTGCAGCTCATTACGGAGAGCTCCTGGTATGCCTGGGAGCAGGAAATCTCGGGGGGCTACTTGACTCTGCCGGGAGGCCACCGGGTGGGCATCGCCGGGCAGGCCGTATACAGCGGGGGTAAGCTGAAGACCATCCGCGGCATTTCCTCTTTGAATTTCCGGCTGGCCCGGGCCGTACCCGGGGCCGCCGACGGTGTTGTGGGGCACGTGGTCTGCCGCAGCCGGGGGCAGCTTAGGTCCACCCTGATCGTTTCCCCACCGGGGTGTGGTAAGACCACTCTGCTGCGGGATCTCACCCGCCAGGTGGCGGATATGGGTTTTCAAGTGGTGGTGATCGATGAGCGGTCCGAAATCGCCTCTTCCTATCAAGGTGTCCCCCAGTTGGATGTGGGGCTGCACACCGATGTGCTGGATGGGTACAGCAAAGAGCTGGGGGTGCAGCACGCCCTACGGGCACTCTCACCACAGGTGGTGGTGACCGACGAAATCGGCCAGGAGAGGGATGGTTGGATCCTAGGCGAACTGGCCCGCAGTGGAGTGAAGGTGATCGCCACCTGTCATGGGGAAAGCTGGGAGCAGGTGAAAAGGCGCAGCTGGCTCACCGGTAGTCTAGGCGTGTTTGAGCTGGTGATCATCCTCTCCAGGCGGCTCGGTCCTGGGACCGTGGAAGGGGTTCTAAGAATCGGGTAGCGCTCATAAGCATAAGAGGACAGGGGTGAGGGTGTGAAGGCTATAGCAGCGGGATTGATCCTCATGGCCTGCAGCGGGATGGGCTTTGTATTGGCCAGCAGTTATACCCAGCGGGTGTACCACCTGCGGGAGCTGATCCGCTTGATGCAGGTGCTCGAATCGGAAATCCAGTTCAGCCGCACCACCCTTCCCACCTTTCTGGCGGTCCAGGCGCCTTTGTTCCGCGGAGTAGTGGGCAGATTTCTGACGGCCCTGAGCCAAGGTTTGCAGGCAGGTACGGGAGAGAGCTTCGCGGCCCTTTGGCAGCAGGCCTTGGGCATTTTAGCTGATAACGGGCTGCCCCCGGATGTGCTGGAGGATCTGCACTTTTGCGGTGCGGCTCTGGGCCGGAGCGATGCTGCGGAGCAGAGCAAGCAGATCCAGCAGCTCTTGATCAGGTTGGAACGGGCTTTGGCAGCTGCGGAGCAGGAGCGGGATCAACATGTGCGCCTGTGGCAGTATCTGGGCGTGGCCGCGGGACTGTTCCTGGTACTGCTCTTGATTTAGGAGGGATGGGCATGGCAGATTTATCTCCCATCTACCGCATAGCCGGCTTGGGTATCTTGGTGGCCGTGCTGAACATTTTCCTAGTTCAGGCCGATCGCAAAGAGCAGGCCCAGATGTTGAGTCTAGCCGGAGTGATCATCGTGCTTCTGTGGCTGGTGCAGATGGTGGGCCAGCTCTTTTCCCATGTGGAATCGGTCTTTAGGTGGTGAGGGAAGTGTTGTGGTTGCCGCTGGTGGTGGGTCTGGCCCTCGTAATTACTGTCTTCCAGGCTGAGTTCCGGGAAGAGCAGCCTTCCTGGGCGGTGCTGTTGGCCACCGCCTTCTCGGCCGTAGCGTTCACTGCTCTTTTGCCGCACATCTCCAGCGTTGTGCAGGCCTTAACTGCCTTGGCCCGGGAAGGTTCTGTGGGTTCTTTCTACCTCAATCCTGTCTTGAAAACCATCGCCGTGGCTTACCTCACCTCCTTTGGAGTGCAGATCTGCCAAGAAGCAGGGGAGGCAGCCATTTCCGCCGTGGTGGAGCTCGCAGGCAAGCTGGTGATCCTGATCATCGGACTGCCCCTGCTCCAGGCTATCCTCCAGACCCTGTTCGGGATCCTGGGGCTGTAGCCGGTGGGAGTCATGAAGCAGCGATCAGTCTGGGGTCTGCCTGCAGCCTTGCTCCTCTTTTTGCTTGCCTGTCCAGTCCAGGGGCAGATGATCCAACAGGCACAACCTCTTCACGACTCCATCCAAGCCCAATTGGAGGAACTGGAGCTGGGACAGCTGCTGCGCTTTAGCGAACTCCTGGAGGATGGCTACCAAGAGCTGCTGCCTAGCCTGAACTGGCGGGATCTTGTATCTGGCGCTCCCAGGGGGTGGTCGCTGCAAGAGCTTTTTCTGCTCCTGGCCAAAACCTTCACCAAGGAGCTGCACCTGAGTTTCAGCCTGCTGCGCCAGCTGGTGGTGATTGGTGTCCTATCCGCCCTGCTTCAGCGCCTGAGCAGTTCCTTCGGCAGCCCCCTGGTGGTGGATCTGGCCTTTGCCATCTGCTTCTTAGTCCTGGTGATTTTAGGACTCCAGAGCTTTGGCCTGGCTGCTGGCCTAGCCCGGGAAGCGGTGGGCACCATGGTAGATTTCATGCAGGCCCTTTTGCCCATGCTTGCGGCGCTCCTGGCGGCAGTGGGCGCCGTGACTTCGGCAGCCGTGTTCCATCCCCTGCTCTGGGCAGCGGTGAGTACCGTGGCCGCTTTGGTGCAGCGCCTGCTTCTGCCCCTGATCCTCATCAGTACCGCCTTTTCCCTGGTGAGCCAGTTCAGCAGCGAGCTCTCCTTTCCCAAACTGGGCAACCTTTTGAGGCAGGCCGCTATCACCATCCTAGGGCTCATGTTCATTGTCTTCTCAGGGTTGATGGTGGTCAGGGGAGCACTGGCACCCATCGCCGATGGCATCTCCCTGCGCACCGCCAAATACCTGACCAAAACGCTGATTCCCATTGCTGGGGGCATGTTCGCGGACACCCTGGAAGTGGTGGTAGGGGGGTCCCTGTTGATCAAAAACGCGGTGGGCGTCTTTGGTCTGGTGATGGTGTTCTGTCTGGTGGCAGCTCCCTTGCTTAAGGTGTTGGCCATGGTGTTCACCTTCAAATTGGTGGGAGCGCTCCTGCAACCCCTCTGTGACCGGCGGGTGGTGCAGACGTTAGAAACCATGGAGGGAGCCTTGGTTCTGGTGATGATTGCCTTAGGTACGGCAGCGCTTATGTTCTTTGTGGCTATCACTGTTCTGGTGGGCTTGGGCAATCTGGCGGTAGTGATGAGGTGAAGGAGATGTACTGGAAGCAGTGGTTGCAGACCCTGATTACCTTGGTTGTCCTTCTGGGGATGGTGGAGTTGCTCCTCCCGGGGGGAGAGCTGGCTAAGTTTGCCCGACTGGTGCTGGGCCTGAGCCTCTTACTGGCTTTACTCCAACCTGTGATGCTTTTGCTGGAGCCGGGCCTGTTGGGGGCGGATCTCTCCTGGCTGCCTGTGGAACCGTTCGTCCCGGAAGTAGAAGAGCGCGCCCAGCGCCTGCAGTGGGCGGCAACCAAAGCCCTTTGGGCGGGAACGGACCAGAAGCTAAAACAGCACTTGGAAGGAATTTTGGCCGGCTTAGATGGGGTGCAGCGGGTGCGCGTCCAATTGCCGCCTGAGGGGAGCGGGGAAGCGGTGCAGATCTTCCTTGACCCCTGGGAATCTGGCCTCCGCCAAGAGGCCCGCGAACTGGTGGCGTCCTTGCTCAACCTTCCGCTCCAGCGCATAGCGGTCCTGGCTTGGCAGTAGTGGAGGTGGGCCATGGCAGATCTCTGGAAACGGTTAACTGAACGGCAGAAGAAGCTCATCACCTATTTGGCGCTCCTGGCGGTGGTGGGAGCAGGTCTTTTGGTTCTGCAGCCCCGCTCCCAAATGGAACTGGGAACCAATACTACCCACCAACCCGGGGCGCCCTTGGAACAGGATCCTGGAGCGCGTTTGAGCCGGGAACTTACGGAGATACTCAATGCCCTTGTTGGGGGTAGGTACTGCACCGTGTTCTTGACCATGGATCGGGGCTCCAGGATCACAGTCGCGCAGAACATAACCGAAGAGGTGCGCACAGGGCCGGAGGGGATAGTGGAACGCCGCTCCACTTCCACGCCAGTCCTGCTCCGCAGCGATGTGGAGCGCCGGGAGCTGCCCCTGATTCTGGAGGAGGTTGAACCTCAGGTGCGGGGAGTACTGGTGGTGGTGGATACTGCCCCAGATGCGGAGCTGCGGCTGGCCTTGGCCCGGGCTGTGGCCACTGCTCTGCAGCTGCCCATGTATCGGATCGAAGTTGCCTTCAAAAACTAGGGGGGACGGATTATGGCAAGGTTTTATGTGGTGCGGGGAAGAAAAGCTCTGTGGAATCTGGTGATTATGGTCTTGGTCATTGCTGCCCTCATGTACATCTTTCGGGTGGAAGAGCCGCCCCAGGAGGAGGTAACCGCAGAGCCGCCAGGTAGGGAACAGGTTGTTGTGGTAGAACCGGTCACGGTGCGCACTGTACCTACCAAGTTCGCCGAGTACCGCCTGGAACGGGAACGTATGCGCAGCAGGCAGCTTGAACTGCTGCAGAATATCGCCTACGATGCACACACACCGGAAGAGCGCCGGGAAGAAGCCCAAATCCAGCTGCAGGAGCTCATTGAGCGCATGACCAGGGAAACGGAACTGGAGAACCTGCTCAAGGCCCAAGGTTACCTGGATGCCCTCGTACTTCTAGACCGGGATGCCATCACGGTGGTTGTGCCAGTTACTTTGACCCGGGATGAGGCGGCGCGCATTGGCGAGCTGGTCCACCGCTTGACAGGTCTGGCCCTGGAACGGATCACCATCGTAGATGAAACCAGGGGTGTGTGAACTCTGCCCTCAGGTCTCAGGCTCGCGGGTCTGGGGCTTTTTTTCTGAACAGGAAAACTCCCAAGGGTGCAGAAGTGATCGTGCATTAGGAAATAGAGGTGCTTTATGGATTTTGAACAGATTAAGGAACTGATCATGCTGGTCAACTCAACGGAGATCACCGAGCTTGAACTGGCCCAGGGGGGTCTGCGCATCCGCATCCGCAAAGGATTGCAGGCGCAGGACCCGACAGCTGGTCCCTTCCCGGGCGGCCAAGACAGTGTAGGCTTGGAAGCGGTCCGCGCGCCCATGGTTGGTACATTCTACCGGTCTCCTGGCCCCGATGCCCCTCCTTTCGTACGGGAGGGGGACGTGGTGGTGCCGGGCCAGGTTGTGTGCATCATCGAAGCCATGAAGATGATGAACGAAATCGAAACAGAGGTGGGCGGCGTGGTGCGGCGTATTCTCGCCAAGGACGGTGAGCCGGTGGAATACGGCCAGATGCTTATGCTGATCGAGCCCCGGGATTAGGTGGTGGAACTGTGCGCAGGATTCTCGTGGCCAACCGGGGAGAGGTGGCCGTCCGCATTATCCGCGCCTGCCGGGAGCTGGGCATAGAGACTATTGCCATCTACTCTGAAGCGGATCGCTCAGCGCTGCACGTCATCTGGGCTGATCAGGCGGTGTGCGTGGGACCGCCCCCTTCCCAGCAGAGCTACCTCAACATGCAGAACATCCTGGCCGCGGCTTTAGCCCATGGGGCGGAGGGGATTCACCCCGGTTACGGCTATCTCAGCGAGAACGCGCTGTTTGCTGAAATGTGCGCGGCCCACGGCTTGGTCTTTATTGGCCCTGAGGCCAGGCATTTGGAGCTTTTAGGGGATAAGGCCCAAGCGAAGGCTGTGCTTCGGGAAGCGGGGGTGCCGGTCATCCCGGGGAGCGGAGTGATCAGGGACCATAGGGAGCTGAGCGAAGCCGCGGATGAACTGGGCTATCCCCTGGTGATCAAGTCTTGCGCAGGCGGAGGGGGCCGGGGCATGCGCTTGGTGAAAGAGCCCGGGGAGCTCTTGAGCAGCTTCGCTGCCGCCCGTGCCGAAGCACTGGCCTTCTTTGGTTGTGACCGCTGTTATCTGGAGAAATGGCTGACGCCGGTTAGGCACATTGAGATCCAGCTCTTGGCGGACCATTACGGCCGTGTGGTGCACGTGGGCGAGCGGGAATGCTCCTTGCAGCGCAGGCAGCAGAAGCTTCTGGAGGAATGCCCTTCTCCTGTGGTGGACGCCGGGCTGCGGGCGCGCCTCGGCGCGGCAGCGGTGCGGGCAGCCAAGGCCGTGAACTACCGGAATGCCGGAACAGTAGAGTTCCTGGTGGATGCCGCGGGAGATTACTATTTTCTGGAGATGAACACCCGCCTGCAGGTGGAGCATCCCGTCACTGAACTGGTCTATGGTGTGGATTTGGTGCAGGAGCAGATCCGCCTGGCCGCGGGCGAGCCCTTAAGGTACGCCCAGGCAGAACTCAAGCCCAGGGGCCATGCCATCCAGTGCCGGATCACCGCGGAGGCGGTGCGGCCAGGATCCCACCCCTTTTCGGGGGTGGTAGAAAGGCTCCTGGTTCCCGGGGGCTTTGGGGTGCGCTGGGACAGCCATCTGTACCAAGGGTATGCCATATCGCCCTTCTACGATGCCTTGTTGGGCAAACTCATCGTGTGGGGCCAAACGCGTGAGGAGGCCATCCGTCGCTTGGCCCGAGCCCTGGATGAGCTGGTTGTGGAAGGGATTGAAACCAGCATCCCCTTTCACCGGGCTGTGCTGCGCGACCAGCGCTTTACCTCAGGCTGTTTTTCCACGGATTTTGTGGAGCAGTGGCTGCAAGAATCGGAAATTGTAGGATAAGGAATTGTTTGGTATAATAGCGGACAGGAGGTGTGACAGATGTCAGAAAACGAACGCCGCACTGAACTGGGCGATCTGAAAATCGCCAATGAGGTCGTGGGTATCATTGCCGGTCTAGCTGCCACCGAAGTCCCCGGTGTAGCGGGGATGAGCGGCGGATTTGCCGGAGGCATTGCCGAAATGCTCGGGCACCGCAACTTTTCCAAGGGCGTGAAAGTGGACGTTGGCCAACACGAGTGCGTGGTTGATCTGTTCGTGATTATTGAGTACGGCTACAGCATTCCTGAAGTAGCCAGACAGATCCAGGAGAATGTGAAGCGGGCCATCGAAGTGATGACCGGATTAGATGTTATGGAAGTCAATCTCCATGTGCTGGGCGTGCAGTTCCCCCAGGAGAAAAAGGGAGAAGAGGAACAGCAGGCACCGGCGCCTAGGGGGAAGTAAGATGACTCTCTTGGATCGGGTGTTCTTAGGGATCTGTGCCCTGGTGCTGGTTGTTTTCGCTGGTCTGCTGGTGGCCACCTTGTTGGGCAGCGAAGTTTTGCTGGAGTGGTTGGCCGCTCCCAGTTTTGGTTTTGATGGGTCCCTTGTAGCCATTATCCTCGTGCTTCTAGCGGCCTATCTGGTGGTTGTCCTGGCTAGAATGGACGCCAGAAAGTATATCGTTTACCCCAGGGAACTGGGTACAGTGCGCATCAGCGCCGACAGCGTGGAGAGCCTGATCGTGGAAGCTGCAAGCCACATCTCCGGGGTGGAACAGGTGAAGGCTTCCTTTACCGATGTGGTGAATCCCAAAGTCATCCTGAAAGTGACAGCGTATCCTGACCACAATTTGGGTGAACTGTCTGAAGAGATTCAAGAAACCGTGAAGTCCTATTTGGAAAAGACGGTGGGAGTGGTGATCCAGGAGATCGATGTTTCGGTTGTGGGCATCTCCAAGAAGGCCGAGACCGAACTCCACGGGATAACTTAGAGAGGTGTGCGCAATGAAGGAAAGGCTGGTGGCCATACTGAGTGCCCACATGGGAAAAATCTTCGGCGCCCTGCTAGGTCTCATTGTGGGTTGGATATTCATCGCCTACGGGATCTTGAAAGGGCTGTTCGTGGTGCTCTGTGTTGCTGCTGGGATGTTCTTCGGTGCGGTGCTTGACTCCCCGGAGAGGTCAGATGGTTTTTTCCGACGATTTTTGAGGTGATTGCGTTTGAGCAGAAGGCTGGCGCGCCAGGTTGCTTTCCAGACTCTGTTTCAGATTGACCTAGCCCAGGTGGATCTGGAAACGGCCCTGAGGCAGAGGCTGGAAGATGTGGAACTAGATGAAGAGAACAAGGCATACGTGCAGACGGTGGTACGGGGGGTCATGGAGCAGTTGACTGCCCTGGATGCCCAGATTGCCCATGTGGCTAAGGGGTGGAACGTCCACCGGCTCGGTTTTGTAGACCGCAGCATTCTGCGGTTGGCAATCTACGAGATTGTATTTATGGATGAAATCCCGGTCCGGGTCGCGGTGAATGAAGCTGTGGAGCTGGCCAAAGAGTTCGGGGACGAAGAGTCTCCCAAGTTTGTCAACGGCCTGCTGGGAACTGTGGTCCGGGAGGGAGGCTTTGCATGAAGGTCTTCCTGGGCATTGATACGAGCAATTACACCACGTCTTTGTGCCTTTTGGGTGAAGACGGGACGATTCTTGCCGATGAACGTATTTTGCTGCAAGTAGCTTCTGGTTCGCGGGGATTGCGCCAATCAGAAGCCTTATTTCAACATGTGCAGAATCTGCCGGAGCTCTGTACAGCCCTCGAGCCCTTGCTGGCGGAACATACCCTAGCGGCCATTGGGGTATCCACAAGGCCGCGGCCCCAAACCGATTCTTACATGCCCGTCTTCCTGGCGGGCTCCAGTTTGGCCCGGAGTCTAGCTAGGTGTCTCCAGGTGCCCTGCCACGAGCTATCCCATCAAGAAAACCACATCTGGAGCGGGCTGGCCAGTGCCCCGGGGCCCCAGACACCGGAGTTTCTGGCGATTCATCTTTCGGGGGGAACAACGGAGCTGGCTCACGTGCTGAGGGACAAGCAGTCCCACCGCTTGCGGGTGGAGTTGTGGGGTGGTACGCTGGATCTCCATGCCGGCCAAGTTGTGGACCGCCTTGGGGTCAAACTGGGTCTGTCCTTTCCTGCCGGGCCGTCCTTAGAGAAGCTCGCCGAGGAGACCCGTGACTCAGTGCCGGTTCCCACTTACCACCGGGAGGGACGGGTGAGTTTTTCTGGACCCCTGACTGCACTGGAGAGGATGGCCGAGCAGGTTACTGCCGCTGTGTGCGCCCGTTCCTGCCTGCTTAGCATTGCCCGCACTTTGAGCAAGTGGGTCCAGTGGGCGGAGGAGCGAACGGACTGCCGGGAGCTGCTTTTGGTGGGCGGCGTTGCCTCCAACCGGTTGATCCGCCAAGAACTTGTGGAAAGACTGCCCCAGTGGAGGCTTTTTTTTGCACAGCCCAAATACAGTACGGATAATGCCTACGGTGCTGCCTATTACTGCGCCCTGCGGGAAGGGTGTGCGCTGTCGCGCTGAGGCTTGGAAAGGGGGATTCGGTGCAACCCATCACCGTTAGCGAACTGACCAAAAGAATCAGCTCTGCCCTGTCTGTCCCCGCATTCCAAAGCCTAGCGGTTGAGGGCGAGATTTCCAATTTTGTTCACCATGCTTCTGGCCATATGTACTTTTCTTTGAAGGATGCCCACAGTCGGGTGAAGGCGGTCATGTTCCGCAGCCGCAACCGCCTGCTCAACTTCCTGCCCAAAAACGGTGAAACTGTCATCGCAGTGGGGTCCGTGGGGGTATATGAGCCCAGCGGCGAGTACCAGCTTTATGTGGAGATGCTCTTTCCCAAGGGGACAGGTGATCTGCACCTTGCTTTCGAAAAGCTCAAGGCTAAGCTGGAGGCGGAGGGGCTGTTTGATGCTGCACGCAAAAGGCCCTTACCTCTGCTGCCCCGCAAGGTGGGAGTGATCACCTCTCCCTCCGGGGCCGCCCTCCGGGATATTATCCGGGTGCTCACCAGGCGCTTCCCAGCAGTGCAGATTTTGGTGTTCCCCGCGCTGGTGCAGGGCGAGGGGGCGCCCGAGAGCCTGATCAAAGCACTGCAGCTAGCCCAGGATACGGATTGTGATGTCCTGATTATGGGCAGGGGGGGCGGTTCATTCGAGGAGCTGAATGCCTTTAACGATGAGCAGCTGGCCCGGGCCATTGCCAACTCCGCTATTCCGGTGGTGTCCGCGGTGGGACATGAAACCGATTTTACCATCGCCGATTTTGTGGCTGACCTGAGGGCACCCACTCCCTCGGCCGCAGCAGAGCTGGTGGTGCCCCTCCAGGAGGAACTGCAGCGCGCCGTAACTTCGGCAGCGAAGCGGCTTGTGGGGGCACTGCGCAGGCAGATCAGCGCGGAGCGGCGCTTTTTAACCCAATTGGCCAGTAGTGCTGCGCTGCAGAGGCCCGATTACCGGGTGAACCAGCTGCGGCAGAGGTTGGACGATCTGTTCACCAATTTGACCCTGCACAACACCCACAAGCTGGCCCTGCGCCGCAGCCAGCTCGGCAACCTGGCCGGCAGGCTGGAGACCTTAAGTCCCCTGCAAACCCTGGCCCGGGGCTATGCTATCTGCTCAGATGCGGAGGGGCATGTCCTGCGCAGCGCGGACCAGGTACAGCCGGGGGATGCGGTGAACGTGACGCTCTATGCAGGACTGCTGCTGTGCAGAGTGGAAGGGAGAAAATGTCCATGAGCGAGCCTAAGATGGAAGAATTGAAGTTTGAGCAGGCCCTGGCCCGCTTGGAGGAAATAGTGCGCCTGTTGGAGCAGGGAGAGTCCACGCTGGACGAATCTTTGGCCCTCTTTGAAGAGGGCGTTAGACTGGCGCGTTTTTGCAACGACAAGTTGGATGAGGCTGAAGCCAAGATTGAGATCATGGTAAAGGAAGGCAGAATCGAGCCGCTGGAGGTGGAGGAAGCATGAATGATCTAACCAGCACCTGGTCGGGTTACGTCCAGGAGGTGGAAAGACTTCTGGCCCAAACCCTGCCAGCGGAGGAAACATATCCTCAAGTGCTGCACGAGGCCATGCGCTATTCCACCTTAGGTGGCGGCAAACGCCTGCGGGCCTTGCTGGTTATGGGGGCCTGTGCGGCAGTGGGGGGAGATGTGCAGAAAACTGGCGGCTTGGCCGCCGCTGTGGAGATGATCCACGCCTATTCCCTAATCCACGATGATCTGCCCTGTATGGATGATGATGACTTTAGGCGAGGTAAACCGTCCAATCACGTTGTCTACGGTGAAGCCATGGCAGTCCTCGCCGGGGATGCTCTCTTGACCGAGGCCTTTGCGGAACTGGCCCGCATGCCGGAAAAGTATGGTGTCTCCCCCGAGGTTACCGTGCGCATCGTGGGCGAGTTGGCTTTGGGTGCTGGGTCCCAGGGTATGGTGGGGGGACAGGCCGTGGACATCCTCAGTGCAGAACATACTCCCGACGAGGAGACTCTGCGTTACATCCACTCCCGCAAAACCGGGGCCCTCTTTAAAGCGGCCCTGCGGGGAGGCGCACTGCTGGGTGGAGCTAGCGAGGAGGAGCTCTCGGCCATCACCCGCTATGGGGAATGGTTTGGTTTGGCGTTTCAGATCACCGACGACATTCTCGATGAGGTGGGCGATGCCGAGCAGCTGGGCAAACCCACTGGGCGGGATCAGGATCTGGGCAAGCTGACCTATCCGCGCCTTTACGGGTTGGAGCGCTCGCGGCAGATGGCTGCCGAATGTGTGCAGCTGTGCCTCCAGGCCCTGAACGGCTTTTCGGAGCGGGCCTGGCTCCTCAGGGAGCTGGCAGCGTTTATCCTGCAGCGCAGTCATTAAGTGTTGGGCCGGGGAAAGTTGTGGGAAAGTTGGAGAAAAGGTGCCGAATTGTGTAAGTTCGTACAGTCCCTTGCTCCTTAAGCAAAGGGTATGCTATAATGAAAGCAACCTGGAGGTGAATGGCGCAGTATTCTAGTCGTCACCCCTATTTTTGAACACGGGCCTAAAAATCCGTTGCTGGCACATCGATGAAGTCCTTGGTGGCGGCTTCTGACGCCCCGTTGGGGGCTGCTGCTGGGGGTTAAGGGGGGAGGGCGATCTGCAAGGGCATGCAGGCGTTGACCCGCCCCCCACGGAGACCCATTCGCGTGGGGACTTGCAAGACGAGTCCTTACGGCTTGGGATTGAACCTGCACGCGATACGATTTCGCAGTTTATTGGTACTTAAGTGTTGGGTGCAGTGTAGCCTGTCTTGAGTGGTGATCGGGGGATAAGGTGTACGGGTGAAGTGCCCCTGGCCAGGGAACTTGACCCTCCGCCCCAGGGCGGAAAGCCTTTGAAACCATCGCTGCAAAAGAGACTAGAAAATAGGGATGGCGTTGAGGAAAACTCCTAGACTGTTTCTCGACGGAGAAGGTGAGCTGGGGATTACGGTGTGGTCTAAGTGGTAATCCAGCCTCGTCTGTGGTGACAAGCGAAAAGATCGGAAAGGGGAAACCGCCAGTTACGGTGACGGACTGGAGGATCTTTGGGAAAACCTGCTGGACCTAAGCCACAATCTTTACTCAGTTCACTGCCATTCACCTCAGTATACATAAGAAAGAGGAACCATGAGTAATGCAGAACCGGTGGAGGTCGGTACTTACTCTAACTCTCAGCACGTTCATTGTATCTACAGTGTTTAATTTGGGTAGTAACAGCGCTCTAGCGTACATGCCGGTGACGGCGAGCTTGGTGTTACTACTTTTTATTATTCTTATCGGCGTTCTGTTTGACATTCTGGGCGTGGCGGCCACCGCGGGGGAGGAGGCTCCCTTCCATGCCATGGCCTCCAAGCGGGTTCGCGGTGCCAAGCAGGCCATCTGGCTGGTGCGCCATGCGGACGGTGTGTCCACCTTCTGTAACGATCTGGTGGGCGATGTGGTGGGGACCCTGAGCGGTGCGCTGGGTGTAGCCATTTTGCTCCAGTTGCGGGGCGGCGCGCCTCGGCTGCCTGAGACCTTGGCCAACACCTTTATGGTGGCTTTGATCGCCGCGGTTACCGTGGGAGCCAAATCCATGGGCAAGGGTGTGGCCATTTCCAAATCGACCACGATCCTCCTATACACAGGGAAACTGCTCTACTATTTGGAGCAAATAGGGCTCAAGCCCCGTAGCTCGGGCGCGAAGGGCAAGAAGAGGTAGGAGCAATGCGAGAAGAGCTGCTGTCACGGATCACATCTCCTGAAGATATCAAAAAGCTGGACTTGCCCAGTCTGGAAAGGCTGGCCCAGGAAATCAGGGAGCGCATTATCTCCACCGTAGAAAACAACGGGGGGCATCTCGGCGCGAACCTGGGGGTTGTGGAGCTGACCATAGCTCTGCATTCGGTGCTGTCCGCGCCCAGGGATAGGATTATCTGGGATGTGGGCCATCAGTGTTATACCCATAAGCTGATTACCGGCCGCCAAGACCGGTTCCACACTCTACGGCAGTGGGGTGGGCTGTCGGGTTTTCCCTTGCCCGCGGAGAGCGAATACGATCCCTTTGGGGTGGGCCACAGCTCCACCTCGATTTCCGCGGCTGCAGGCATGGTGATAGCCCGGGATCTTCTGGGCAAGGACTTCCGGGTAGTGGCGGTCATCGGTGATGGGGCCTTGACTGGAGGTATGGCCTTTGAAGGCTTGAACCATATCGGTTCTTTGGGAAAGGATATTCTGGTCATCCTCAATGATAATGAGATGTCCATCACCAATAATGTCGGCGCCCTCAGTGACTACCTGGGGCGCATCCGTTCTGATACCCGCCTCTACCAGGCGCGGGAAGGGTTGGCGGCGTTTCTGCGCGGGATTCCCCTTGTGGGCCCGCCCCTGGCGAAGCTGGCCCACAAGGTGAAGATCACCTTGAAGCACATGCTCCCAGGCCAGTTTTTTGAAGAGCTTGGTTTCGCCTACTTGGGACCCTTTGACGGGCACAACATTGCTGAGCTGCAGAGGGCTATCAGGGCAGGGCTACAGCGGCGGGGGCCGGTGCTGATCCACGTGCACACCCAAAAGGGCCGGGGCCATGCCTTGGCCGAGAAGATCCCCCACCGCTATCACGGGGTCAGCCCCAACAATGGCTCGGCTGGCAGCAGCGGGCCGTCGTTCAGCCAGGCGTTCGGCCAAGCGCTGGTGCGCTTGGCCAAGGACGATCCTAGAATTGTGGCCATAACCGCAGCCATGCGCGATGGCACAGGCCTGGGCCCCTTTGCCGAGGCTTTTCCAGAGCGGTTCTTTGATGTGGGTATTGCTGAACAGCATGCCGTAACTTTAGCTGCGGGCATGGCCAAAGAAGGGCTGCGTCCCGTGGTGGCTATTTATTCCACCTTTTTGCAGAGGGGTTATGACCAGGTGATCCACGATGTGGCCCTGCAGCAACTGCCCGTGGTGCTCGCAGTAGACAGGGCAGGTGTTGTGGGTGATGATGGCGCGACCCATCAGGGAGTGTTTGACATCAGCTTCCTGCGGGCGGTGCCTGGACTTACCCTGCTGGCACCCCGGGATGGCAGTGAGCTGGCTGCCATGCTGGCCTGGGCCTTGGAGCAGCCTGGGCCGGTGGCCATTCGCTATCCCCGGGCCGCTGCGGGTAATACTGTCCCCGGGGAGCCCTTCGACCCCAAGGGGGCCATCCCGCCCGTAGAGGTGAAACCTGGGCGTGACGGCGTGGTGTTCACCTTCGGCCCCATGGTGGAAGTTGCCCTGGCCGCGGCAGCAAGTCTCGAGCCTGAGCTGAGTTTTGCTGTGGTGAATGTGCGGGCTTTGAAACCTTTGGATGGGGAGCGCATCAGAGCGGCGGTGCGGGGTAAGAAATGCGCCGTTACCCTGGAAGATCATGTGCTGGCTGGAGGGTTTGGCAGCAGTATTCTCGAAATACTGGGAGAATCCGCGGGGACCGGTTCTTCCTTGAGGGTAGAGCGTATTGGTTATCCCGATGAGTTCATCCCCCACGGCTCCATTGAGCGTTTGCACGAACAATACGGCTTAACCGCCGGGCAGGTTGCGGAAGTGCTGCGCAGGGCAGCTTCCCAGCCCAAGCTGCAGGTGGTAGTAAGCGGTGATATCTAGTGCTGAGGTTAGATCAGCTGCTGGTGGAAAGGGGCCTTGTTCCTTCGCGCCAGCGAGCGAAAGAGTTGATTGTAGGCGGTCAGGTCTGGGTAAACGGACGCAAGGTGGAAAAACCCAGTGCCAAAACGGCTGTGGATGCTTCCCTGGAGATTGTGGGGAAGACCCTGCCCTATCCCAGCAGGGCTGGCCTGAAACTGGAGAAAGCCCTGCAGGTATTTGCCGTGGAAGTCCAGGGCAAAACCTGCTTGGATGTGGGCGCATCCACAGGAGGGTTTACCAGCTGCCTGCTTCAGGCTGGTGCTGGGCGGGTTTATGCGGTGGACGTGGGGCAGGATCAACTCGTACCAGAGCTGCGGGCTGATCGCCGCGTCCTGGTGCTGGAAAAGATGGATATTAGGGATCTAACCCCCGAACAACTGCCGTCCTTGGCTGATCTGGCCACCATCGATGTCTCCTTTATCTCGTTGACCAAGGTTTTTCCTGCCGTGTGCGCTCTGCTCAAGGCGGGGGCGGACCTCATAGCCTTGATCAAACCCCAGTTTGAAACAGGTGGTGCTGGGCTGAACAAGCGGGGAGTGATCCGTGACCCAGAAGTGCATCTGAAATACCTTCCGCCCCTTATGCAGAGGCTGCAGGCGGAAAATGTGGGGCTGCTCGGTTTTACCTTTTCGCCCATCACTGGTATGGAGGGTAATCTGGAGTTTTTGGCCCATTTTCGTAAAGGAGCGCCGGTGAGGGACGCGGCGGATCTGGTGGCCAGGGTGATCCGAGAGGGTTGGGCCGCCAGGCAGGGAAAGGATGGATGCTGATGAAGTTCGGGATTGTACCCCATACAGGAAAGCCTGTAGCAATGGACTTGAGCAGTAAGCTGGCGGATGCCCTGGAGAAGCGGGGGGTGGAATATGTCCTGATTCCCCAGCCCGATCGGGAAAGTCTTGCTCCCTTTGATCTTGTGATCGTTCTGGGCGGTGATGGGACTCTGCTCAACGTGGCCCGCCTGGCCAGTTATTCCCAGGTGCCGGTTTTTGGTGTGAATGTGGGACACCTTGGTTTTCTAACGGAAGTGGAAACGGATGGGCTGCTCCCTGCACTGGACCGGCTGCTGGCCCGCGATTATGCCATTGAAGAGCGTATGCTCATTACGGCCTGTGTGGAGCGGGGAGGGAGGGAGATCGCCCGCCATCTGGCCCTCAACGACTTTGTGATCACCCGCGGTACTTTTGCCCGGATTATCGAGTTCAGCATCTTAGTGGATGGGCAGCATGTCACGGATTACGTGGGAGATGGGGTAATTGTGGCCACTCCCACCGGTTCCACCGCCTATTCCCTGGCTGCGGGCGGCCCCATTGTGGAGCCTCTGCTGGATTCCATCTGCATTACTCCCATCTGTCCCCACTCTCTAGCGGGGCGTTCGGTGGTAATTAGGCCTGAAGCCCGGGTGCAGATCCGGCTGAACCGGGCCAGTGAAGCGGTGATGCTCACCATTGACGGTTACGATGGCTTCGCCCTGCAGACTGCTGATCGGGTTACCATTGAGCGGGCTGAGCAGCGGGCGCTCTTCGCCCGGTTAGGCGATCGGGGCTTTTTTCAAGTACTGCATTCTCGCCTGAGGATGCCTCAGATGGGAGGTGGGATTCGTGAAACATAGGCGTCAGGCCAAATTATTGGAGCTTGTGCGCGAGCACAATGTGGAAACCCAGGAGGCCCTCATGGAGCTTTTGCAGGCCCACGGTTTCCGGGTGACCCAAGCGACCATCTCGCGGGATATCAAGGAACTGCGCTTAGTTAAGGTCCCCAACGGCCAGGGAGGATACAAGTATTCGCTGCCCTCTGCGGTGACCATGGGCGATCTTGTGCGGCGGGCCAAGCGCATTTTTAAGGACTACGTGCGCAGTGTGGACTTTAGCGGACCTTTTATCATGATCAAGACGTTTCCTGGAGGAGCCCATGCCGTCGCGGCCATTATCGATGAGTTGGAATGGCCAGAGATGCTGGGCAGCATTGCCGGTGATGACAGCATCCTGATTCTAACCCATGATCCACAAACCAAGCCCAGCCGGCCCCAGGGACCGGCCGGGGCTGTCTTTGCCCGTATCCAAGAGCTGATGGAGAGGTGAGCGCATGCTCAAGGAGCTGCAGATTCGCGACTTCGCCTTAATCGAGGGCTTAGAATTATCATTCTATTCTGGTTTTAGCGTGCTCAGCGGGGAAACTGGCGCGGGCAAATCCATAATCATCGACGCTTTGAGCCTGCTTACTGGCGCCCGGGCCTCCACGGAGGTTATCCGCAGTGGTGCCGAATGTGCCCTCATTTCCGGGAGCTTCGCCCCCTCCCCTGGGGCCCTGGCCCTTTTGGAAGAGTGGGGCATGGCCGATGGGGAGGAACTGATCATCACCCGGGAGATCAACATCAACGGCCGCAGTAAGTGCTGGATCAACGGGCGCTTGGCCACGGTAAACCAGCTCAGTGCCCTGGGGGCATATCTAGTGGAAATTGTGGGCCAGCACGACAGCCAGGGCCTGCTCAGGCCCGAGAATCATGTCCATCTCTTGGACAATTACGGAGGCAAGGGCCACTTAAGCCTGGTGGAACAGGCGGATAGGCTGGCTAGCGCCTGGCAGCAGCTGCGCGCCGAGCAGAAGCGCCTGCAGAGCGATGAGCGGGAAAGAAACCGGCGCATGGATCTGTTGGCCTATCAAATCCAGGAAATTGCCGAAGCGAAGCTGCAGCCCGGCGAAGATGAGCTCCTGGAACAGGAGCGTTCACGCCTGGCCAACTTGGACCGGATCCGCCAGGCTCTGCACTATGCAGTGGGCCTGCTCGGCGAAGCCTATGGGGAAGGCGAGCCCTTGCTGCACCTTTTGTCCTCCATAGGCAGCGAACTGGAGCGGGCCGCGGCCTTGGATCCACCCCTGGGGGATATGTCCCAGCGTTATGCGGAGCTGCACATCAATCTCCAGGAGCTCTACCGTGATCTACGGGACTATTTGGACGGACTAGCTGCGGATCCGCTGCGCCTCAATGAAGTGGAAGAACGCTTGGCTCTGCTTGATGGCCTCAAGCGCAAGTATGGCCATACGGTGGAGGAAATCCTGCGCTACAGCGAGCAGGTCCAGGAAGAGCTGGCCGCGCTGGAAAGCGCGGAGGTGAGGGCGGAGGGCTTAGAGGAGGAATGCCGGAGCTTGGAGGCGGAGTGGCGTCTCTGCGCGGACAAGCTCACCTTAAGCCGGCGGGAGTTGGCGCGCAGACTAGAGGAGCAGATCCAGGCTGAACTCGCGGACTTGGCCATGGCCGGCACCCGATTCCAGGTGTGTTTCCATCAGGAGCAGGGCGGCCAGCCAGTGCCAGGAGGGCAGGAAAAGGTGGAGTTTATGCTCGCAGCCAATGTGGGAGAGGAGCTTAAACCGTTGGCTAAAGTGGCCTCGGGGGGAGAACTGTCCCGGGTGATGCTCGCCCTCAAGGCTGCCCTGGCCCAGGCAGAGGAGATCCCCACCATTGTGTTCGACGAAGTGGATGCGGGAATCGGCGGGCGCACAGCGGTGAAGCTAGGTGAAAAGCTGCGGGCCTTGGGCCAGCGGCGCCAGGTACTCTGCGTGACCCACTTGCCGGTGGTCGCCAGTTTTGGCACCCATCATTATTCTGTGCAGAAGTTTACACGCCAAGACCGTACTGTGGTCCAGGCGGCTCTGCTCGGGCCAGAGGAGCGGGTAGCAGAGCTCACGCGCATGCTGGGAGGCAGCGCCCATGAACAGGTAACCAGTGAGCATGCTAGGGAGCTTCTGCGCAGATCGGCAGCGGAGCCTGGCAGCTAGTTCCTACAATATGAGCTTCGCGCCCCGGGCAACCTACACCCATGAGCTGATGGTAGGGGGTAGGTGGCTTTGTGAGGAAAACTCTGCTCAAAGTTCTGGTAACGCTGCTCTTAGCCTTTGTGCTGGTGTTGTCCACTCTTCCCTATTGGGTTTCGGCCGTGGGGATACCTCGGGAGCTCCGGGTGTTTCCTGGGATGGAATTATCCCTGCCTCTGAAGCCCCCCTTACGGGTCGTGGATCAGGATGGAGTGGAAGTCACGGGCCTTTTAGACACGGACAATTTGGGAAGCCGGGTGTACCGGGTGAGCCTTTTCGGTTGGCTGCCCCTCACTCAGCTGGTGGTGGATGTGGTTCCCTTGGTGGAAGTGTTCCCTGGGGGCCAGTCCATCGGTGTGCTGCTCAACGCAGAGGGGCTGGTCATCAGTGAGCTGGGCACCGTGGTGGATTTGGACGGTAGGGAGCGCAGTCCAGCCCGGGAAGCAGGGCTCCGGCCCGGCGACATCTTGTTGGCCATCGAAGGCCATCCTACCCGGCGGCCGGAGCTGGTCAGCCAGCTGATCAACTCCTTGGCTCCAGAGAAACGCTTCTTGAACCTGCAGGTAAAGCGGGGAGACAGCATCCTCAATCTGGCGGTGGAACCGGCCAAGACGTGGCAGACCAACATCTTCGGCCAGAGCTCACAGCAGTACCTCCTGGGCATCCTCCTGGAGGATCCCGCTGCAGGCGTGGGAACCCTTAGTTTTTTCCACCCGGAGACAGGCCGCTTTGGAGCTTTGGGGCACACCGTTACGGACAGTTTGGGCCGGCCGGTGCAGATCAACAAAGGTACCATCGTGGAGGCGTCCATTGATTCTATCCGTTACGGGACAAGGGGCACACCCGGGGAAAAGGTTGGTTTTTTCCATGGAGAGCAGGATATTATGGGCATTATCGATTCCAACAGCTCCCTGGGCATTTACGGCCAGCTAGTGGGAAATACTGCCCGCAGCGCGTTTTCCCGGCCCATCCCTGTAGCCTTTACCCACCAGGTGAAAGTGGGGCCCGCGGAGATGTATACGGTGGTCCAGGGTACTGAGATCGAGC
This sequence comes from Bacillota bacterium, assembly GCA_029776155.1. Taxonomy (GTDB): domain Bacteria; phylum Bacillota; class Limnochordia; order Darwinibacteriales; family Darwinibacteriaceae; genus DTU010. Next base: position 53,625 of record JAKOTU010000055.1, on the reverse strand, counting down.
GCTTCGCAGTGGAGATCGTGAAGGTCGTGAACCAGACCAAGCCCGGGGAAAAGGGGATGGTGGTGGAGGTCACCGACGAGCGCCTGCTCAGGGAAACGGGAGGAATTATCCAGGGGATGTCCGGTAGTCCCATTGTGCAAAACGGCATGCTGGTGGGGGTGATCACCCACGTCTTTGTGAATAATCCAACAAAGGGTTACGCCAGCTTTGCCGAGTGGATGGTCTATGAGGCTGGCCTGGGGTTGAGTGAACAAAATCCCGCGAAACAAGCGAGTTCGCGGGAGGTTTTTTTATGTGCATAGAGAAGGATGTGATGGCAAGGTTTAATTTTAGGTAAAGTCCATGGGGAGAGAGGCGAATGGAGGAAAAAACGCTTGTCTTGGGCGTTATCGGCGCTGATGTACATGCTGTAGGTAACAAAATTTTAGAAATCGCCCTTACCGAGGCCGGATTCAACGTAGTGAACCTAGGAGTACTGGTTTCGCAAAAGGAATTCGTAGAAGCGGCCTTGGAAACCAACGCAGATGCCATTTTAGTCTCGTCCCTCTACGGCCATGCAGAGATCGATGCTAGGGGCTTGAGGGAAGCGCTGATTGAGGCCGGTATCGGCGATATTCTCATGTATATCGGTGGTTATCTAGTAGTGGGGAATCAAGACTGGTCCGAAGTGGAAGCCAAGTTCAAGCAGTTGGGGTTTGACCGGGTGTATCCTCCAAGTACACTGCCTGAGGATTTCATTCCCACTCTGCGGGAAGATCTGGGCATGTAGTTGGGGGGTTTTTGATGAACGGCAAATTCATGGTGTTGGTGGATATTGGCAGCACTTTTACGAAAGCAACCGCGGTGGATCTGGGGCAGCGGCGCATCGCGGCCCAAGCTAGCGCCCCCACCACCGTTGACGATGTGAGCAGGGGCCTGCGCCATGCCCTGGAAGGTCTAAAACTGGATCCTGGGGAACTCTCCCAGGCGCGGAAACTAGCCTGTTCCAGTGCAGCTGGGGGGCTGCGCATGGTGGCCATTGGTCTGGTTCAAGACCTCACGGCTAAGGCCGCGAGGCTAGCTGCTTTGGGCGCGGGAGCCCGGGTACTGAACACCTACTCGTTCCAGCTCACCGAGGCGGATCGGGAGGAAATCGCTGCTCTTCAGCCCGATATTATCCTGCTGGCTGGGGGCACCGACGGGGGCAACAGCGAAAACATCCTGCATAATGCCCGGGTGCTGGCCACACTTCCCCAGCCGGTGCCCGTGGTGATAGCCGGCAATCGTTCGGTGGCAAAGGAAGTGGCAGCCTGCTTTCCGCAGGGTTTCAGCACATACATAGCTCCGAACGTGATGCCCCAGATTGGAAAACTGCAGGTTGACCCTGCCCGGGAAGTGATCCGCCGGGTATTTATGGAGAAGATTATCTACGCCAAGGGGCTGGATAAGGCTGGGCGCGTCATTGATGGGATTTTTATGCCCACGCCTGCTGCGGTGCTCCGTGCGGGACAGCTGCTTAGCGAAGGAACAGGAACCAGGAAGGGCTGGGGGGATCTGATCATTGTCGATGTGGGTGGCGCCACAACCGATGTCCACTCCTTGGGCACCGGGCTTCCCACCCGGGCAGGGGTAGTGGTGCGGGGGCTGCCTGAGCCCTATGCCAAACGCACGGTGGAGGGGGATTTGGGCGTGCGGGTGAGTGTGCTCTCCCTGTTGGAGGCCGTGGGGGTGGAAGCGGTGGCCCAAGCTGCAGGCTGGCCCCAGGAAGAAGCGGCCCAAAGAGCCCAGCGCCTACACGACCAGCCGGAGCTACTGCCCGAAAGCGGAGAGGAAGCCGTCTTCGACCAGGCCTTAGCCCGCTTGGCGGTGCAGCACGCCCTGAGCAGGCACGTGGGCCGGCTTTCCGAGCTGTACACCCCTGCCGGTTTGATCTGGGTCCAGGAAGGAAAGGATCTCTCCCAGGTGGAGACGGTGATCGGTACGGGTGGTGTTGTGGTGAACAGCGCCGATCCCTTAGCGGTGCTGGAAGGCGCGGCCAAGCAGGCGGATGCTCCGCTGGAGCTCAGGCCGGAGAAACCCGAGTTTTATCTGGACGGCAACTACATCTTGGCAGCCATGGGACTTCTGGCTCAAGAAGATCCCGAGGCAGCCTTTGAGATCTTAAGCACTTCATTGGAATGCCATAAGCTCGCAAGGAGGGAACAGTAGGTGGGTGCGCGGCTCACACATGCACAACTAGATTGGGAGGCACTTGCGGAGGAACGGCAGGAGGTCCTGGCCAGCTGGCCCACGGGTCAGGAGGTGGATTTGGAGGATGCCATCCAGTTTCATAAGGCCCTGCCCGAGGAGTTGAATTTTGGCAAATGTATGACCCGGGCCAAGGCCCAGGGCAGGACCCTGGCCCAGCCCCGCGCGGGCGTTGCCGATCTTAACAGCCACCTGGAACTGCTTTTATATCTGCAGAATGAAGGCGAGGCAGATCTGCTGCCCACGACCATCGATTCCTATACACGGCAGAACCGCTACGAGGAGGCTGAAAAGGCGTTAGTTGAGAGTGTCAAGGAAGGGAGGTCTCTGCTCAACGGCTTTCCTGCCGTAAATCACGGCGTGGCCAGCTGCCGCCGCCTGGTGGAAAGCGTAGCTCGCCCCCTGCAGGTGCGGCACGGTACTCCCGACGCCCGACTGCTCGCGGAAATCACCTTGGCCGCCGGTTTCACCGCTTTCGAAGGCGGAGGCATCTCCTACAACATTCCGTATGCCAAACGGGTACCCCTTGAAGAGAGCATCCGCCACTGGCAGTATGTGGATCGGCTGGTGGGCTACTATGAAGAACAGGGCATCACCATCAACCGGGAACCCTTCGGACCGCTCACGGGCACCTTGGTAGCCCCCTGTATTTCCCACAGCGTGGCGGTGATCGAGGCGGTACTGGCTGCCAAGCAAGGGGTCAAAAACATCACTTTGGGTTACGGGCAGTGCGGCAACATCGTCCAGGACGTGGCCGCCCTCCAGACCCTGACCATGCTAGCCGAAGAGTACCTGCGGGCTGAGAATATCTATGATGTGGAGATCACCACCGTGTTCCACCAGTGGATGGGGGGCTTTCCCAAGGACGAAGCCAAGGCTTATGGGGTGATTGCCTTGGGCAGCGCCACCGCTGCTTTGGGCAAAGCCACCAAAGTGATTGTGAAGACCACCCATGAGGCCCTGGGTATTCCCACCAAAGAAGCCAACGCCCAGGCCATACGTGCCACCAAACAGGTCTTGAACATGCTGCAGGATCAGGTCTTCCCAGAGAATGAGGCTTTGGCGGAGGAACGGGAGATCATTCTCCAGGAGACCAGGGCTATTCTCAACAAAACTTTGGAGTTGGGCGAAGGGGATTGGGCCCAGGGGGCCGTACGGGCCTTTGCCGCCGGGGTGATTGATGTTCCCTTTGCGCCCAGCACCTTCAATCTGGGCCGGACCATGCCCGCGCGGGACAATGAGGGCGCGGTGCGCTTCTTGCAGTGGGGCAACCTGCCCTTCCCCACAGCAATCCAAGATTTCCACCGGGCGAAACTCGCGGAGCGGGGTAAAGCCGAACGCAGGTCCCCCAGTTTCCAGATGGTGATCGACGATATCTATGCTGTTGGTCACGGTAGATTAGTGGGACGCCCCCGTTAGGAGAGATGTGAAGTGACTGAACTGAGAATCCTTTCCCCCACAGCCATTTTGGGCTACGGTTTTCCCTTAACTTCTTTTCAGGCCGGCTTAGAACGGGATCCCCACGTGATCGCGGTGGATGCCGGTTCCACAGACCCTGGCCCCTATTACCTGGGTGCGGGCAAATCCTTTACCGGGCGTGCACCAGTGAAGCGGGACCTTTGTTACTTAATCGAGGCTGCCCTGGAGCGGGGTATTCCGCTGATTGTGGGTACCGCCGGCGGTTCAGGGGCCAAGCCCCATGTGGACTGGACGGTGGAGATTGTCCGCGAAGTGCTGCGGGAAATCAAGGCCAAAGCTCGGCTGGCGGTGATTTACAGCGATGTGGATCCGGAGCTGCTCCGGGAAGAATTGCGGCGGGGCAGGGTCCAGCCCCTAGGACCGGTGGCGCCCCTCACTGAGGAAGAGATCGCGGCCAGCTCCCACATTGTGGCCCAGATGGGGCTGGAGCCCATCATGGAGGCTCTGGAGGCAGGGGCCCAGATCATTGTGGCGGGCCGGGCCTATGATCCCACCGTTTTTGCAGCTCTCCCCGTTATGCAGGGTTATGATCCTGCTTTGGCCCTGCACTTGGGGAAGATCCTGGAGTGTGCGGCCATTGCCGCCACTCCCGGTAGCGGCAGCGACTGCCTGTTCGGTTACCTGCGCAGCGATTCCTTTATTCTGGAAGCTTTAAACCCCCAGCGCAAGTGTACGAAACTATCGGTGGCTGCCCACACCCTCTACGAGAAGAGCGATCCGTATTCTCTGCCGGGGCCCGGAGGGACGCTGGATCTGAGGGAGACCCGTTTTGAAGAGCTGCCCGGGGGGAAGGTGCGGGTGTCCGGGACGCGCTTTATCCCTACGGAGAAATATTTCCTTAAGCTGGAAGGTGCCCGACGCATCGGTTTCCGGACCATCAGCATTGCCGGTGTGCGGGATCCCATCATGATCAGCCAGATCGATGAGGTTATCGCGGCCGTGAAGGAAAGGGTAGCTGACAACTTCCGGGATCTGCGGGACTATCAGCTCCACGTGCACTGTTATGGAAAGAACGGGGTGATGGGGGCCCTCGAGCCCCAGCCGCAGCCAGGTCACGAGCTGGGCTTGGTCATGGAAGCGGTCGCGCCCACCCAGGACGTCGCTGACACTATTTGCAGTTTCTTCCGGTCCACGTTGCTCCACTTCGGGTATCCGGGGCGCAAATCCACTGCGGGCAATCTGGCTTTCCCGTACTCGCCCTCTGACATCTCCACAGGACCGGTCTATCAGTTCAGCGTGTACCATCTCCTCGAGGTGGATGACCCCAAGGGGTTGTTTGCCATGGAGGTTAGAGAGGAGTAAACTATGCGTTACGTTAAGGATGTGGCTTCGGTAATCCGCAGCAAGAATGCGGGGCCCTATGAGTTGACCTTTGACCTCATGTTTCCCGATGAACACACCTACGAGCAAGTGAGGCACAGCATTACCAAAGAAAAGATTGCCGCCTTATACAAGATTCCCGAACAGGATGTGCTTTCCATCATTCATTTTGCACCGGCCCATGCCGTGAAAATTACCATTGTGCGGCCGCGCGCTTCAGGGGATCTGGGCGAAACAGATGTGTACGGCGCGCAGCAGCACGCGCCCCTGTTGGAGTTGACCTATTAGAAGGAGAAGGAGTGGAGTGTTGGCATGATTATTAAGGACATTGTTTTATCAAAGGGACTCACCGGGTTTTATTTCGATGATCAGCGGGCCATCCGCGGGGGCAATTTCACTGAGAATGGCTTCACCTATGATGGTGTACCGGTCACTCCGGGCTTTGTGAAGATCCGTCAGGCCGGCGAGAGTGTGTCGGTCCAGTTGGTGTTGGAGGACGGCCAGGTGGCCTTTGGAGATTGCGCCGCGGTCCAGTATTCTGGGGCAGGCGGACGGGATCCTCTGTTTTTGGCCGATACCTATATTCCCCAGATCGAGCAGTACGTGGTGCCAAAACTCCTGGGAAGGAAGCTCCCCTCTTTCCGGGAGCTGGCCGAAGAAGTAGATCGCTTAAAAAACGGGGATGGCAAACCGCTGCATACGGCCATCCGCTATGGGGTTACCCAGGCTCTCTTGGACGCGGTGGCCAAGAGCAGGCATCTGACCATGGCGGAGGTGATCGCCGAGGAGTACGGTTTGGAGCTGATTCCCGAGCCTGTGAAGATCTTTGCCCAAACGGGGGACGATCGCAAGCTCAATGCGGACCGCATGATCATCAAGCACGTTGATGTGCTGCCCCACGGGCTGTTTAACAATATCAACAAACTGGGTAAGCAGGGAGAGCACCTCCGCAACTACCTGGCCTGGCTGAAGCAGAGGGTCCAGGAGCTGCGGGTGGACGAGCATTATGTCCCCGACTTCCAAGTGGATGTGTACGGCACCATCGGCGAGGCCTTCAACAATGATGTGGAGCAAATCGGAGAGTACGCCAGGCAGCTCGCGGAACTTGTTGCCCCGCATCAGCTGGCCATCGAAGGACCGGTGGATTGCGGTTCCAAGGAAGAGCAGATCAAGGTAATGGCTGCGCTGCGTGAATACGTGGATCAGCACAAGATCCCTGTGGTATTTGTGGCCGACGAGTGGTGCAACACCCTTGAGGATATCAAGGAGTTCGTCCAGGCCAAAGCAGGCCACATGATCCAGATCAAGGCACCGGATCTGGGCGGGATTAATAATTCTGTAGAAGCAGTATTGTACTGCCGCGAGCATGGTGTCATACCTTATCTGGGCGGCACGTGCAACGAGACCGAACGCTCCGCCCAGATTACTGTGCATATCGCCGTGGCCACTAGGCCCCGGCAGATCCTTTCCAAGCCGGGCATGGGCGTGGATGAGGGTCTGTCCATCTGCACCAACGAGATGAACCGTCTGGTGGCCCTGCTGAAAAGAAAAGCAAGGTAGGAGATGAACCTTGAGGATAATCAGGTCTGAGGAGATTGCCGCCCGGGTTAAGGAGCTTTGCTTGGATGCTAACTGCAATCTGCCCATGGATGTGTACCAGGCTTTGGTGGCAGCAGAGGAGAAGGAGGAATCCCCCCTGGGGCAGAGCGTCCTGGAAGTGATCCTGGAAAACGCCAAGATCGCGCGGGAGAAGAAGATGCCCCTCTGCCAGGACACGGGTATGGTTGTCGTCTTTGCGGAGGTGGGCCAGGATGTGTGTATTGAAGGTGGGCTCCTGGCAGAGGCGGTGAACGAAGGGGTGCGCCAGGCCTACAAAGAAGGCTACTTCCGCATGAGCGTGGTGGAAGACCCCATTGAACGGGTGAACACCAAGGACAACACCCCAGCCGTGCTCCACGTATCCCTGGTGGCAGGGGACCGGCTGCGCTTGATTGTGGCTCCCAAGGGCTTTGGCAGTGAGAACATGTCTGCCTTGAAGATGCTCAAACCCGCCGATGGCGTGCAGGGGATTAAGGATTTTGTGGTGAAGACTGTGCGGGAAGCGGGGGGCAATCCCTGCCCACCCATCATCATCGGTGTGGGTATAGGGGGAACCATGGACATGGCTGCTCTGCTGGCCAAAAAGGCAGTGCTGCGGGAGATTGGGTCGCGGCATCCCAAACCCCATATCGCGCAGCTGGAAGAGGAGCTGCTGGAGCTGGTGAACAAAACGGGGGTCGGGCCCCAGGGCTTTGGGGGGACCCAGACTGCCTTAGCCCTATTCGTGGAAACCTATCCCACCCATATTGCCGGTCTGCCCGTGGCAGTTAACATCAACTGCCATGTGGCCCGGCATGCGGAGGCGGTGTTGTAACATGCACTACATCACGCTGGTGAAGGCGGTGTACTACGCTCCCCGGGGGCGGCAGCGCCTCATGCACTTGGGCCAGCTCATTGCCCAGCGTTACTTGGATGCGGAAGCTCTGCTTATCGGGGTAATTGGTGATGCAGGCGCAGGTAAGTCCCTGATTATCCGGGGCATGTTTCCCGGTTTGGTGCTCACCAATGACGATGATGGGGTAAATGTCAGACCGCTGCCGGTTCTGGAGGATGCCCAAGCCGGGTATTTCCGCACCCATACCTACCACCTGGATGTACGCTTTGAGATGGCCTTCACTCCCCTTTGGGAGCTCGCGGAAGCGGTGAAAATGGCCATTTCCGCCCGGCGGCGAGTGGTGGTGGAACACTTTGAGCTCCTCTATCCCCTGCTCAATGTGAACGCGGAGCTGCTCATCGGCATCGGGGAAGAAGTAGTGGTGACCAAACCGACCTTGTTTGGGCCTTTCCCAGCGGAAATCGCGGAACAGGCCTACGAATCGCTGGTGTACCGCAAGATGGCCCATAGTGCGGAAGACCTTACAGGGATCGTGCTGGAGCAGATGGGCATAGAACCGCCCACCTTCCACAGCGATGTGCGCCGGGGGTTTGTGGTGGAGTTCACCCGCAAGCCGGAGGTGGATCTGGCCGAAGTGGAGCGGCGCGTCCTGGAGTACATTGAGCAGGACCTGCCCATCAGTGTCTACAACGAGGGCACTATTGTGATCGGCCAGGAAAAACTGAAGTGTTCGGGACCCCGGATCCACATGAGTTCCACAGGGGAGATCGTGGGGTTCCGGTTGGACAAGAACTTCCATTACTCACCGATTACCAAGACCTTTCTATTGGCGGGTCGCGTGGGCTGAGGAGGTGTAGGCGGTGATCCGGATCTTCCAGCTCGACGGCGACCAGGCCTTCCGGGACGAAGTGGCTGCCTACTTCAGCCGCCTAGCCGAGTTCAGCTACTTGGGGCTAGAGAGTCTGGAGGAGCTGGACAGGGCTTTAGCTGGAGAGACCCCCCAGGTGATCCTGCTTGATCTGCACTGCGCCCCCCAGGGAGGGCTGGCCGTCTTGCAGAAACTGCGGGGAATGCTCACCCCTGGGAAGACCAAGGTGCTCATAATGTCCACTCAGGCTCCTGGAGAGCGCCTTTTGGCCCAGGCTGCGCAGCTTGGTGCCGATTACTTCCTTCTGCGCCCTGTGGACCTGGTTGTACTGGAAAAGCGCATTCGGCAGCTGGTACAGAACCCAACGGACCCAGCTTCGTTCCGGGAGCTCAGCTTCAAGCAGGTGCAGGACATCTGCGGCAGCTGCTTTGAACGGCTGGGGATACCTCCCCATTACAAAGGCTACCGCTATCTTTTGGTGGGTATCTGGCTGGCAGCGCTGCATCCGGAGTGGCTGAACGCAGTAGTGCGCCACCTATATCCAGCCATAGCCCAGTACTGCGGAGTAAGCGCTGCCCAGGTGGAACGGGCCATGCGCTACGCTATAGAAGCAGCCTGGGAGAAGGGGGATGTGGCTGAACTCTACAGGCTGTTCCCTTACGTGGCGGAAAACAAAGGCAAACCCACCAACTCGCAGTTTATCAGTACCATGGTGCATTTGGTAGGTTTAGCAGCCGGCAGCCAGGGCTAAAGGCGCTGGTAGAGGCGCATACTAGAGACGGTGATCACCGTCTCTTTTTGCTGGGGAGGTGTGGGTGTGCGGGGGCGAGTTCGGCTGGGAAAACGCACCAAAGAATTGGCGGCTAAACTGCAGCCTGGGGAGATCGCGGTTATCGCCCACGAAGATCTGGACGCTGTGGGGGCCGCGGGTTTGGTGGAAGCGGGGGCGGCGGCGGTAATCAACGCCCGTTCGTCCTTGACCTGCCGCTATCCTAACCTGGGACCGCGCCTGTTGCATCAACACGGTGTACCGCTGTTGGATAATGTGGGGGATGAGATCTTCAACCTGCTCCAAGATGGAGATGTGGTGGAACTGGCGGGGCGCAAGGTGTTGAAGGCTGGCCGGGTGATTGCGGTGGGAATTGTAGTAACCGAGCACCTGATTGCCAGGAGGGAAAAGTTGGCCCAGCTCAACCTGCCCCAGGAATTGGAGAGGTTCGTCAGCAACACACTGGAGTATGCCGCACGAGAAAAAGAGGTGCTCTTGGGCCAGATTCCCTTTCCCCCCGGGGGCGTCGATTGTGCGGGGAAAGCGGTGGTAGTGGTGGTGAGGGGAGCGGGGTATCGGGAGGACCTGCAGGTTTTATCACCGTTCATCCAAGAGGCCGCTCCTGTGCTGGTGGGTGTCGATGGGGGCGCAGATGCTCTCCTGAAGGCGGGGTACCTACCCCAGGTGATCATCGGTGATATGGACAGTGTAAGTGATGCAGCCCTGCGCTGCGGGGCTCAGCTTCTGGCCCACGCCTATCCAGATGGGCGCTGTCCAGGCGCACAGCGCCTCGCCCAGCTGCAGGTGCCCTTCCATACCGTTCCGGCTCCTGGTACCAGTGAAGACCTGGCCCTGTTGTGGGCCCATGCCAAGGGGGCAGAACTCATCGTCCTAGTGGGTTCCCACTCCAACATGATCGACTTTTTGGAAAAGGGACGCCGGGGCATGGCTTCCACCTTCCTCACCCGCTTGAAGATCGGCCCCATTCTCCTAGATGCTAAAAGACTCAGCGAGCTGTATCGCCCCAAGGCAGCTTACAGCGCCTTGCCCTTGGTGCTGGCCGCCCTCATCCCCATTATGCTGTTCATGGGGCTGGTCTCACCGTGGCGGCATTACCTCCGCCTACTTTGGATGCAGCTGCGCTTGCTTGTGGGGTGGCTGTAGTGCATCCCGGTTTCCGCTACCACGTAGCCACACTGCTTGCTGTCTTGTTCAGCTTGGTTTTGGGTATGCTCATTGGCGGTGCGGTTTTTTCTGACCACACCTTAGTTGAGGAACAGGCCGCGCTTATCTCCGAGTTGGAAGAGCGCTTTCGGGAAAACAGCACCAAACTGGCTGCCCTCCAAGGGGAATTGGATCTGGCAGCCTTGGCCTGGCAGCAGCTGAAGGAGAGTCTAGCTCCTGGGCTTTTGGCCGGCCGCCATGTGGTTGTGGTGGGAGAAGGGGCGCGGCTATTGGGGCCCCTCTTGCAGCTAGCCGGGGCCCAGGTGGAAACATCCCCTTGGGATAGCCTCCCCCAGCTGAACATCCAGGAGGATCTGGACATAGTCGTGCCCCTGGGGAACGGAGGTCTCTCCCCGGAGGAGCGGGAACTCTTAGGCGCCGCTGCCGCCTCCGGTGCCCAAGTGAGCTTCGTGTGGGAGAGCGGGCAGGAACCCCCTAGAGCTGGGCTTCCCCCAAGTCTCCAGGTGGACAGCATTGATACCAGCGTGGGGGAACTGGCTTTTCTCTTGGGTTTGGCGGCCAGGGCGCAGGGACATTACGGCCTGCAGAAAAACGCGCTGGGGCTGTTTCCATGAAAGTGGCGGCCCTTATTCCTGCCTATAACGAAGAGGAGTATCTGGTCCAAACCCTGGCGGCCGTGGACAGCATTCCTGGTCTGGACCAAATCGTGGTGATCAACGACGGGTCCACCGACGGCACGCACCGGGCAGTGCTGGACTACCTGCCCCGGGCAGCTAAGACCATCCGCTTGGTTGATCTGCCTGAGAACCAGGGCAAGGGCAGTGCCCTCAATGCCGGCTTGGCCTGCACCGATGCCCAGGTGTACCTGCTCCTCGATGCGGATCTGGGTGGCAGTGCGTGCCAGGCCGCGGCTCTCCTGGATCCGGTACTCAGGGCAGAGGCCCATATGACCGTGGCCCGCTTCACTGGGGAACAGGGGGCTTCAGGGGGGAAGATGGGTTTCGGGCTGGTGCGCCTAGTAGCCGTCTGGGGCGTCCGCCTTTTGACCGGTAGAAAGGTAACCAGCCCCCTGTCCGGTCAGCGCGCCGTCTGTCGGGAAGTGGTGCAGCGCTTGGGAGGGTTCGCCGGTGGTTTTGGAGTCGAAGTTAGTTTGACCGTGGGGGCCCTGCACCACGGCTTCACGGTTGTGGAGGTTCCCCTGCCCCTCAAGCACAGGGCTTACGGGCGGACCCTGCGGGGGTTTTTGCACCGGGGCCGCCAACTTGTGCATGTCCTGGCAGCCCTGGGGCAGTGCTGGACCAGGGGGTGGCACAGATGGTCTGGAGCTTGATGGCAGCGGTCCTCTCCTACTTAGCCGTGCCCGTTTTGCTGCCCATTTACCGCCAGCAGGTCGTGAAAAACTACCTAGGCGAACTGGTACCTGCGGGGTTGGGCTGGGCCTTTCTTCTGCCCGCGGTTTTAGTAATGCTGTTCAGTTCGGGAAATAGTACCTACAGCCTCCTCCTCAGCTTGGTGCTGCTCTTTTTTGCCGCCCTTGGTGCTGTGGACGATTCCTTCGGCAACACCGGCCCCAAGGGGTGGCGGGGCCATTTTGCCGCCAGCGGGCTTTCTACAGGGGCGCTTAAGGCCCTGGGCGGAGGAGCCTGTGCTTTAGCGGCGGCGCAGATCTGGAGCCAGGGTTGGTTGGATCTGGCCGTCAGTGCGGGGCTGGTGGCCCTGGGGGCGAATCTGCTCAACCTGCTTGACCTGCGGCCCGGCCGTGCCGGCAAAGCCTTTTTCCTTTTCAGCCTACCCCTGCACTGGGCAGCGCGCGAACCTCTGCCCCTGCAGGTGTTGTCCCTGTCCCTCTTGGGTTATCTGCCCTGGGATCTGCGCCGCAAAGCCATGATGGGCGATACCGGCGCTAACGCTTTAGGGGCAGCTTTAGGTTATTGCTTGGCCCGGGAACTGAGTTTGGCCCTGAAAATCGGGCTCTTGGCCGTACTTGCTGCCTTAAATTTTCTGTCTGAGTGGGTATCCTTTTCGGATCTAATCGAGGGCAGCCGGCTCCTGCGTTTTCTGGATAAACTTGGACGCTGAAGGAATGGCGCCAACCGTGTGGAATGATCTTACAGACTTCAACCATGAAGGAGAAATGTAATGCGCGGTTTTGCTCTCATCCTGCTTGGCCTGGTGCTGTCTAGCTGCCTGGTCCAGGCCGATTCTGGTCCCATCCATATTGTGCAGCCCGGGGATACCCTCTGGGATATTGCCGCGGCTTATGGCCTTTCTTGGCAGGAGTTGGCTGCCCTGAACAAGATTAAGGATCCCACCACCCTTCAGGTGGGCACAAGGCTGCGCCTGCCTTCCCACACCGATACCAGGTTGGTGCTCTCCGACGGAACTTCGGTAGTGGTAACCGGCGAAGAGTTGGATCTTCTGGCCCGGGTTGTACAGGCGGAGGCGGGAGGTGAGCCCTTTGAGGGCAAAGTGGCCGTCGCGGCGGTGATTTTCAACCGCGTGCGTTCCAGCCGCTATCCCAACTCTGTGTGGGAAGTGCTGCACCAGCCGGGACAGTTTACTCCTGTGGAACAGGGAACGCTGCCCGCTAAGGCCGATGCCAGCTCAGTGGAGGCGGTCAGGAGGGCTCTGGCGGGGGAAGATCCCACGGGAGGCGCACTGTTCTTTTACAATCCCAAGACTACCCGTACCCCAGAGTATTGGGCCACCAAACAGGTGATTAAGAGGATCGGCAATCATAACTTCGCCCTCTAGGTGAATAGAATGGCCTAGAGGTGATCTCATGCGTGTTTACGTCATTCGGCTGAAGTGGCGGTACCTCTTTTTGGCCCTCCTTGTGGCCTTGGTGAGTTTGGTCCCACAGCTGCGCGGCCCTTTGATCATCTCGGTTTTGTCCAGGGGCCGGCTGGTGCCCATCTACAGCGTGCACACTGCGGAGCAGAAAGTTGCTTTCTCCTTTGACGCTACCTGGGGTGCGGACCTCACCGATGAAATCCTATCCATTTTGGACGAACACGGGATCAAGACTACTTTTTTCTTAGCAGGTTACTGGGTGGATAAGCATCCCGATTATGTGGTGAAAATCGCGGCCGCAGGTCATGAACTGGGGAATCACAGCTATTCCCATCCCCACATGACCACCCTGAACGAACAGGGCATTGCCTATGAGCTGCAGAAAAACGAGCACCTGATTGAGGAGCTCACCGGCCAAAGGACAACGCTGTTTAGGCCGCCCTTTGGGGAGTATGACAATCAGGTCATTTCGGTGGCGTCCGCGTTGGGTTATCACACCATCCAGTGGTCCGTGGATTCCCTGGACTGGAAGAATTTGAGCAGTGATCAGATCTACGAAAGGGTGATGGGCCAGATCAAACCTGGCTCCATCGTGTTGTTTCACAATGCCGCCCCAGGTACTCCTGGGGCTATTCGCCGTCTGATTCCGGATCTGCTCAACAAGGGATACAGTATTGTGCCCGTATCCCAGCTTCTGCACAAGGGGGACTACTACATCGACCATGCCGGAACCCAGCATCCTGGCAAAGGGGGCAGTTAGGCATGATCATCACCAAGCGCGCCATCCTGATCACGGCGGGGATTGTGCTCTCGGCCGCTCTGCTTTTTCTAGTCCCTTCCCTCTATGATGCGGCGCAGCGTGCCCTCCATGGTGTGAAGCCCGGAGTAACTTTGGAGGGGCAGTTAGTGGAAGGCCTGCTGGAGGAGGAGCTCTACGATGTGGTGGCCAGTCTGGCGGAAACCTTTTATGTGGAAGCCAGCAATGCCAGCTGGGACTGGAAGCGGGGCGAGGTAACCCCCGAGGTGGTGGGGCAGGTGGTGGACGTACAAAGCACAGTTAAAGCCCTGCTCCAAGCCCCGGCGCGCACCGCGGTGCGCCTGGTCACGGTGGAAGTGCTGCCTTCCATTACCAAAGCCCACTTCCAGCCCTATTACCGCGGACCCAACAGCGAACCCCGGGTGTCCCTCATGTTCAACGTGGACTGGGGTGATGAGTACATCCCGGGGTTACTGGAGGTCTTGGACCAAGCAGATGTTACTGTTACCTGGTTTCTAACGGGCCGTTGGGCCAAGCGCGCCCCCGAGCTGGCGAAGGCGATCTCAGATGCGGGGCACGAAATCGGCAACCACGGAGGCTGGCACGGCCTGCCCAGTGCCATGAGCCGCGAGGAAACGGTGCGGCTCATTCAAGAAGGGGAAGACTTGATTTTGGAGGCCACTGGCCAGCGTCCCCAGGTGTTTGCTCCTCCGGCGGGGGATTATACCCAGGAGACGGTTGCCGTGGCGGCAGAACTGGGGTACAAAACGGTCCTCTGGACCATAGACACCGTGGATTGGCAGCGGCCCGCCCCCACCAAGATCATCGACCGGGTTTTGAGCGGGCTGGTGAACGGTGCCCTCATCCTTATGCACCCCACCGGGCCCACCTTGGAGGCCCTGCCCGTGGTCTTGGACCACCTTGCCGCCAGGGGCTTCCAATGCGTCACCGTAAGTGAGCTGCTAGCTGATTAAAAGCGCCGCTGCGCTGTCCCAAAGCCCCGGGTCCTCCTGGCCCAGATTGCAGAAGGCTACGCCAGCCAAGTCGTATTTGTCCACCAACTCCAGCTTGTACTTGAGGCTGTAGCGGTTTTCAAACCAGACTTCTCCAGTTGGGTGTTGGAAGTACGGGGTGCGGGAAACGCCGTCCCAGCGTATTTTTGCTCCGTGCTGGGCTGCAAGTTCCAGCACTTCTTGGTGGCTGAGGGCCCGCACCGTTCCTGCCGCCTGCCACTCCAGTCCGGAGGTGGCCAGGGACAGGATCAGCTTGCTGCCGGCTACAGCCTGGGTGATCTTGGCCAGCATCTCTTCCACCGCAGGCAGGGAGGCCACAGGACCAGGCTCCCGCTGCGGATGGGCGCTTGGCACCACCAGATAGTTCGCGGCTTGGCTGGCAGCCTGGTAGTCCAGCCCCTCAGTCCAAGGCAGGCCCAAAAGCAGCTGCCGACCTTTTGCGGCCAGCTCCCCCCGCAGCACGCTGATGAAGGCAAACAGATCATACTGCTCCTGGCCTGGGGCGTAGTCCACTTGTACCAGCAGCCCCTTAAGGCCCCATTCTTCTACCAGGTTCACCAGCTGCTGCACAGCATTCTTCTGCAGCTGAGAGCTTGCCAACAGGTGCACAGGCTGTTCCGCCACGCGCACATGCCCGTAGGTGTACAGCTCCTGATTGCCTGCAAAGTAGAGACTGCGGCCCATCTCCTGGGGATCGAACTGCCCATGGACGTATCCGTTGCTGTCCATAGTCCAGCCCAGGGGTGCCGCGGCCGTGAGCTTAGACGAATGGTCGAGCAGTGTTTCGTAAGCTGGCCCTCCCGGAGTGTAGTAACCAAGGATGATCCGATCCAGCTCTCTGGGGGCGACGGGGGTGATGGTCAGCACATATGCCGGCACCCACCCTGTGGGCCCGGTGTGGGGACGGATCTTGAACCATCCGTCCTCTTGATCTAAAATGAGTACTTCCCGGCTGCCGTCCCTCAGTACTCCCAGGGCCTGGGCCTCGGCAGAAGGCGCGTTCCGCACTGTAACTGCTTCCGCTACCAGCAGCCCCTGCTGGCCCAAGACTTCATAAGTTCGCTGTTCTCCGGGGGGAACCAGAGGTTCCACGGCGGGAACAGAGGATCCTCCTAGGAAGGTTGTGAAATAAAAGAGCATGGAGAGCAGGGCAATGATTGCACCCCGGTCCATGGGCATCCCCCCTTTCTGATGTACTGAATCTATGGTATCATATTCATACCGCAAAATTCAGTGGAAAGAACAGCACGTGCTGGAGGGCATCCCCAGCCGTGTGGAGGTAGTCAATGTACCAGAAGACAGTCTTACCCAACGGGATGAGGATCATTACTGAGCGCCTGCCCCATGTGCGCTCAGTTACTTTAGGGGCTTGGTTTGAGGTGGGCAGCCGCCAGGAAGAGCTGGAAGAATGGGGTCTGTCCCATTTTGTGGAGCACATGATGTTCAAAGGGACCAAAACCTTTTCCGCCCGGCAGATTGCTGAGCTGATGGATCAGCGGGGCGGGCAGCTCAATGCTTTTACGGAAAAGGAACAGACCTGCTATTATTTCAAAGTACTGGACGAGCACTTTTCCACCGCCGCGGAGCTGCTCCAGGACATGCTGCTCAACTCGTTGTTTTTGCCCGAAGATGTTGAGAAGGAAAAAAACGTGGTCCTAGAGGAGCTGCGCATGTATGAGGATTCGCCCGAGGATTTCGTGCATGATCTGTTTTCAGATGTGCTCTGGCCTGAAGACCCCTTGGGCAGAAACATTCTGGGTTCCGAGGAAACCATCAGAGGTTTTTCTCCCCAGCGCGTGCGCAGTTATGTGGCCAAGCACTACACGGCTGATCGCTTAGTTGTAGCCTGTGTGGGGAACGTCCATCATGCCCAGGTTGTGGACACCTTTGCCCAAGGCTTGGCTGACCTGCCCCGGGGAAGCAGAAGACCTGCGCTTCAACCTGACTATACCGCAGGGAGCTGTATCTTTGCCGATAAGGACATAGAACAGGTCCACCTCTGCCTGGGGGCTCCGGCCATCTCCTGCAGTGATGAGCGCAAGTACGCCCTGCAGGTACTGGATACCATGATCGGCGGCGGGGTGAGTTCCCTGCTGTTCCAGGAACTCCGGGAAGAGCTGGGACTGGTGTACAGCACCTACTCGTTCAACAGCCTGTACAGTGATACCGGTTTTTACGGGGTATACGCGGGCTTCCACCCCCAGAATTGGGGCCGGGTGTGGGAAGTGCTCACTGATCTGTTGGGTACCTTGGGCCAGCGCATTACTGAAGAGATGGTGGAACGGGCCAAACAGCAGTTGCGCAGTGGCCTGGTGCTGTCCTTGGAAAGCACCAGTGCCCGCATGTCCCGTCTGGCCAAGGGCGAGATCTATGAAGGGGGACCCCTGCCCCCTGAAGGAGTGCTGCGCAGGCTGGAAGCAGTGGACTATGGGCAGGTGCTCGCTTTAGCAGAAGAGATCTACAATCCCCGGCGCTGGAGCTGGGCAGCCGTGGGGCCCCGTCATTTGGTGAGGGAGGATATACAATGCAGAAAGATATGCTGAAAGAAATCTTTAGGCTGCAGGAGCGCTTCGATCAGGCGGTGCTTGAACACCGCAATGTCCGCTTCAGCCAAGAGTTGTGGATTCAAAAGGAAGTGCTGGCCATCATCTCGGAACTTGCAGAAATCCTTGATGAGGTCAACTTCAAGTGGTGGAAGGATCCTCAGGAGATTGATCAGAAGCGCCTGCTGGAGGAAATCGTCGATGTGCTCCATTTCTTTGTAAGCATGTGTCTCAAGGCAGGTATCGGCCCAGAGGAGCTGTACCAGGCGTATGTAGCCAAGAACCAAGAGAATTTTGCCCGGCAGGAGGGCCGCACTGACCGGGAAGGTTATGCTTGGAAAAAATAGTTGAGCATGCTATAATATTTGTACTCCGCGCCCAGGGAGATGTCCAAAGGAGTGTGTTCTTTGTACATGCGCGGAGTTTTTTTGATCCCTTTTTACCTGCTGATCTGTGCGGTGGCTGGAGCCAGTTGGAGCGGGGAACTTGTCGGTTCAGCAGGTCCGGAAGGCGGCCAGTGGTCTTTTTATCTCGCCTGGGAAAGGCAAGACGGTCCGGTGCAGCTGAGTCTAGGTGCCCAGGTAGAGGCTGGGGAGAAGGTCATGCGCCTTTCTCCCCGCTGGCAGCTGGGCGCGGTGCTGGGGCCCTTCGCACTGCGGGCAGGTCAAAATGTTGACCACCTTACCACAGGGGATCTCTTCCGCCTGGTGAATAAGGAGCAGCATGGGCCAGAGACCTCCTTTGTTCTACTAGAGGGTGAGCAGCTCAAGTTAGGTCTTCTGCGGCGCATTCCCCTGCGGGGCGGGGATCTGGGCCAGCTGGCTTTTGCGGAGAGCAAAGTGGAAGCGGGGCCCTTTTCCTTCAGCGGGCTGCGGCTGCACTTCGTGGAGGCGCAGGGTCCGGGGTGGGCCGCGGTGTTCCAAGCGGGAGCAGTCAAGGGGAACTTGCAGGCGGTCGCGGCATCCGGCGTTCTGAATCGCCATGGTTCGGTGCAGCGGGGTAGAGTGGTGGAGTTGGAGAAAACCGGGGACGGGGCCAGGGGTCGTTTGCGCTGGCAGTGGATTGAACCGGGTTTTGTGAGCCTTGCCGCCAAGAGCAACCGTTACACCCCCAACCGGACAGGCTGGCAGCTGGAGTTGGCCTTGCCTGTGGGACCTTGGGAGGCGGGCCTGGAGCTGAGAAAGCACACGGATCTTGGGGGCACGCGCCAGTACAACCGGCTGGCTTTCACTCTACAGGCGGGGGAAACCTGGACTTGGGAGTGGCGGTTGGCGCCCACCAGAGCATTCCTTGTGCGCCGGGAAGAGGAGGCTGGCTTTTGGCAGGTTGATCTTATCAACGGAGTGCTGCGCCGGGACTGGGAAAGGGGAAGGGAACGCTGGAGCCTGCGGGCCGACATTCCTCGGCGGATCGGCCGCTTAGAGGTGCAGCTGAACAAGGAGCAGCACTGGCGCGTGGTGTTCAAGTATGATTTCCTCCGCCACCTGGCCCACTGTTACCTGCGGATACGGTGGGGCAAAGCTAATGGCCATGTGCAGCTCGAAGTGGGGCGCTATGATGGGGGCAATTTGACGGCAGCCTTTGGCCAGCCCCTGAGCCTGCGACTCTCATGGACCTGGGAGTTCTAGGGAGCCGGCGGCAGACATAAGTTAAGCCGAGGTGATGGTATGCGCTACTCTGAGCTGGCGGGCAAGGAGATTGTGTGTATTGATGAGGGTATCCGTTTGGGTGTGGTGGATCACACCGATCTCATCATCGACCTGCGTACAGGTGAAGTGCAGTCCATCGTCATCCCCTACGGCAGCCGTTGGTTCAGGCCCAAACTCATAGTGATCCCCTGGCGGGGGATCAAAAAAATCGGCCGGGACTTAATCATTGTGGATCTGACCACCGCCGAGGATTACGCGGCGGTGATGAAGAAAATTCAGGAAGGACGGCCTTGGAATAAGCCCCCTTTTTTTGGGTAACCTAGAGCTAAGACATGGAAAAGGGGGTATGTTCTTGTCAACGGTCATTGGCGTGTTCAGTGACATTTCCTCAGCCGAAAAGGCGGTTAAGGCACTGAGAAATAAAGGGTTTAAGGATAATGAGATCTCCATTGTGGCCAAGGAAGACCGGGCCCGCAAGGGCGGCACGGATATGGAAACGGGCTCTGAGTTTGGCACCGATTCCATTGCTGAAGGCACCACCTGGGGTGGGGCCTTAGGTGGAGTAGCAGGTCTTTTGGCTGGAGTGGGGGCCCTGGCCATCCCTGGTATCGGGCCCATTGTGGCTGCAGGCCCCTTGGCCGGCGCCCTCTCGGGGGCTGTTACCGGGGGTGTGGCTGGAGGTTTGATCGACCTGGGTATTCCCGCAGAGCGGGGCCGCCAGTACGAGGAAAACCTGAAGCAGGGTGGAGTCTTGGCCGTAATCGAGACCAGCGGTGATAAGGCCAACGACGCCAGCTCCATTCTCAGGCAGCATGGGGCCAAAGACGTGGAAACCCACGGAGGAAAGCAGAGCTGAGACTTATGGCTGTGGAAGAGGCCGCCGCGAGGCGGCTTTTTTCATTGTCTGCTCTGCGGCAGGAATGGCTTTGGCGGATAGCGAATGTACACGAATGGCTGTAAAGGGGGAAAATGCATGCGCGTGTTAGTTAACGGTGCCCATGGCAAGATGGGCCGCGAGGTCTGTCGGGCCGTGCGCCTAGCTGCCGACTTGGAGCTGGTGGGCGGTGTGGATCCCGCGGGGCGGACCCAGGATGGCCTCACCGTTTTTACAGACCTAGATGAAGCTCTGCAGGTGCTGAAACCCCAGGTGGTGGTGGACTTCACTACACCCTCAGCTGTGCGGCAGTCCATGGAGATTTGCTGCGCCCGAAAAGTACCCATGGTGATCGGCACCACAGGGCTAACGCCCCAGGAGCTGAGCCAGTGGCAGGCTAGGGCCCAGCGGGAAGGGTGGAAAGCGATTGTGGCCCCCAATTTCGCCATTGGGGCCGTGTTGATGATGCAATTTGCCAAGGAAGCTGTGCGCTTTTTTGATCAGGCTGAGATTATCGAATATCATCATGAGCAGAAGCTGGATGCCCCCTCAGGGACAGCTTTGCGCACTCGAATGCTTATGGAAGAGGTACATAACAAAGAGATCCCCATTCACAGTGTGCGGCTGCCTGGATTGGTGGCCCACCAAGAGGTAATCTTGGGGCTCCCCGGACAGACCTTGACCATTCGGCACGACTCCAACAATCGGGAGAGCTTTATGCCCGGCGTGCTTTTGGCCATTCGCAAGGTGGGGCAGGTTGAGGGCCTTGTCATCGGACTAGAACACATTCTCTTCACCGACATATAGTACTAGTGAGTTTCGGTGAGGAGGGCTTGCCATGGCTGGTCAGCTTGTGGGCACACCAGTGAGCATGCTGGGATGCGACGGGCGTGAAGTGGAGCTGGCTGCAGCCTTATTGGAGCGAGGGGTAGATCTGCGTCTGGTGGGTTTTCCCAAAGAGGAACGCCTGCAGAAGGCGCTGCATTTCCAAGAAGCCACCGCGGCGGTACAGGGTACCAAGGCGGTGATCGCTCCCATGAGTAGTACCGACGCCGCGGGCAGGGTGACCGCGCACATGTTGCCTCCAGATCTGGTGATTGACCTTACGGAAGTGATCCCCCGGCTATCCAGCGGGACTCCACTGCTCATTGGGGTGGCCCGTCCAGTGATCCGGGGCCTAGCTGCCCAGTACAGCTTGCGCCTGGTGGAGCTGGCAGAGATTGAAGAGATTGCCATTCTGAATGCCATCCCCACTGCGGAGGGGGCCATCCAAGTGGCCATGGAAAACACCGCCATCACTATCCACAACTCCCGTTGTCTGGTGCTGGGCTTTGGCCGCTGCGGAACTGCCTTAGCGAGAAGCCTAAAGGGATTGGGGGCCCGGGTAACTGTATGCGCCCGGTCTGCCCAGGACCTGGCGGGGGCATTCTCCCTGGGCTGTGAGACTCTGCCCTTGGCTGCCCTGCAGATGCGCCGGGATTTCGACATAATCTTTAATACTATTCCCGCCATGGTTCTGCCCCGTTCTTATCTGCGGCAGCTGGAGCGGGAAACCGTAATCGTGGATATTGCCTCCGGTCCAGGTGGTACAGATTTTGCCGCCGCGCAGCAGTTGGGGTTGAAGGCTGTTCATGCCCTCTCCCTACCCGGCCGGGTCGCTCCCAAGACTGCGGCTGCTATCTTGGTTAAGACCGTTCCTCGCCTGCTCGAGAATCTGTTGGGGGAGGACGACCATGGGTCTGACAGCTAAGCGTATTGGCTTTGCCCTCACGGGCAGCCACTGCACTTACCAGGAAATCTGGCCCCAGGTGCAGAAACTTAAGGAGGCAGGGGCCGAGATTTACCCCATTGTCTCCCGATCGGTGGCGGAAACTGATACCCGGTTTGGCTCGGGGGCGGAGATTGTAGCCTTCTTCGCCGAGCTAGCAGGCCGGCCTGTCATCTCCACCATCGCGGAAGCGGAACCCCTGGGACCCCAGGCTTTGCTGGATGTTCTGGTGATCGCACCCTGCACAGGCAACACCTGCGCCAAATTGGCCAACGCCGTCACCGATACGCCTGTGCTCATGGCTGCTAAAGCGCAGCTGCGCAACGGCAGGCCGCTGGTTCTGGCCATTTCCACCAATGATGCTTTGGGGCTTAACGCCAAGAACCTTGGAGTTTTGCTCAGCACTCCCAGGGTGTTTTTTGTGCCCTTCGGCCAGGATAATCCGGAACACAAGCCTAGATCGGTGGTGGCAGATATGGACTTAATCGTACCCACTGTGGAATATGCTTTACAAGGCAGACAGATCCAGCCAGTATTGATTGAAAGGAAAGTGCGCGAAGTTAAGTAGCGAGGAGAGGTTGAAGATGAAAAAGCTGAATGTGGCAATCTTAGGTGCAACCGGCATGGTGGGCCAGGAACTCCTGGACATTCTAGTGGAGCGCAGCTTCCCCATGGCAAGCTTAACCCTGTTGTCCTCAGCCCGGTCCGCGGGGAGAAGAGTTCTGGTGGGCGGGAAGGAGTACGCCGTACAGGAGGTATCCCCCGAGGCTTTCCAAGGTGTGGATGTGGCCTTTTTCTGTGCCGGAGGTCAGGTGAGCCGTGATTGGGTGGATACGGCTGTGGGGGCAGGAGCTTTGGTAATCGATAACACCAGCGCCTTCCGCCTTCGGGAGGATGTGCCCCTGATTGTTCCCGAGGTTAATGGGGGTGAAATCCTGAAGCATAAAGGTATCATCGCCAACCCCAACTGCTCCACCATAATCATGGCTCTGGTGCTCAAGCCCATCTACGATCGGGTGGGGATTAAGCGGGTTGTGGTCTCCACGTACCAGGCCGTGTCGGGAGCTGGGGGACGGGCCATGGACGAGCTGCGCCGGCAGACCGAGGACTATCTAGCCGGTAGGGAAATGGAGGCGCAGATTCTGCCCGTAGCCACAGCACCGCGCCATTATCCCATTGCCTTTAATGTGATTCCCCAAATTGACGAATTTGCGGAGGAAGACTACACTAAGGAAGAATGGAAGATGGTGCACGAGACGCGGAAACTGTTCAAAGACCCCGAATTGAAAGTGTCCCCCACTACCATCCGCATTCCCGTCATGCGCTGTCACAGCGAGAGCATAAATGTGGAGACGGAGCACAGGCTTGCACCAGAGGAATGCCGGGAACTGCTCAAACAGGCTCCAGGCGTAGAGCTTTTGGACGATCCCAGCCAGCAAGAATACCCCATGCCCCTTTTCCTCACCGGCAGAGATGCCGTCTATGTGGGGAGGATCCGCAGGGATCTCACTGTGGAAAAAGGACTGAATCTGTGGGTGGTTGGCGATCAGGTGCGCAAGGGAGCAGCCCTAAACGCGGTGCAAATAGCTGAGCTGGCCTTAGAATTGGGCGCCGTCTAGGCGAGGTGAGAGCGTGAGAATTGTTGTACAGAAGTTCGGCGGTACTTCCCTGGGCACCGCTGAACTGAGGCGGGAAGCCATGCAGAGGGTCTGGGAGGCGGTGGACCAGGGGTTCTCCCCCGTGGTGGTGGTTTCTGCCATGGGGCGCCAGGGGGATCCCTATGCCACTGATACCCTGCTGGAACTGATGCGGGAGGTCAATCCCCAGGCGCAGGGAGCCAATGTGGATCTTCTGCTCTCCTGTGGGGAGATTATAGCTGCGTCCCTCTTTGCGGAAGGTCTGCGTGCCCTGGGACTGGCTGCTACTGCCCTCACGGGTTGGCAGTGCGGTATCACCACCGACGACGTCCCTTTGGGAGCCAGGGTACTAAGGGTGCATGCTGAGCGGTTGTGGGACGTACTGCGCCAGGGCCGGATTCCCGTTGTGGCCGGCTTTCAAGGTGTGACGGAGCAGGGCGTGGTTACAACTTTAGGGCGCGGCGGAAGCGATACCACCGCGGCTGTGTTGGGCGTAGTGCTCAAGGCTGAACGGGTGGAGATTTACACGGATGTAGATGGAATCAAAACGGCCGATCCCAGGCTTGTGCCCGATGCGCCCACCCTCCAGGTCATGTCCTACCGGGAAGTGATGGAACTGGCCCACATGGGGGCCAAGGTCCTCCATCCCCGCGCCGCAGAAATTGCGATGGAGGAAGGAATTCCCATGCAGGTGCGGGCGGTGCAGCATTCCACCGGTGGCACCTGGATCGGCCATGGGGTGAAGGCCCGTGCAGCCAAAGGGGGCGAACAGGTCTCGGATCGGGTGGTGACGGGGATTGCCCACCTCGGCGGACGGGCCCAGGTGAAAGTGGGCGGTGCGGAAGACTTTCATGCCTCCGGCCTGGCTGCCAAGGTGTTCCAGGTCCTGGCTGAGGCCCAGGTAAGCGTGGATTTAATCAACTTAGCCGTGGATTCCATTGTGTTTGTCATTGATGAAGCCAAGGTCGGCCCGGCCCGGCAGGCCCTGGATGCCCTGGGGCTGGATGTGCAGATCAACACAGGGTTTGCTAAAGTCTCGGTGGTGGGCGCGGGTATGCACGGAGTACCAGGGGTGATGGCCCGGGTAGTAAACTGCCTCACAGCGGAGAACATTCCCATTTACCAGACGAGCGATTCCCATGCCAACATATCCTGCCTCGTTTTGGAGGAACATACACCCAGGGCCGTACAGGCGCTGTACAGGGAATTCCATCTCGATTCGATTTAGGAGGTCAAGCTCATGAAATCAGGTCAGGTTCTAACCGCGATGATCACGCCCATGAATAGGGATTATACCGTGAACTACACGGCTGCCGTGGAGTTGGCTCAGCGGCTGGGTGAAAACGGTTCTGACGGGGTGGTCTTAAGCGGTACTACCGGGGAAAGCCCCACCTTAAGCTTTGAGGAAAAGGTGAAGCTGTTTTCCACGGTGACCGATGCCCTCGGGGGGCAGATGACCATTATCGCCGGTACCGGTTCCAACAGTACGCAGGATTCCATTCTTCTGACGAAAGCGGCGGAAAAGGCTGGCGTGGACGGCATTATGCTGGTAACCCCATATTACAACAAGCCTTCCCAGGAAGGTTTGTACCAGCACTTCAAGACTGTGGCCGAGAGCACTTCCCTGCCTGTGATGATCTACAACGTCCCCGGACGCACAGGTTCCAACATACTGCCGGAAACGGTGGCGCGCTTGGCGGAGATTGAGAACATCGTGGCCATTAAAGAGGCTAGTGGAAACTTGGAGCAGGTCAGCCTGCTGAAGACCATGGTCCCCGATGACTTCCTCATCTACTCGGGGGATGATGCACTTACCCTGCCCATTTTAGCGGTGGGCGGCGCCGGCGTGGTGAGTGTGGCCAGTCATCTAGTGGGCCGGGAGATCAAAGCCATGATTTCGGCCTTCCAGGCAGGAAGGGTAGCGGAGGCCCTGGAGATTCATCTCAAACTCATGCCCCTGTTTAAGGCCATGTTCATTACCACCAACCCCGTGCCTGTGAAGCGGGCCTTGGAGTTTGTGGGAGTGGATACCGGCCCCCTGCGCCTGCCCCTGGTGGATCTTACGGAGCAGGAAGCCCAGAAGATTAAGGAAGTGCTGCGCAGTATGGGACTGGGCTCCTGACAAATTTTGGTCCTGCATGCGTGAAACCCCCTGCCTGGCCGTTTCCAGGAGGGGGTTTTGGTTTTTGCATTTGCTTATTTTCCCTTCTATGTGTATAATAAAAGAATCTGTGACTTGTTCGGCTGAGTGGAAAGCTAACCACCAAGGATGGGCGGTAGAGGTGGTTAATTTTGTTGCGCGGACTTGAGAAGTCGTAATTTTTGGAGGTGTTTTAAACTGAATGAACAAAGGAGATAAAATACGTATTCTGCCCCTGGGCGGTCTGGGCGAGATCGGGAAAAACATGACCGTCTACGAAATGGGGAACGATCTGGTCATCGTGGATGCCGGGGTGATGTTCCCTGAAGATGATATGCCAGGGGTCGATTTGGTCATCCCCGATATCACCTATCTGGTGGAGAATGCCCACAGGGTTAGGGGCATCATCCTGACCCACGGGCATGAGGACCATATTGGGGGCGTTCCCTACGTACTACGCCACCTCAACGTGCCTGTGTACGGGACCAAGCTTACGCTGGGACTGCTGAAGGTGAAGCTGACTGAACACGGTCTGGAAAGGAGTACTAAGCTGCATGAGATCAGCGCTGGCCAGCGCATCAAGGTGGGCAGTGTCGATGTGGAGTTTATCCACGTGAACCACAGCATCGCTGGTGTGGTGGCGGTGGCCTTCCACACGCCCTTGGGAGCCATCGTGCATTGCAGCGACTTTAAGTTTGACCAGACGCCCTATGATGGCCGGGTAGCCGATCTGTATGCCTTTGCTCGCCTGGGTCAGGAAGGGGTTCTGTGCCTGCTTTCTGATTCCACCAACGCGGAGCGTCCCGGCTATACCGCCTCGGAACGCACGGTGGGCGAAACCTTTGAGAACATTTTCAGCAAGGCCAAAGGGAGAATACTCGTGGCCACCTTTGCGTCCAATGTCCATCGCATCCAGCAGATTTTTGACGCTGCGGCTAGAGAAGGGCGCCAAGTAAGCATCACCGGGCGCAGCATGATCCGGACCATCGAAGTTGCTTCCGAACTTGGCTACCTTCAGATTCCCGAGGGTGTTTTGGTGGATCTGGAAGACTTGGATAAGCTGGATAAGAACAAGTCCGTGATTATCACCACCGGCAGCCAAGGCGAACCCATGGCTGCGCTCAGCCGCATGGCCATGGCCGAGCACCACCATATCTCCATCGCCCCTGGGGATACGGTGATCATTTCGGCTTCGCCCATTCCGGGCAACGAAAAATCTGTGGGCCGCATTATCAACCAGCTCTTCAAGGAAGGGGCCAATGTGGTCTACGAACCCCATTTGGGTGTGCACACCTCTGGCCACGCCCAGCAGGAAGAGCTGAAACTCCTGCTGAACTTGTGCAAACCCAAGTACTTCATGCCCATCCACGGCGAGCACCGCATGCTCCTCAAACACGCTGAGCTTGCCGAGGCTACGGGAGTGCCCAAAGACAACATCATTATCGGAGAAATCGGCCTGCCCGTGGAGTTTACCGACCAGGGCATGCGCATTCGTGAGCGGGTTGTTTCGGGCCAGGTGTTCGTGGATGGTCTGGGTGTGGGCGATGTGGGCAACATCGTGCTGCGCGACCGGCGCCAGCTTTCCACTGATGGCATCGTGATCGTGGTCGTGACCATGAACCGCAATGCCAGCAAAGTCGTGGCAGGTCCAGATGTGGTCTCCCGTGGCTTTGTCTATGTGCGGGAATCGGAAGAGCTCATGGAAGAAGTGCGCCAACGGGCCAAAGAGGCGATCGAAAACTGCATTGTGCAGAACAGCTCTGATTGGAGCGCGATCAAAGGCGCAGTTCGGGATAGCTTAAGCCGCTATGTCTGGGAAAAAACTAAGCGGCGCCCCATGATCCTGCCCATCATCATGGAAATCTAGCGTGCACGTTTAGAGCTCCTCCTTTCTTACCATACTAAGCGGTAAGAGGGGAGGAGCTTTTGTGTTCCAGCAACCACAGGAAGAAAGGGCTCCCACCAGGGGAGCGCCAGCCCTGCAGACCATTAAGGAGTTGGGGCAGATGGGCACACCCGGTACGCAGCCGGGTGAGGAGATGCCCTTTCACTGCTTGACTATTATTGGGCAGATCGAGGGGCACCTAGTGCTCCCGCCGCGCAATAAGACAACCAAGTATGAACACGCAATTCCGCAGCTGGTGGCCATTGAGCAGAACCCCAAGATCAAGGGCCTGCTGGTGGTGCTGAACACCGTGGGCGGAGATATTGAAGCTGGGCTGGCGATCGCGGAAATGCTGAAGACCATGACCACGCCGGTGGTGTCCCTCGTTTTGGGAGGCGGCCATTCCATCGGCGCCCCCATCGCCGTGGCGGCCGATCATTCGGTTATTTCCGAAACGGCCACCATGACCATCCACCCCATTCGTTTGAGCGGTTTGGTGATTGGGGTTCCCCAAACCTATGAGTACCTGGACAAAATGCAGGAGCGGGTGATCCGCTTCATTGTCCAGCACTCCCGGGTAGCAGAGCCGGTGCTGCGGGAGATGATGTTCCGCACCGGCGAGTTGGTGAGGGATGTGGGCACAGTGCTGGTGGGGGCGGAGGCCGTGCGGGTAGGGCTCATTGACGAAGTGGGTGGACTGGGGACAGCCCTCTACAGGCTGTCGCAGCTCGCGGCAGGCCAGAGAGGAGGTTTCCAGTGCTGCTCTACACCGTAGTGCCCCTGGAAGAGGTCCTGGAAGGGTTCGAGCAGGAACCAAAGCCCACCATTCAGCTGTCCCTGGGCGCCCTGACCGTGGAGGCCGAGTTCATAGGCGGCTTCCAGGCTCGGGTGGTAAGGGTTTTGAGCACCGACCCCAGGCACTTTTTGGAGCCCAGCGTTCAGCCGGGGGCCATTATTCACGGCAGATTCTTCTAACCAATCAGGGATTCTCATATGGTCAAATATGAGAATCTTTTTCTTTGTCCTAAATCCAATCCTGGGGATCGCCATTTTCTTGGCGGGGTTGAGGCTTTTGAGCCAGACCCTAGAAAGCGTTCTGGGGTTTCGGCTGCATACACTATGGACCAAGCTCACGGCGACGCGGACGAAGAGTTTTCTGGCGGGATTGGCAATCACCGCTTTCATCCAAAGCAGCAGTGCGGTGGGCGCGGCCATGGTAGTGCTCACCGATACAGGGGTACTTACTTTGACCCAAGCCTTGGGGGTGCTGTTGGGGGCCAATGTTGGCACTACGGTCACTGCCCAGATTATTGCCCTGCCCCTGGAAAAGCTGGCTCTCCCCCTGTGCGCCGCGGGTTTGGGGGTCCGTTGGATCATGAAAAGGCCGCGGGTGGGAGCTGCCCTGTTCAGCTTGGGGGCCATTTTCTTCGGCCTTTCTTTCACTTCGGCCTCCCTGGCCCCTGTGGTCCAGGCTCCCACGGTCTACACAGCCCTGGCCAGCTTTACCCATACCCCTTGGCAGGCGGTACTCTCGGGAGCTGCTTTGACCGTGGTGGTGCAATCCAGCAGTGCCGTCACGGGACTGGTTATCGGCCTGACCAAACAGAACCTCCTCCAGCCTTGGGTGGCGGTGGGCATGGCTTTGGGCAGCAACGTGGGTACGGTGGCCACCACTCTCCTGGCCAGCTACGGGCGGAGCAGGGCCAGCAGAGCTACGGCTTTGGCCGACCTTCTGTTCAATCTGGCCGGGGTACTCCTGGTTCTACCCTTCTTTCCCCGCTTCTACCAGGCAGTAGAATACCTGTCCAGCCAACCCGGCAGACAGGTGGCCCACGCCCACACCCTTTTTAACGCGGTCACGGCCTTGGCGGTTCTTCCTTTTCTGCCCAAGCTGGCCCGTCTAGCTTGGTGGGGAGCAGGAATCGGTGCGCCAACCAAGAATAAGTTAGGATGACTTGGAAGGGAGTGCAGCCGTGACAGTTATTCAGGCAATCATCCTGGGCATCATCCAGGGAGTGACAGAGTTCCTGCCCGTGAGCTCTTCGGGCCATCTTGTCTTGGGCGCTCAGCTGTTCGGCCTTCAGGAACAGTCTCTGGTCTTTGAGGTAATGGTGCATGTGGGCACGCTCGTGGCTGTGCTGGCGGTGTTCTGGCGAGAGGTGGAGCAGCTCCTTTTGGCCGCGGTGAAGTTTGTGCGCAGCCCCAGCCAGGCGACGACCCTCGTGCAACAGGATCCGGGCTGCCGGCTCTTGATAGCCCTGGTTTTGGGCACCATTCCCGCAGTTGTGGTTGCCCTGCTGTTTAAGGAGCAGGTGGAGCAGCTCTTTTCCAGCAGCCTGTTCGTGGGCGTGATGCTGCTGGTCACTGGCTTTATCCTGTTTTTGGTGGATCGGCGTCTGCCGGGAAAAGCCCGGCAGCCATCCTTTCTAGACGCACTGGTCATCGGCTGCGGCCAGGCCGCGGCTATTGTGCCTGGACTATCCCGTTCTGGTACCACCATTGCCGCGGGGCTTCTCAGGGGACTGGACCGGGAAGGGGCCGCGAGGTTTTCGTTTTTGTTGTCCATCCCGGCTATATTGGGCGCTTTAGCCCTCTCGGTGCGGGACTTGCTCCGGGGGGCCACAAGTCTGGGCCTGGGCGTTTTGGTCGCTGGGTTCCTTTCGGCGGCAGTAACGGGTTATCTGGCCATCCGCTTCTTTTTGCGGGTGGTACGCCAAGGCAAGCTGGTCTGGTTTTCCTACTACACTTGGCTGGTGGGCGCAGTGATCATCGTTGTTTATCTCTTGTAGGGAAGGTTGGACTAGGCCTAGAAGGAAAACTGATGATAAGGTGGAAGTAATGGGAATTAGAGAGAATTTGGCAGATGTACAAGCCCGCATCCGGCAGGCCGCTCAGCGGGCCGGCCGGAAGGCAAGTGAGATTAGGCTGTTGGGTGTAACCAAGTACGCATCAGATCAGGAGGTGCGGGAGCTGCTAGACTCTGGTCTCCTGCTGTTTGGCGAGAACCGGGTGCAGGATGCCCGCAGGAGGGTGGAGCTTTTTCCCGAGGCCGAATGGCATTTCATTGGCACTCTCCAGACTAACAAGGTGCGCTACTGCAAGCCCTTTGCCCTCATCCATTCCCTGGACCGGTGGTCTTTGGCTGAGGCGCTCAATGCCAGGGCCGCCACGTGGGGCAAGCGCCAGGATGTACTGATTCAGGTGAATGTCTCTGGAGAGAAATCGAAGCAGGGAGTAGACCCTGGCCAGGTGCTGCCCTTCGCCCGGCGGGTGCTGGCGGAATGCCCCCACCTCAATGTGCGGGGGTTGATGACTATTGCCCCCTTTGTGGAAGGGGAAGCTACGCGCCCGGTGTTCAAGGAGACTAGGCGGCTCTATCAGTGGCTGCAGCAGGAGCTTGGGGTGCAGTGGGATACTTTGTCCATGGGCATGACCAATGACTTTGAGGTCGCCATCGAAGAAGGCGCGACCCTGGTGAGGATCGGTTCGGCACTCTTTGCCAAGGAGGAGTAGAGATGAGCGATTTTGTGCATAAGCTCAAGGTGTTTCTGGGTGTGACGGAAGACTACGCCGAAACAGAAGAAGTGGAAGTGAAGGAAAAAGAGTTGGAGGAGGATGTAGTACCTCTGCGGCGGGAGCGGACAAAGAAGAAGCAGACCTCTGAGACCCGCAGCAAGAGCACGCCCACGCTGGTGAGCCTAACAGGGGGGCAGACCGCTGTGCAGAGCAGGATCTATATAGTGGAACCCAGGTCTTTTGCCGATGTGAAGGAGTATGTGGCCTTCCTCAAGGGCCGGAAGTCACTCATACTCCGCCTGCATCTGGTAGACAAAACGGAAGCCCAGAGGATAGTGGACTTCATGAGCGGTGCCACCCACGCGCTGGAAGGGAACATGCGCAAGCTGGGCGAGACCATTTTCTGTTTTACACCCCCTTCCGTGGTGATCGAAGGTGATCTGGAAGCGGATTTTTTTGACCTAAATCAAGGGCGAGGGTGAGTGAGGGCATTGCAGTTCATTCTAGTTCTTGACCTTATTTTTGAGATCTTTACCTGGGTTTTAGTGGCCCGCTTTCTGTTGAGCTGGATTCCCAATGTCAACTACTACCACCCTGTGGTTCGTTATATCTACAAGGTGACCGACTTTGTGGTGCGCCCCTTCCGGGGAATCCTGCCCCCTGTGGGTAATATCGACTTTTCGCCCCTGATCATGTTTTTAGTCCTGCGCTTGGGTTATTCCCTGGTGCGGCGCATTCTAGCCATCGTTGTGCTTGGCTTTGCCTGGGGAGGTTGAGGGTAGTTTGAACAAGGAACAGTTGTTGGGGCACCTGCGCGGTGAAGAAGAACGCAGCCTAGGAAGTCACATTTTGGATCTAGCCCGTCTGGCGTGGGACACAAACCGCCCCCAGGTTTCCGACTTTTTGGATCCCTATGAACGGAAAGTCGCCGAAAGCGTCTTAGCGCGCATCCCTGAAGTGGATGCCCTGCACCAAGGGGGGTACAAAAACGCGGAGCGGGCGCGCCTGGTGATCTATCCCCAGTTTTACCTGGTAGAGACCATTCCCTCCTTCCTGCGGGTTTTGGAGGCCCGGGGGAACTTCAGTTTCCAGCAGGTTACCCACCGTGATTACCTGGGTTCTGTACTAGGCACGGGTTTGAAACGGGAGAAAATCGGTGATATTGTGGTGTTCCCTGAGGGATGTCAGGTGATTGTTGCCGCGGAGGTGGTGGATTACCTCCTCACCCATTGGGATCGGGTGCACCAGGTGCCCATCACTGTCCGGGAAATCGATGAAGAACAGCTGGCGGTGGAGCCTGAGCGGATCAAGGAGATCAAGGCCACCGTGGCTTCCCTGCGCCTGGATGCTGTGGCTGCGGAAGGCTTCGGCATGAGCCGTACCAAGATGGTGCGGGAGATCAAGGCAGAACGGCTGAAGCTCAACTGGAAACCCGTGACTAATCCTGCCTTGAGCGTAAATGAAGGGGACGTGCTGTCCATGCGGGGTAGGGGCAGGGTTGTACTGTCCCAAGTTGCGGGTACCACGCGCAAGGGCCGCACCAGTATTGTACTGCATCGCTATTACTGAGGAGGTGGCGTGGGTGCTGAAACCTATGGATATTCACAACCTAGAGTTCAAGCGCGTGTTTAAGGGTTACGATCCCGATGAAGTGGACGATTTCCTCGCGGAGTTGGTGGGGGAATACGAAGCGGTTTACCAAGAGAATCGCAAACTCCGTCAAGAACTGGAAGAGCTGCGTCAACAGATGGAGAGCAAGGGCAGCCGCGAACAGGATGTGCTGGATCTGCTCGCGCTCACCAAGCAGACGGTTCAGGAGATCAAGACGATGGCCAGCCGCGAAGCGGATAATGTGATCAGCGTGGCCCAGGCAGAAGCGGAGCGCATTATCAGCGAAGCGCGCCTAAAAGCCCAGCAGATTCTGGCCGACTCCGAAGAACGCCTCCAGAAGACCCAGCGCCTAGAGCGCCAGCTGCGGGAGCGGATCCGCTTGACCATGGAAACAGTCTGGAACTCCCTCACCGCCGAGGATGCGGAGGCTACCAGGCCTTATAAGGACATTGCTACCGCTTTGACCCAGGAAGGGGAGTCGACCTAAAGCCTGGCCCCACAGGCCGCTGCCTTGCTGCTCGATCATCTGTAGAGGGGAGATGTGCCGGTGACTTTAGGCTGTCCGTATGGGACCCACCGGGTGCTGGAGCCGAAGGGAGCGCTTCCCCAAGGAGCCCAGCGCCTGGACAATACCATGGAACTGTATGACAACGAGATTCTGATTGACGTGGAGACCTTGAATATCGATTCTGCCAGTTTCACGCAAATCCGCCAGCAGGCCGGTGATGATGAAGGGCGCATGGCCCAGATCATGCTCCAGATTGTGGAGAGCCGTGGTAAGCACCACAATCCTGTGACGGGTTCTGGCGGAATGTTGATCGGTACGGTTAGTGCCCTTGGGTCTGCCCTTCAAGCCCGCGATCTAAAGGTGGGCGACCGCCTCGCGTCCTTAGTGTCCCTAACCTTGACGCCCTTGGTGATCAAGGAGATCAAAAAGATTCACAAGGACACAGCGCAGGTGGACATTGAAGGGCAGGCCATTTTGTTTGAAAGCGGCATTTACGCTGTGCTGCCCCCAGACCTGCCCCAAAGGGTGGCCCTGGCTGCTTTGGATGTGGCCGGCGCGCCTGCCCAAACCGCAAAACTGGTAAAGCCAGGCGATAGGGTGCTCATTATTGGAGCCGGGGGCAAATCGGGGGCCCTGTGTCTGCACGAGGCCAAAAAGCGCGCCGGCGTTACAGGCCAGGTTGTGGCTGTGGACTACGGGGAGGAAGCGGTTCGGCGCATCGCCCAGCTGGGTTTGGCGGATGTGATCCTGAATGTGGACGCCACCAAACCCTTGGAATGCCTGGAGGCCTTGACCCACGCCTGCGGAGGGCTTGCTGACCTGACCATCAACTGCGTGAATGTACCCCATACAGAGATGGCGTCCATTTTGTGCACCCGGGATGGTGGTACAGTATACTTTTTCAGCATGGCCACCAGTTTCACTGCCGCCGCGTTGGGCGCGGAGGGTGTAGGTAAGGATGTGAACATGCTGATCGGAAACGGCTACACCAAGCATCACGCCCAGATTGCCCTGGAGGTGCTCAGGGAGAATCCCCAGCTGTTCCAACTGTTTTCCCAGATCTACGTGTAATTCTTGGCCCCGTTTAGGAGGAATACCGGTGTTTTTGGCAGAAATATTAGAGAACCATTTCCATTCTGTTGCTATAATCGGAATGGCGAAAAATACCGGTAAGACCTATACCTTTAACCAGTTGGTGCTGGAAGGACAGAAGCTGGGCCTAAAGCTGGCTGTGACCTCCATTGGCCTGGATGGGGAGGAGAGGGATAGCCTTCACGGGCACTTGAAGCCCCGCATCCAGGTGTATCCAGGTCTGATCGCTGTGACTGCCAAGGCCCCGCTTGTGCAGAGCGAGTTGGATTATGAGGTACTAGGCGCTACAGGAGTTGCCACTCCCCTGGGTGAAGTGGTCCTAGCCCGCGTGCTCAGCCGGGGCAAATTAGTGCTCGCCGGCCCGGGAAGCGGCTGGGAGCTGGCCGCGCTAAAAGAGGAACTGGAAGCGGTGGGTGTAGACCTGCTGCTGGTGGATGGCGCGGTGGACCGCCGGTCCCTTTCGGCGCCGCTGGTTACGGACACCGCTGTATTGACGGTGGGTGTGGAAGCGGCCTGGGATCGGGCTCAGCTCCTAGATAAACTCAGGCACTGGCTGGCCGTGCTTACTCTGCCGGCCTTGGAGGATGCAGCAGCATCCCGTGCCTTTAAGCACGCTGCTGAACATGTGAAACTCGTGGCGCTGGCTGCCGACGGCAGCGTGCATCACGTAGAGCGGTCTCAGGTTTATGCGGCTGAAGGGTCCCTCGCGCTAGGGGGACTTGCCAATGCTGAACTGATTTATGCGCGTGGAATGCTGACCGATTCTGTACTGACCAGGATCTTAAGTGCAGCGGGGCCAGCTTCATTTACCCTTGTGGCTTCTGACCCCACGGCTGTGTTTTTGAGCGCCGGGAGCCTAAACTTGTTGGCCTCCCGCCAGGTGAGACTGCGTGTTCTACAGCCGCTGCACCTCAGCGCGGTCACGGTAAACCCTTTTCACAGCAGGTACGGGTATGCTGAGCCTGCAGTTCTGCTGGATGATGTGGGCCGCGTAGTCCACCCCCTACCTTGTTTCGATTTGCGCTTGGGAGTGCGCTATAGACCGCCAAAGGAGGAAATTCATGCACTTCCTTGATGCTGAAACCAGGCGCGAGCTTGGCTTTGAAGCCATCTGGCTGCGCATCCGCCCCGTTTCTCCCCTGGGACGGGCCCTGCAGAGGGAGGCCCGGGCCTTTCTCCCTGAGCAAAAGGCTGAGCTGGAGGATGCTTGGCACCGCCTAGAACAGGCAGTGCACTGCCTGCGCAGGCAGCCCGCGGCAGGAGAAGGTCTGCTCCATTCCCTTAGCCAGCTGAAGGATATTTCTGGGATCATTGCCCGCAGCGCCCGAGGAGAAACCCTAGATGATGTTGAGCTCTATGAAGTGAAGAAACTGCTCCACTTGGCGGAGGAAGTTCAAGGGGAGCTGCACCGTTTGGGCTGGGCCCCTCTCCTGCCGGTTCCCCTGGATGTTTGTACCCCGTGTCGGGAGGACCTCAGCGTAGGCCAGGGCGGAGAGCTCAGTTTCTACCTCGCGGATGCCTATGATGAGCTTCTGGCCGCGGCGCGCCGACGGCGCCGCTTCCTGGAGGAGCGCCTGGCAGAGCTGAGGTCTCGGGTGGACGCCCAAGTGTGGGCAGCCGCAGGCAGAGGGCTGTCCTCAGAAGACGAGATCACCGTATCCAGCCGGGACCAATCCGCGCTGGCGGAGTTGGAAAAGGTCCCGGACCTGGTTAGGATCCAGGAAACGGAGGGTTTTGTTACCTTTCGCTGGGTAGATCGGGGCGAGGGCGCGCAGCTGAGAGGGGAGTTGGCCGCGGTTAGGTCCCAGGAGGAAGAGCGCAAAGCCGCCGTTAGGGCCGAATTAAGCCGGGTTGTGGGTGCCCACGCGCCCCGCCTACTCAGAATCTTAGAAATCTTAGGATTCTTAGATTTTCTTTTGGCGAAAGCCCGCTTCTGCCTGGAGATGCAAGGCGTCAAACCCTCTTTGGCAGGCGAGGAGTGTCTGGTTATCCGCGGGGGACGCCACCTTCTAGTGGAGGAAGAGGTGCGGCAGGCGGGCGGCGTTTATTGTCCCCTTTCCTTGGAACTGCGCCCGGGAGTTACGGTGATTACCGGTCCGAACATGGGAGGTAAGACGGTCACCCTGAAGACCATTGGACTGCTGGTGGCCATGGCCCAGTACGGTTTGTTGGTCCCGGCTCAGTCCATGACGTTCAAACCCCGGCGCTTCCTCAGGGCCCATCTCCCTTCCAGTCAAGGGATGCCGGGCTTGAGCAGGTTCGCACGGGAGGTGTTCTTCGTCCGGGAAGTGCTGCCCTACAGCGGAGAGCCGGGTTTGATCCTCCTGGACGAGTTGGCCCAGAGCACCAGCCCGGGCGAGGGGGCTGCGGTGGCTCAGGCCGTGGTGGAGCGGCTCCGTGCCGCGCCGGCCATGACCGTACTTGCCACCCATTATAGCTGTTTAACCCAAATCGAGGGTGTGGTGCATTATCGGGTGAGGGGACTGGACAAGGAGCAGCTGCAGAAGGAGGTTTTGCCCCTATCTGCTTGGAACCTGGAAGCCCTGCAGCGCTTTATGGATTATACTCTGGAGCAGGCAGCACCGGGGGACGTAGGGCCAAGCGATGCAGTGTTCGTCGCCGAAGCGCTAGGCGTTGAACCAGGGGTTATAGCCAGAGCGAAGGCTTTGCAGAGGAGTGAAGATGGTGGTCAATGAGCTGCTGAAAGTGGACCAGAGCAAGGTGGCCAGGGCGCGGGAGCTCGCGGAGCGCATTGCCCGGGACATCCAAAGGGAAGTTGACCAGGTAACCACTGTGAGCATTGAGCGCACCGTGGCCCGCTTGTTCGGCATTGATGGCACGAATTCTGAGGGGGTGCCTCTGCCCAATGTGGTGGTGGACCAAGTGGCTGCCGCCAACCAACTCCACCGGGGCATCGCCTTTTGGCTGGCCAATGCGGTGGTGGCGCTGGGGAAGACACCCCAAGAAGTGGCAGAGAGCTGTGGTGAAGGCCTTTCACTGTGTGACCTGGAGATCCAGGATCCGCTGCGGGTGAAGCAGGTGATGGACGAATACACCGACAGCGCCTTGACCGCGATCCGCAGGCAGCGTCAGATCCGGGAAGAACTGAAAGACAAGCTGGGTATCGGCCGGGAGCCTTTGAAGTATGTGATCGTGGCTAGCGGTAACATTTTTGAAGATGTAAAACAGGCCCAGGCCGCGGCCAGGTACGGGGCGGATATTATCGCCGTAATCCGTACCACCGCCCAGAGCCTTTTGGATTATGTGCCCTACGGGACCACCACCGAGGGCTACGGAGGAACCTATGCCACCCAGGCCAACTTCCGCGTCATGCGGCAGGCCCTGGACGAGGTCAGTGTGGAGCTGGGCCGTTATATCCAGCTGGTGAACTACTGTTCAGGGCTGTGCATGCCTGAGATCGCCGCCATGGGCGCGCTGGAGCGGCTGGACATGATGCTCAACGACGCCATGTATGGGATCTTGTTCCGGGATATCAACATGGATCGCACCTTCGCGGACCAACACTTTTCCCGCATGCTCAACGCCTATGCCGGGATCATCATCAACACAGGCGAGGATAATTATCTAACCACGGCTGATGCCTATGAGCAGGCCCATACTGTGCTTGCTTCCAACTTCATCAACGAGCAGTTGGGGCTTTTAGCTGGACTCGATCACTGGCAGCTTGGCCTGGGCCACGCCTTCGAAATGGATCCAAAAATGCCCAACGGGTTCCTCTACGAAGTGGCCATGGCCCAGACGCTGCGCCAGGTTTTCCCCGACTCACCTTTGAAGTACATGCCCCCAACTAAGTACATGACCGGCGATGTTTTTATGGGGCACGTTCAAAATGCCATGTTCAACCTGGCCTCGGTGCTCACGGGGCAGAGTATCCATCTGTTGGGTATGCTTACGGAGG
Source organism: Bacillota bacterium (assembly GCA_029776155.1). Lineage (GTDB taxonomy): Bacteria > Bacillota > Limnochordia > Darwinibacteriales > Darwinibacteriaceae > DTU010. Next base: position 15,639 of record JAKOTU010000055.1, on the reverse strand, counting down.
CTATCCACACGCCCCATCTCAGTGACCGCATTTTGAGTCTGGAAAATGCCCAATACGTGATGGACAATGCCCGGGACTTGGGCCGGGAGATCATCTTCCGGCCAGATGGCCTTATCCAGAGGAGGTCCGAGGAGATCGTAGATAAGACCTTGGCCTTTTTGGAGGAGATTGCAGCTCTGGGTCTCAAGGGAGCCATCGGCGCAGGATACTTTGCCGAGATCAAACGGCCGCCTGGGGGAGGTAAGGGCCGTGAGGGTGTAATCCGCAAGGGACTGGACTATGTGAATCCAATTATGGATGCGCTCCGGCGCGAACTGGGGAGGGAGAACTGATGGTGTCCGCATTAAAACCCTACGGCGACACCTGGGGAGATGGGCAGATGCAGCTCAGCTTTACCCTGCCCTTGCCCGCAGGCCCTAAGGCTCAAGAGGCGGCCAAGAGGCTGGCAGGAAAGATGGGCTTGGATAACGTGCAGATCGTCCACACCAAGGACCTCAACGGGTTCACCTTTTTCATCCTCTACGGCAGCTGCCGCCACAGCATCGACCCTAGTGAACTTCCCGAGCTGCCTGAAGAAGAGGCAGCCCTCAGTTTCGAGGAGATCAATGCTTTGATTGAGGAGCGGGTTGGGCGCAAAATCGTGGTGGTGGGTGCCTGCACAGGCACGGATGCCCACACGGTGGGCCTGGATGCCATTATGAACATGAAAGGCTACAAGGGCGAGTATGGGTTGGAGCGCTATCCCATGTTTGAAACCTATAACTTAGGCAGCCAGGTACCCAATGAAGAACTGCTCCAAAAAGCGGTGGAAGTGGGCGCGGATGCGGTGCTGGTCTCGCAGGTGGTCACCCAGCGGGACATCCATATTAAGAACCTTACGGAGCTGGTAGAACTGGCCGAGGCGGAAGGACTGCGCCCTAAGCTCATCATGGTGGTGGGCGGGCCGCGCATAGACAGGGTTCTAGCCGCGGAGTTGGGCTTTGATGCCGGTTTTGGGCCCGGAACCACCGCACGGGATGTGGCCGGGTTTTTGGCCAGGGAAGTGGCACGGAGGATGGAAAGGGGTGAATAGACTGTGTTGGAAAGTGTTCTGCGGGTGCGGGTAAGCGCTAGCCAGGCCCATTATGGAGGTGAGTTGGTGGATGGTGCTTTTCTTCTGCAGCTCTTTGGCGATGCGGCCACAGAACTGCTCATCCGCCACGATGGCGATGAAGGGCTGCTGCTCACCTACAGCGAGGTCATGTTCAAGGCGCCGGTCTATGCCGGGGATTTCATCGAAGTGCGGGGGAGGATCACCAAGGTGGGCAACACCTCGCGACACATGGAGTTTCAGGCGGTGAAGCAGATCACCCGCCCCCAAGGGGAAGGGCTTCCTCCTTCCGCCATGGATGTGCTGCCTGAGCCGGTGGTGGTGGCGGAGGCCAAGGGTGTGTGCGTGGTGCCTAAGGAAAGGCAGAGGGGGGGAAATCAGGGTGTCTAAACTGATTATCACCGCGGCCCTCACAGGCGCGGAGGTTACCAGGGAACAGCAGCCCAATCTGCCCATTACACCCGAGGAGATTGCCCAAGCTGCACTGGAGGCCTATGAGGCGGGCGCGGCCATCGTCCATGTCCATGCCAGGCTGGCTGATGGGACGCCCACCCAAGACAAGGAGGTCTATGGGGAGATCAAGCGCCTCATAGAGCGGGCCTGCCCGGTGATCTTCCAGCCCTCCACCGGAGGTGCCGTGTGGCATACCGCCCAAGAACGGCTCCAGCCTCTGGAACTAGACCCGGAGATGGCCACCCTTACCACAGGAACCTGCAACTTCGGCCGCGACATTTTTGCCAATCCCCAGGAGTTCGTGGAAGAAGCGGCCCGCCTGATGCAGGAGCGGGGGATCAAACCAGAGTTTGAGATCTTCGAAGCAGGCATGATCGACAATGCCCTGCGCCTCTTGAAAAAGGGCCTGGTGCGGGAACCACTGCACTTCAACTTCGTGTTGGGAGTACCAGGAGCCATGGCAGGTACGGTGCGGAACCTGGCTTTCCTGGTGGACGCCATACCCCCAGGGTCCACCTGGACCGTATCGGGCATTGGGCGCCACGAGACGCCTTTGGCCCTGGCCGCAATGGCCATGGGGGGGCATGTGCGTGTGGGCTTTGAAGACAACATCTACTACAAAAAAGGAGAGTTGGCTGTAAGCAGTGCACAGCTGGTGGCCAGGATAGTGTGCATTGCCCAAGAGCTGGGGCGGGAAGTGGCCAGCCCCGACGAAGCGCGGGAGATCTTGGGTATACCGGTAAAAACATAGGCTGCAGGGAGGGAAAGCATGCCCGCGATTTTGTCCATACCAGAAGCTGTGGCGCAGATCAAGGATGGCAGTACTGTGATGATCGGAGGATTTATGACCTGCGGCGCGCCCACAGGCCTCATTGCCGAACTGGCGCGACGCCATGTGCGCGACTTGACACTCATTACCAATGACACCGGGGTGCAGGGTGATGGTGTTGGGATGTTGATCAGCGCAGATGCAGTCACTCGCGTGATCGCCAGCCACATCGGCACCAATCCCGAGACGGGACGCCGCATGATCGACGGCCGGATCCATGTGGAGCTGGTTCCCCAGGGCACCCTTGCGGAGAGGATTCGCTGCGCGGGCGCAGGGTTGGGAGGAGTACTCACCCCAACGGGAGTTGGCACCATCGTAGCCCAAGGCAAGCAGGAATTGGTCGTTGACGGCCGGACTTATCTTTTAGAAACACCGCTCCGCGCGGATGTGGCTTTGATCAAGGCCTGGAAAGGGGACCGTAAGGGCAACCTCGTTTACCGCAGGAGCGCTCGGAATTTTAACCCGCTTATGGCCATGGCTGCGGACCTGGTGATTGCGGAGGTGGAGGAGATTGTAGAAGTGGGAGTGCTCGATCCGGATCAGGTCATGACTCCCGGGATTTTTGTGGATGTAATGGTGAGGAGCGTGAGCAGGCATGACTGACGAGCAAAAGCGGAAAATCATCGCCCACCGTATTGCTCAAGAGCTTTCCCACGGTGATGTGGTGAATCTAGGCATCGGTCTGCCCACTCTGGTGGCCAGCTTCATCCCACCGGGTGTGGATGTGGTTTTCCAGTCGGAAAACGGGTTTGTGGGTCTGGGCCCGGACCCAGCTCCAGGCAAAGAGGATCCAGATCTAGTTAACGCAGGCGGAAAACCTGTCACTATTCTGCCGGGCGGGGCCTTTTTCGACAGCGCCCTTTCCTTTGCCATCATCCGGGGCGGCCATGTGGATGTGACTGTGCTGGGGGCCCTGGAAGTGGATGCGTGGGGGAATCTAGCTAGCTGGATGATTCCAGGCAAAATGGTTCCCGGTATGGGTGGCGCCATGGATTTGGTGGTGGGAGCGAAAAAGGTGATTGTGGCCACCAGCCATACCACCAAGGATGGCCAGCCCAAGCTGTTGGAAAAGTGCCGCCTGCCCCTCACTGCAGTTCACGAAGTGGATCTGGTAGTCACAGAACTGGGTGTGTTCAGGCCCGGCGGTGGCACCATGATCCTGCTGGAAAGGCATCCCGCTTTCTCCGTGGAACAGATCCGAGAATTGACCGGGGCCCCTTTGGAGCCTGCTCCTGAGCTCAAGGACATGCCTTTGCCGGCGGCAGTTTAGGTGGAAGGAGGTTTGGCAGTGAGCGCGGTTAGCAGAGAACATGTAGGAGAAGCTCCGTGGCTGAAGTGGGGCTACAGCGAGGCCGAGTGGCGGGATTGGCACTGGCAGGTGCGCAACCGCATTCAGACTGTGGAGCAGCTGAGCAGGATTATCCCCTTAACGGAGCAGGAACAGGCAGATATTGCCAGAGTGCTGGAAGTCTTCCGCATGGGCATCACACCCTACTACGCCTCCCTCATCGATCCCACTGACGCCAACTGTCCCATTCGCAAACAGGCCATACCCACTATCCACGAGACATACTCCAGCCGTGCGGATTTGCATGACCCCCTCAGTGAAGAAGAAGATTCACCGGTACCGGGCTTAACCCATCGCTATCCCGACCGGGTGCTGTTCTTAATTACGGACCAATGTTCCATGTACTGCCGTCATTGCACCAGGCGCCGGTTCGCAGGCCAACGGGATGCCGGGTTGAGCTGGGATTTGATCGAGCAAGGAATTGAGTACATCCGCCGCACTCCAGCTGTACGCGACGTGCTCCTTTCTGGCGGTGATGCCTTGCTCATGTCCGACGGACGCCTCGAGGAGATTATCCGGCGCCTGAGGGATATTCCCCATGTGGAGATCATCCGCATCGGTACCCGCACCCCCGTGGTTATGCCCCAGAGGATCACCCCGGATCTTGTAAACATGTTGAAGAAGTATCATCCCATCTGGCTCAATACCCACTTCAACCACCCCAAGGAGATCACCGCCGATTCCAGGGCAGCCTGTGAAAGGCTGGTTGATGCGGGTATTCCCGTGGGTAATCAAAGCGTGCTGCTGCGGGGGGTGAACGACAACCCCGAGATCATGAAGGAGCTGGTGCTGAAGCTGGTACAGATCCGTGTGCGTCCCTATTATATCTACCAGTGCGACCTGTCCATGGGCATTGAGCACTTCCGAACCAAGGTGTCCAAGGGTCTGGAGATCATGGAGGCTCTGCGGGGTCACATTTCCGGCTACGCGGTACCTACCTATGTAGTGGATGTGCCAGGTGGCGGAGGCAAAACGCCGGTCATGCCCCAATACTTGATCAGTATGTCCCCCACCAAGGTGGTGCTCCGCAACTATGAAGGGGTGATCGCCACCTATGTGGAGCCCCAGTATGTGGATGAAGGATGGGAACCTACGGAGGGACAGACCGCCTCCCGGGGCGTAGCCCGGCTGCTGCAGTCCACAGAGGAACGATCCATTGAGCCTGCGGATTTGGAGAGGCGCCGCTGGAAGCGGAAGCAGAACGGGAGTTCCTAAAGTGAAGGAGGAAGAACATGCGCGAAGTGGTGATCGTCAAGGCCCTGCGTACAGCCATCGGCAGTTTCGGTGGGACCCTCAAGGATCTTTCCGCCCCAGACTTGGCTGCCGTGGTGATCAGGCGGCTGTTGGAGGAAACTCAACTGCCCCCGGAAGAGGTGGACGAGGTTATCTTAGGTAACGTGCTGCAGGCAGCTAGCGGACAGAACCCGGCCCGCCAGGCAGCGATCAAGGCGGGTATCCCCGAGAGTGTTCCCGCCTTCACGGTGAACAAGGTGTGCGGCTCGGGCCTGAAGGCCGTGGGGCTTGCGGCCCAAGCCATCCAGGTTGGAGATGGGGATGTGTTTGTGGCTGGGGGCATGGAAAGCATGAGCACCGCTCCCTACGCGGTGACGAAGGCCCGCTGGGGTTCCCGCATGGGCCATGACCAGTTGGTAGATACCATGATCCGCGACGGGCTGTGGTGCGCCTTTACCGATACCCATATGGGCCTGACTGCGGAGAATATTGCCGAGCGCTGGCAGATCAGCCGTGAGGAACAGGATGAGTTTGCCGCAGCAAGTCAGCAGAAATGCCAGGCCGCTTTGGCGGAGGGGCGCTTTGAACGGGAGATCGTGCCTGTGGTCATCCCGCAGCGCAAAGGGGAACCCCTTGTGTTCCAGCGGGACGAGTATCCCCGGGAGGGGGTCACCGCAGAGGCACTGGCTAGACTTCGACCGGCATTCAAACCTGATGGGACTGTCACCGCGGGGAATGCTTCGGGGATCAACGACGGCGCGGCGGCCCTGTTGGTCATGTCCCGGGAGAAAGCGGAAAGCCTGGGGTTAAAGCCCATGGCCAAGGTGCTCAGCTGGGCCGCTGCGGCCCTGGATCCGGCCATTATGGGCTTGGGACCAGTGGGGGCTACTCGCAAGGCTCTGGCCAAGTGCGGACTGGAGATTGGGGATCTGGACTTGATTGAGGCCAACGAAGCCTTTGCCGTGCAGTCCATTGCGGTCATGCGGGAGCTGGGATTAGATCCTGCCAAGGTGAACGTACATGGAGGGGCAATTGCCCTGGGCCACCCCATCGGCGCGAGTGGAGCCCGAATTCTGGTCACCTTGCTCCATGCCATGGAGCAGAGGGGAGCTAGAAGGGGTCTGGCCACGCTGTGTATTGGCGGCGGGCAGGGCTATGCTGTGGTGGTAGAGCTCCTGTAAGCCCGCAGATTAGGGAGGTGAGCTGGATGTTGACAATTGGTGTGATTGGTGCTGGGACCATGGGCAGTGGGATCGCTGAAGTGGCCGCTGCCGTGGGTCAGGTGGTCCTGGTGGACGTGGACCTAGACCGGGCCAGGGCTGGCCGGGACGCGGTGGAAAAGAGACTGTCCCGGGCCGTGGATAAAGGCAGGCTTGAGCCTGCTAAGAAAGGGGAGCTTTTGGCCCGTATTGAGCTGGCCGCAGACTTAGAGGCACTGGCTGAAGCGGATGTTGTGGTTGAGGCTGCGGCGGAGGATCTAGCTGTCAAGCAGGAGATCTTCGCTGCTTTAGGCCGGATCTGCTCCCCAGAGTGCATCCTGGGTACTAACACGTCGGCCTTGAGTGTTACCGCCCTTGCCGCCGCGACTGGGGAACCCCAACGGGTGATCGGCATCCATTTTTTCAATCCGGTGCCCAGGATGGAGCTTGTAGAACTGGTGCGTACACCGTTTACCTCCCAGGAATGCATGGACCGGAGCCGGGAGTTTGTCCAGGCCCTAGGCAAAACGCCTGTGGTGGTAGAGGAGTCACCGGGGTTTGTGGTGAACCGCCTTCTGCTGCCCATGATCAATGAAGCCATCTTCTTGCTCAGCGAGGGAACGGCTTCCGTCGAGGATATCGATACTGCCATGCGCTTGGGGGCTAACCACCCCATGGGGCCCCTGGCTTTGGCCGATCTTATTGGTCTGGATATCTGCTTGGCCATCATGGAAACGCTCCATGCTGAACTGGGTGAGGACAAGTACCGCCCTGCGCCGCTGCTGCGCAAAATGGTGCGGGCCGGCAGGCTGGGTCGCAAGACCGGCCAGGGGTTTTACAGCTATCACTAGAGAAGACCAGGAGGGAAATCAGTGCTTGAGTGTTTCCAGTTGACCATAAGCGGAAAGCAAGCCCTGGTGGAGCTGGCCAGGCCAGAGCAGCTTAATGTCCTGGATGAGCAAGCCCTTGATGAGCTGGATGCGGTTCTCACCGAGCTGCAGGATCAGGGGATAAAGGCGGTTGTGGTCACGGGACAGGGGCGGGCCTTTGCCGCTGGGGCGGATGTAAAGGCCATGGCGCAGATGGACACAGCTGCAGCCAAGTCCTTTTCCCTTAAAGGTAATCGGGTTTTCCAGCGCATAGAGGAACATCCCGCCATCTTCATCGCCGCGGTGAACGGCTATGCCCTTGGCGGCGGACTGGAACTGGCGCTGGCCTGTGATCTGCGCTTGGCTTCCAGCAAGGCCGTGTTTGCCCAGCCCGAAATCGGCTTGGGACTCATCCCCGGCTTTGGGGGAACCCAGCGCCTTCCCCGCCTGATTGGGCCGGCCCGGGCCAAGGAGTGGATCCTCACCGGGCGGCGTTATTCTGCCCACGATGCCTTGGCTGCAGGCCTCGTTGCCGAGGTTGTGGAACCCGAGGAGCTGCTGTCTAAGGCCCAAGGTTTGGCGGAGGAGCTGGCGGCCCGGTCAGGACCCATACTGGCTGTGGCTAAGCGGGCGGTGAATGCCTCCGCAGGGGTTACCCCAGCCCAGGGGCAGACGGAGGCAGAGCTTTTTGCCGGCTGCTTTGCCTACCGCGATACCCGGGAAGGACTTCAGGCTTTTGTGGAGAAGAGGAAACCTGATTTCCAGGACTGGTAGCGGTTGACGTCCGCCCTTTGGTTGGGTATAATATCAGCAATATTGAAAAGACGAGGAACGGGAGAGTACTGGTTGGAAATGGCTGCAGAGAGTCCGGTTAGGTGCGAGCGGATGCCAGGAACAGCCAAGGAAAATCACCCGGGAGTTGCCAGCTGAACGTGGCAGTAAGCTGAGCCGGTGGTGCCGTTATACCCAACGAGTGAAGATGGAGCCTGCTAGGCCCATCTTAACTAGGGTGGTACCGCGGTCATTCCGTCCCTTTTCGGGACGGTTTTTTTATTGCTGAAGGGGAGGAGTGGAAGTATGGAAAAATTTTCTGCCTACCAACACACTTTAAAACTGCCTGTGACAGACTTCCCCATGCGGGGCAATCTGCCCCAGCGGGAACCAGCCATGCTCGAAAAATGGGAACAGGAAGATTATTACCGCCAGCTGCAGGAGCTGAGCCGGGCGCAGAACAGGCCCAAGTTCATTCTGCACGATGGGCCTCCGTACGCCAATGGCAACATCCACATCGGTACGGCGCTGAACAAGGTGCTGAAAGATATTGTGCTGCGTTCGCGCGCCTTGGCGGGCTATCATGTACCCTATGTTCCCGGCTGGGATACCCACGGGCTGCCCATCGAACTCCATGTGGTCAGAACCCTGGGCAAAGAGCGGGAAGGGCTGTCCGTGCCCGAGTTTAGGGAACGCTGCGCCGCCTATGCCCGGCAACAGGTAGATATCCAGCGCCGGCAGTTTAAGCGCTTAGGTGTATGGGGCGACTGGGCGGACCCGTACATCACCATGCACCCGGAGTACGAGGCTGTACAGATCCGTCTGTTTGGGGAGATGGTGGAAAAGGGCTATGTGTACAAGGATAAAAAGCCAGTTTACTGGTGCGCTGACTGCCAAACCGCGCTGGCTGAAGCGGAGATCGAGTATCACGATCACCGTTCCCCCAGCATTTACGTGCGTTTCCCGGTGCAGGACGGCAAGGGAATTCTGGCTGAAGAGAACACCTATGTGGTGATCTGGACCACCACACCCTGGACCATCCCAGCCAACTTGGCCATTGCCCTGCATCCCCAGTTTGATTATGTGGTGGTGCAGACGGCCCGGGGCAACTTGGTTATGGCCAAGGAGCTGGCCCCAGGCGTCCTGGAAGAGCTGGGGCTGGAGAACCAGGGAGTTGTGGCCGAGTTTAAGGGGGCCGAACTAGAGGGGGTCGTGTGCCTGCATCCGCTCATGGAGCGGGAGTCTTTGGTGATCCTTGGAGACCACGTGACCTTGGAAGCCGGTACGGGTTGCGTCCATACTGCCCCTGGACACGGCCATGAAGACTACCTGGTGGGGCTGGAGTACGGCCTGCCTATCCTCTCTCCCGTGGACGAACAGGGCAGGTTCACGGAAGAGGCGGGCCGCTATGCGGGAATGAGCCTGGACGAAGGCAACCGGGCGGTCACCGCTGATTTGGAAAAATCCGGTGATCTGCTCAAGCTGGGTTTTGTGGACCACGCCTATCCCCACTGCTGGCGCTGCAGAAAGCCGGTCATCTACAGGGCCACAGACCAGTGGTTCATCTCCATCGACCGATTCCGGGCAGAAATGCTCAAGGCCATTGACCAGGTGCAGTGGATCCCCGCCTGGGGCATTGAGCGCATCCGGGGCATGGTGGCTGAGCGGGGTGACTGGTGCATCTCGCGGCAGCGGGTGTGGGGTGTGCCCATTCCCGTGTTCTACTGCACTTGCGGCCAGAGCATCCACACTAAAGAGACCATCGAGCATGTGGCGGAGGTCTTCAGCCGGGAAGGATCCAACGCCTGGTTCCGGCGCAGTGCCCAGGAGCTGCTCCCCGAGGGCTTCAAGTGTCCAGCCTGTGGAGGAACGGAATTCGCTAAGGAAACGGACACCATGGACGTGTGGTTTGACTCAGGCGTTTCCCACTGGGCGGTGCTCAACTCCCGAGAAGATCTGCGCTGGCCCGCCGATCTCTACCTGGAAGGCAGTGATCAGCACCGGGGTTGGTTCCAGTCGTCCCTGTCTGTCGCGGTGGCTACCCAAGGGCAGGCTCCCTACCGCGCGGTGCTCACCCACGGCATGGTGGTGGACGGAGAAGGGTATAAAATGTCCAAATCGCTGGGTAACGTAATCGCTCCCGAGGAAGTTTGGGAGCAGTACGGAGCAGATATCCTGCGGTTGTGGGTGTCCTCCGCGGACTTTAGGGGTGATATCCGGATCTCCCCCGAGATCCTCAAGCAGCTTTCCGATGTCTATCGCCGGATCCGCAACACGGCCCGGTTTATGCTGGGCAACCTCAGCGATTTCGATCCTGCAGTGCACAGCGTGCCCTACGCAGAGATGGAAGATCTGGACCGCTGGGCCTTGATGCAGCTGGCCAAGTTAAGCCGTCGGGTACGGAAAGCCTATGCTGAGTACGATTTCCACATTGTGTACCATGCTGTGCACCAGTTCTGTGCCGTGGATTTGGGCGGTTTTTACCTGGATGTGCTCAAAGATCGCCTCTACTGCGATGCTGCAGACAGCAGGGAGCGGCGCTCTGCCCAGACCGCGTTCTTGATCATCCTCAAGGAGCTGGTGCAGCTGGTGGCGCCCATTTTGGTGTTCACCGCAGAGGAGATTTGGAGTTACCTGCCTGACCAGGTACGGACCGAAAAGAGCGTACACTTTTCCACTTGGCAAGAGCTGCCTCAAGAATACTGGAACGAAGAGCTGGATCGGCACTGGGATGAGTTCTTAGAAATCAGGCGGATTGTGGCTAAAGGTCTGGAATTGGCCAGGATCAGCAAGGTGATCGGGGCGTCCAACGAGGCCAAGCTGGTGCTCTACGCTGATCAGGCTAAGCTGGAAATCCTCTCTTCCTTTGCCGCAGACCTGCGCATGCTGTTCATTGTTTCCGACGTGGAAGTACAGCCTTGGTCAGAAGGCCAACAGGCGCTGTACAGCGAGCCTGGCTTGGCGGTGGACGTGTACAGGGCGGAAGGGGAGAAGTGCCAGCGCTGCTGGAAGTACTTCTCAGAACTCAGCGGCCATGAAGAACATCCCCAGATCTGCCACCGCTGCTTGGAGGCCCTTCAAGGGTAGCAATAGTAAGTAGGCTTAACCCCCATCCGGGAATACGGATGGGGGTTTTGCATACGCTATGGGCGAAAGGGTGGATCGTGTGGGAGAGAAGCTCAATTCGGGTCTAGTGCGCACCCTCTTGACAAAACTGGAACAACTCGCCCTCGCCCTGGAAAAGGCCAGCATAGCGGAATACATCGAATTGTACCGCAAGCCCAGGCGCCTGCTCTACCTGAACTTTTTGGCGGGTATAGCCAGGGGTTTTGGCTTGGCCATAGGTTTTACGGTGGTGGGTGCCTTCTTCCTTTACGGGCTGGGCAAACTGGCTTCATGGAATCTGCCGGTGGTGGGGGAGTTCATCGCCGAGATCACCCGCATTGTCCAACATGAACTGGCCAGGAGGCGTTAGCATGGTGGAACAAGCACTTTTGGGAGAACTAAAAGCGCTTTTGGCAGAAGAAGAACGGGAGCTTTTGGAGGTGATAGAGCGACTTACCGGTCCCGGAGGGCTGCAGTCCTCCCTCCAAGAAACGGATCGGGAGCTTTCGGCTTATGATAACCATCCCGCGGATTATGGCTCGCAGCTGTATGAGCGCAGCAAGGACCTGGGGCTGCTGCAGGCGGCCAGGGAACAGCTGGCCGCAGTTCATCAGGCTCAACAGGCTATGGCCGCGGGCGTGTATGGGGTTTGTCAGGGGTGCGGCAGCACCATCCCCCCTGAGCGTCTTCTAGCCGTGCCCAGCACCCTGTTTTGTGTTGAGTGTCAACGGGAGCGGGAGGAAAAGGACGCCAGTGATCGTCCTGTGGAGGAAAGGGCACTGGGCAGGCCTGTGGACAGGGACATAGCTGGCAGGCTGGATTACGGCTTTGATCAAAACGCGGCGTGGGAAGAGGCCGCCCGCCACGGCACCTCCCACAGCAGGCAGGGAAATCCTTCCTAGATACCGAATTAATGGTCAAAAGAACTCAGGGAAGGGGCTTTGCTGTTGAGTTATGCATTGACCGCCGGTCTGATCTTCCTCGCCGATCGCATTTCTAAACACTTGGTCATGGCCCATATGCAGAAGGGAGAGAGCATCCCGGTAGTTCCTCCCTTCTTTTACCTCACTTATGTGCAGAACCGGGGGGCGGCTTTCGGGCTGTTTCAGGGTAAGGTTGGCCTGCTTTCCTTGATCGCTTTGGTCTGTCTGTTCTTCGTGCTGCTGCACTGGCAGAAGCTGAAGGCCAAGAGCGCCTTTGTGCGCTGGGGTGTTCTGATCAGCTTTGTGGGGGCGGTGGGCAACCTAATTGACCGCCTACGCTGGGGAGCGGTGATCGATTTTCTCGATGTGCGGGTTTTCGTCTTCAACGTGGCGGATGCGGCCATTGTCTTTGGTGTAGCCCTGCTCTTTTGGGAGGTTCTAGTCCATGATCCCCAGACCCGCTGATACCTATCAGTTTGCGATTACAGAGGATCTGGGGCGCTTGGATGTTTTCCTCAGCGAGCAGCTGGGCATTACCCGTTCCCAGGTGAAGCGCTTGGTGGACAGCAATCTGGTTTTAGTGAACGGGCGAACGGTGAAGGCAGGGTACAAACTGCGGGCCGGCGATGAGATCTCCGTTACGGTGCGGGCAGAACCAGATCCTAGTTTGGCTCCCGAGTCCATTCCCCTGGAGATTGTCTATGAAGATGAGGATCTGGCTGTGATCAACAAGCCTAAGGGTCTGGTGGTGCATCCAGGTGCCGGGAATTGGAGCGGGACTCTGGTGCACGCGCTCCTCTACCATTTGGAGGAGTTGTCAGAAGGGGGAGGGGTGGAGCGGCCGGGCATTGTGCACCGGTTGGACAAAGACACCAGCGGCCTGATGGTGGTGGCCAAGACCAATAGGTGTCACGCCTACTTGAGCGATCTGATCAAGGACCGGGAGATGGAGAAGCATTACCTGGCCTTGGTTCACGGGGTCATGCGTGAGGATGAAGGCATGATTGACAAGCCCATTGGACGCCATCCCAAGGACCGCAAAAAGATGGCGGTGGTCGATGGGGGAAGAGAGGCCCAGACCATTTTTACTGTCCAGGAACGTTTCGCCAAATACACCCTGGTGCGTCTGCGCTTGATAACCGGGCGTACTCACCAGATCCGGGTGCACCTGGCCAGCATGCACCATCCCATTGTGGGCGATCCCCTCTACGGTTTTAAGACGGGCAACCTGGGCGCGGAAAGTCAACTGCTCCACGCCTGTTACCTGGCCTTTAGGCATCCCAGTGGACAGTATCTGGAGTTCACCGCTGACCCAGGGCCAGAGTTCTGGGGATTTGTGGAGAAAGCGCGCCAAACCAGTTGACAGGCATGTCCCGTTAGTGTAAAGTGAGATAAGAGTTGAGTTCCTTTAAGACAGCACAGAGAGGCTGGCAAGGAAAGGATACGGATGTAGCTGCTTCTTGCCCGCGGACTGTGCGTGCAAGAAGCTTTTTTTATGGGAAGGGGGTGGAAGCATTTTAAGGGAGAAGGCCCAGATTCTGGACCGCGAACAGATTAGGCGGGCCCTGACCCGTATCGGACACGAGATTGTGGAACGCAACCGGGGCACAGATGGAGTAGTCCTAGTGGGGATCCGCACTAGGGGAGTTCCCCTGGCCCAGAGGCTGGCCCAGCTGATTGAACAGATTGAAGGGGTACAGGTTCCCGTGGGTGTGTTGGACATTACCCTGTACCGGGATGATCTCAGTTCAGTGGCCGATCAGCCCATTGTGAGCCACACGTCCATGCCTGTGAAGGTGGAAGGGAAGATCGTTGTCCTGGTGGATGATGTGCTGTTCACAGGTAGAACAGCCCGGGCGGCCTTGGATGCCATTATGGACCTGGGCAGGCCTGCCCGGGTACAGCTGGCGGTCCTGGTGGATCGGGGACATCGTGAGCTGCCCATCAGGGCAGACTATGTGGGGAAAAATGTGCCCACATCCACTAAAGAAGTGGTCGCGGTACGGCTTACAGAGACGGACGGAGATGACCGGGTAGTTATTTTGGAGCGAACAGACCTTTAATCAAGTCCAGTGAGGCTTAAAGGAGGATTCTTCTATGAAGACAACGGCAGTAGTGGAGAAGAAGTTGGGTGTGGGGCAGCATCTAGCCCTGGGTTTTCAGCATTTGTTCGCCATGTTTGGCGCTACAGTACTGGTTCCCCTGTTAACCGGGTTTGAGCCAGCTGTGGCGCTATTTACTTCTGGAACTGGTACTCTTTTGTTCATCCTGATTACCAAAGGCAAAGTGCCCGCCTATTTAGGTTCTTCCTTTGCCTTCATTGCACCCATCATCAGCGCAGCATCCATTTGGGGTCCCGAATACGCCCTGGGCGGTGGAGTAGCGGTTGGTTTGGTGTACGCGGTGGTGGCCCTGCTCATCTCCCGCCTGGGTACGGACTGGATTGACAAGGTGCTGCCACCGGTTGTGATTGGTTCGGTGATTATGGTGATTGGTCTCGGTTTGGCGGGTACTGCTGTGGAAATGGCTGGGTTGACTGACGGAGGGTCCCTGGCCAACGTGGACGTGCGTGTTGCCCTGTTTACGCTGATTGTAACAGTAATTGGCACCATGTTCTTCAAAGGGTTCTTTGCGGTGGTACCCGTTCTGATTGGGATTATCGCGGGTTACGTTTTCGCCCTGCTCAATGGCGCCGTGGATTTTACGCCTGTTAAGGAAGCTGCGTGGTTTGGCCTGCCTAAGTTCATGGCTCCCAAGTTCAGCTGGGCGGCCATTGCCATGATGCTGCCCGTTTCCTTGGTGTCCATCACTGAGCACCTGGGGGATGTGCTGGTCCTGAGCCGAATCACCGGCAAGCAGTTCTACAAGGATCCTGGCCTGCATCGCACGCTGTTGGGCGACGGGTTGGCTACTGCTTGGGCAGGATTGTGGGGTGGACCGCCCAACACCACCTACGGGGAGAATGTGGGTGTGCTGGCCATCACCGGTATTTTCAACGTGTCGGTGATTGCAGTTGCGGCGGGGTTGGCTGTGGCCATGTCCTTCATCCAAAAATTCGGTGCCCTCATCTCCACTATTCCATCCCCAGTTATGGGCGGTGTGTCCATCGTCCTCTTTGGGGTGATTGCTGCCTCGGGGATGAGAACTTTGGTGGAAGCGGGCATTGACTACGGTGATAAGCGTAACTTGATTATCTCCTCGGTAATTCTGGTGTTGGGCATTGGCGGAGCACAGCTGGGGCTGGGAGAAATCAAGCTCCACGGTATGGCCCTGGCTGCCGTGGTGGGTATTCTCCTCAACCTGATTCTGCCCAAGAATGGAAAGGATCGGGCGGACGCCTAGTAGAAGGAGCTTGGACGGCAAAGAGGAGCAGTGCTGCTCCTCTTTTTCGCGTAAACTGGGAAAGCGGGGCCGCGGACCTGCTCGGCGATGGTTCGAGACTTGCGTTGCGTTGTGGTTGTTGTCGATCTGCCAAAGGGAGATGGGAGGGCTTAGCCGGATTCTCCGCTTTCCAGTTTACGTTTCAGCCGCCTCCCTTTGGTTCGCTGAGCAGGGTCCTTACCCTCAGGTGTAGTTTGGAGCGGTGGAGGAGAATTTATACGCGGCCGTGGGAAGTGCGGCAACTTGTAGAATTAAGTGAAAGAAAAGCTCATGGCTCTCTGATACAATGTAAGGGTGCAAAACCAAATCATTGTTCAGGGAGGAGCCATGAGCTACGTTCATTGTACCAGAAGAAGAAGAAAAGGAAAACACCTGGATTACGCGGAACGGCAAGAGTTGGAATGGTTGGTTAGGGAGAACCATGAAGCGGCCAAGAGT
>JAKOTU010000033.1 GCA_029776155.1 Bacillota bacterium | reverse complement strand
CGAGCAAAGGCCAAACACGCCTCTTCAAGAGTATTGATATCTACTGTATCTTCAAGTAAACTAAGGATGAGAGCGGTGTTGCTAACATCGCTTCTCATGAGACCTCGCCTCCTAACTGCTACTGATTTGTGTGCGAGGTCTCTTTTTTTATGTCTACACCAGGAACTCCTTCCAAACACCTACTAAAACCTTACACTAACGGCTGGAAAGCCCTAAATGGCCCTCAGTTCTCGTACTGGGGCTCTTCGCTCACCACATGGCCCAGCCTACCCCGCAGCCGCGGGATCATCTCCTCCACCTGCTGACTCATGATGTTATACATCTCTTTCATGGTGGGGACCTCAGTGTCCAGGGCACAGGCCTTGAGCTGGCCCGCCAGCATTTCCGCGTTGGCAATCACTTCTTCGATTCGGGTTTTCGTAGTCATACTCAACCTCCTCGCGGATAGCATCTCCCAAGGATCCGTGTAGCATACCGCTGAGGCAAAAACAGAAACACCATCCCTTGCTGCTGATTACCCCCAGCAAAACGATGGTGCT
This sequence comes from Bacillota bacterium, assembly GCA_029776155.1. Lineage (GTDB taxonomy): Bacteria > Bacillota > Limnochordia > Darwinibacteriales > Darwinibacteriaceae > DTU010. The sequence continues at coordinate 50,354 of JAKOTU010000033.1, read as the reverse complement.
TAGTTGGCAAATGGCGGAGAGAGAGGGATTTGAACCCTCGAGGGGCTTAGAACCCCTACACGATTTCCAGTCGTGCCTGTTCGTCCACTCCAGCATCTCTCCATATTTTACTGATAAAAGAGAAGGAAAAACTGGCGGAGAGGGTGGGATTTGAACCCACGGGACGCTCACGCGCCCAACGGTTTTCGAGACCGCCACATTCGGCCGCTCTGTCACCTCTCCGTGGTTGAAGCGCGTCCTACACTAGCGCAGCCTCTGGAAAAACTCCTGCAGGACCTTGGCGCATTCTTGCTGGCAGATCCCATCTAGGACCTCCACAACGTGATTCAGCCGCCTATCCTGCACAATCTTCATGAGAGAAATCACAGCCCCTGCCTTGGGATCATAAGCCCCGAAGACCAAGCGCCTCAAGCGGGCATTGACTATGGCTCCTGCGCACATGGGGCAGGGCTCGAGTGTAACATACAAATCGGCATTAGTCAAGCGCCAACTGCCCAAGGTTCGGGCTGCCTCCCGGATGGCCAAAATCTCCGCATGGGCGGTGGGATCATTGGTGCTTTCCCTGAGGTTGTGCCCTCGGCCTATAATCTCCCCGTCCAGCACCACAACTGCTCCTACGGGAACTTCTCCCGCTTGCAGGGCTAACCGGGCTTCCGCGAGTGCCTCCGACATAAACTTCCTGTGCACCGCAATCTCTCCAAGCTTTCGCTGCCAGAATTCAATATATCACAGAAACCGACGCTTGACAAGGGAAAAAAGCTCACAGGCAGCAACAACGCGGCAAGCCCCCCGCATTGGGGGGCCGCCGTTACTTGAAGCCGCCTTCACGCTGCATCAGGCTTTGCTCGGCCTCAGCAATCATGCGGCGCACCATATGGCCGCCTACCGCGCCGCATTCTCGGGAAGAAATGTTGCCCCAGTAACCAGACTTGTATTCAGGATTAATACCGAGCTCCGAGGCCATTTCATATTTGAATTGATCCATGGCCTGCCTTGCCTGGGGGACAAGGATGCGGTTGGTTCTCCTGCGCCTTCTGGTCATCTAAAGCTTCACCTCCCTCTATCTAGGGTGCCCCTGCCGCGCCGGCAGGGGCACCCGATGCCGCTTATTGGCCGGGCTCAGGCGGGAACTGCCCTCTAAAGCTGGCAGCTCCACCCTGACCGATGAGGGACTGCTGCGCGGCGGCGACCATACGTCTGACCATATGTCCTCCGACTGCACCACACTCCCGGGACGAGATGTTGCCCCAGTAACCAGTTTTGTACTCGGGGTTGATCCCTAGTTCAGTCGCCACCTCGTATTTGAACTGATTCATCGCCTGATAGGCTTCGGGGATAACTTTGATGTTGCTTCCAGAAGATCCAAGCGCCATGCCTAGTTCACCTCCCTCTTCTCTGGTACGCTTAATGTTCCCGGGCCCAGAGGGGGGTAAACAGGTAGACTGTTGGCGGATTTGGCAAAAAAGAAAACCAGCTACGCTGGGCAGCTGGCTTCTTGCGGCGTTTTAACTAGAGGCTGATGGCTTCCACCGGGCATTGATCGGCGGCCTCTTGGCAGCAGCCGGCGGCGGCGCAATCGGCACCCGCCTTCACATGGGCAAATCCGTCATCGCCCATCTCGAAAACGTCTGGGCAGATATCGGCGCACAAGCCACAACCAGTACAGAGATCATGATCAACTTTTGGATTCATCAAACTTCCTCCTTAAACACCTTATAGTTGTTCAAACATATCCTTTCCTACCCCGCACTCTGGACAAGTCCAATCATCAGGCAGATCATTGAAGTCCACGCCGGGAGGAATATCTTGCGTCGGATCGCCCACGGCCGGATCATACACGTAGCCACATACTGTACATTCCCACTTTGCCACTGGCCTTCACCTCTCCTCGCATGTGTGTTTTCTGTTAGATTCTACTCGCACAGAAAAAATCCTACCCTACTGCTGGAGAAGTTCTCGGATTGATGAGGGAACCGAGATGCCGTAGGCCTTGTACATGGCTTCGATTACCGGTGCGGTCAAGTTCACTCCTCCGAAGATAATGGAGGATTCTGGAAGCACCACATCAATGCCCTGTTCCTGGGCCACCTGCTCGATGACCTCGAGGATAAAGGAAATCAGAGCAAGGCGCACGTTGTTTTCAATCTCTTCAAATTGGCGCTCATACTGGGCAGCCAGCTGGTCGATCTCTTCCTGCGTCTCCAGCTTTTCAGCTGCAGCCTGTGCTTCGTTGTACAGCCGTTCCGCGGACTCTTGAAGTTCCCTGTTCTTCGCTTCGTATTCCGGATGGGAATAGAACAAGAACTCAAAATCCACATAGCCAATGCTGGCGGCGCCAGCGACAGCCGACAAAGACAGGATCATGATAAAAACGAGCACTATGCCAAGTGTTTTTCTCTTCAAGCAGGACACTCCTTTGAATTTCGCTGTCATAGGACTATTCCACCCCCGACATATATTTCCTCCTAGTCCGCTGCCTTTTCGGGGGTATTATTCACCAAATCTGCAATGGTTCTGTTGCGCAGAACGTCCACAAAGGCCTGCTGCGCCTCCATCCAAACCGGCTGGATGGGGCACGCCCCCTTTCTGGGACACTCGAACTGGCCGCCCAGGCACTTGCTGATGGCAATGGGGCCTTCAATCAACTCCACCACATCTTTGACGGTAATCCGGGCCGGATCTACCTCCAGGCGCACCCCTCCCCCTGGCCCCCTCACTCCCGCAACCCAGCCTCGACCCCCCAGCAGAGCGATGATCTGCGGCAAAAAATTAACCGGAATCTCCTGCCGGCTTGCTATGACTTTGGAGGAAATGAACTCGCCAGGGTTCTTTGCCAGTTCCACCAGAGCGCTCACTGCATATTCGGTTTTTCTTGTGATCTCCATTATTTCACCGCCCACCCCCAACCGCAAAATGACAAAAAAAGGGGTTTTTATTATTCCTTTACTTACCAAAATTATACTTGCCCGGGAAACGGATGTCAAGAAAGGCACAGCAACCAATCCCCAAGTTCACTTGCATACCCTTTCCAATCTGTTAAAATAGGATTATTAGAGAAACGGGGGTCGTAACATGGAGCGAATTGGCATTATCGATATTGGGTCCAACTCCATCCGTCTGGTCATCATAGCTATTAAGGCCAACCGTGCCCACCACCTCATTGAAAACCTGAAGCGCACGGTACGCTTGCGCAGCGGCGTAGACCAGGGCGGGCTCCTTACCCAACAGGGTATCGACAACGCCGTGGAGACGGTGGCCCTGTTCGCCAAGTTTTGCCAGGCCCGCCAGGTCAAGCGCATCATCGCAGCAGCCACCGCCGCGGTGCGCCAAGCAGCCAACGCCCACGTATTGGTGGAGAGGATTTTCCAGGAAACGGGCATCCAAGTGCAGGTGCTCTCGGGAGAGGAAGAAGCCTATTTAGGCTATATCGGTTTGGTGAACAGCGTTACGGAAACCACCGGGCTGATGGCCGATTTGGGAGGCGGTTCCCTCAAACTGGTAGGATTTGTGGATCGGCTGAACCGCCACTCCGTAACCCTTGAATTTGGCGCGGTTTCCTTAATGGAAAAGTATTCTTTATCGGATCTGCCCCAGGCGGAGAATCTCCAGGCCTTTGAAGCGTTCCTAGACGAGTCGTTCAGCCAGATCCCCTGGCTTGCCGAGTATCCCCGGGTGATTGGCATTGGCGGTACGTTTCGCTCCCTAGCCCGGGTGTACCGCAACCATGTGCACTACGTCCCTGACCTCACCGATGGCATCACCATCCCCACTGCCAAAGTGGAAGAGCTCTACCACCTGCTCAGCACCATGCCCCTGGAGCAAAGGCGCCAAGTACCAGGTCTGGAACAGGCCCGCGCCGATCTTATTGTAACCGGGCTGGGCATCATTTATCGACTCTTGAAAGCAGCCCGGTCTCCGGAAGTGATGGTAAGTGCGAGCAGCATCCGGGACGGCCTGTTCTTCAGGTACCTCTACCCCCGGGATCCCATCTTGTTCAACGTACTCACCCATCACACCAATAACCTGATCGAATACCACAACCTAGATGAAAACCACCTGCGGAGGGTATCGAACCTGGCGGTCACCCTCTTTGATCAGCTGGCGCCCCTGCACGGCTTGGGCAGCCTTGAACGCCGGCTTCTGCTCATGGCCAGCCTCCTGCATGAGCTGGGGGTGGTGGTGAGCGTAGAGAGCCTGGAAAAGCACACCCTCTACACCGTGCTCAACTCCCGCTTCCTAGGTTTGGCCCACCGGGAAAGGGTGCTGGTTGCCTATCTGGCGGCTTCCCATGACCGGCCCTTCCGGGCCAACCTGATGGACTACGTCAACCATGGACCACTGGTTCCCGAGGATTTAGACCTGCTTAAAAAGCTTACTCCCCTGCTCCAGGTGGCCCACAGCCTGGACCGCTCCCGGGCAGGGGTGGTGACCCATGTTAAGGCGGACTTGAGTCCGGGAAGGTGTGAGCTGAAGGTATTCGGTCCCCGCAAACGGGACTTGGAAATCAGCGATGCGTCCCGCCACGCGCCTGCTTTTGAGCAGGAGTACGGGGTGCAGTTGGTGGTCCTCCCAGGCTGAAATCCCCAAAAAAGACCTGGTCCCCTACGGAGCCAGGTCTTATGCTGCAATCAGCTCTCAGGTAATGGATTCGGCCACCGCCGCGCCCATGGCCCGGCAGCGCTCTTCATCTTCAGCCGTCAGACCAAAACGCACCTTCAACGGCGGATGCCCCACCACCAGGCGCATCTTTTCCAATCTCTCTTCCAGCAGGGCCACTGCCTCGCCGCTCCAGCCGTAGTTCCCGAACACCGCCGCGGCCTTTCCCTTGGCAGTAATGGCGCTCACCGCCTCCAAAACCCGCCATACCGGATAGACCGCATCGGCGTTGATGGTTGGCGAACCAACGATCAGGGCGTCAAAGGAGCTTACCGCCTCAGCAACTGCATCGGGATCGGCCTGGGCTGCATCCAGGAGCAGCACATCCACTAGGGGGTTGCCCGCTGCCCCTTCTGCAATCAGTTCGGCCATACGCTTGGTATGTCCGTAAGCAGAGGCATAAGCGACGACAATCCGCTTTCGCTCAGGGGAATGCCCTACCCTGCTCCACTCGTCGTACAGTTTGATGAAACGCTCCACATCTACGTCCAAAATGGGTCCATGGCCGGTGGCAATAAGGTCCAGCTCCAGCCCTACCAGTTTGGGCAGGGCTTCCTGCACTTTCCCTCTGAAGGGGCCCATGATCTTCTCGAAATAGTATTCCACCGCTCCAGTAAAATCTACTTCCTGCTGGCTGGCGAGGATCTTCCCTTCGGGAAAGCAGAAATGGGAACCAAAACCGTCGCAGGTAAAGAGTACCCCTTCCCCCTCTAAGAAGGTCCACATGGTGTCCGGCCAATGCATAAAGGGAGCCATGATGAAACGCAGCCTGCGGTTGCCTAGATCCAGCACATCGTTCTCGCCCACAATCCGCTTTTGGAAATCCATGTTGACCTGTTCGGACAGAAACTGCAGAGCAGGCCTGGTTCCATGGACAATCACGTGGGGAGCACGCCGCAGCAGTTCCTTGATGCTGCCGGAGTGATCCGGTTCGGTATGGTTGACAACTACGTGTCTAAGCTCCGCAAGATCAATTACCTGTTCCAGTTTGGCAAACCATTCTTCCTCAAATTCCTTTTTGACACCATCAATGAGCACCGGCTCATCTGCTTCAAGCACATAAGAGTTGTAGGTGGTACCGTACTCAGTGGGAATGACCACATCAAAGATTTCCAGATCTGGATCCCTCACGCCTACCCAATGGATGCCGGGACGAATTTGCATCAATTTCACCTCGCAAGAATGAGAATCATTCTTACTAAATCATAGCGCATCTCGTCCCCATTGGCAACCAGAAACAGGGAAATTGCTTGGTCTTTTACTAAAATTTTTCCGGCCAGGCGGTGGCGGAGATCAAAACTCCCATCAAGGCTGTAAGTCCCTGGGCATCCCGATCACTAAAGCGGTGCAGAACCGGGCTGTCCAGATCCAGCACTCCCAAGAGCCTGCCTTCGGCAGTGATCAGGGGCACCACCAGTTCCGATCTGGAGGCCTCGTCACACACAATGTGCCCTGGAAACTCATGCACATCTGGGACCACGATGGGTTCCCGGCGCTGGGCAGCCGTACCGCACACACCCTTCCCCAAGGGAATGCGCACACAGGCCGGTTTGCCCTGGAAGGGACCGAGGACCAGCTCCCCCTCACTGAGCAGATAAAAGCCAACCCAGTTCAACTCAGGGAGCTGGCTGAAGAGCAGAGCAGATGTGTTGGCCAGGTTCGCCAGCCAGTGTTCTTCACCTTCCAGCAGACTTTCCAGCTGTTGCTTAAGCAGTGCATAATCCGTACTCACTATCTGCGACCTCCTTTTGCTTCAGTATAGCCCAGGGAGCAAAAGGAAGACAAGCGCCAGATTCGCTCCGGCGCTTGCCTCAAAACCCAACGCCCAGCGCGCTCATTGAATGGCCAGCGCGGCCAACACATCGTGCTTGATCTTGCGCAGGGTAGTGGAAGGCTGGTACATGAGGTTGTAGTATTGGGTGAGCATGTGCTTAGTGGAAAAGCGGTGCATGGCCATGGAAATGCTGGCCCGCATCATCTCCTGCCAGCGCGCCCTGTCTTCGTAATAGGTGGGGAGCACCTCTTCCAGCAGCACTTCGTACAGGGACAGGGCATCCACCATAGTCTGTTCCGGGCCTTCGTAGCCGCCCCCGAACTGCCAACCCGTCACTCCGTGCAGACACCCTTCAGGCCACCACCCATCCAGCACGCTCAGATTCAAAACCCCGTTGAGCGCTGCTTTCATGCCGCTGGTGCCCGAAGCTTCCAGGGGCCTTTGGGGTGTGTTCAGCCAGACATCGCACCCTGCCGTGAGCAAGCGGCCTAAGCCCATGTTGTAGTTCTCCAGAAAGACCACACTGTCCGGGAACTTATAGGCCATCTCGGCAATGTTGGCCACAATCTGTTTTCCCCAGTCATCCTCCGGGTGTGCCTTGCCCGAAAAGACCAGCTGAATGGTGCGTTCTTTGAGCAACGGTTCGATCACATGGGGCCGGTGGAAAATCAGGCCACTGCGCTTGTAGGCTGCAGCCCGGCGGGCAAAGCCGATGGTGAGCACATCCAGGTCCAGGGCCACCCCGGTACGGTTTTCCACTTCCTCCAAGAGCTTCTTTTTCACTTGCAGGTGGGCCTTCCACAGATTGCCCTGGACGTTGTAGGTCTGCTGGATCAATTTGTGTTGCCAGGTTTCCACATGCACCCCGTTGGTGATGCTGATAATTGGGGCGGTGCCGGGGTTCCCCCGCCACATAGCCCGGGCCGTGGCCCCGTGGAGCTGGGACACTCCATTGGAAATGTAGCTGAGGCGGAGCCCAGCCACGGTCATATTGAAGGGGTCTCCCCCAATGCGCGCCACTTGGTCGTATTCCAAACCCGCCCAGGCGCCCATGTGCCTGAGCAGGCCGTGATCATGCTCCTCGTTACCGGCCATGACGGGGGTGTGGGTGGTAAACACAATCTGCTGCCTGGTTTCTTCCCAGGCGTGTTCAAAGCTCAGACCCTGGGACATCTTTTCCCGGATCAGCTCCAAACCCGCAAAAACAGCATGGCCTTCGTTGAGATGGTAGATGTCGGGATTGAAGCCCAGTCTGCTTAAGGCCCTCACTCCACCAATCCCCAGCACCATTTCCGCAGCCACCCGCTCCTGGGGCGGGCTGGCGTAGAGTTGGCGGGTGATCCAGCCATGGGGGCTCCCGGGATAATCCGCATCCAGTAAGTACAGGGGGACATTGCCAAAGGCTTCTGTCTTCCAGACTTTGCAGGTTACCTCTTCCCCCCGGATCCAGACATCCACCGTCACCCCTGTGTCTTCCAGGTGGGAACGGTCGTAGGTCTGCCGGCAGTGCTGGGGATAGCCGTGCTGGTCCAGAAACTGATCGGAATAACCCTCGCTCCAGAGGATGCCCACCCCCACCATGGGCAGGTTGAGATCCTTGGCCGTTTTGAGGATATCACCTGCCAGTACACCCAAACCGCCTGAATAAATGGGAAAAGATTCATCCAACCCGTATTCCATGCAGAAAAATGCTACCTTTGGTTGGGGAACAGCTGCCATCTGTCTTACTTATCCTCCCTTTCGTAACTTCGGATCAAATCTGTGTAGTGCTGAATCAACCCGGCAGCTTCTGCCTCGGTTGGAGCTTCACTGTACAGCCGAAAGACCGGTTCATCATCATCGGGCACCACCAAAGCCCAGCCCGAGCCGGTATGTTCCTTAATGCCGTCGAAATAGAGGGTGTGCTCGGGGTTAGAGTTCTCCATGAGTTTGCGCATAACCGTACCCTTTTCCCCCCAGGGGCAGGGTACCTTGGCCGTTTTCACGTGCATGTCTTCCTGCCACGAACTCAAGGCGATCTGCTGCGAACTGAGCCAGGAGAACAACTCACCTAGACTGGCTAGGGGTTCAATGTGGGGAAAGACCTCATACTCACCGCTACTGTGGTTCCCCAGTTCACTTGCGGCCTCCATCCAGAACAAGGGCTCAAGTTTGGTCACATACACCTCCAACCCCTGACTGCGGGCTGCTTCCGCAACCGATTGGGACAGGTTGACAGGCAGTGCCACGGCACTTCTCTCCTTGGCTGCCTGGGCCAGCACAAACCCCTTCCACCAGTCCTGCTCGGAGAGCCTTCTGCCGTTTTCATCCAGGATAGACCATTCCTGGTTGTGCACAACCACCGTGGGCAGTCCGGCCGTATCGTCCAAGACTACAGTGTAACCGCCGCGCTGGAAAAAGTCCCGGATCAGTTCACCCAAGGGATCATTTTTGGGCTCCATCTGCAGACCCACTTTAAAGCCAGGTGTACCGCAGGGATACAGTTTGGCCAGGTGCCGCAAGTAGCGTTTGCGCAGCCCCGCCACTTGAATGTACTCTCCCACATCGGCCCCGCCCAGGCGGGGATAGTCTTCCCGGACGTAGATGCCTTCGATTTTGCGCTGGTCCCGCTTGGAAAGGGGCCAACCCCTGCTGTCCCAGCACTCAATGACCACAGTCATGGGATCCTGCAGGTGGGGAGCCACGTGCAGCGCGCCATCTAGTCCCAAGGCCTGCACCCCAAACCGGGTGATGCGGCCCGTAACTTGGCCTCCATCGTGGATATGCACACCGCCTCCCCGCAGCCCCACCACCAGCGCCTGTTTGGCCAGATCCGCTGTCCCAGAAAAACCGCAGGTAACCAGGGCTTTTTTACCCGCTCCCAAAAAGGACGCGTAGCTGAGCCCGAACTGGGTAATGGTCTCCAGTGTCAAGTTGCCCCGAATATCCCCCGCCACCCCGGCCTTGGTGAAAATGGGCCGCTGCTCCTGACTGCCCCAGATTACCGAGCGGCCCAGGCGGGTCCCGCTGGGGATGATCTTGCCCGGCCACACCTTAGTATTGGGGAAGATGGAGCTCATGGCCCCCACATGCGCCTTGTCGCCCAGGATCGCCCCTTCATAGACCTCACAATCCTGTTCCACCACAACATTTTTCCCGCAGACGCAACCCCGCAGATGCGTGCCTCTGCCCACCCGAACGCCCGTCCAGAGCACCACATGCTTGAGGCTGGCCCGGGCATCCACTTGACTGAAAGGTCCCAAAACGCTGTACGGTCCCACATAGGCCCCGGGACCAATCAGGCTGCCGCGGCCGATATACAAGGGGCCTTCCAGCCGCGCCGTGGGGTCGATCTTGACCCCTTCTTCGATGTAGATCCCTGTGCCTTGGGTCGGAGGCAGCTCCAGTTCCACTTTCCCCTCCAGGCAGTCCCTTTGCGCCTGGCGGTAGATATCCAGATTGCCCACATCGGACCAATATCCAGAGGCAATATAGCCGAACAAGGGGGCTCCGCGGCGGAGCAGTTCGGGAAAGACGTCCTGGCTGAAGTCTACAGGTTTCCCCAGTTCCACATAGTCCAGAACCTCAGGCTCCAGAACATAGATGCCCGTGTTCACCGTATCGCTGAACACCTGGCTCCAGGTAGGTTTTTCGAGAAACTGGGTGATGCGCCCGTCCTCCTTGGTAAGCACCACCCCGTAGCTCAAGGGATTAGCCACCCTGGTGAGCACCAGGGTGGCCAAAGCACCGTTGGCCTTGTGGAAGGCCACAGCTTTGCTCAGGTCAACATCGGTGAGGGCATCCCCACTCACAACCACAAAGGTGCCCTCCAGGGCTTGGGCAGCGTTCTTTACGCTGCCCGCGGTGCCCAGGGGCTCCCGTTCTATGTAGTACTCCAGCTGCAGGCCGAAGGCACTGCCATCCTGGAAATAGGCAGTCACATCCCGGGGCAGGTACCAGAGGGTACAGGCAATATCGGTAAAGTTGTGCCGTTTCAAGAGCCGGAGGATGTGCTCCATCATGGGCCGGTTCAAGATGGGCACCATGGGTTTGGGGACGCCGCAGGTTAAAGGACGCAGCCTGGTGCCTTCACCACCCGCCATGATTACGGCTTTCATGCACACTTCCCCCCTTGTGGAGCGCTTCTGTTGTGAGCTGATAGCGATCGTAGAGTACCGTTGTTTCCCTCCGGGGGACAGTCTCCCGGTAGCTTTCCACCGTGCGGCGGGCGATCTGCTGCCAGTCGAACCTCTCCACCAGATCGCGGGCCGCCCGTTCCCGGAGCCGGCGCGCCAGCAGCTTGTCTCTGAGCAGGCGGATTATGTTATCCGCTAAAGAGTTGGCATTACCCGCGTAAAAGGTAAGGCCGTTCACCTCATGCTGTACCGTCTCCGCAAAGCCGCCAACATCGCTGACAACCACCGGCGCTCCTCCCGCCATGGCCTCCAAAGCCACCAAGCCAAAGGGTTCATAGCGGCTGGGAAACACCGCTGCTTCAGCCAGCTGGTAGAGGCTGTTACGGGTACGGTCATCAACGAAACCAGCAAAAAACACCTTGGCACCCAGACCCAACTCCCAAGCCTGCCGCTTCAGATCATCGTGGCAAGGTCCCATGCCCGCGATGATGAACTTGGCCTGGGGCCGATGGGCGAGCACTTTAGGAGCCGCGGCCAAGAGCAGATCCACCCCTTTTTCGTACACATGCCGCCCCACAAAGAGCACAATCTCCTCTTCGGGAGCCGCCCACTGATTCCGCCACTGATCCAGATGGGGGTGGACACTGGCGAAGTTCTCAGGCCTCACGCCGTTGGGAATGACAGTCAGCTTATCCGCTGGCACCTGGAAGATCTTGCGGAGCTCGGCGCGCATGTACTCGCTGCAGCAGATCACCCGGTACGCTTCGTAGGTGAGCCACCACTCCAGATCGCTGATGTGGCGCTGCAGGTCGTTGTGCAGCCCGTTATTCCGGCCCCATTCCGTGGCATGGATGGTACACACCAGGGGGATCTGGAAAGCGTGTTTAAGTACTTTCGCCGCGGGGGCCACCAGCCAATCATGGGCGTGGATCAGATCAAAGCTGCCCTGGCTCAGAAGCTCAATACCCTTTTGGATGAGGTGGTAGTTCTGCAGGTGCACTTCTTCCAGGAAACCTAGGGACTTGGGCAGGAATTGATTCACCCTGTACACCCGCACTCCCCCAGCATAGGCGCTCCGTTCCAGCTCCGGGGCATCGGTAGTGAGCACGGAGACTTCATGCCCCAACGCCACCAGAGCCTGGGACAGATCGGCCACCGCCCTGGCCAATCCCCCCACCACCTTGGGTGGGTACTCCCACGTCAACATCAAGATCTTCACTTCAGGTCACCATCCTCTACGCTTCCTCTCGACTCAGGATGCCCTGAAATGCCCGGTATTATTAGAAGGATTATGGCTGAAAGTCGCCAAATAGAAAACCGACAATTAGTTGAAGGAGATTATTGCATGCGCAAGTTTCATCAGAACCGATCACCCATCTATGCCTTCCACCCCTGGCAGGTGGTGGAAACGGAGTTCCGGCCGGAGTACAATCACCGCAGCGAAGCCATTTTCTCCTTGGGCAACGGGTACATGGGCCTGAGGGGAACCTTCGAGGAGGGGCTGCCCGGCAGCGTCCCGTCCACACCGGGTATCTACATCAACGGTATCTACGAGACCGAACCCATCATCTACGGAGAGTTCATGGCCAAGCAGCCCCGGGAGTACCAGACTATGATCAACGTCACGGACTGGAAAGGCCTGCAGATCCTGGTGGAAAACGAGGAGTTTTCCATGCTCGACGGTCAGCTGGAAGAGTATACCCGCATCCTGGACCTGAAAGAGGGAGTACTGCGCAGGGAGCTGATCTGGCGCAGTCCGCAGGGTAGGCGTACCCGCTTGGTCTTTGAACGCTTCATCTCCCAAGTGGAAAAGCACCTGGCCTACCAGCGCTGTTCCATTACCCCTCTCAACTGGTCAGGCCAGCTCACCGTCCGTTCCCAGGTGAACGGGGCCGTACGCAACCACCACCACTTACGGGAGCGAGCTCTGCAGGTACTGTCCACTGAGCACACCAATGAAGGCGGAGCCATCATCTCCAAAACGAAAAACAGCGGCATTGCCGTGGCCTGCGCGGTCACCCACCGCCTCAGTCCCCAAGTCCCCATGATGGGCAGTGCCGGCCCCGAGTCTTTAGAGTTTGTGGCGCGTTTCCCAGCGCAGGAGCAGGGAACGTACACGGTGGAAAAGTACGTGGCCATGGCCACGTCCCGGGACCTGGCGGAAGGGCATCTGCTAGGCTTCGTCCAGCGCCTAGTAGGCAGGAGTGCCCAGGTTGGCTTCACCAAGGCCAAAGAGGCCCATGTGCAGTTCTTGGCCCAATTCTGGGAAGATGCGGATGTGCAGATCGAGGGGGATCTGGCCCTGCAGCAGGGAGTGCGCTTCAACGCCCTGCAGCTTCTGCAGTCTACTGGCCGGGACGGCAAAACCAACATCGCGGCCAAGGGCCTCAGCGGAGAACACTATGAAGGACATTATTTTTGGGATACGGAGACCTACATCATCCCCTTTTTCCTGTACAGCAGACCAGAGATTGCCCGCAAACTCCTGGAATACCGCTACAGCATTTTGGACGCTGCCCGGGAAAACGCAAAGCGCATGCGTGACCAAGGGGTCCTGTATGCCTGGCGCACCATTAACGGCCATGAGGCCTCGGGCAATTTTCTGGGTTCCACCGTGCAGTACCACATCAACGCGGCGGTGGCCTACGCCATCCATAAGTACGTGGAAGCCACCGACGATCTTGACTTCCTAGTGGAGATGGGTGCCGAAATCCTCTTTGAGACCGCCCGCTGCTGGGCGCACCGGGGCGCGTTCCTGGAGGCTAAGGGCGGGAAGTACTGCATCAACGAAGTGTGCGGACCAGATGAATACAAACCTGGTGTGAACAACAACTGCTACACCAACTACATGGCCCAGTTTAACCTGCGTTTGGCCCTGCAGGCCCGGGATCTTTTGGCGGAGCAATACCCAGAGAAGCTGGCGGAACTGGTGGACCGGCTCCAGCTCACAAGCGAGGAGTTTGCCCTGTGGCAGAAGTGTGCCGATAATATGTACCTCCCCTTCAACGCAGAGCTGGGCATCCATCCCCAGGACGATTCGTTCCTCTACAAGGATCCCATCGACATCGATTCCATCCCTGAAGAGGAGATCCCCCTGGTGGCCAACTGGCATCCTTTGGTGATCTGGCGCTACCAGGTGATTAAGCAGGCCGATGTGATTCTGCTCATGTTCCTGCTGGGGGATCAGTTCACACTGGAAGAAAAGAAGGCCAACTTTGACTACTACGAACCGAAAACGACCCATGATTCTTCCCTTTCCCCCGCCATCTACAGCATTGTCGCCGCGGACATCGGTTATCACGAGTTCGCGTACAATTATTTCCTCCAGACCGTGCGCCTGGACTTGGATGATTACAACCGCAATGCCTGGCAGGGACTGCACACAGCCTGCATGGCAGGTTCTTGGATGGGTATTGTCAACGGTTTTGGGGGCATGCGCACCTTCGGCGGCCAGCTGAGCTTTAGACCCTTCCTGCCCAAACAGTGGCAGCGCTACAGCTTCAAGGTGAAGTTCAAGGGGGCACAACTGCAGGTGACGGTGGAGCCAGGCCGCGTCGAGTACACGTTGCTGGAAGGACCTGTTTTATCTTTTTGCCATTTTGGGCAACCGGTTACATTGGCTCCTGGAGAGTCTTTACTCCTAGACATACCCTCCTGAAGAAGGTGAAGATGATGAGGAGAACCCTGGCCGCAAGCCTTGTGCTGCTTGTGCTTCTTGTTCTGGTGAGCGCGGCATACGGGTCCGAACTGGTGATTCTGCACACCAACGACCTCCACGGCCAATCCCTAGCTAGGCTGGCCACCCTCCTGGAAGAGCAGCGGGAGCGCCATACACATGTCCTCTGGCTGGATGCGGGAGATCTCTTCTCCGGCACGGCCACTTCCACCCTGCTGCAGGGCCAAGCAGAGCAGGCCGCGGTGTTGGAGTTAGGCTTGGATGCCATCACCTTTGGGAACCACGATTTCGACTTAGGTTTAGAGGTGGTGCACCGTTCCCTGGCAGCGGGCGTTCCTTGGGTGTGCGCCAATGTGCACCAGGCAGATGGTACACCCCTGGCCCAACCCTTTGTGCTCAAAGAGATGGGCGGACTGAAGGTGCTGATCACCGGGGTGACTACACCGGAGACGCCCCGGATGTCCTTCCCCGAGAATGTGGCTGGGCTCACCTTCAGCGATCCCGTTGCGGCCCTGCAGCAGCTTTTGGCCGAGCAAGCGGGCAACTACGACATCTGCATCGTCCTTTCCCATCTGGGCTACGGCGAAGACTTGCTCCTCGCGCAGCAGGTGCCGGGGATCAAGGTGATCATCGGCGGGCACAGTCATACCGTGCTGAATAGACCGGTGCGCAGCGGCGAAACCCTGATCTGCCAAGCCGGTGCCAACGCCGAATACCTGGGCAGGGTGGTTATCAGCCTGGAGCAGGACTATGCGGCCTGGGGAGAGCTTCTGCGCATCCATGATCAGCTTCCTCCCCACCCCCGCCTGGTGGAACTGGACCAACGCTACGCAGCCATGCTCAGCGCAGAACTGGACCAGGTGCTGGGCTACTCCCCCTTCGGTTATGTGAAAAGCGGAATGGGCCTGCTTTTGGTTAAGGCCCTCCAAGAGTTCAGCGGCGCAGATGCTGCGCTGTACAACGGCGGGGGAGTGCGCGCCGGACTGCCCCGGGGAGAGGTAACAAGGCGCGATCTATTTGCCGTGGAGCCCTTTGGCAACCAAGCGGTCGTGGTCACTTTGACAGGTGCCCAGTTTGCCGAACTGTTGGCAGCAAAAGCCCTCCGCTCCGGAGACTTCTACACAGGCCCCCGGCTGGTGGATACGGCCAGAACCTACACCGTGGCCACCAGCGATTTCCTGGTCACTCCCGATTCCAGTTATCCCATGCTGGCCCAGGGCCGCGTCGAGTACCTGGGAAGATCCGTACGAGAAGTGCTCGCAAGCTACTTGACCCAACAAGTGCTGGAAAGCGCGCAACAGGGCGCCCGCTGACGGGCGCCCTGAGCTTTTGAGGTAACTCAGCAGAGGGGGGAGAATAGGTAATAATAGGCTAGCTTAGCCGTGTTGATCAGCGCCTCCACATGGGTCCGCTCGAAGGCATGGGAGGCATCCACCCCCGGACCGATCAACCCGTGCACCAGATCATGGCCGGCCCGCAGGGCAGCACTGGCATCAGAGGCATAATAGGGAAAGATATCTACCTTGTAGCCGATCTGGTGCTCCTCGGCGATCTTCACCAGATGCTGACGCAGCTTGTAATCATAGGGTCCTGAGCTGTCCAGGGCGCAGATGGATACGGAATACTCATCTCCCCTCTGCCCATCGCCCAGGGCCCCCATATCCACCACCAGGTATTCCACCACTTCCTGGGGAACACCGGCACTGCCGCCGTGGCCGATCTCCTCGTAATTGGAAAAGAGGAAGTGGGTAGTATGGGGCAGCTGCAGCTGGTTTTCGGTGATCTCCTGGAGCAGATAGAGTAGAACTCCGGCCCCGGCCTTGTCATCGAGGTGACGGGACTTGATGAAGCCGCTGGGTAGAATCTCAGTTCTGGGATCAAAGGCCACAAAATCGCCCACTTCAATACCCAACTCCCGCACATCCTCGGCACTGGACACCTTGGCGTCCAGGCGCACTTCCATGTTCTCCTGATTGCGCTCCGCTTTCCCCGCATCCCGGTACACATGGACAGAGGTCTGGTGCATCAAAATGGTCCCGGTGTAGACGTTGCCTGCGGAGGTGAACACCTGGCAGTATTCACCTTCCAGGTGGGCCCATTGGGAGCCGCCAATGAGGGCCAGGCGCAGCCGGCCATTGCCTTTGATCTCCTTGACCATGGCCCCTAAGGTGTCTACATGGGCAGAGATCATGCGCTGCTGCGCGGCGTCTTTGCCAGGCAGGGTGGCCACAAGGCCCCGCTTGCGGTTCTTCTGATAACTGATCCCCAACTCATCCAGTTTGGCAGCGATATGATTGATGATCTGGTCTGTAAAGCCTGAAGGACTGGGAATGGATACCAATTCATGAATTAACTGCAGAAGTTCGTTCCCGTTGAAAGTGACCGGCACGATAATCCTCCTCTCCACTCGCTCCTTATTTGACACCCGCTTCCCCATCCCTCTATTTGGCAGCGAAAATCCTGATAATACCCGCAGTTTTCCGTACACTAAGGTAAAAAGGCATGAGGCCAAGGAATACCACGGAAGGGGGGATGCCGTGACAGCACAAAAGCGAAGGGGCTTAAAGGTGAGGGTGCAGCCCATTGAGGAGCACTCCACTGCCGCTTGGGCCAACATTGATCGGGAGGAGGGGATAGCTAAAGTGCCCATTCCCAGCCAGGATTTCGTCAAGCTGGCCAGGGACTGGGTAAACCACAACCAAAAATGAACGGGAGTGTCCTGGCCCGGCCAGGGCACTCCCTTTACTGTTACTCCGCTAAGCTGCGGTACACCTCCAGGCGCTCCCGGGCATCCTCTTCGGCAGCCTGGAAGAGCTCCTGGGCTTGTTCTGGAAAAGCCCGTTCTAGGGATGAGTAACGGACCTCACTGAGCAGGAACTCCTGGAAGGAACCGGTGGGGTCTTTAGAATCGAGGATGAAGGGATTCTTGCCTTGGGCCTTGAGGAGGGGATTGTACCGGTACAGGTGCCAGTAACCTGCCTCCACCGCCCGTTTTTCCTGCCTTATGCTGGTGCCCATGCCGGTGCGGATCCCGTGGTTAATGCAGGGGGCGTAGGCAATGATCAGGGCGGGACCGGGATAG
Organism: Bacillota bacterium; assembly: GCA_029776155.1. Classification (GTDB taxonomy): domain Bacteria; phylum Bacillota; class Limnochordia; order Darwinibacteriales; family Darwinibacteriaceae; genus DTU010. Next base: position 33,051 of record JAKOTU010000033.1, on the reverse strand, counting down.
CTCTCCGCTTCCAAAAAGGCGCGGATGGTTTGGTTCATGTTGGCCCCCATGGCGATTTGAGCCACGTACACATAGCCGTAGGTGATGGCCATCAATCCCAGGTCCTTTTTACGCACCCGCTTGCCTGAGGCCGCGAACTTGGCCACCGCCCCGCGGGGCGTAGCTTTGGAGGACTGCCCCCCCGTATTGGAATACACTTCCGTATCCAAAACCAAGACGTTCACATCATCACCCAGGGCCAGCACATGATCAAGTCCGCCATAACCGATATCGTAGGCCCAGCCATCACCGCCAATGATCCACTGGGACACTTTGGGCAGATACTCTTTGTTGGCCAAGATGGACTCGATCAACTCCCTTTCACCCGCCTCCTTTTCCAAACGGGCAATCAGCTCTCGACTCGTGCCCGCAGAGGCCAGGGTGTTATCCTTGGTTTCCAGCCAGGCACCGCACGCCGCCTTCAGTTCTGGGCTGATTTTTTTTGTACGCAGTTCCTGCACCAGGGCTGTCACCTGTTTGCGCAGTTGCTTGCTGGCCAGGCGCATCCCTAGACCAAACTCGGCGTTATCCTCGAAGAGGGAGTTGGCCCAGGCCGGCCCCCTGCCCTCTGGGGTAACCGTATAGGGAAAGGAGGGCGCGCTGGCTGAATAAATGGAAGAACAGCCGGTGGCGTTGGCGATGAGCATCTGCTCGCCAAAGAGCTGGGTGAGCAGGCGGATGTAAGGGGTTTCGCCGCAGCCGGGACAGGCACCGTGGAACTCGAAGAGGGGCTGGCGGAACTGGCTGTTTTTCAAGGTACGCCAATCCACCAGGTGGGCCTTGTTGGTCAGGGTCTGCGCGTAAACCCAGTTGTCCTGCTGGGCAGCAATTTCCTGCTCCGCGGGCTCCATAATCAGGGCTTTACCCGGTGCCGGGCACACATCGGCACAGTTGCCGCAGCCGGTACAATCCAAAGGACTTACTTGGATCCGGTAGCCCAGCCCCTCCAGGCCTTTGCCCACAGCCGGTTTGGTGTGGAAACTTTCGGGGGCCTTGGCCACCTCCCCATCATCCAGCAAGAACGGACGGATCACCGCGTGGGGACACACAAAGGAACACTGGTTGCACTGGATGCATTTTTCCGGCTGCCACTGGGGGATGAGCACGGCGATGCCCCGTTTCTCATAGGCTGTAGTGCCGTTGGGGAAGGCGCCATCCGCGAAGTTGGCCAAGGCGCTTACCGGGAGGTCATCGCCCTCCATGCGCTGCATGGGCACCTGAATCTCCTCCACAAAGGGAGGCGCGCCCGCAAGGTCAGCCTCTGCGCCCTCTTCGTCCGGCAGGTCCGCCCAGTGTGGGGGGATCTTGATTTCCTTAAGTTCAGCTGCTCCCCGGTCAATGGCGGCTGTGTTCATATCCACAACTTCTTGCCCCTTTCGCCCATACAAGGTTTCTACGGAGGATTTGAGATAGCCCAGGGCCTGTTCCACAGGGATCACCTGGGCCAGTTTGAAAAAGGCTGCCTGCATCACCATGTTGATGCGGTTGCCCAACCCCAATTCCCCTGCGATTTTCAGGGCATCGATGGTGTAAAAGCGCACATTTTTTCTGGCCAGTGTGCGCTTGAGCTTAACTGGTAGATTCTGCTCCAGTTCTTGGCCCTCCCAGGGACAGTTCAAAACAAATATTCCCCCTGGTTTGATGCCTTTGAGCAGGTCATAGTTGCGCACAAAGGACTTATTGTGACAGGCAACATAATCTGGGTGATCTACCAAGTAGGGGGCTTTGATGGGCGCGGGTCCAAAGCGCAGATGGGAAACGGTGGTCCCCCCTGATTTCTTGCTGTCGTAGTAGAAATAGGCCTGCACGTAAAGGTCGGTGTGGTCGCCGATGATGCGGATGGCCTCCTGGTTGGCCCCCACCGTTCCATCTGACCCCAGGCCCCAAAACTTGCAGGCAATGGTACCTGCCGGGGTGATGTCCAGGGGCTCTCCTTCCGGGAGCGAACTGTGGGTGAGATCGTCCATAATCCCAATGGTGAAGCGGTCCTTGGGCTCAAGGGCTTGGAGGTTGTTGAACACAGCTAGAATTTGGGAAGGGGTGGTATCCTTGGAGCCCAGACCGTATCTACCGCCGACAATTTGGGGCGGATTCCCCAGATGCTGGCAGGCTTTGACCACATCTAGGTAAAGGGGCTCACCGGGGGAACCAGGCTCTTTGGTGCGATCCAGCACCGCAATTCTGCGCACAGTAGGGGGCAGAACTGCCAAAAAGTGATGTTCAGAAAAGGGCCGATACAGGCGTACCTTAAGTACGCCCACCCTGCGTTCCTGCTCATTCAGATAGTCAACTACGCCCTCCACCGTATCGCACACTGAACCCATGGCCACCACTACCTCTTCTGCCTCGGGGTGGCCGTAGTAGTCAAACAGGCGGTAGTATCTGCCTGTCAAGCGTCCAAAACGCTCCATGTAGTCCTGGACAATATCGGGTACCACTTGGTAATAGGGGTTGGCCGCCTCCCGACCCTGGAAGTAGATATCTGGGTTTTGGGCACTGCCCTTGGTTACTGGGCGCGCCGGATTCATCCCCCGCTCCCGGAAGCGCTCCAAGGCAGCCAGGTCCACCAATCCCGCGAGGTCTGCATATTCCACGGGGGCAATCTTCTGATACTCGTGGGATGTGCGGAACCCATCAAAAAAGTGCAGAAAGGGGACACTAGCCTTAATAGCCGACAGGTGGGCCAAACAGGCCAGATCCATGACCTCCTGCACGCTGCTGGACGCAAGCATGGCCACACCCGTTTGGCGGCAGGCCATCACATCTTGATGGTCACCGAAAATGGAAAGGGCGTGCGCGGCGATGGCCCGGGCACTCACGTGGATCACGCCTGGCAGAAGTTCCCCCGCGATCTTGTACAGATTGGGGATCATGAGTAAAAGCCCCTGGGATGCGGTGAAGGTGGTGCCCAAAGCGCCTGCACACAGCGCACCATGCAGGGCACCCGCGGCCCCGATTTCGGACTGCATCTCCACCACTTCCACCACTTGGCCCCAAATGTTCTTCCGGCCGTGCGCACTCCACAGATCCACCAGTTCGGCCATTGGTGAAGAAGGGGTAATGGGATAAATGGCACAGACTTCGCTAAAGGCATAGGCCGCATGGGCGGCTGCTTCGTTGCCGTCCATGGTTATGTATTTCCTCATGCGCTAACCTCCATTTCCGTTTTTCCACACCTAGTATTTGAAAATTGTTTGTTCTCATACACCGCAGCGGCCTCCCCGCCCCATGCGGATTTCGGAAGGGCATCCGGAGATCTTGCTGGTTTGGGGATGTACTCCCCTTAAGGAAACGATATTCACCGCCCGCGGCCCGTTCCGCGAACGGGGCCGGAATGGTCCGGGGCAAGCAGGATTCCCCTGCGCGATTGTGTAATATGTTACATGCGAACTCAAGGAAAAGGAGGTTGGATAAGTGATCGCTCTAGATAAAGAAACTTGGGAAGAACACATTCCCAACTCCACTGGATGGGCCGTGGTGGACTTCTGGGGTCCCCGCTGCAAACCCTGCCTGGAACTGATGCCCCATGTGGAGCGCCTTGCGGAAAAGTACGGTGACAAAATGAAGTTTTTCTCCTTGGATACTTCCAAAGCCATGCGCTTGGCCATCTCCCAAGGCGTAATGTCGCTGCCGGTGATCGCCTTTTACTACAATGGCGAGAAGAAAGCGGAGCTGAGCGGCGAATTTACCGCCGAGGATGTGGAGAAAAAAATCCTGGAACTGCTCGGCTGAGGCTGGCCAAAGGAGGTGAGTGTGTGCAGTTAACAGTGGGTAACATCTACATCAATGACCTGCAGTTCGGACCGCGCACGGAAGTTAAGGGCAAAACCCTCTTTGTGAACAAAGAAGAGCTCACAGAGCTTTTACTGCAGGACGAGCACCTGCAGTCGGTCACCATCGAAATTGCCCACCCCGGTGATTCCATTCGCATCATGCCGGTGAAAGATGTGATTGAGCCCCGGGTGAAACCGGACCAGGAAGGTGGGATCTTCCCTGGCCTGGTGAGCAAGATGTTCACAGCTGGTGTGGGCCGCACCCACGTGCTGAAAGGGGTAAGTGTGGTGACCACCGGCAAGATCGTGGGCTACCAAGAGGGTATCATCGATATGCAGGGCCCCGGTGCGGAGCTGACCCCCTTTTCCCAGCTCCATAATCTAGTGCTTGTGGCCGAACCTGTGCCCGGGATTACTCCCCATCAGCACGAAGCCGCCCTGCGCAAGATGGGCCTTAGGGCCGCCAACTACCTGGGCGAAGCAGCCCGCAGCCTCACTCCAGATGAAACGTGCACCTACGAGCTGCTCCCCCTGCACGAGTATCACAGCCGCTACCCCGATCTGCCCAAGATCGCTTATGTCTACATGCTCCAGAGCCAGGGCCTGCTCCACGATACCTATTATTACGGAGTAGATGTGAAAAACATTGTGCCCACCTTTATGCATCCCACAGAAGTGATGGACGGGGCTATCGTCAGCGGCAACTGTGTTTCTGCCTGTGATAAGAATACAACCTATCACCACCTCAACAACCCGGTGATCCACGACCTCCTGCGGCGCCACGGCAGAGATCTCTGCTTTGTAGGTTGCGTCATAACCAATGAAAACGTGACCCTTTTGGATAAGCAGCGCTCCAGTGACTTGACCGCAAAGCTAGTTGCATACTTGGGCGTTGATGGTGTGATCATCAGCGAGGAAGGTTTTGGCAACCCGGACACTGACTTAATCATGAACTGTACCAAGATCGAGCAGAAGGGCATCAAAACGGTGTTGATCACCGATGAGTACGCAGGTCAGGATGGCACGTCCCAATCCCTGGCCGACGGCAGCCCGCTGGCTGATGCCATCGTGAGTGCGGGCAATGCCAATGCCCTGATCACCTTGCCCCCAATGGAGAAGGTGATCGGCAGCATTGATCCTGTGGAGGTCATTGCCGGAGGGTTTAAGGGTAACCGGCACCCAGATGGCTCCATCACCGTGGAACTGCAGGCCATTATTGGAGCCACCAACGAACTGGGATTCAACAAGCTGACAGCCCGTGAATACTAGAACCACCAAAACACAAAAACGCTAGAAGGAGGATGCGGCATGGTCGATCTGAAAGGCAAATATGTGGCCATTATCGGTGACCGCGATGGAATTCCCGGTCCGGCCATTGAAGAATGCCTAAAAGACACCGGAGCCATCATCGGTTTTTCCACCACCGAGTGCTTTGTCTGAACGGCTGCCGGTGCAATGGACATGGAGAACCAAACTCGCGTGCTCGAGTTGGTTGAAAAGCATGGTAAGGAGAACGTGGTTGTGATCCTGGGCGGAGCCGAGGCCGAAGCTTCTGGCTTGGCCGCCGAAACAGTCACAACGGGCGATCCTACCTTCGCCGGTCCATTGACAGGAGTTCAGTTGGAACTCCCCGTTTACCATATCTTTGAACTTAAGGACATTATCCCGGAGGATGTCTGGGAAGAGCAGATCAGTATGATGGAAATGGTGCTAGATGTGGATGCGATTATCAAGGAGGTTGCCACCTACCGCGAACGGATTGGGGGGTAGAATTTGGAAACAAAGCGCGTAGTCGTTTATCTCAACCAGTTCTTCGGTCAGATTGGCGGCGAGGATAAGGCCGACACTCCGCCCCAAAGTGTGGCTAAGGCTGTGGGACCCGGCGTGGGGCTGCAGACCAACCTGCCCGAGAACTGCTCCATCGTGGGCACCATCATCTGCGGCGATGGATACTTCAACGAAAACCTGGAAGCAGCCAGCACTGCCGTGCGCCAGATGCTGCAAGAGTTTGCTCCCCATGTGGTGGTGGCCGGCCCGGCCTTTAACGCGGGGCGCTACGGGATGGCCTGCGGAATGGTGGGCAAGATTGCCCATGAGCTGGGCATCCCAGCCGTCTCAGGTATGTATCCGGAAAACCCCGGTGTAGAGACCTACCGTCAATACCTGTATATCATCGAAACGGGCAACTCGGCAGCCAGTATGCGTACTGCCCTGCCCGCCATGGGCAGGTTAGCCGGCAAGCTGGCCAATGGTGAGCCCATTGGGCCCCCCTCCGAGGAGGGTTACCTCAGCCGCGGCATCCGTAAGAACGTCTTTGCAGAAAAGCGTGGTTCGGAGCGGGCCATCGACATGCTGCTGAGCAAGCTCAAAGCGGAGCCCTTTACAACCGAGTACCCCATTCCCCACTTTGATCGGGTGGAGCCCGCGGCCGCCATTGCCGACCTGAGCCAAGTTACTGTGGCCGTGGTCACCAGCGGCGGGATTGTGCCCAAGGGGAATCCCGACCGCATTGAAGCTTCCAGTGCCTCCCGCTACGGTAAATACAGCATCGAGGGCCTGGATACCCTGACGGCAGAGGGCTTTGAAACGGCCCACGGCGGCTACGACCCTGTGTATGCCAATGAGAATCCTAACCGGGTAGTGCCCGTGGACGCCCTGCGTGAGCTGGAGAAAGAGGGCAGGATCGGCAAGCTCTTCCCCTATTTCTACTCCACTGTGGGCAACGGTACTTCCGTGGCCAACGCCCGGAAGTATGCCGCGGAGATTGCCGCGGAGCTGGTTAACGAAGGCGTGCAGGCCGTTATTCTCACCAGCACCTGAGGGACCTGTACTCGTTGCGGCGCAACGATGGTCAAAGAAATTGAACGGAAAGGCATTGCGGTTGTGCATGTGTGCACAGTAACACCCATTTCCCTGACCGTGGGAGCCAACCGTATCGTTCCTGCGGTGGCCATTCCCCATCCCTTAGGGAACCCGAAACTCAAGGCGCAAGAGGAGTTCAGCTTGCGCAAGAAGCTGGTGGAAAAGGCGCTGCAGGCCCTGGGCACACCCGTTTCTGAACAGCACGTCTTTGAGAGCTAAAAAAGGGGTCCCGCTCCCGGGACCCCTTTAATCCTGTGGAGGTGAGTTGTTTGACCAATCCCGTAGTTCGAGCAGCCAGTTACTGCCTTTTCCATGCTCCGGATATGGTTCTAACCCACGGCACTACCCTCATGATTGAGCGGGACAAACATCCCGACTCTCCCTTGTTAACAGCTGCCAAAGAAGCCCTGCGTCCCTTTGAACAGGTAGTGGCCTATCCCCCCAACCAAGTGTATATCGGCAACTTAACCCCAGAAGAGCTGGCAGAACTCCCCCAGCCTTGGTATGAAAACCTAGTGGAGGCCAAGCGCCAGGGTCGCTTCGGCGAGATCTTCCCCTTGGATGAACTCATCGCCATGATGAAGATCGCCGATTCCTTTAATCTGGTCATCCTGGAAGAGCAGTTTGCCAAGGGACTGGTGGAGAAGCTGGCCAACCATCACCTGTTTACGGCCAAGGATCTAGCCATCCTGGAGCAAGCACAGTCCTTGACCGCCATCACTGAGCTTTTGGAGAAGAAGACCGCTGTTCCCCTGGAGTTCCAGGGCGAGCTGGTGGGCTGCGTGAAACAGGCCCATGAGTGGGATGTGAACCTCAAGGCAGATGTGATGTTCGAAAACTTGGCCGCCAAGGCCACGGGGGCCTGGGCCCTGCGCCACCTGTTCTGGAAGTACGAACTGGATCCAGCCAGCGTGGATTATATCATCGAAACGTCTGAAGAGGCCTGCGGCGATATGAATCAGCGCGGCGGAGGCAACTTCGCCAAGTCCATCGGCGAAGTGTGCGGCTGCATCAACGCTACAGGTTCCGACACCCGTTCCTTCTGCGCCGGACCCGCCCACGGCATTGTGAACGCGGCCGCTTTGGTCAAGTCAGGGATCTACAAGAACGTGGTGGTGCTGGGCGGTGGAGCCGTGGCCAAACTGGGCATGAACTGCCGCGACCACATCAAAAAGGGAGTTCCCGTCCTGGAAGACGTCCTGGCCTCCTTCGCTGTGCTGGTAAGTGCCGATGACCAAGTCAGCCCCATCATCCGCACCGACAGCATCGGGCGCCACCGCATCGGCACCGGTTCCTCGCCCCAGGCGGTGGTCACCTCCCTGGTAACGGATCCTTTGAATGCCATCGGCCTTTCCATCACCGATGTGGATAAGTATAGTGTGGAGATGCAAAACCCAGAGATCACCACACCCGCGGGTGCAGGGGATGTACCCCTGGCCAACTACAAGATGATCGCGGCCTTAGGCGTCAAGCAGGGGGCGATCCAGCGCACTGAGCTGGACAGTTTCGTGCAGAAGCACGGTCTTAAGGGTTGGGCCCCCACCCAGGGGCATATCCCCTCCGGCGTTCCCTATCTGGCCTTTGCCCGGGAAGCAATCGTCGGGGGAAGGATCAAGCGGGCCATGATCGTGGGTAAAGGCAGCCTCTTCCTGGGGCGCCTGACCAACTTGTTTGACGGCGTATCCTTCCTTCTGGAAGCTAACCCCGGCAAAGGCGCGGCGGCACCGGAGCCGGAAGCGGTTATCACCGTAGGCGTAACCTTACTGGGCAGCGAGCACGGCGTGGAAGAAGTGCTCAGGGGAGCAGAACTGGCGCAGAAGCGCCACCGTAACCTCAAAGTTGTGGCCATTGGTCCCAAGTGCCCCACCTCCCTCACGCTAGTGGAGGCCAACACGGAAGAAGAACAGCACAGGGTCATGGAAGAGCTGCTCCAGTCCGGGAAAATCAATGCCTGTGTAACCATGCACTACAACTTCCCCCTGGGCGTAACCACCATCGGCCGGGTGGTGGCTCCCGCCAGCGGCCGGGAGATGCTCATCGCCTCCACAACCGGTATGGCCGCCAGCAACCGCACTAAAGCCATGCATACCAACGCCATCTTAGGTATCGCCGTGGCCAAGGCCCTGGGTATCGAGGAACCCACCGTAGGCATTTTGAACGTGGATGGAGCCCTGACCACCGAGCGTTCCCTGCGGGAGCTGGAAAAGGAAGGATACACCATCAACTGGGCCACATCCAGCCGGGCGGACGGTCAGGCCATCATGCGCGGCAATGACGTCCTAGCCGGATCCTGTGATGTTCTGGTCACCGACTCCCTCACGGGCAACATTTTGGTGAAGATGCTCTCCGCGCTGAACACGGGAGGCGGCATCGAGTCTGTGGGCTACGGCTACGGCCCTGGGGTGGGGGCTGGCTTCCAAAGCATCATCAACATCGTCTCCCGGGCTTCCGGTGCACCGGTCATCGCCGGCGCCATCGAGTTTGCTGCGGATATGGCTAAAGCCAAGTTGCCCCAGATCGTGGCTGAAGAACTGTCCAAAGCCAAATTGCTGGAGCAAACCGAACCAGCAGCCGTGCCTAAACCGCCAGCTAAGCCTGTTGATCAGGAGATCACGGGCATCGATGTACTGGAGATCGAAGGGGCCGCGGAGGCACTCTGGCGGGAGAACATCTACGCCGAAGCGGGTATGGGCTGCACCGGTCCGGTAGTCCTGGTGGCCCGAGAAGACCTGGAAGCGGCCAAACAGAAACTAATTGAACTGGGCTTCCTGGGCGAATAACCCTTGGGTAGAAGGAACGTGCAGTGCACGTTCCTTCTTGCCTATGGTTCCAGGCTCAGCGTCACGGTGCCGAAGGAGGAGTTGATCACCACAGGGTGCACCCCTTCCCCGTACCTGCCCTGGGCTGTAATGCTGTTCTGCCGCACCTCTCGCTCCAGGGGAGCTTGACCCTGGAGTCTGCCATTGGTCACTTCCACTTGGAAATAATAGCCGCCATCAACCGGCGCCAGATCCACCAGGCTGGTGGCAAAGACATTATCCAGCCTGAGGGGACCCGCTATGCCTTTCAGCTCCACGCTGCCGTAGGCGTTATTGACACTGAGGGAGCCCTGAAGCTCCTGGACATACACCCGGGAAAAGCTGGTCAACAGCTGGAGGAAACCGACGAACTCTTTAACTTCCACCTGTCCGTAACTGTAAACTACACTTACCTCCATACCCGCGGGCACCTCCACCTGGTAGCTCAAGCTAGCCGCTGGTGCAGGTTCGGGCCCGCTGTAGGCCAGTTCGTAGCTGAGCTCGGAGTCGGAGATGCTTTCCCTAACCTCAAACCCCTCCAAATCGCTTTCCTTTTCTGCAGCAATGGTGGTGCGGATCACCAGATCCTCCCCTGAACTGGAGACAACTTCCACCGTGCCGAAGCTTCCCTGGAGCATTAGAGAGGTGAGCTGTCCCCGGGGTCTGGTGAACACCTGGCTTTTCTCGGCGGTAAAGCCCGTGCGGATGAGGGGCCGAACATGGAAGCGGACCGAGGGCTCGCCGGATCTTACCAGATGGGGCTGGACGTAGCGGACGTCCACCAGGAAGAGAAGTGTAAGCAGGACTAAAACAGCAAGCGTATAACGGCGAATCTTCACTACCCATGCCCCCTATCCGTTGATCTCCAAAAAGCGTTCAAACAAGAGCCCTGTGAGGAACAACAGGCCGACTGTAGCGAAGGCAGCACCGATCTGCCCTGCGGGCTGCCACTCCAAGATGATCCCCTCATCAAACCTGGTCAGCTGCAAAAACTCGTGCAGGCGGATGGTGGGCAGCCAGCGGAACAAGGGTTCCAGGAGCAGAGCTGCCCTGTCCGTCAACCAGGTTGACAAGAACAGCACCCAGAGGGCCACCAAACCCTGCAATCTCCCCACCATCTTGCTCACCACAAAGGCCAGCTGGACATGGATGGCCAAGGTGGCCAAGACAAAAGCCCCCGTTACATACACCCAAAGTGCGTTCCAGGCCAGCCACCACGGCCCGGGGATCACCTCCCACAGTTCGTCCATGAGGCCGCCAAAGAAGAGGAACGTTCCTCCCACCGTTGCGGCGAAGAGCACGCTGTATTCCACCAACAGGCCGGCCAGTTTGGCCAGCAGTACCTGCCAGCCCGGAACAGGCAGCACCAGCAGAGTATAGACCGTATCCTCCCGCCATTCCGCCCGCAGAGTCTGGAAGCTGCGCCAGATCAGCCACAAGGGGAAGAAGGTAAGGGGCACAGCCACGCCGAGCACAGAGACTTGCGGATGCCAGGCGCCCTGGGCGATCCGCCAACGCAGCACAGCCATGAGGATTAAGGTAATACCGGCCAAGAAAAACACAGGCAGGCGGCTCGCCTCCAGGTCTTTGCGGAGCAGCTTTAGGAACCGTTTCATCAGGCAAAAACCTCCTTGAAGAGATCGTTAATGGATTTACCGCGGCTGGCCCTGAGTTCTTCCGCACTGCCCTGCAGGATAATGCTGCCTTCATGGAGGAAGACAACGGCATCAAAGAGCTGCTCCGTATCACCCACGGCGTGGGTGGAGATGATTATGGTCTGCTCTTCTCCCTTGAACTGGCGTACGATGCCCTCCACAATCCGATCCCGAGAAGAGGGATCAATACCGCTGAACGGCTCATCTAGAAGGATTAGGGGGGCTCTGCGGGCCAGAGCCAACACGAGCCTCAGCCGGGCCCGCATTCCCTTGGACAGGGTACTTACCTTGGCCCGGGGATCCAGGCGCATAAACTCTAAGAGCTCCTCCTCACTGTCCTTCTGCCAGTCGTCGTAGAAGGCGGAGGTGAACTCCAGCACCTGCCGCACCGTCATCCAACGGTAGAGGCTTTCCACCTCTGGCACAAAGGCGATCTGCGCCTTGCTTGCCCGGGACGGGGGTGTGCCCAAGATAGCGATTTCTCCCCCGTCGGGCCGGACCAGGCCCGCCACGCACTTGAGCAGCGTGGACTTGCCGCTGCCGTTGGGCCCAAGTAGGCCCCAAATCTCCCCTTGGGGCAGGCTCAGGCTGATCCCCTTTAGAGCTTCCACCTTAGGGTACTTCTTCCGCAAGTTGTGCACTACCAAGACCGGTTCAGCTGCGTTCATCCTTTAACCCTCCTTGAGCAAGTTCCCTCTCCCGGAAACGTGTTTTTACCAGTTCCAGCGTATCGGCCATGGTCAGCCCCAAGGACTGCATGGCAGCCACAAAATCGTCTACGAGGTTGGTCAGCATTTCCTCTCTGGTCCCCTCCACAATCTCTTCAGTTTGGCGCACAAAGGTGCCCTGGCCCCGCAGGGTCTCCACCAAACCCAGAATTTCCATCTCCCGATAAGCTCGCTGTACGGTGTTGGCATTGACCTTGAGCTGGGCCGCGAGATCCCGCTGCGACGGGAGCTTATCCCCGGGTCTAAGCTGGCCAGTGGCAATCTGGCGTTTAAACTCCTCAATGATCTGCAAGTATATTGGTATGGATGTGGAAAACTCCAGGTCCAATCGCTCCACTCCCTTCCCCAATAGTGCACTAGATCACTAGTGCACTAGTATTGTATGATCGCCCGGGGCATCTGTCAACACCCTTTTTTCAGGAGGAAGAACCATGCCGACAAAAACCCAAATTATCGGGCAGTTCCTGCTCATCTTCGTCCTGGGTCTTCTGCTGCTCACCCTGTTTGATTCCAATCCCTGGTGGAAGGTGCTGCTCTACGCCGTCCCCGCGGGGCTGCTCTGTGCCTATCTAAAGGAGGTGCTGGCCCCGCAGACCCCCAGTTCGCTCCCTGCGGCAGGTCTCCAGGGGCTTGCTGCCGCCCTGTTGGCCTACCTGGTGGGCCTCACTCCCTTTTTTCGTACCACAGCCGGTACCCTTGTGGGTTTTGCCCTACTGGTCAGCCTGGGGGAACTACTCCTGACCCGCCTGGTAAATCGGGCAGCTCCCTAGACTCTCCCCTCCGGTTTCTGCTATTCTCCGGAAAGCTTTTGTGATACAATGATCAGAAACACCACAGGGGACGGCGAATGCAGTGGCCAGAGACAAAACAGAGTTGATCCTCAAAGAGAACATGTACAAGGTACTGGTAACCCTTTCCGTACCCATCATCATCAACAGCCTGATCCAGCAGCTGTACAGCTTGGTGGACAGCATCTGGGTAAGCAAGCTTTCCTCAGTGCACTTCGCGGCCATCACTTTTGTGTGGCCCATCAACTGGCTCCTCGTTTCCTTGGGCGCGGGCTTGGGCGTGGCCGGCACGTCCCTGCTGTCACAGCTCTTGGGGGCAGGACAGCTCGACCGGGCCAGGGCCTATGCCGCCCAGCTCATAACCATTTCCCTCCTGTCCTCGCTGGTCTTAACGGTGCTGGGTTACCTTGCCACCCCGGTTGTGGTGCGCCTAATGGGTGCCACAGGTGACCTGGCCGAACTGGGCACCCTTTATCTGCGCATCCTCTACTGGGATCTGCCCGTTGTGTTCCTTTCCTTCGTCATTAACGCCATGCTCCACGCCCAAGGGGATACGGTCACTCCCACCATCCTGAGCGGACTATCGGCCGGTCTCAACGCTGTGCTCGATCCCATCTTCATCTTCACCTTGGGCTGGGGACTGGCCGGGGCCGCCTGGGCCACCGTTCTCTCCCGGGCGCTGCTGGCTATTGGAGGCCTGATCGTTTTACTGCGGGGGCCGAGCAGAATCAAACCGGACTTTACCCGCTTCAGGTTCGAAAAACAGATTGTTAAGGAGATCGTGCAGGTGGGCCTGCCCGCCAGCATCGGCCAGTCGGGCGCGGCGTTGGGGTTTGCGGCCTTCAACGGTCTGATCGCCACCTACGGCACCGCTACCTTGGCCGCCTACGGCATGGTCAACCGTATTACCTCCCTCATCATGCAGCCGGCCATGGGCATGGGCCAAGCCCTGACTGCCATTGTGGGACAGAATGTGGGTGCGGACCAGATGGCCCGGGTCAAGGAATCTTTCCACAAGGCAGTGCTCCTGGCTGTGCTCATAGGCAGCGTGGGCTGTGTGGTGCTGCTTGTTTTTGACGAACCCATCATCCTCTTTTTCATGCAGGCCAGGGATGATCCCGCGGTGATCTCCGAGTCCCTGAACTACCTCACTTACGTTTCGGTGTCCCTGCCTTTCATGGGCATCATCAGCGCCTTCGCGGGGCTCTATCAGGGAACGGGCAATACCAAGTACGCCATGATCATGGAAGTGGGCCGCCTGTGGTTCGTGCGACTGCCCATGATCGTGCTCTTGGGCCGGTTCACCTCCTGGGGCTCCACGGGAATTTGGTTTTCCATGAGTTTCAGCAACGTCTTGGTGAGCTTGTACGGCTACTGGGTGTACACGACCAGGCCGTGGCTGCACAGTGTTTTGGCCCGCAGAAAAGAAACAGGGGTCAAACCCCTGTCTGCAGTGAACTAGTCGCGCCAGCTCAAGAGCTGGCTATTGCTTTTAACAGTACCTTGCGGTGCCGAGGCCCGTCGAACTCGCAGAAAAAGATGCCCTGCCAGGTGCCCAGCTGCAGCTGCCCGTTCTCCACCAGTACGGTGCAGGATGAGCCCATAAGTGAAGCCTTGATGTGGGCATGGGAGTTACCCTCCAGATGGGTATAGTCGCCGTGCACAGGAAAGACCTTGTCTAACGTGACTATGATGTCCCTGGGCACCGTGGGATCACTGTTTTCGTTGATGGTGACGCCGGCTGTAGTATGGGGCACAAACACCACCACACACCCATCCTTTAGTCCCTCCTGCTCAACAAACTTCCGCACTTGACTGGTGATGTCAATAAACTGCTGCTCCTGATTAGTGCGAATGTTGATCAGCATTTCTACCACTCCATTCCTTTTTCTGATCAGGCATCAAGGGCAGCCTCCCCCTGCACCGCTTCGGCAGGTTGGTAGAGCTGCCGAATGGTGCGGGAAAGGGCGATGGCCACCCCCAGCGCGCTGGTGATCACTCCGGCGACGGCAAACAGTCCCGCCACCGAGAAAGTGTCCACGAGGAATCCGGATAGGCCCATGGATACGGGCACCAGCATCTGCAGCATGCTGTCTAAAAGACCGAAGACTCTACCGCGATAGTGGTCAGGCACAGTTTCTTGGAGGGTGACCTGGATGGGCACATTGACGAAGATGTTGAGCACGCCCATAAGGAGGAGGGCACCTGACAGGGCCGCCAAAAGCCAAATCAGGGCCAAGCTGCTGTAAACCGCGGGCAGAGCAAAGAATCCCATGACCACTACCAGCGCGCCCTGCAGGATGATGCCGCAGGCCAGAAGCGCTTCTTTGCGGAACCTCTTCACCATGTACCCCACCAGAAACGTACCCAGCAGAAAGCCCACCGGGAACATGGCCTGCAGGTTGCCGTACTGCTGTGCCTCGAGCCCCAGCATCTCCTTGCCGAAAAAGGGCAGAGCCACATTGAACAGGGGTGCGGAAACGAAGTTGAGGGCTAGTCCGAAAAAGATCAGGGCGCGCAAACCTGCATGCTGCCACATGTAGCGGAAGCCCTCGGCAAAGCTGCGGGTAAACTGGCTGCCCGGCCTGCCTTGGGTGCGCATCTCCCCCCGCTTCTGTTCAGGAAAACGGATGAACATCTCGGACAAGGCCGAAAGCAGAAAAGCTGTGCCGTTAACGAGGAAGGCACCGTAATACCCGGCAAAACCAAGGATAAAGGCGCCTATCACCGGGCCTAGAATCTGGGTGGCCGCCCTGGAAAAGCTGTTCAAAGAGTTGGCTTTGACCAGCTCTTCCTTTTTCACCAGCCCAGGTACGGCAGCAGAAATGGCCGGGCCAAAAAGCACCCCACAGAGGGAGGAGGTCACGGTGAGCCCATAGACGATGGGCAGAGTCAGATAACCGGCCTTGTAGATGAAGGCCATGACCAAAATAACCACACCCCGGACAACGTCCATGGACACCACAATGGTCTTGCGGTCCCACAAATCCGCCAACACTCCCGAAAAGGGAGCTAAAACCACCATGGGAACGGACGAAGCCAGAAGCAGTGTGCCCAGGGCCGTCCCCGAACCGGTCAGATCCAAAACCAGCCAGGTCAAAGCTAGATAGTGAACCCCATCGCCCACCTGGGATACCAAGCGTCCCCAGAAAAGCAGTGCAAAATCTCTGTTGATGAACAGGCGCTGTCCCAGTGTCTTTTTCTCCATCGTTGGTACCATCTCCTATCTGTTCCATGGTTACCACTACCTTACCACGCCTGTGACAGCACCCATACTGGCCCGGGTAGGGTAATCCCTCAGCCCTGCGACGGATTTATTACAGATCAAGCCTCCTCCTTACGTCCTGCTCACTAGAGCATCTCCATCAGGTTTAAAACCGCAGCAATTACAGGGCAAAATTACATCTTAGGAATGATTATTACTCCCATTGACAGAAAGGGGGACTTATGTTACGATTTAGGTGAAATCTCCGAAGACCTGCCGGGTCGTGGGGGACCCACCACTTTGGGGTGAATCTCACCGCTGGTGAGAGGGGCGACTTGGGCGTCCTAACCCGTCAGCTAACCCCATAGGAGTTCTCCAAGCGTAATGTTAGTCGGCTGCCTGCAGCCGGTACTAGCAGTACGCTTTTTGTTTTCCCGTCGTCGTGTAAGATCACAGGGAAAGGAGATCCGCCATGAAAAAGCAACCAGTCCCCAGTACCTACAGTCTTGCGCTTACCCGGAGTGTTGATGGAGTCAACCGCATCGCGGAGAAGTTTTTCAACCTCGAAAAACATCCACGCCAAAAAGACGCAGATTATCCGCCCATCATCTTCACGCCTCTGCTGTTTCTCTAATCCTCCAGCGGTACTCTGCAGCCACCCAGGGCAGCGGCCCTGGGTTTTTTGCTGCTTACTTCCTGAACAGCCAATGGCGCAGTGCCTTCAGCCTTTCCCCATTGGCCCAGGCAATGAGTCCCTGCACAGAACTTTTGGCAATGCGTCCGCCGCTCAAAGCGGCCAAAGATCTTAAGGGCATTTCCCGCACCATGGTCCAGGTCATCAACCATCTGGGGTCTGCCGGGTTGGTCACCCCCGCTTCTTTCCACAAAGCCCGCCGCGCGTACTTGAGCACCTGGCGGCCTAGAAACGTGGTCTGGAGATCCTCCAAGGTGGAGTTCTCCTGGAATCGCTGGGCAGGCTCGGACCGGGGAAAGGGCCGGCCATACACTGCTGCAAAGTGTTCCCGCTGCAAGGTCAGGCCCGGATCCTGCAGCTTGTAGTAGCAGGGGGCGGACCTGCGGTAATCGGGGACCTGAACACCTGGCTTGGTGCTCTCCACATAGACCCGTTCCCTCAGGCGGATGTCCCGGGACGAAGCGCCCAGGCGGATCTCATAGCTGCCCTCTTCCACATGCCAGTCTTTAATTTCCACATTGTAATAGGCAAAGGCCCTGGGGTCGAGGGTAAACTCCACCTCCCGCTCTTCCCCTGGCTCCAGGTGTACCTTAGCAAAACCCTTCAGCTCCTGGGGAGCCCTAAAGAGTGGGGAGTCCAGTTTGGCTACATACAGCTGGACGATCTCGGCGCCGCTGTGCCTCCCCACGTTTTTCACTCGGCAGCGCACAACCAGATTGTCCGTATCCCGCAACCTGGACGCTGAAAGCTGGAGCTGCCCATAGCTGAACTGGGTATAGCTCAAGCCATAGCCAAAGGGGAACAGCACTTCCTTTTCCGCAGCATCGTAGTAACGGTAACCCACGAAAATACTCTCCCGGTACTCCGTCTGGTCCCGGTCAGAGGCGAAGAACTGGGAGGCGGGATTGTCCTGCCAGCTTAGGGGATAGGTTTCCGCGAGTTTGCCTGAAGGATTTGCCCTGCCCAGCAGGAGATCCACCACTGCCCCGCCCCCCGCTTGGCCGCCCAAGTAGGTATGCAGTACCGCCGAGACCTGATCCAGCCAGGGCATGGCCACCGGTGCCCCTGCGGAGAGCACTACCACCACCTTGGGATTCACTGCCGCGACCCGTGCAATCAGGGCATCATGGTTGGCAGGCAACTTGAGGTGGGTGCGGTCATAACCTTCCGATTCGTAGGCGGGGGTTAAGCCGGCGCAGACCACGACCACATCCGCCTTTTCCGCCGCTTGGCAGGCCTCCTCCAACAGCACTTCATCGAGTTCTGCACTGTCCAGCCGATAGCCCGGGGTAAAGCTGAACTCTACCCCAGCCTCCTTGAGCCCATCGAGCACCGTTTCCAACTTAATGGGCTTGACCAAGGAACTGCCTGACCCCTGGTAGCGGGGCTGACGGGCAAATTCCCCCACCAACGCGATTCTTTGGCTAGGCCGCAGGGGCAGGAGATCCCCTGCGTTTTTCAACAGCACGGCAGACTCGGTGGCGATCTTCTTGGCCAGGGCATGGTGGGCTTCCCAGTCTACGACCTGAGAGTGGCTCTGGGACTGAGCAGCAGCCTTGGCCACCAGCTCCAACACCCGGCGCACCGACTTGGTGAGCGCGGCTTCAGTCAGGCGCCCCGTGACCAGATCTTGGCGGAGCTGGGCAGCACTGATCCCATGGGAGGCGGGCATCTCCAAATCCAAACCCGCCTGCACACTGAGGCTGGGATCGTTAACTGCCCCCCAGTCCGAGATCACCGCCCCTTGAAAGCCCCACTCCCGGCGCAGAACATCATCCAGGAGAGCCTTATGCTCACAGGCATAGGTGCCGTTGACCTTGTTGTAAGCGGCCATCACGGTCCAGGGCTGCGCCGCTTTTACTGCCCGCTCAAAGGCGGCCAAGTAGATTTCCCGCAGGGCCCGCTCATCCACGAGGGAATCGTTCACCATTCGCCACTTCTCTTGATTGTTGGCCGCGAAGTGTTTCAGACACGCCCCCACCCCCTGGGACTGCAGGCCCTGAATCCAGGCCGCCGCCAGCTCCCCTGTGAGATAAGGGTCTTCGGAAAAATACTCGAAGTTGCGGCCACAAAGGGGAGAACGCTTGATGTTCACCCCCGGCCCCAACACCACCGCCACCCCCTGGTGCCGTGCTTCCACACCCAGGGCTTCCCCCATGGCCCGGAGCAGCTCCCGATCCCAGCTGTTGGCGCAGGTCGCGGCGGGTGGAAAGCAGGTGGCTGGGACGCTGTCGCCAAGCCCCAAGTTATCCCCGCTGAGCTCCTGTTTGCGCAGACCGTGGGGACCATCGGCAAGCATAATCGCGGGGATCCCCAGCCGGGGCACGGGAGTGGTATGCCACTGATCAGAGCCGGAGACCAGAGCGATTTTCTCGTCTCTCGTCAAGTCTTCCAGAAGCTTGTTGATATCCACAGCACCACCCCTTTAGATCTCCTGTTTGTGCTGGCGGCTCTCCCATTCTTCCTTGAGTAATCCGTAGCAGATTTCATCGTGATAGGTACCGTCCCGGAAGCGCTTCTTGCGCCGCGCACCCTCCTGCACGAAGCCCACTTTCTCGTACACCCGGCGCGCTTTCGTGTTAAACTCCCAGCACACTAGTTCAACCCGATTGAGGCGCAGTTCGTTAAAGGCAAAGGAGCAAAACAGCTCCAGGGCTTCCGTACCGTAGCCCTTGCCGTGGTTTTCCTCGCTGCCGATCACTATGCCCAGCTCTCCCCAGCCGTTTTTCAGATCCAGTTTTACAAAATCGATCTGACCCAGATACTCTTGGGTACCGGCCCGGGCGATGACGAAACCCTTCCAGTCCGAGGAACTAGCCCATTTCCATGAATTTTCTGGTCTGCTGTTCTGAGTGGGGATAGAGGAAGATGTCCGATAAGTGCCGGGTGATCCTCGGGTTGTTCACCCACGCTCGGATGTGTTCGAAATCAGTTTCACGATACTCCCTGAGCATCACTTTCTTACCGTACAAGTGCGCCATGACAGCTTCCCCCCAAGTCTTTTGTCCTTGCTTGTTTCGAGAATATGGCCTGTTTACCTGCCAGGGTACCGCGCCGAGGCTGTCAGGCTCCTGTGATCAAATCACCCCGTACCTGTTGATTAGGCACGGGGCGATCTTTATCCTGTTTTTCCCACCAAACAAAGCAGGCGGGGAGTCTTAAAATCTCTGCCAAAGCGGGCGCAGCACCCGGTACAGAACCAGGGAAGCCACCGCAATGATCACGCCTTTTACCAAGTTGAAGGGCACAATGGCGAACACAACCATAGTCCGCAGATCCACCACCGCGGCATTCACCTTGGCAGCCGCCTGCACAAAGGCATCCACAGACAGGCCCATTACCGCGGCATAAGCGGGAACGAAGATGAAATAGTTGAGCACTCCAGCCAGGATGGCCGCTCCCACTGTGGCAGCGACCGAGCCGCAGAGCACCCCAATCCGGTTAGGCCACTTCTGGTAAACCAGGGCCAAAGGGAGGACGTAACCTGCCCCCACCAGGAAGTTGGCCAGCTCTCCTACGCCGCCTGTGTTGCTGCCCACGATCAGTTTGAGCAGGTTTTTCAGCAGCTCGACCATGACGCCCGCGGCTGGGCCCATGGTGAAAGCACCGATCACCGCCGGAACATCACTGAGATCGATTTTCAAGAAACTGGGAAAAACGGGTAGTGGAAAATCCAGGAGCATAAGTACGACACCGATGGCGGCCAGCATGCCCATTTTCACCATGGAACTTGTGGCAAACATGCTTTTAGACTGACTAGGGTTTTGGATCATGGTCTTATCCCTCACTTCGTGAATACTAACACGAAAAAGCAACCTGAAATTCTTCAGGTTGCAGTGAAGGTAACCACGCGCTGTTACCTAATTCTTCTCCCTTCCAGACTATACTGTCGGTTTCGGAATTTCACCGAATCGGCAATCAGTAACTGATCGCTCGCGGACTTTCACCGCCGGTCGGGAATTTCACCCTGCCCCGAAGAATTTCAGTATGCAGTTTTCACCTTCAGTATAGCGCACCAGACAGCCCGCGTCAAGTTACGAAATTCACATTTGTACCAAACAGAAGGGATGCCCCGCGGGGTCAAGGAGCACCACCCAATCCTGGGAAAACTGGACAGGTGCCACCACGGCCCCGCACTTAACCGCGTGTTCAACAGCCGCCTGCCGATCGGAGACCACAAAGTCTAGGTGAATGCTCTTCTGCTGTTCCTCCGGTTCATCGGGCCACACTGGCCGGCGGTAGTTGGGCTCCTCCTGAAAGAGCAGAAAGGGGGTGTGGGGCTTAAGGCCCACAGATACCCAACCCTGGGGATCCACATACTTCTCCCAGCCTAGAAATTTGGCGTAAAAGTCGGCAAGTTCATGGGCGTCACTGCAGTCCAACACGATGGCATGGAGTTCAATTCTCAGCCCTTGCGGTTCGCTCATGGGTATACTCCTCCCTAGACAAATCGCGTTAAGTCCCTCTTCTCACTTCCAGTTAAACAGCTTCCTGGTCAGAAAATCGCCCAACCGGGGAAAGAGCACATAGAACCTGTAGGCCAGTTCCATGGCCTTGGGTAAGTTGAGCTCTCTGCGTCCCGTGAGCATACAGTCGGCAATCTTCTCCGCCACCCGCACAGGATCCAGCACCCAGCGGCCTAGTTTGGCCAAATAGGAGCCGTCTGCATCGGCCTTGCTGAAGAAATCGGTGCGAATGGGGCCCGGATTTACTGTGGTGACGGCAATTCCATGGGGGTACAGCTCCAAGCGCAGGGCGTTGGAATAACCGCGCACGGCAAACTTGGTCGCGGCATATACCGCAGACTTGGGCGTGGCCGTTTTTCCTGCCTGGGAAGCGATGTTGATGATGTGGCCTCCACCAGCTTGCTGCATCTCCCGAGCAACCTCCCGGCTCAGGTTGATCAGGCTAAGCACATTCACCTTGAACATCTCCTCCGTAATGGCCTGATCCGTCTCCAGAGCTTCTGCAAAAAGGCCGAAGCCCGCATTGTTCACCAGCACCTGCACTGGGCCTGCTTCCCGGCGCACTTGCTCCAGCACTTCCTTAACCTGTGCAAAGTCAGTCACATCCAACTGGTAAGCGAGGCTGAGCTCGCCGGACAGCTCCTGGCACCTCCTGCGCACCTCCTGGAGCCTGTCCAGCCGTCTTCCGGTTACCACCACCCTCGCTCCCCGCTTGGCCGCGGCATAGGCGATCTGCTCGCCCAAGCCGCCAGTGGCACCTGTAATCAGCACTACCTTCCCTTTCAGTCTGTCTGCACGTTCCACTGCAGGAGCACTCCTCAGTTGGGGCGTTGCCGTCGCCCGTATTTCTCCGCGATTTTCACCAGTACCTGAACACAAGCATCCATGGCTTGAACGGAGGCAAATTCAAGCTTGGAATGGTGGTTGTGGCTGCCCGTGCCCAAGTTGGGACAGGGTAGTCCCATAAAGGACAGGCGTGCCCCATCGGTGCCGCCCCGCACGGGCTTACTGACAGGCACTCCCCCCACCTCCCGCACCGCTTCGTAGGCTGTTTCGATCAGATGCCAGTGGGGCTTGATTTTCTCATGCATATTGGCGTAACTGTCTACCAGCTCTACGCCAACTGTACCTGGCCCGTGGTTTTCATTCAACCACTGGGCGATGCGCTTGACCCGCTCTTTCTTGGCCTGGAAGAGCTGGGCATCGTGGTCCCGGATGATATAGACCAGCTGTGCTTGCTCCACACTCCCCTGCATGGAGATAAGGTGATAAAAACCCTCGTAGCCCTCAGTATGTTCCGGCCGCTGCACACTGGGCAGCAGGCTGTTAAATTCCATGGCAATGAGCGCCGCGTTCTTCATTTTGTCCTTAGCCGTCCCGGGATGGATGTTGCGGCCCGTGACGGTAATGCGGGCGGTGGCCGCATTGAACGTTTCATATTCCACTTCCCCGAAGGCTCCGCCATCTACCGTATAGGCAAAATCGGCCCCGAAGTGCCCCACCTCAAACCGCTCCGCTCCCCGCCCAATCTCCTCATCAGGGGTAAAGGCGATTTTGATGGTGCCGTGTTTGATGCTGTCATCGCTGAGCAGTATCTCGGCCATCGTCAAAATTTCGGCAATGCCTGCCCGATTATCGGCCCCCAAAAGGGTGGTGCCGTCGGTCACCACTAAGTCGTGACCAACATAGTCTTGGAGCACGGGAAACTCCGCGGGACTGAGTACAATGTGCTGTTCGGCGTTGAGTAAGATATCTCCCCCAGCGTAGCTTTTCACCAGCCGGGGCTTGATGTTCTCATAGGGCACATCCCGCACCGTATCCATGTGGGCAATGAACCCGATGATGGGGCCCTGCCAGTTTTCAATGTTCGCTTCAATGGTCCCGTAGACGTAACCGTGCTCATCTACGTGGGCATCTTGGATACCCAGGCTGCGCATTTCGGCCACCAACACCTGGGCGAATTCCAGCTGCTCTGGCGTGCTGGGGCAGCTGGAGCTGGAACTGTCCGACGCTGCCGGATAGGCCGTGTATTTGATCAACCTCTCATATGCCCGCATCAGTCTTCCTCCTTTTGGCATGGGCATTCTGCTCAGGTTATGTTTCGAGTCCAACCGGGGTTTACCTGCCCCCCTGTCATTTTTTCGCGGTAGTTGCACGCCTCGGGCGTTTCGTCTTGCAGCAAACAAAAATCCAATACATTTTGCTGCAGGGTAAACAGAACTTGAGTAGAAAGTGAATAATTGCGGGTAATATGCGTTTGCATCTACTTACCCGACATTACACGGAAAAGAGATGAGGCCCCAGGATGAGTGGATAGCACACAGGCAGATCCGGCCAGTTGATCATGGTGTCACAGCGTTTTGGCACGATCCGAGTGATGTCTTCGCAACATGATCTTACGGAGGGAATGATATGAACTGGTTTGTGGTATCCGTTGTGGTTTCTCTGCTTGCTTTTGCCACTGCTGCCTGGCTCTACTTTTGGGTCGGCAAACAGGCCCCCGGTAGCAAGCAAGTGCAGGAGATCGGCACACTGATCCGGGAAGGGGCCAACGTTTTCCTGGCCCGTGAGTACCGCCTCCTCGCCTACTTCGTTGCGGCAGCAGCAGCAGCTATTGTGCTCTTTTTACCCCAGCCCATCTGGCATGGAGAACCAAAGCGCAACGTGATTATGGCCATGGCCTACATCACCGGTTCCGTGTTCTCTGCCTTGGCTGGAAAAATCGGTATGAGTATCGCCACGTTGGCCAATTCCCGTACCGCCACGGCTGCCGTGGACAGCATGGAAAGATCGTTTATGATCGGCTTTAGGGGCGGTGCGGTTATGGGCATGGCCGTGGTGGGTGCGAGCCTTCTGGGCGTCACCGGCATCATGATTCTCACCGGTGATGTGGCCATGACCTTGGGCTTCAGCTTCGGGGCATCCTCCCTGGCGCTGTTTGCCAAAGCAGGCGGCGGAATCTTCACTAAGACAGCGGACATTGCCGCCGACCTGGTAGGTAAAGTGGAGTTGGGCATTCCCGAAGACGACCCCCGCAACCCCGCAGTAATCGCGGATAATGTTGGAGACAACGTGGGCGATGTGGCCGGCATGGGTGCCGACCTCTTTGACTCCCATGTGGCCTCCCTTTCCGCAGCAGTGGTTCTGGCTGTGGCGTTGGATCGGGGCATCGGCAGATTCACCCAGATGGTTTTCTGCTACGCCTCACTGGGGCTGCTGTCCTCCATCATCGGAGTGCTGGTGGCTAGGATCAGCAAAGGGGCTGACCCCACAGCGGCTTTGAATAAACTCACGTACATTACCACGGGTGTGTTTGTGGCCCTCACCGCCATCGCCACCGCTGCCTTTGGCTTCGATTGGCGCTACTGGGCAGCCGCCATGCTCGGACTGGGCGTGGGCGTAATTATCGGTATGGCCACGGACTACTTCACCAACGACCAGCGCAAGCCGGTACAACAAGTGGCCTCAGCATCCCAATCCGGACCAGCCTTTACCATGATCTCTGGTATGAGCTATGGTTTCCTGAGCGTCTTCCCGGCCCTCATCGGCATTGCGGTATCCGCCTTGGGGGCATTTCTCATTACCAATGGGGTAGACCCCAACGGGATCACCGACGCCCTGTTCGGCATTTCCATAGCCGCCGTGGGGATGCTCTCCATCGTGGGTATGATCATCTCCAACGATGCCTACGGGCCCATCGTGGATAACGCCAGGGGATTGGTGGAGATGGCCGGTCTGGGCGATCAAGCACTGCGCCGCACTGACGAACTGGACAGCGCGGGCAACACCGTAAAGGCGATTACCAAAGGCTTCGCCATCAGTGCCGCAGGTCTGACCGTAATCGCCCTGCTGGGCGCGTTCCTATCCGAGGCCAATGAAGTGCTACAGGCTAGGGGCTTGGAACTGCTCACCGGCTTTGACATTATGAATCCCCTGGTCTTCTTCGGCCTGATTGTGGGCAGTGCCGTTCCTGCCGTGTTCTCGGCCCTGCTCATGCTGGGCGTGAACCGCAACGCGGAGCGGATGGTGGCCGAAATCCACCGGCAGTTCGAGGAAATTCCCGGCCTCAAGGAAGGACGGGCCAAACCGGACTACGCCCGCTGCATCGACATTGCTACCACGGGTGCCCTCCGTGAACTGATTCCTGCGGGCCTCATGGCCATCTTGGTCACCTTGGCCGTGGGCTTCATCGGTGGGGTGAAGGCGAGCGGCGGCTTTTTGGCTGGGAACATCGTCAGCGGTCTGCTCATCGCCTTGTTCATGAGCAACTCTGGCGGGCTTTGGGATAATGCCAAAAAATATGTGGAGGCGGGCAACCTGGGCGGCAAAGGTTCCGCCGCCCATAAGGCTGCTGTGGTAGGTGATAC
This sequence comes from Bacillota bacterium, assembly GCA_029776155.1. GTDB lineage: Bacteria > Bacillota > Limnochordia > Darwinibacteriales > Darwinibacteriaceae > DTU010. The sequence goes on along the minus strand of JAKOTU010000033.1, from coordinate 7,676 downwards.
GGTGGGCGACCCGTTCAAGGACACTGCAGGTCCATCCCTCAACACCCAGATCACAGTTGTCTCCTTGGTCTCCTCCCTGGCCGCCGGCCTGTTTATCCTCTTCTCCATCTTCTAAGAGCTAAAGAAGCAGGGGCTGGATCCTCAAGATCCAGCCCCTTTGCTTCCAGCTGACCTGCCATCTGCGCAGATCCCCGCTGCCAGCCAATTGAACGCCCGGAGGATTTTGTAGCGTTCCACCGCTAAAATCCCCTGCCAGTAGCGGCGGGCCACCGCAAACTCCTGGGGGTACTGCCCCCACTCCCAAAGTATGTCCCAGATGCCCCAGTCCGTTCTGCTCTGCAGGAAAAAGCGCAGATTGTCCTCTACCAGCGGCTTCAAATCTGGACAGAGGGGACAGGCAGGGCCCTGCACAAAATCCAGGGGCAGAGGTTTGTAGTCCCTCTCCCAGCTGGGCACATCTCGATCTACCACAGCCAGGATCAGCTTTTTCACCTTCTGTTCCACCACAGCCCAGGCATAGCCCACCTCCGCCCGAAACCGATCCTGGAACGGCTGGAGCAGTCTGAGGCTCTGCCAGTAGTTTTTGAGGCCGTGCCAATCTATGTGGTCCGCCTGCATCAGATAGCCCACAGCAGGGCGCAGCGACGCCCAGCCCAGTTCTGCTGCGGACCCCTGGGAGCCGGACCAGTGAATGAGCATGGCCGCCAACTCCACACTGGGATTATACATCCAGCCATCCTGGGCCTCTGGACTCCAGTGCCACCAGGGGGCATGGGGATAAGCGTTGTTCTCTGGCAGCACAGAGGGCCACATACCGGGCCTGACCTGTTCTGTGGTGAGGAGATAGTGGATGAGCCTTTGCACTATGGGTTCTTGCGGGTCCGCATCGATGTCCAACAAGATCCGCCCCGCCATCCAACTGGCCATGGGCGAAGATTGGGGGAGCCAGAAATCTGGCTCGAGGCCGTGGCCAAAGCCCCCATCTCCATTCTGGAAAGCAGATAAACACCGGATTACCTCTTCCTTCGAACCAGCGTCAAAATGGAAGTCCCAAAGTGCCGCCTCCAGCGGCCGCCCGTACCGTCTCAACCACGCCTGCGCCCGTTCCATCGCGTCCTCCTCCTAGATACAGAGTGTTCTGGCCACCACCCGCACCGGACAGCCTTCGGCCGCGATCTTCAGGGGAAACGCCATTACTTCAAAGCTATCCGCCTCTGCTAGCTGTTTGAGGTTGGTCAAGTTCTCCAGGAGAGGGATTCCAGCGCCGAGGAGCTTCTTGTGGATGGCAAATGGCGGGCCATCTGGTGAGGGTAGATCCATACCCAACAGCCTAATCCTGCGCGCCACGAAAAACTCAGCCAATTCCCCGTGAACGACGGGGTGTTCGCTGAAGTAGGTATCGGTGCCCCAGCGGTCACTGTGGCCGGTCCAGAGCAGCACAACATCTCCCGCCTCAATGAGCTTTGCATATTCCGCTCTGAAAGCAATGGGATTCTGGCCGCGCACATCCAAGAGGCGTCCCCTACCCGCAAACAGCTCTAAAGGCAGATCCTGAACCATCTGCCCCCCCTCCACAAAATGCAGAGGAGCATCCAAGTGGGTGCCGGCATGCAGTCCCGCAGCCAGGAGATAGGCGGTGAACCCATCTTCAGGTACGCTGCGTTGGAGCGTGAGCCTAACGGGATGGTCGCCGGGATAAACGGGCATCTGATCCTGATATGGATGACTCAGATCATAAAGCGCCATGGGATCACTTCCTATCGGGCAGTTGGGCCAGGTACGCCACCAAATCTTCCCGACTGCCGTGGTTCAAGGACCTGTAATCTGCGCTCTGGGGATTAAGCAGATCATCGGTGACCAAGAAGAATTCCATGCCCAGCTGCGCCGCGGGCAGATCCTCCACCAAGTCGTTGCCCACCATGAGACAGTCTTGGGGCTCAGCCCCCACCGCGGCCAGGACTTCCTGGAAGTAGCCCACGTTGGGTTTGCAGAACCGGCAGTGCTCAAAGGTGGTAATCAGCAGAAAATCCGCTGGATCCAGGCCCGCCCAGGCCATCCTTTCCAATGTAGCCATGCGGGGAAAGAGGGGATTGGTGGCCAGAACCAGATCATAGCCCTTTTCCTTAAGGATCTGCACTGCCTGCCCCGCCAGGGGTGTGGGCTGGACAACCTGCTTCAGCTGGGGAAACTCCCTGCTGTAGAACTCCTCAAACATGAGCAGATGCTCCTGCCGCTGTCCACCCCAACGGGAGAGAAACAGCTGCCAAAAGCGCTCTTCGTTAGTCAGGGACCCGTCGTTATTCACCATGGCCTCAACCCCCGCCATGACCACCTCCACAAGCTTTCTGGGTTCATAGCCCCGGGCCTTCCCCTTCAGGGCCAGAGCCTGCAGATAGTGGTGCATGAACACAGGCATATCCATGGGCAGCAGCGTTCCATCCAGATCAAACAGCACTACTTTCAACTTACTCCTCCTCGACCCAAGCTTTGCGGGCATAGTTCTCCAGCACAGCCCCGTAAACCTGCTCCACCTTCAGCCCCTGTTCCCGGGCAGCGGCGAAGAAGCCTTCCTTATATAAGTGCTTCCCCACCAACACACCTTCTGGACAGTGGGCACTCCAGCTGCGCAGCAGCACTTCCTTCCTGGGATGGTTGCGCCGCAGTTCGAAAGCGGTGGACAGCGCCAGTTGGAAAAGCTCCAGGGACGAGCCTTCCCAGAAGAGGTTGATCTTCTTACCCGCAAGATAGGGTGTCGCCTGGGCCAAGGCTGCGGAGCCAGCCCAGCCGTCCCTGGCGGCGAACCGCACTTGTCTGATCTCGGCCATAGCCATGGCTCCCAAACACATGGGACAGGGCTCCAAGGTAGTATATAAGGTATAGTCTGCCATATTGTGCCCATTCTTGCTCAGCCTACTTAAGGCCACGATTTCAGCGTGGGCCAGGCTGGTTCCAGCTAAAGGAGTCACTGTTGGCTCGTCAAAGATGGCGTTTTGCCCCCGGGCCACAATCCGCTGGTCTTGGTCCGCCACCACACAGCCCACGGGCACATTTCCCCGGCAAAAGGCCTCCCAAGCCAGGGCAAAGGCCTCCTGCCACAGGGGGCTCAACTTGGCAAACATAAGGCAACCTCCCGCGTCGTCTATTCATGATGTTACTTCGCCCCCTCACCCCGGCTTCCTTCCCATTGCTTTACGATTTCCGAATGATAATTTTTCAGTTTTCGCTAGATGCTTCCCAGCTTTGTTACAATCGTGTATAATCTGGTTAACAGGATGTAACATGGAGGGGAAACAATGATCAAAGACTATGCAGGGATGGGCTTTTCCACAAAAGCCATTCACGGAGGAAAGGAAAAAAACGCAGCGGGAGCGCTGGTTACCCCCATCTACCAGGCCTCTACCTTTGTCTTTGCCTCGGCCGAGCAGGGGGCCAGGCGGTTTGCCCTAGAGGAGGAAGGGTATATCTACACCCGCTTGGGTAACCCCAATGCCGCGGAGCTGGAGCGCAAAGTTGCCCTCCTGGAGGGTGCCGAAGCGGCCTTAGCCACAGGTTCCGGGATGGGGGCCATCACTGCCGCCTTGTGGAGTGTGCTGGAGCCAGGCGATCATGTGGTGGCCGGGCAGACCCTCTACGGCTGCACCTTTGCCTTTCTCCATGAGGGCGCCAGCAAGTACGGTATTGAGACCACCTTTGTGGATGTCTCAGATCTGGACGCTGTGCGCCAAGCCCTCAGACCCAACACCAAGGTGGTCTACTTGGAAAGCCCCGCCAATCCCACCATGACCATCGCGGACATTGGGGGCATCAGCGCCCTGGCCCATGAGATTCCCGGCTGTCTGGTTTTTGTGGATAATACTTACTGTACCCCCTATCTCCAGCGGCCCATCGAACTGGGAGCTGATGTGGTGCTGCATTCGGCCACCAAATACCTCAATGGTCATGGCGATGTAATCGCCGGCGTGGTGGCAGGCAAAAAGGAGTTCATCGATCAGGTGCGCTACTGTGGGGTGAAGGACATGACAGGCGCCGTGCTCAGCCCCTTTGATGCTTACCTAGTTTGCCGGGGACTGAAAACGTTAGCCCTGCGTATGGAACGGCACTGCGCCAATGCCCAACAGGTAGCCGAATTCCTGGAGAACCACCCTGCCGTAGCCAGGGTTTACTACCCTGGACTGAAGAGCTTTCCCCAGCGCGCCCTGGCCCAAAAACAGATGCGCCTGCCCGGCGGCATGATTTCTTTCGAACTAAAGGGCGGCTTGGAGGCGGGAATTACCCTCATGAACAACGTCCAGCTGTGCACCTTAGCAGTAAGCCTGGGCGATACGGAAACCCTGATCCAGCATCCCGCTTCCATGACCCACTCCGCCTATCCCCCTGAGGAAAGGGCCAAATGCGGCATCACAGACGGTTTGGTACGCCTCTCCGTGGGCCTTGAGGATCCTGCAGACATTATCCATGACCTAGAAATGGTTTTGGCTGCCCTCTAAAACAGCAAAGGGCAGCGCGCAGGCTTTGACCCACAGCCCGCGGTGCCCTTCTTTATTCCCTATGTCCTGGCCCCCACAAAAGGGAGTCTAGGTTGCATCGAAATTACCCTGCTTGGCCCCGGCGCGCAACTTGTAAGTTTTGCCCTGCAGTAGCTCGGGAGCGCATTCTTCCTTCAGCAAGGCCAGCACCAGGCAGTCCTCCCAAGCATCACGGTGCTTAATATAGGTATATTTCCGCAGCAGTCCTTCCCTTTGAAAACCGAATTTCTCCAAGAGCCTGATGGACGCCTCGTTAGCCGGGAAGACCGAGGCTTGAATGCGGTGCATCTCCATGACAGTGAAACCGAAGGGGATCACCGCCCGCAGCGCCTCAAACATGATACCCTGGTGCCAGTACTGGGCAGACAACTCATATCCCAGCTCCGCCCGGGAAAAGTGATCGAAGTCGCTGAAGCCCACTGTTCCAATTACTTTATCGCAGGGCTTGAGGGTGATGCCCCAGCGGATGGATTGCTCTTCCTTGAAACCAGTCTTGAAAAACCTGACGAAACCCCTTCCTTCCGCCACTGTCCTGGGCCACCAGTCGTAGTATTTGGCCAGCTCAGGCGTGAAGTATGCTTGAATATCCGGTCCATCTTCATAGCGCAGCTGGCGCAGAATCAGCCTCTCCGTCTCCAGCACCGGAAATTCTGTGAAAAAAGACATACATGTACCAATCCACCTTGTGTTTTGTGTATTTCGACTGTAGTTTAACACATCCGGAGCAAAAGAGAATCCACCCTCATGCGGATGGATTCGTAAAAAGAGTGTTTATCCGTTAATGGGAAGCGGTGGCGGCGGTGCTTCCACCAAAGCGGCAATATGCTGGCAGGGGATGACCACCCTCTGAAAGCCGTCCAGGTCGGCCACTGGCCGCCGCAGAACCAGATAGGTCTCCTGCACCTGCCTGAGCTGCCACTGCGTGTTCATGAGAAACTCCGTATCGTTGGTGAGCAGAACATACACCCAGCGGTTGATGAAGTTGGCCCACGCTTCTGGGCACCTGCAGCACAAGTTCCTTACGCCCATGCTCATCCCTCCTTCTGCCTCACTATATGAGCACCGTAAGCCGGGGGGCATGGTAATCCAGTACTAAATGCTCACAGCCTGCCCAGTAAATTCAGTATGCGGCACCTAGGGCATCTCTCCCACTCGGCAGTACTATGCACTAATGCAAGCAGAGGAGGTACTGCCGCCATGGAAAAACAACGCATTGGCCTGCTCACCCCCTTCTTTCAGCCCATTCCTGCCTATGCCCAGCCCGCCGCTGAGCTGGGAGTGGACCTAGTCATCGTTACTCCCCCACGCATTGACTGGCAGAAACAGCAGGTGGAAGCTCTGCTCTTTGATGGGGGTAATTGGATCCAACAGACTGTGCCCCTTCCCCGGGCCTATTACAACCGCTTTTACGGCCCCAAGCCCAAGGTGGTGAACCGGTTAGAGCTGCTGGTGGGTAGAAACAAGGTGTTCAACCATATCACCCGCTTCGATAAGCTGGCTGTCCACCAGGCCCTGGACCAATCCGATCTGCAGGATCACCTGCCGAAAACCTACCCCTATGGGCACAAGCGGCTGCTGCAGCTGCTGGCCCAGGGGAAGCAGGTTATTCTGAAACTCCGTACAGGGCAGTTGGGTACGGGAATCTATTTAATAAGGAAGAAAGGGAGGAAAACTTACGTCCACTTGGGTACAAGCTCACCCCTGGCCTCCTTTTCCAGTGCAGAGGAGCTCTTAGCTTGGCTGGAAGCAGTGGCAGACGACGCCTGGCTCCTCCAAGAGTTCATCTCCCTAGCACGCCTTGATGGGCGCCCCTTTGATGTGCGCATCCTGGTCCAGAAGGATGGCTGCGGGAACTGGTTGGCCACAGCTGCCCTGAGCCGCACCGCCCTGCGCTACTCCTATGTCACCAACCTCAGCCACGCCATCCTGCCGGCCTCCAGCGTCCTCAGCCAGGTATTCCCAGGCCTGCGCCTCCTGCCCAAGCTTGAGGCCCTGAGTCTAAGGGCCGCCGCGGCTGCGGAACAGGCCCTTGGTTCGCTGGGCGAGATCAGCGTTGACTTCGGCCTGGACCAGGAAGGCAGAATTTGGATCATTGAACTCAATGGTAAACCTATGAAAACCTTATTTAGGAATCTAGAGGCCCCTGAACTTGTGAATACCGTCTATGCACAGCCCCTCCGCTACGCTTTGCACCTCTGCTCCCCCGGTTCGTGAAGGCCAAACGCACGCCCCTACTAGGGACCAGAGGTGGGAAATCAACATTTTGTTAGCAGGATTTTAGCGCTAGATCTCTAAATTATAACGGTGCAGTAAGTGTAATAACCTATTCAGCGCGCTTTTAAGAAGGATATTCGCCTTGGACGTGGAATTACATTCGCAAGCTTTGCCTGGACTAAATGGCAGAATCGTAAGGCTAGTCTTGCACCGAGGGGGTGATCGCTGAACGAGAGTGTCGGCGACTGAGGGAATCGTGTTCGTTGAATAATCTTAAGACAAGGAAGGTGACCTGTATTGTTCACTCGTAAGACAACCATCGCGTTCTTAACGATCGCACTGGTCGTTGTCTTCTCCCTGGGAGTGTTTGCTCAGGAGAAGAGAATGGGAACCTGGGTAGACGAAGTAATTATCGTAGAAGAACCCAACATCAACACCGCTATTTCCCGTCTGCAGACTGGTGACATCGACATCTACGCATCCACCAGCTCTGATGCTGTTCCTTTCCAAACCGTGATTGACGATCCCAATCTCGACTACTATGTCACGTTCGGTTCCTACAGTGAGCTCACCTTTAACCCGGTGCTGCACTTCGAAGATGGTCGTCTGAACCCCTTCGGAATCCGCCGGGTGCGTGAGGCGATGAACCTCATCATCGACCGCGACTACATCGCCCAAGAGCTCTACGAAGGTCTGGCACAACCGAAGACTCTCATGCTCAACCCCGCTTATGTTGACTATGCCCGCGTGGTTGAGACTGCCCGTGCCCTCGAGTTCCAGTATGCCTTCGACTTCGAAACCGGCAAGCAGATCATCTGGGAAGAGATGCTGAATCATGGTGCGAAGTTGGTTGACGGCATGTGGCATTACAACGGCCAGCCTATTGAGATCACCGTCCTGGCCCGTATCGAGGACCAACGCCGTCTGGTGGGCGAC
>JAKOTU010000016.1 GCA_029776155.1 Bacillota bacterium | reverse complement strand
CTCCTGCCGGATATCAACTTCCCCATCGCGGTAGTGGTTACCATCTACCCAGGGGGAGCAGCCCAGACGGTAGAACAGAACGTCACTATCCCCGTCGAAGGAGCCCTTGCTGGCATTAGCGGCATCCAACGGATAGACTCCTTCAGCATGGAAAATGTGTCCGCGGTGGTCCTCCAGTTTGAGTGGGGCACCGATATGCTCACCTCTCTGGATGCGGTGCGCAACAGCCTGGCCCAGGTGGCCCTCACCCTCCCCGATGGGGCCCAGACGCCCGTTGTGGTGCAGGTGGACCCCAATGACTTTCCCCTCATGCTGGTGGGGGTAAGCTCTGAAGGGCTGTCCCCAGTGGAGCTTTCCGCTCTGCTGAGCAGGCTTAAACCCCAGCTTGAGCAGGTATCCGGTGTAGCTCAGGTGAGCCTTTTGGGCACCACCACCGAGGAGATTCAGGTGCTCTTTGACCCGGATCACCTCAATGAGCTGGGCCTAACTCCCGTCATTTTGCAGCAGCTGATCCAGTACCAGAACATTGTAGTGCCCGGGGGTGCGGTGACAGCAGAGGGGGTGCGCTACACAACCCGGGCCGGGAGCCAAATCGGCAGTGTGGAAGAGTTGGAAAACATTATCGTGGGCATGAAGCAGGGCAGTGGCCTCCTCGGGCTTGGGGGACTGCTTCCCTCCCTCACTTACCTCAGCGATGTGGCCGAGATCACCACCAGGGTAGCACCCCGGGACGGGATCACCCGTTACAACGGGCAGGATACGGTGCTCATCCAGATCATGCGCCAAAGCGGGGCCAACACTGTGCGGGTGGCCGAGAATGTGAAGCAGACCCTAAGACGGCTGCAGACCGAGTACCCGCAGCTCCAGTTCACCACTATTACGGATCAATCCGTGTTCATCACCCAGAGTATCAGCTCTCTGGCCTCCAGCGGCCTGATCGGCGCGGTGTTGGCCGTGGCCGTGCTGCTGTTCTTCCTAAGAGATGCATCGAGCATCCTGATTATTGCCTTATCTATTCCCGTATCCGTCATCGCTAGTTTCGTCCTCATCTACCTTTCTAAGCTTTCTTTGAACCTCATGACCTTGGGCGGTCTAGCCCTGGGCGTGGGCATGCTCGTGGACTCATCCATTGTGGTGATTGAGAACATCTACAGACATCGTACGGAAGGTAAGGGTGCCCTGGCTGCCGCCAGAGATGGCGCGGGCGAACTGGCCAGCGCCCTGCTTGCCTCCACACTCACCAATGTGGTGGTCTTCCTGCCTGTAATCGTGCTGGAGAGCTTGGCGGGCCAGCTGCTGAAGGAGTTCGGCCTGTCCATCTCCTTTGCCCTGATCGCTTCCTTTTTGGTGGCCCTCACCGTGGTGCCCGCATTGGCCTCCAGGCTCTTGAGGAGCAGAGGGATTGGATCCCCTAAGACCCAGCCCCTGGTGGGCCGGGCCCGATCTTCCTACACTAGGTTGCTGGAACGGGCCCTCTCGCGCAAGGCTTACGCCTTTTTGCTGGTGGTGATCCTTCTGGCGGTTGCCGTGGGAGTCTATCCCCGGCTCAACCAAGAGTTTTTGCCCAGCTTTGACGAGGGCTTTTTGGGCGTGCACGCCATGCTCCCTGCAGGGCTGCCTTTGGAGCGGGTGCGGGAGATGATTACCGCCATCGAGGATGAGCTGCTCACCATTCCTGAAGTGGCCGCGGTAGCAGTGCAGTCTGGGGATCAGGGCGAGCTGGATGTCCTGAGCCTGGTACGGGGAACAGATGCGGCAAATGCCCAGTTCTTCATTACCCTGGTCCCCCATGACCAGCGTGGGCGCAAAGCCAGGGACATCACCCAAGAAATCCAGGAAATCATGGTCAAACACGGGGTGCTGCGGGCTAACATTTCCGACAACTCCCTGTTCGGGTCGGCGGCCAGCACCCTGCTCACTCCCAACCTGTCCATTGAAGTCCGCGGTGAAGATGTGCAGGTCTGCAATGCGCTGGCGGCAGAACTCAAGGAAAAACTCCGACAGGTTCCAGGTTTCCGTGATGTGCAGGACTCCACCTTCCGACCTTCCCAAGAGTTGTTCCTGAACGTGGATACCTCCAGGAGCATTTTGGGCGGCTTTACCGCCGGGCAGGTGGGGCTGGGCATGCGCTATGCCACTGCCGGGCTGGAAGCCACCTACATCGAAGTGGACGGCCGCAGCCTGCCGGTGGTACTTAGGCCCAACTCCTCCATCAACTCGGTGGATGACCTTTTGGACACTAAGATTACATCACCGGTGAGCATCGCGGGGTTGGGCGAAGACCCCATTCTGCTCCGGGAAGTGGTCCGCCCAGAAACCATTACCACTGCAGCCATTGCTCAGCGGGCTGATCGCCTGCCCATTACCTACGTAACCGGGATTTTGGACGAGCTCTCCTTAACGGAAGCAGTGCGCATCAGCGAGGAGCTGATTGCCCAGATGGAGATCCCACCCGGCTATCATATCCGGGTGGGCGGGCTGCAGAACTATATCTCCGACTCCATCAGCGAGCTCACCCTGGCGCTGATCCTGGCTATTGCCCTGGTGTACTTGGTCATGGCTGCACAGTTTGAATCCTTCCTGCAGCCGCTGATCATCATGTTTACCATCCCCCTGGCCCTGGTGGGCGCCCTGGCTGGTCTGTGGGCCGTAGGGGGCAACCTGGGGATCATGTCCATCATCGGCATTATTGCTCTGATGGGGATCGTGGTGAACAACGCCATTGTGCTGGTGGACTTTATCAATGCCCGGCGTCGGGAGCAGCCTGATCTGCCGGTGCGTGGGGCCGTTATGGAAGCCTGCCAGGTCCGGCTGCGCCCCATTCTGATGACCTCCATCACCACCATTTTTGGGCTGCTGCCGGTGGCCATAGGCTATGGCGTGGGAGCTGAGTTCCAAAGGCCCCTGGCGGCCACTATCATGGGTGGGATGATCTCCTCTACACTGCTCACCCTGTTCGTGATCCCTGCGGTTTATGAAACTCTGAGCCGCTTCGAGCGCAGGCGCAGAGTTCCAGCGGCAGAGCAAGAGCAGGCCCTGTAACCTGATTCCATCAAAAAGAGCGGTAGCGCACATGGGCTACCGCTCTTTTTCTTGCTTGCTCATTAAAGATGACTGTCCAGAACCTCGATCAACCGCTCCTTCGGCTGCACGCCCACCAGGGTTTCCTGGGGCTGCCCGTTTTTGAAGAGCATGAGCGTGGGGATGCTCATAATTCCGTAGGTGGCCACCGCCTCTGTGACTTCATCTACGTTAACCTTGACAAACTTCACCCGGCCCGCATACTCTTCGCTGAGCTCCTCAAAGACAGGGGCAATCATCCGGCAGGGGCCGCACCAAACCGCCCAAAAATCTACAAAAACAGGCTGATCAGCCTCGAGAACTTCGCCCTTGAAGTTTTCATCCGTGACTTCCACTATTCTCGCCATTACTACCGTCCTTTCAGCATTCCTAAGAGATTCTAGTATGATTAGACCGAGGGGGGGAGGGGTTGTAAAAGCACACCAAAGCTCAGATTTACCCCTACTCCCCCAAAACCTCGTGAATGCTGGTGGCTACTTTGAAGTTGACACCTAGGGCGGTGAAGTGGGCTCGCCCACAGTCCACTTTCCGGTTCTCAACCTCCCGCCTCTTGCCGCGGTCCTTCGTGTCCTTGGTTTCCCTAACTAAGTACAGCTTGTGGTCATTCTCCGTCACCACTGCCCAGTCTGGGTTATAATCCCCAAGAGGCGTAGGCACT
>JAKOTU010000009.1 GCA_029776155.1 Bacillota bacterium | reverse complement strand
ACTGCACGTTGATGGTGCCTATACTGATAGGCAGCTGGCCACAACCAGCCAGCAGCAGAGCGAGCGCCACAACAGCTATCAGCAACAGCGGCTTTTTCTTCAATGCTGTGTCCTCCCAACTTCATCATCTAGAGTCTTCCAGCCCATATACTTCCCCGTGGACAGATAAAACCCCACCGTGCGGTGGGGTTTTACATATCGAAAACTCCCGCCTAGGAATTGTTGTTCTGCTCGAGTTTGGTGATGCTGATGGTGATGTCTTTCTTGCCGGGTTTCAACTTGAGCTCGATTGCGATAATATTACCATCCGCGTCCACAATGTCTGCAGGTTCGACTTTGATCTCGGCGTCTTTGTCCTTAGCCGTGATCTCCAGCTCCTTCACGGACTTGCCCTCAACCTCATCGTCTTTTCTATACTCCAGTCTCAGTACTTGCTCTTTGTCCTTCTGCAACTGGACGTTTTTGATCGATTTGTCCTCAAACAGGTCTTCTAAGTCTTCAGCTATTTCGAACGTAACGTTGACCTTGCCCCAAGACCAGAGGGAGCAGCCAGCGAGAAGGATAGCCACCAGGGTAACAGCAGTAAGCATCAAAAGATTCTTTTTCACTTGTCGTGCACCTCCGCAGTATTAGATATTGTGTCACGCACAAGACGAACAAAGACTCTCCAACCCAACCTACCGCTTCTTCCCTTCGCTCACCCCCTCCCAGGCAGGTTTGCGCCGGTAGACCGGCCGCATAATATGTTCCTTACATTCGCCGCTTGTCCAGACTTTTCCTGCCTGTTTGGGGTCGAAAAAAGGGGGCTCAACGCCCCCCTTTGCTTAAGCTGTTGTATCCTCTTTCAGTTTGGCCTTGGCGGCAGCCCTGCCCTGCCAAGCGTGCAGTGCCAGACTTACGGCGATGATGCCGTAGGCCACGAACACCCGGAAGTATTCACCTACTTGGGCACTGCCGAAGATGGTTTGGCCGGCTCTGGGCGAAACGGCGAAGAGCAGGTGGAACAAGAACGTACCCATCAAAGCCTGGGTAATGGTGGCCTTAGTTACTGTGGCTCCGCCAATGAGCAGGGCCGCGATGGCAAAGGTGCCCACCTGTTCATGACTGTTGTACGTATTCAGCGTCCCAATGTTCTGCAGGAAGATGAGCTGTCCCCAGGCAGCCAGCACCGTGGAGAAAATGATGGCCAGAATCCTGTTGCGATCCACGTTGATCCCTGCCACCTCGGCGATATGCCGGTCCTGGCCGATGGCCCTGAACTCCTGCCCCAGCTTCGTCCGGAAGAAGGCCCAGATGGCCACAGCCAAGAGAGCGATAACCAGGAAGGTGACCACAGGGATGCCTACAAAGCCGTAGCGCACTTCCCAGATCTTATCCAGCGCATTCTTCAGCCGGAACAGGTCAATGGTATTGCGCAGGCCCGGGCTGGTGGAAATGCGCAGCCGGGGGTTCTCAAAGGGAATCACGGTACCAACCAGGAACAGAAACACAAACTGGTAAACACCGTTGGCGAAAAAGCCCATGACCATGCCGGTGATCATCTCCCGGCCCTTGGCCTTGTTGAGGAGCATGCCAGCCAGCCAACCGAACAAGACGGCCAGGGGCGTAGCCAGCAGGGCTGTGAGGA
>JAKOTU010000076.1 GCA_029776155.1 Bacillota bacterium | reverse complement strand
CCCTCCTTAAGGGAACAGGGCGTAAAGCTCAAACTTTCCGCGGTGCGGGGTGTGGTGGAAGGAAAGCGGGTGGCCCTGGTGGACGACTCCTTTGTGCGGGGCACCACTGGCAAGCGCATCACCCGCCTGCTGAAGGAGGCGGGGGCGAAGGAAGTGCACCTGTTAATCAGCTCCCCGCCCATTAAGTTCTCCTGTTTTTACGGCATTGACACCTTAAGCACCTCGGAGCTCTTGGCGGCCCAGCACAGCATTGGGGAAATAACCGAGCTCATCGGTGCCGATTCCCTGCATTTCTTAAGTGAGGCAGGCATGCGCAAGGTGTTGGGGGGCGGGCTCTGCCTGGCCTGTTTTACCGGCGATTACCCCACTGCGGTGCCCAAATCCAATTGAAGGAGGATGGAGATGGCGGAAGCTTATCGCCAAGCGGGAGTGGACCTGGAAGCAGGTTATGAAGTGGTCTCCCGGATCAAAAAGCACGTGGAGCGCACCCGGCGCCTGGGGGCCCTGGGCAGCGTGGGAGGGTTTGGAGGCTTGTTCGACCTTTCCGCCCTGGGCCTCAAGGAACCCGTCCTGGTTGCGGGCACGGATGGCGTGGGCACGAAGCTTTTGGTAGCCATGATGCTGGATAAGCACGACACCATCGGCCTTGACTGTGTGGCCATGTGTGTCAATGACATTGTGGTCCAGGGGGCCGCGCCCCTCTTTTTCCTGGATTACATCGCCTGCGGCAAGACCGATCCCGCGCGCATCGAGGCCATCGTCCAGGGCATTGCCGAAGGCTGCGTGCAGGCTGGCTGCGCCTTAGTGGGGGGCGAAACCGCGGAAATGCCGGGGCTCTATGGGCCCAATGAGTACGATCTAGCGGGCTTTGCCGTGGGGGCCTGTGAGAAAGCCGAGCTCATCGATGGTTCCACCATCAAGGAGGGGGATGTCTTGATCGGCCTTGCCTCCAACGGCCTGCACAGCAACGGCTACTCTTTGGTGCGCCGCATCCTCTTTGCCCAGGCCAAACTGCGCACCTCCGATTACATCGCCGACCTCGGCTGCACCATTGGCGAGGAACTGCTCAAACCAACCCGCATCTACGTGCAGCCTGTCCTGCAGACCCTGAAGGAGTGCAAACTCAAAGGCCTGGCCCACATCACCGGCGGAGGCTTCATCGAGAACATCCCCCGCATGCTGCCCCCTGGGCTTGGCGCGCTGATCGAGGAAGGGAGCTGGGAAGTACCCCCCATCTTTCCCTACCTGGAAGGCCTGGGTGGAATTGGGCGGCAGGAGATGTATAACGTGTTCAATATGGGGATTGGGATGGTAATCGCCGTGGAAGAACAGCTGGCCGGGGATGTGCTGCGCCGCTTTGTGGAGCTGGGTGAGCGCCCCTACGCCATCGGCCGTGTGGTGCTAGGTGAAGGAGTGCAGATAGTGTGACCAAGATCGCGGTTTTTGCTTCTGGGCATGGCAGCAACCTTCAGGCTTTGATCGATGCCGCGGCGCGGGGCGAGCTCGCGGCCCAGATCAGGCTCGTGGTCTGCGATCGGCCCGGGGCCTACTGCCTGACCCGAGCCTCACAGGCCCGCATTCCCTACTTCATGTTCTATCCCCATAAATATCCCAACAAAGCGGCCTATGAAGAGTTAATCCTCAGGCAGCTCCGAGAACGCGAAGTGGAGTATATCGTCCTGGCAGGCTACATGCGCCTGATTGGGCCCACGCTTTTGGAAGCGTTTCCCCAGCGGATCATCAACATCCACCCTTCCCTGCTTCCTTCTTTTCCGGGTAAGGACGCGATTGGACAAGCCCTGGCCGCGGGGGTGCCCTTAACAGGTGTGACCGTCCACTACGTGGATGAAGGGATGGACACTGGCCCCATCATCGCCCAGCGGCAGGTTTCCATCGACCCCGGAGAGACCCGGGAAAGCCTGGAGCAGAAGATCCATGCTGTGGAACATGAGCTGTACCCCAAGGTGCTGCAGGAGATCTTTACCAAGCGGAGGGAGAATCTTGACTAAACGAGCACTGATCAGTGTTTCCAACAAGACCAGAATTGTGGAGTTGGCCCAAAAGCTGCATGAACTGGGCTATGAACTCCTCTCCACAGGAGGAACCAAAAGGACCCTGGAAGCTGCAGGGCTGCCTGTAACTGGCATCAGTGAGGTGACAGGCTTTCCCGAGATCCTGGAGGGCCGAGTGAAGACACTGCATCCCAAGATCCACGGCGGACTTCTAGCCCGCCTGGATCGGGAGGACCACCACAGGCAGCTCAGTGCGCACGGAATTGTGCCCATCGAGATCGTCTGTGTGAACCTCTACCCCTTCCAGGAAACCATTGCCCTGGAAGATGCTTCCCTGGAAGAAGCGATTGAAAACATTGATATCGGCGGTCCGGCCATGCTCAGGGCGGCGGCCAAGAATCATGAGCATGTGACGGTGCTGATCGATCCCGCGGACTACCCGGAAGTGCTGCGTCAACTGCGGGAGCAGGGCGAAGTGAGCCTAGAGACTAAGCGCAGACTAGCAGCTAAAGCCTTCCGCCATACCGCGGCCTATGATGCCCTGATCGCGGAGTACCTCACTGGGCTCACGAAGGAAGAGTTCCCCGAGAAGCTCACAGTCACCTACGAGCTGCAGCAGCCTCTGCGCTATGGGGAAAACCCCCACCAAAAGGCCGCCTTTTACCGCAAACCTTTGGGCTCGAGCTCTTCCCTCCCCTACGCCCGGCAGCTTCACGGCAAGGAGCTTTCCTACAACAACATCAACGATGCGGAAGCGGCCCTGCAGGTCGTCAGGGAGTTCTCGGAACCGGCCGCGGTGGCTGTCAAGCACACCAATCCCTGTGGAGTGGGTGTTGGTGCCACCCTCGCTGAGGCCTTCGCCAGGGCCTATGCCAGCGATCCCGTATCCATCTTCGGAGGGATCGTGGCCCTCAACCGCACGGTGGATCTAGAGACTGCAGAGCAGCTCCACGAGATCTTTTTGGAGATTGTGATCGCCCCTTCCTTTTCCCAAGAAGCCTTGGAGCTTCTGACCAAAAAGAAAAACCTGCGCCTTTTGGCCATTCCCCTAGATGCTCCGGCCCCTAGGGAAAAGAAGCTCACTTCCATAAGCTCCGGGCTCTTGGTGCAGGATCAGGACTACTATACCCTAGACCAAGCCCAGCTGACCGTGCCCACCAAGCGGCAGCCTACGGCAGAGGAATGGGCAGCCCTGCAGTTCGGCTGGAAAGTAGTCAAGCACGTGAAGTCCAACGCTATTGTGGTCTGCACCAAAGACAGGACGCTCGGCGTTGGCGCCGGCCAGATGAACCGGGTTGGCGCGGCGCAGATCTCGCTGCAGCAGGCCGGGGAGCAGGCCCAGGGTGCCGTTTTGGCTTCCGATGCCTTCTTCCCCATGCCCGATACGGTGGAAGCTGCGGCGGCTGCAGGGATAACGGCTATCATCCAGCCGGGCGGCTCGATCCGCGATGAAGACTCCATCACGGTTGCTGACGAGCACGGAATCGCCATGGTCTTCACCGGCATCCGTCACTTCAAACACTGAGACGGAGGAGAACCATGAAGGTACTGATTGTGGGCAGAGGCGGACGAGAACACGCCTTATGCTGGAAAGTGAAGCAGAGCCCCCTTGTCTCCGAGGTATTCGCCGCTCCAGGTAACGATGGCATGGAAGATG
>JAKOTU010000068.1 GCA_029776155.1 Bacillota bacterium | reverse complement strand
CTCCCTAACCAACCATTCCAACTCTTGCCGTTCCGCGTAATCCAGGTGTTTTCCTTTTCTTCTTCTTCTGGTACAATGAACGTAGCTCATGGCTCCTCCCTGAACAATGATTTGGTTTTGCACCCTTACATTGTATCAGAGAGCCATGAGCTTTTCTTTCACTTAATTCTACAAGTTGCCTCTGTTAACCACTGGGCGGTTGACCTTCCCATTTAAACCCCTAAGTTCACCCGCAGAGGGCCGGTCCCCCTGCCCACCACATGGTTTGCGGACCCCACATGGACTTGTACCTCCCCCGGACCTTCCAGTACTCCCACACCCACCTCGTGGGGTGTGATCTCCAGTTCCAGCAGCACGCCCCTTACCTCCAGTTTGAAACGGAGGGCACTCCAAGCGGCAGGCAGCTGGGGCTTGATCTGCACTACTCCCTGGTTAATGCGTACGCCGGCAAAACCGTGGATCGCAGCCTGCCACAAACCGCCTAAAGAGGCGGCATGCAGCCCGTGGGCACTATTCTGCAGGCCATCCCCGAGATCGATGCGGCTAGCCTGCTCAAAATAGCGGTAGGCCTCCTCCCTTAAGCCCAGATCGCTGGCGACCACACAATGAATGGCCGCGCTCAAAGAGGAGTCATGCATGGTCTTGGGCTCATAAAACTCCCAGTTTGCCTTCTTCTCCCCAGGCGTAAACTCCTCTGGGAACATATGCAGGAGCATGATCACATCGGCCTGCTTGAGCACCTGGGAGGCGTTGATCTCCCGCCAGCTGTACACCTTCTGCAGGGCGCCAGGTGTATCCCGGTAGCGGAGCACATCGACCTCCTTGAGCTGGAAAAATCCGCTGAACTGCTCCATGAGCTCGCCCTGCCTGGGCAGGTGCAGTTTACTGGCTATTTCTCCCCACTTCTCCACCTCGGCAGTGGAAAAGCCCCATCTGTCCACCAGTTCTGGAAGTTCCAGTTTGCTCCAGAGCTTGTGGGCAAAGCGCAGGTGTTTTTGCACCAAAAAGTTGGTGTAGTAATTGTTATCCACAATCTCCTTGTACTCATCGGGTCCCATCACCCCTTTGAGCTCGTAGCAGTCTTGCTCCTGGTTGTACTGGACGCGGCTGGCCCAGAACCGGGCGCCCAGGAGCACGATCTCCGCTCCGTAACACTTTAGAAACGCCTCATCGCCGGTAACGTCCAGGTACCGGGCGATAGCATAAGCAATATCCGCGGTAATATGCTGCTGATACTGGCCCGTCAGGATGGGGATGGGCTTTTTGGTTGCGAAGTCAATGGCCCCCACCGTGGGGGTGGTCTCATCCCCTGTATCCGCGCTTTCCCAGGGGTACATGGCCCCTTCATACCCGTTTTCCCACGCTTTGCGCAGCGCTCCAGGCAGGGTGAAATGCCGATAGTGCAGCTGCAGCCGGGCTAATTCCGGGAACACATGGAGAAAGAAGGGTTGGATGAAAATCTCCGTATCCCAGAACACATGCCCCCGGTAACCTTCGCCGCTTAAGCCCTTGGCCGCCACGCTCACCCGGTAATCGTGCCACGAGGCCATCTGCATGAGGTGAAAGAGGGCAAAGCGCAGGGCCAGTTGGTCAAAGTCGGGACCGGAAAGGACCACATCCGCCCTCTCCCAGCGCCGCGCCCAGGCGGCAGTGTGTTCCTGCACAGCCCGTTGGTAGCCCTGTTCCACGGCGCGCCGGCTGTGGCTTGCAGCCTGGGCCAAGAGCACTTCCTTGCTCTTGAGGATCGGCTGCAGCTCCAGGTCCCGGGAGCTGTAGGTGGTCACCAGTTTCTCCAACCGCATAGGGCGCCCCTGCTCTGCCTGCAGTTCTACCCAATAATCGATGCGGCGGGGCCCGTTGGCGTACCCTTCGCCCAGCACCGGTCCCTCCAGGATGTGGTTGGCGGCCTGCACCACCAGGTGTTGGTGCTGGTAAGTCTCACTGATGAGGTAAATGCCCCGCTCAGCAAAGGTGGAAGCCTCCACCGGCGCGAGGTGCTGCGTACCGCTGTTGGTCACCTGCCCATCTAAGCGGGATACCATCCGGATGGTTCCGGAATAGTTCTCGGGGATGATCTCACAGCAAAGCCCAGCTAGATGATGGTCAGCCACGGACACAAAGCGGAAGAAGTGCAGAAGGGTCACCCTGCCCTGGGGGCTCTGCCAACGCACCTGGCGTTCCAAAACCCCCGCCTGGAGGCGCAGCACCCGCTGGTATTCCAGCACCTCTCCCCGTTCCAAATCAAAACGTTCCCCCTCCAGAGACAGCTCCAAACTGAGCCAATCGGGCAGGTTGGGCAGTTCCGTCACCTCCCGGGGCGCAGCGTCAAAAAGTCCGGCCAGGTACGTGCCTGGTGTTCTCTCCCGGTAAGCCTCTTCCGTGGCTCCTCGGGTGCCCAGGTAGCCGTTGGCCAAGGTGAATAGACTCTCGTAATGCCCAGGATTGGCACTGGGCTTTGTCTCCACCACATCCCAGCGTGGGTTAAACTTCATTTTTTTCTCCTCCTAGCCCTTTGTTCCTGTGAAGCTGATTCCTTCTACGAAGTACTGCTGAAAGACGATGAACAAGACTACTACAGGTAAGGCAGAAATGAACGTCCCCGCCAAAATGGGACCCCAATCAAAGGTGGCAGCACCGTAGGCCCGCTGCAGATTGAGCAGCCCGATGGTCAGGGGATACTTATCCGCAGGGGAGGTAATCACCACCAGGGGCCAGAAAAACTCATTCCACACGCTCTGGAAGGTCAAGATGGTCAAGGCTCCCAGGGCAGGTTTGGCCAAAGGGAACATGATCCGGAAAAAGATGGTGTAGGTGCCGGCACCGTCAATACGGGCCGATTCTTCCAAACTGGCCGGCAGCCGCTCGAAGAACTGCTTCATGATGAATACAGAACTGGCCCCAACCAACCCGGACACGATCAGTCCTGTGTAGGTGTTGAGCAATGTGGGCACCCCAAACAGCCTAGACAGGCCGAAAATACCATCCCGCAGCACCAGATAGTTGGAAATGAAAGTTACTTGGCCCGGGATCATCATGGACAAGAGCAGAAAGGCGAAGATGGCCCCCTTGCCTGGAAACTCCAGGCGCGCCAAGGCGTACCCGGCCGCGGAGGCAAAGACCAAGGTGGTCACAACCCTGACCAGGGCCAGAAACAGGGAGTTGCGGATCCAAAGCGCAAAGAGCTGCTTGCCCGTGCTGGCGCTGTAGTTCTCCCGGAACACCCGGGCGTAGTTGGCAAACACATAGGGTAGGAGCCCTGCACTCACGTTGTTCCAGCTTTGGGTGCGGCCCAAGCGCTCAATCCGGTTAGGTGTGAGGGTGGCCGCCACATATTGCTGGCGCATGGGCACCGTCAAATCCATGGGCACCTCAGCTAGGGCAACCCCGGCCGTGTTGCGCAGGGTAAAACGGTAGGTGGTAAGCAGCCCTTCACCCGCAGGCTGCCTTTCCACTTCCTCCAGGTTCACCACCTGCACATAATCCGCGGCCCAGTATTCCACGCGCAGAGCCTGGACAGCGCCGCCCACCACCCGCCGGGGAATCACAATCTCCGGTGGTGCCGGCTCCTGGCCTGGGGGGGTGTAATAACTGATCTCAAAGCTGAGCTCACCACCGGGGCCGAATCCCCCAAAAAGCCCGCTGCCTCCCCCTTCCTTGGCCAGGCGGTAAGCCGCCGTCCAGTTGCTGGGCTTGAGCTGGTTCACCACCAAACTCGGGGGCCACTCCGTGGGATTATCCTTGAGACTGGAGAGCAGGGCAAACACAAAGGGGCCCATAAAAGCAATGGAAAAGAGGAGCAGAAAGCAGTAAATGGCCGCCACATTGGCCCAGCGCCTTCTCTTCAGCTCAAGCATGATCCCCCTCCTCCCCCAACACCTTCCGCTGGAGGTAGACAATGACCGAGGTGAGCAGGGCCAGGAGAATGGCTGCTGCACTGGCCATGCCAACTCTAGGTACAGCGGAACTGCGGAATATGTTGGAGTAGATATAATAAGCCAGGGTGATGGTGCTCTGCCGGGGTGCCTGGCTGCCTAAGATCGCCACCTGGTCAAACATCTGCAGGGTGCCGATTAAGCCCATGGTTACCACCAAAAAGGTGATGGGCTTCAGCTGGGGCACCACCACATAGCGGATCACATGCCACCTCTGGGCCCCGTCCACTGCCGCCGCTTCATAGAGTTCCTTAGGAATATCCTGCAGCCCGGCGAGGTACAGGAGCATGAAGGTGGGCGCGGTGGTCCAAATATTGAAGAGCATAATGGCTCCCAAGGGAACCGGAAAGGCCAAACGTCCCAAAATCGGGGGCCATCTTTTGGTCGTGTTAAACCAGATGATGTCCACTGGTGAAACCTGCCGAGGTTCCAGAAAACCGAAACGGACCGCGCTGAACACTACCAGAAAAGAGACGAGCAGAGAAAGGAGTAAAAAACTCGGTTCAAAGACCCCAACAGGCCTGCGGCGCAGTTTTTCCCAGCCCACAAAAAGCAGCTGCCAAGCTGCCGCCAGCGCCAAGAACAGCCCCAGGAGATACCCATGGGCGTGCAGCTGGGTGATCAAGAAGTTGAGCACCCCCCGACGCTGGAAAAACCAGAGGAAGATGAGGGTGATCACCACCGAGGAAGTGACGCTGGGCATGTAGTAGGCAGCCCGGAGGAAACGAATCCCCCGCACCTTGGTGTTGAGGACAAGGGCCAACACCAGGGCCAAAACGGTCTGGGCCGCGGTCACAATCACCATAAAGGTCAGGGAATGCTTTAGGGCCAGGGTAAAGTCCAGATCCCGGAAGATGTTCAGGTAGTTTTTGAGACCTACCCAGAGCTTTGTGGAAAAGAGATCGTAATCGGTGAAGCTAAAATAGAGCACGCGCCCGAAGGCATAACCGAAAAAGACAATGAGCGTAAACAGAAAAGGAGCCAGCAGCACATAAGGGGCCAGCGTTTCTCCCAACCCCGGCAGCAAACGCCTGCGCACGGCTTCTCCCTCCTCGAAAGGGGGACATTTGGGTCAACCCTTGGATTTATCTTCCCATTACTGCATTCAACCGCTGCTGGGCTTCCTGCAGGGCCTCCTCCACAGTGGCCTGCTTGCTCATGACTGCCGCCAAAGCCTGATCGATGGGACCGCTCCAGTCACCGCCGTAGGGTCCGAAGCTGAAGGGCAGCACATTGCCGTCGGAGGCGCCCAAGAAGACCACATAGTTGGCTTGAGCTTCCGGATGATCCTGTTGGAAATAGGGGTTGTCGGCCAGGGCCTCGCGGCTGGGAATGGCCAAGCCCCGCTCCAAAACCCACTGCTGTACTTCGGGGCTGGTGAGGATCTCCAGTACCTTGAAGGCGGCCTCTTTATGCTCGCTAGCTGCATTCATACCCCAAGCCACTGTGTACACGAAGTTGCCCCGCTGTCCGGTCTGGGGATGCTTGGGCATGAGGCAGGCACCGTACTGCAGATTGGGTGCATCGTTTTTCAGCGCCCCGATGATCCAGGCTCCTTCCAGAGCCACGGCAACCTGCTCCGAGGCCAAAGCCCCGCCGCCCCAGCCCTGGGAAATGTCCTGGGGCATTACACCCACACCCGTTTCGGCCATACCGGTGTACCATTTGAAGGCTTCCACAAAGGCCGGGTCAAAGAGGTTGGTGTTGCCTTCTTCGTCAAAGGGTTTGAAGCCTGCGGCAAAGGCCAAAGCACCGAAGCGGGCAAACTCAGGCTGCAGAGCCAGGCCGTAGATATCGGGATCGATGGCCGCAACCTGCTCCAGTTTGGCGTAGAAGGTATCCCAAGTATCATCGTTGTTGGGATACTCCACACCCGCGTAGTCGAACAGGTCTTTGTTGTAGAAGACTGCCAGGGTGTTGAAGTCCTTAGGGATGCCGTAGATCACACCATCGACGGTGAAGGCATCCAACAGCGCAGGAATGATGTGTTCGGGTTTCAGCACTTCTGACTTCTCAATGTAGGCGTTGAGTGGTTCCACCACACCGCTCGGGAACAGGGAGCCGGCCCACAAAACGTCCATGTAGAAGAGGTCTGGCGCGGTTCCCGCAGAAAGGGCATTGATGATAAACCGCTGGTAATCATCGGCTACGGGCTCGTACTGCACAGTGATGCCCGTACCTTCCAGGGCAGGACGGACAAACAGTTCGATCATTTCTTCCACGATGATGGTGTCGTTGCCGCCAAAGCCGCCAATCCTGATGTGTTGAGCCGAGGCTGCACAAGCCACCAGCAGAACAACAACAAGCGCCAAACTGAGTCGTTTCAAACTAGACCCTCCTCGTTTTGATCTCCTTTACTGTGCTCCTCGCAGACTTTCGCCTCTCGCCACACCCCTTTGGCCTCAACACCCCCTTCAGCTGCCCGCGGGGCCAGTAGAACCCCGGGCTACTAATGTGCAGGGCAGGTCCACGTGTTGGGGAGTATAGTGGGGATCGTTGATCATGGCAATCAGTTCTCTAGCCGCCAACCTCCCAAAGGTGTACATGTCCTGCCTGATGGTGGTAAGCGGTGGGCTGACGTGGATGGCAAAATCCTGATCGTCAAAGCCCACCACTGAAAGGTCCCCAGGGACTGTATAACCCATGGCCTGCAGCTGTTCCAAGGCCCCAACGGCCATCAGGTCGCTGGCTACAAACAGGGCCGTCAGCTCCGGATGGGCAGTGAGCAGGTGTTCAGCGCCCCGGCGGCCCGACTCCTTGCTGAAATCCCCTTCATAGACATAGCTCTCGGGAAAGGCCAAACCGTGGGCCTCCATCCCCTGCTTATAACCTAAAAACCGCTGGTGGCTCACCCAGGCCGCGCTGTGCCCGTTAACCATGCCGATCCGCCTGTGCCCCAGGGCTACCAGGTGCTCGACTGCTTGGCGGGCACCCAACACGTTGTTCACAGACACATAAGTGGCCTTGGGCCCCTGCACCGGCACATCCACCAGCACTATGGGAAACTCCAGCTGGGGCAGGTCCGCAAGCCAGGCCTCATCGAGGCGCACCCCGGAGATGACCGCTCCGCCCAACCCCCTCTGCCGGCACTGCCTGACCATCTCTTCTGCGGTCAGCAGCCTTTGGGTGGCAAACAGCAGCAGGTTGAAATCGTGCTTGGTGACCTCATCCATCATGCCGCTGATCATCAAGGTGATGAACTGGTTCTGGAAGGTCTCCCGGTCTAGGGAGTACAGGCCGATGGCACTGGCTTTCCTGGTCACCAGCTGCTGCGCGACTCGGTTCGGCACGTAGTCTAAAGCTCGAGCCGCATCCATGATTTTCTTTCTGGTCTCCTCACTGACATCGCTGTGGCCGTTGAGGGCCCGGGATACAGTGGTCACAGAGAACCCAGACAAACGGGCCACATCTTTCAAAGTGGCTGCCATGCAATCATCCCCCGTCTATCCGAAACGTTTCGGATATCCCCCAAAAAGAAAGGAACGTTCCTTCCCCCTCATCCGAAACGTTTCGGATCCGTTCGTTGATCATATTACAACACAGACTTCCCAATTCCTTCTCAACTTTTAAATTTAGCCGCTGAGCTGCTGCCGGCGCTGGGCCTGCACACTCCCCACACTCCCCCGAGGATCAGGGCTGTGCCTAAAAGCTGCACAGGCAGCAGGGCTTCACCCCCAAACGCCACTCCCGCCAAGATGGAGATCACCGGGGTGAGGTTGACAAACACGGCCACCTGGGAGGGGCTGAGCTGCGCGAGGGCATAGTTCATGAGGAAAAAGGCCCCCACCGAGGACAGGATTCCCAAATACAGAAGTCCAACTGCCGTGTTGGTGCTGGCCAGGGCGGCTAAATAGCGCAGAGGGCGGCCGGCGAGCCCGGCGCGCAGCAATACCAACCCATTGAACACCAGGGCCCCCACCCACATCATCACATAGGTTACTTCCACAGGCCCAGCCTGACCCGCTGCCCTGCGGGAAGTGATGTTGTAAAACGCTGCTGCGGCCACTGCCCCCGCCAGAGCTAGAAAACCCTTCAGCCCGCCAAATCCCCCCCGCAGCTGCGGTAGGGCCAGCAGGACTACTCCCGCGACCGTGGCGGTGATGGCAGCCCACTGCAGCCCCCCGGCCCGCTCTTTGAGCAGAAACCTGGCCAAGACAGCTACGGCCACAGGTATCAACCCGATCACAACCCCTGCTTCCGAGGCCGAAGTATACTGTACCCCCACCGTTTCCAAGCTGAAATAGAGGATGGGTTGGAGCAGCGCAATCACCAGCAGCCGCCCCAGTTTGTTCCAGGTGAGCTGTACCTCAATCAGCCCCAGCCTGCGCAGGAAGAGCATAAACAGGGAGGCGAGGAAAAAGCGCAGGCCCAAAAGCTCAAAGGGTTCCAGACCTTCCAGGGCGCTTTTCGTAAACAAGAAAGAGAAACCGAAAATCACAGCCGCTCCCGCCGCGGCCAAATAGGGGCGCAGCTTGAGACCTTCCCGTTCCACTGGCAGCTCACCCCCTTCCTAGTCTCTCTAGGCAAGTTCTGCTCCACCCCCTGTCTCCCCTTCTGCCGCCAGCAAGCCCCTTGGCCAGGCAAGGTCTTTGTTTCATTTTTTTCGCAGACCACTAATAAACGCAGCTCAATACCCTCAAAAGCGCAAAACTATTCACAAATTGAAAAGGAAAAACGGGGTCTATGGCGAAAGATTACATGAACTACATGAACCGGATCTACGACGCGCCAAGGCCGCACCACTTGTTTCAGCTTGATTCACCACACCATACACTCCCACCCATTCTGGAAACGCAGCCGCAGATATGCGTTTACAATCTAGACCAAAACCTGTGCGGGAGGTGAGAATCTGCGGTAAGGGGAGCTGAACCAATAGGGCAGCACAGTACTGGTTGAACAGGGAACTCAACTCGTAAAGCTCGCAAAGGAGTGTGGTGCAAGTGAAGAAGTTCTTCCCATTGATCCTTGTGGTGACTCTTATCCTGGCGCTGGGTACCACCGCCTTGGCTCAAGTGCGGATCGGTATTGCCATGCCCACCCAAAGCCTGCAGCGCTGGAATCAAGACGGGGCCAACATGAAACAGCGTTTTGAGGCTGCCGGTTACGTGGTAGACCTCCAATACGCCAACAACAATGTGGCCCTGCAGATTTCCCAGATTGAGAACATGATCCTGAACGGTGCCGATATCCTGGTGATCGCGGCCATCGATGGTGCCTCCCTCGGTACGGTGCTGGAAGTGGCCAAAGATGAGGGCATCCCGGTTATCGCCTATGACCGTCTGATCATGGAAACGGACGCGGTGTCCTACTACGCCACCTTCGACAACTACATGGTGGGCACCATCCA
Source organism: Bacillota bacterium (assembly GCA_029776155.1). GTDB lineage: Bacteria > Bacillota > Limnochordia > Darwinibacteriales > Darwinibacteriaceae > DTU010. The sequence goes on along the minus strand of JAKOTU010000068.1, from coordinate 63,826 downwards.
GGGTAAGTACCTGGTGGAAGCCCTTGATCTGGAAAACCGCACTGATCCTGTGAACATCGAGATCGTGGCTGGTTCTCCGGACGACAACAACGCCCGCTACTTCTATCAAGGCGCCATCGACCAGATCCAACCCTACATCGATGCTGGCAAAGTGATCGTGCCGTCCGGCCAGATCGCCTTTGAACAGGTAGCCACCTTGGAGTGGTCCTCTGAGAGGGCACAGGCCCGCATGGATAACCTGATTGCCGCCTACTATGCCGGTGGCAGGCCGCTGCATGCGGTGCTCTGCTCCAACGACTCCACCGCCCTGGGTGTCACCAACTCCCTGCTGGGCGCCGGGTTCACCAAGGAAGAATTCCCGCTGATCACCGGGCAAGACTGCGACATCGCCAACACCAAGAACATTATCGCCGGTTATCAGGCCATGTCCGTGTTCAAGGACACCCGTACCCTTGCCGAGAGGGTTGTGAAGATGGTAGAGGCCATCGTCCGGGGCGAAGAGCCTGAAGTAAACGATACGGAAACCTACTTCAACGGAGTATTTACGGTACCCACCTACCTGTGCGAACCAGTCTTTGCCGATATCAACAACTACGAAGAGCTCCTCATCGAAAGCGGCTACTACACGAGGGAGCAGCTGGAAAACTAAACACTGCAGCTCACAGCAGCTGGAGCGGCGAATGGGCCTTGTGCCCATTCGCCCTTTAGGGTTCGGGAGGGTCGCAAGTGGCCAAAAAACTGTTGGAAATGCGCTCCATTACCAAAGAGTTCCCGGGCGTGAAAGCCCTGGATAACGTGAATATTACCGTGGAAGAGGGAGAGATCCACGCGGTCGTTGGGGAAAACGGGGCCGGCAAGTCCACGTTGATGAACGTGCTGAGCGGCGTCCACCCCTTCGGCTCCTACTCGGGAGATATCTACTTCCAAGGCCAGCTCTGCCGCTTCCACAGCATCAGGGATTCGGAACGCCTGGGTATTGTGATCATCCACCAAGAACTGGCCTTAGTCCCCTACCTGTCCATAGGCGAGAACATGTTCCTGGGCAATGAACGCCTGCGGCGCCGGGGCTTAGTGGACTGGGATGAAACGTATCAGCAGGCCGAAGAGTATCTCAAAGTGGTGGGTCTGGACGAAAATCCCCGCACACTGGTGAAGGACATCAGTGTGGGCAAACAGCAGCTCGTGGAAATAGCCAAGGCGCTGGCGAAGGACGTCCGGCTCTTGATCTTGGATGAACCCACTTCATCTTTGAACGAAGCCGATTCCCGCAAGGTGCTGGACCTGCTCTTAACCCTCAAACGGGAGCGGGGGATCACTTCCATCCTTATCTCCCACAAACTCAACGAAGTGGCCTACTGCGCGGACCGCATCACGATTCTGCGTGATGGTTCCACTGTGGAAACGTTGGATAAGAACAAAGACGAGATCACGGAAGAGCGGATCATCCGGGGGATGGTAGGCCGAGAGATGACTGAACGCTATCCACCGCGCCATACTGCCGTGCGCAGCGAGGTGGCCCTGGAAGTGAGGAACTGGACAGTCTACCACGAAATCTACACTGAACGCAAAGTGGTGGACAATGTGTCCTTTAAGCTGCACCGGGGAGAAGTTGCAGGCATTTACGGACTCATGGGCTCCGGACGCACGGAGCTGGCTTTATCCATTTTCGGACGTGCCTACGGCTCAATGATCTCCGGCACGCTGATCAAAGACGGGCAGCCGCTGGAGCTGCGCTCCGTGCCCGATGCCATTGCCGCAGGCCTCATTTACGTCACTGAAGACCGCAAGGACAGCGGGCTGATCCTGGGCAGCAGCATCATGCACAACATCACTTTGCCGCGCATGGAGTTCGTCTCCCACCGGGGCCGCATCGATCGTGACTTAGAGCGGCGGACCGCCAACCATTACCGGGAAACGCTGGCAATTAAGGCTCCCAGCGTGGAGCAGTATGTGGGCAACCTATCCGGCGGCAACCAGCAAAAAGTGCTGTTGGCCAAGTGGATCTACTCCAAACCCGACATTCTGCTCCTGGATGAGCCCACCCGGGGTGTGGACGTTGGTGCTAAGTACGAGATCTACCAGATTATCAATGATTTGGCCCAGGAAGGTAAGGCCATTTTGCTTATTTCCTCTGAGCTGCCTGAGATTCTCGGCATGTGTGACCGCATTTATGTCATGGACAGCGGGCGCATTATTGCCGAGTTCCCCCAGTCGGAGGCCACTCAAGAAGGTATTATGAACTGTATCATGCAGCAAAGTAAAGGGGAGATCGGCGCATGAGTAACTTCTGGACAGTACTGCGCAACAACTTGAGACAGTACATGATCCTGCTGGCGCTGCTGGCCATCATTTTAGCCTTTCAGCTCATGACCAACGGCATGCTGCTGAAGCCCATGAACGTATCCAACCTCATTTTCCAAAACGCCTACGTGGTCATCCTGGCTGTGGGTATGCTTATGTGTATTCTTACCGGCGGCAACATCGACCTTTCCGTAGGGTCGGTGGTGGCTCTCGTGGGTGCTTGTGCCGGAACCTTTATTATCACCTGGGGTTGGAACTCCCATCTTTCCATTCTGCTCTGCCTGCTCATTGGTATTGCCATTGGGGCCTGGCAGGGGTTTTGGATCGCCTATGCCCGAATTCCCGCCTTTATCGTCACCCTCTCGGGCATGTTGGTCTTCCGCGGCCTAACCCTGATTGTGTTGGGCGGCCTCACTTTGGCTCCCTTCCCCAGTGATTTTCTGGCCTATTCCACAGGTTATATCCCCGATTTCATCCCTGGGCTGAACCTGTTTGGGCTGAGAAACTCCACCTCCTTCCTCATCGGTGTGCTCCTGGCTCTCTGCTACTGCATATCCCAAGTTCGGGGCTGGATCACCCGCAAGCGGAAGGCCTATGAGGTGGAAAGCCCCTTGATGCTCGTTTTGCGGCTGGTGATCGTGTCCGCAGCCGTGATCTGGCTGTTCTACACCCTTGGGGCTTACCGGGGCGTACCGAAAGTTTTGATTCCCGTGGGCATTATTCTCCTGGCCTACAGCTATTTCACCACCCATACGGTTATGGGGCGGCACCTCTATGCCTTAGGCGGCAATGAAAAGGCGGCCCGCCTTTCGGGCGTGAAGACCAAACAGCTCTTGTTCTTGGCCTACGTGAACATGGCCTTTTTGGCTTCCATTGCCGGTATCGTCTTTGCGGCCCGGCTCAACTCCGCTTCGCCCCAGGCAGGCCAGTCCTTCGAACTGGATGCCATCGCCGCCTGCTTCATCGGCGGGGCCAGCGCCTACGGGGGAATAGGCACGGTGGGCGGCACCTTGATCGGTGCCATGACCATGGGCATCCTGAACAACGGTATGTCCATTATGGGCATTAGCTCCAACGTCCAGCAGGTAGTCAAGGGCCTGGTACTCCTGGGCGCCGTAGCCTTCGATGTTCTGGGCAAACAGCGTCTACAGCTCAACTTCCTATCCTGGCTGCGTCGGGAACCTGCCCGCCAGGAAGAGACCAGCCTGAAAGGCTGAACCTCCCAAAGGGGGGACTCCTCCACCGTCCAAGCGGTGGAGGAGTCTTTTTTCTTAAGCTGCCGGCCCTTAGCGGCCCCTTGTCTTGACGATCTGCTCGGCAGTGCGGGAGGCCAAAGCCATTACCGTTTCCGTGGGGTTGGCCGCGCCTGAGGTGACAAACACACTGGCGTCACAGATGTACAGATTGGGGATATCGTGGCTTTGGCAGAACTCGTTCACAACTGAGCTGTTGGGGTCTTTGCCCATGCGGCAGCCGCCCATGAGATGTGCACTGTCGGGAACCACGAAGGGGTCCTTTCCCCCTGCGGCCTCCAAGATCTCCTTGCATTTCTGCACGCCGTAGGCAATAAGTTTCTGATCGTTTTCTCCATAGGTAAAATGGACCTGGGCCCGGGGCAGCCCGTACTCATCCTTTTCCTCACTGAGGGTGATGCAGTTTTTGATCTCAGGCAGCACTTCCCCCACTAAAGTGATGCGGGCATAGAAGTTCCAGTGCAGCATGATTTCCCGCAGGTTCCTGCCCCAGATCCCCGCGTTGGTGGCAGCCTTCACCGCCATGCCCAAAGGCCTACTGCCGTGGGCATGGAGGGAGAAGCCCCGGATAAAGCCGCGGCTGGGATCCGTCTCGTAAAAATCCTGACTCACCGCCAGCACGGGCGTCCCCTTGTACAGGCGAATCTCCTGGTCAAAACGGGCGTAGACATCATGTCCACTGTGGGGCATGAGGTATTTCCCCACCAAACCACTGCTGTTGGCCAGGCCCTGGGGATACTGGCTGCAGGCCGAGTTCAAAAGGAGCCGGGGAGTCTCCACGGCGAAGGCGGAGACAATGACCAGCTTGGCCTTCTGCTCGTAGTACTTACCATCGTGGTTAAATTCAACCCCTGTCACCCTGCCCTGTTTGTCCACGAGAATGCGGGTGACCAGGCAATCGCTGAGCACTTCCGCCCCCAGGGCGATGGCTTTGGGGACATGGTGAACTAGGGTGGAAAACTTGGCATTGGGCAGGCAGCCCTGGTTGCAGAAGCCCCGGTTGATGCAGGGTGGCCGCCCGGCAAAGGGGGCCGAGAGGATGGCCAAGGGAGCCACAGTGCTGCGGATGCCCAAGACCTGGCAGCCCCGGCGGAATATTTCGGCATTACCGCTGATGGGATTGCGCTCAGGATAAGGGAAAGGGCCGCGAAAGGGCCCCCAGGGGAACTCTTTGGGACCGCTTACCTTTATGTCCTGTTCGATCTTAGTGTAATGGGGTTCCAGGTCTTGGTAGCTGATGGGCCAGTCTTCACCGGCCCCATCCAGGCTGCGCACCCTAAAATCGCTTTCATGGAAGCGGTAGAACACTCCGGTGAAGTGCACCGTACCGCCCCCTACTCCCCGGCCCGAGTTGTTGGCGCCAAACTGGAGAGCATCGCTGCCGGTGGAAAGGCGCGTATCATTCCAGGCCAGGGACTGGGCATGCAGCTCGTCGCTGGCAAAATCGCTTTGGGGATCCCAAAAAGGCCCCGCCTCGATGCCCACCACCTGAAAACCAGCCTTGGCCAGTTCATAGAGGAGTACTCCTCCAGCGGCACCTAAGCCCACAATGACCGCATCCGCCTCCTGCCCCCCATATTTGCGCTTGTGCAAATGGGGATAACGTTCTCCGTTGTAATGGTCACAGTTGTGCTGCACAGCAATCCCCCCTCAACTGAGCCGGGCAGGTTTGGGTTCCCAGGGGTCGGTCAGGCCCAGCTCCACCCGTACATAACCCCGGGGATAGGCGGGACCCCCATAACCAATCTCCGACCACACCCAAGGATGGGAGTAGTGGGCGGAGATGATCAGACCTGCTAGCTTCTTAAACAGTTCCTTCTGTTTTTCCACACTCCAACCCCCATCCTGGGGCAGGCCCCCCACTTCCAGAAGTTGGAGGTACTCCAGCTGCTGTTCTTCCTTGATGCTCAGAAAACCCTTGAAGAACTTTGCTTTCGCCCACTGTTCCAGGGCCTCCAGGCCCGCGAGGATCAGCTCCTTCTGGGGCGGAACACCAGGTCTGCGCTCCGCCTCACCTTGGGAGCTACCTAACTTCTGATCCACATGGGCGGCAATCCAGGTGAGTACTTCCTCCCGGTGCTCGTAGGCCAGCTGCCTGGCTATGGCTTTCAGCATATCCTGCTGCCAGGTGGAAAGGAGCTTAAACTCAAAGGGCCCCAGGCGTTGGTTCACGATCTGGCGGGTGGTGGCATCCCATTCGTCCTGGAGGGCTAGGACATCGTAATCGGGATAGAGGCTTTCTATACTGTTCACAGCCCACCACTCCAATACACAGCCAAGAGTGCCAAGCTGCTCAAAGCGGAGATGGTCAGGGGGAGAATTACCGGCGGGCCCACCAGGAAATTCTGCAGGCGATAGCCATCCACCCTTTGTCCCACACCCCGCAGGTGCAGGTAAAAGCCATACAGTCCCCCCAGGACATCGGCCCAGCAGAGGAGGGCAAACACGGTGCGCACAGTGCTGGAGTTGAAAGCGGTGAGCAGCAGCCCCGTTACAGCCAGCACCGGCAGGGCAATAACCGGTACCCACTGGGCCCAATGCCGGAAGTTCTGCCGATAATGGAAAAGAGTCACTTGGACAAAAACGAGGAGAAACCCCAGGGAAGCAAAGAGTATAGCCACCCGTTCAAAGGGCCAGCCGTTCCAGTCCACATCCATCACCCTGTTCTTAGAGTTATCCCTTTCAGTTTTCCCCAGCACGACCAAAGATAATATGGCTGGGCCGCCTTGGCGCCAAAAAAAGCAAAGGAGCTCGTGACGCTCCTTTGCCACGCCCCTCCTGGAGGCGGTGCCTGCCGCCTGCGGGCCTATCGCATACTCTTTTGGTTTTTCAGGCGGCAGCACGCCCATATTGGTTTTACCGGCCTGCTTTCCTTGAAAAAAGGCCGCGCAGCACTTCCGCCTCGGCCGGTCCCATCTCCCCCCTTCCTTGGCTCATGTGGTGCCGCGGCCTGTTTCCCGCCATGCCCTTACCGAGGGTCGTTTTGACTTGGTATCTGTATTATACTATTTTCTGACTCTTTATGCAACACCCTCTTCGCTTTTTAGGCAGGGGAACAGCTCGGGTCTAGCGAAGAGGATCCCGCGCAAGATCCCTAGAACAGGAGGTTGGTCATGCTCAAAGAATTGATGAAAAGTGCCCGAACCTACCGGAGGTTCAAGCAGGAGCCTGCACCCAGCATGGCCCAGCTGGAAGGCTTGATTGAGCTGGCTCGGCTGGCTCCCTCAGCCTCAAATAGGCAGCCGCTCAAATACGTACTGGTGACGAATCCCCAGGTACTGCCCCAGGTGTTTGCCTGCCTGAAGTGGGCGGGCTACCTCACCGACTGGCCGGGGCCGAGCCCCAAGGAACGGCCCACCGCCTACATCGTGTTCCTGAACGATACTTCCCTCAGCGGACACAACCCCATGCACCTAGTTGACCTGGGCTTGGCAGCCCAAAACATCATCTTAGGCGCCCGCGCCATGGGCTTTGGCTGCTGCCTTGTGGGCTCTGTGGATCGGCCGCGCCTGGCCCAAATCTTAGACGTGCCTGAAGGACTGAAAATCGAACTGGTGGCAGCCCTGGGTACCCCAGGGGAACGGGTTGAACTTACCTCCACGGGCCAAGATGGGGATATCCGCTACTGGCGGGGAGAAGATGATGTGCACTATGTGCCCAAGCGTCCCCTGGAGGAGCTCATCTTCAAACGAGTCTAAGCAAACTCCCCACTGCTTGTGCAGATTCTCACCTGACTCTGTTTCTCAATGTGCAGTGAGGAAAAATAAAGTTCTTCTAGGGGGATCCATTCTTGCACAAAGCGCTGGAGCATTGCCTGTCCGCTGCGCTGGAGGATCCTTTCCCTTTGGGCCTCGGGAGAAACGGTCAAAAACACTTTGAGGTCGAAGAGCTGAGCGAAGGCCGGGTGGTGGCTGTAGCACCCTTCCACAATGGTTAAAGAACCGGGCTGAACAACGGGGGACGGTTGGAAGCTCCAGTCCCGGCAGTTGAGGATGCGGTAGCGAAATGGCTGCCCGCTCCTTAGATGCACTGCCACTTCCTCCAGAAAACGTTCGTAGTCCACATTGCCCCCTGGTTCCCGCAACCTGGCCCCAGTACGCTGCTCGGGGCGCAGGAAGAAATGATCCATGGAGATCACGCTGCAGCCGTACACCTCCTGCAGAAGCTCAGCCAAGGTGCTTTTCCCCGAACCGCTCCTGCCGTCAATGGCCACAACCACTGGCTGCTCCCCCCGGAGCAGCCGTTCTATTTCCCTAAACACGGGGAAAAAGAGGGCAAACACGCTGAGTACTACCCGATAAGCCGGCGCATATGCGGCCCGAAACTGCGCGCTGTGACTCAAGGGCGGATAGCCCGCCCTTTTGTACTCTTCCAAGAACAGGTCCAGGGACTCATCTCCCTGAACAGACTCCCGCAGGAGCCTCAGCTTGTCCTCGAATCGGTCCCTAGTGCCCCGCACCTTCCGAGCGGTGAGTACGAAGAACCTATTGACTGTGTTCAGGGGAAGGGCATCCTCCAGGGCCCGGAGATGCAGCCGCACCAATCCGTTGCCAATGGGTTCAAAGAGCTCTTCCTGGACTGACCTTGGCTTGAGTCTGCTGTATTCCTCTTCTAGGCGCGCTAGACTGGCCTGCTCATCGCTGATCAAATGACCAGGTCCAAACTCGTTTTGATAAATGAGCTTAACAAAATCCACCATGGTCAGTTCCGGGTAGCGCTGCTGGTGAACCTGGAGAATCCTAACTAGTTCGTCCATGTGTTACCACTCCTCGATCTCCGCCTCCAGGCGGATCCGATTCCCGTCCCTGGGCGAATTGCCTTGCCCAGCCGCCACCGTTATACTGAAGACAAAGGGAGGTCACGGATTATGGAAGGGAAACATCTGGCGGCGTTAGCTTTAATCCTCTTTGGTGCTTACTTTCTGGGCCGAAATGTGGGCTTCATCCCCCGCCCTGGCCTAGTCTGGCCCCTGCTCCTCATCGTGCTGGGCTTAGCGCTCCTGTTCAAAGCCGGGTCGCAGCCCAAAAAGGGGGAAACTGAAAACAGCGAGGTGATATGCGAAGTGAAGGGCTTTTCTTCCCTATTTCAAGCAGTTGTGATCATACCCATCCTGTTCATTGTGGGCATCGTGGCCCTGATCATGTTGGGTGTGCTGGGTCCCCTTTTCCTACTATTTCTGCTGTTTATACCCTTGGTCCTCTTTTTCAAGCTGGGCTGGGCCTTCATCAAGGTGCTGTGGGCCATCGCCGTGGGCGCCGCCCCGCTGCTGCTCATTCTGCTGCTGCTCTTCCTGATTTTTTAGCTCCCCAACAGGTCACCTCATGGTAAAGCTCGCTGAAGGAATACCTGCAGCGAGCTTTTTTTGGCCTGGTGAGATGCTCTTATCGCTACACGTCCACCCGCACAACCCAGCCGAATGGATCGGGCAGTCTGCCTGTTTGGATTCCCGTGAGGGTATCGTACAGTTTCTGGGTAAGTTCACCGATCTTGCCGCCACCAATCTCAATCAGCCGCCCTTGGTATTCCAACCTACCGATGGGGCTCACCACCGCCGCGGTACCGCAGCCGAAGGCCTCCACTAACGTTCCCTCAGCATGGGCCTGGAAGATCTCCTCCACACTCAAGCGCCGCTCCACCGTGGGCACATTCCAGGAACGGAGCAGCTGGAGGATGGAGTCCCTGGTCACACCGGGGAGAATACTGTCCCCCAAATCGGGCGTGACCATCTGACCGCCAATGCTGAAGAACACGTTCATGGCCCCCACTTCTTCCACATACTTGCGCTCAATGCCGTCCAACCACAAAACCTGGGAGTGTCCCTTGGCCACTGCGTTTTTCTGGGCCAACAGGCTGCCCGCGTAGTTACCCGCGGCCTTGGCGAAGCCCGTGCCGCCCCGCACCGCCCGCACATAATGGGGTTCCACATAAATGCTCACGGGATTGAGCCCTTCTTCGTAGTAGGCACCCACCGGTGAGAGAATCACCATGAACCGGTAGGTTGCCGAGGGACGCACGCCCAGTACGTTATCGGTGGCGATGATGAACGGGCGGATGTACAGCGCAGTGCCTGGCGCCGTGGGAATCCACTCCCGCTCCAAGGCCACCAGTTCCTTGATGGCCCGCAGGGCAAACTCCTCGTCGAATTGGGGGATGCTCATCCGGGCATTACTGCGGTTGAGGCGGGCCATGTTCTGCTCGGGGCGGAACAACAGCACCTCCCCCTGCGGGCCGCGGTAAGCCTTCATCCCCTCGAACACGGCCTGTCCGTAATGGAGCACGGCACTGGCCGGATCCAACTCCAGGGGGCCGTAGGGCACAATGCGGGGATCGTGCCAGCCCTGCTCGGGATTGTAGTCCCACACAAACATATGATCAGTAAAGAATCTGCCAAAGCCCAGTTTCGCCGGATCCGGCTTAGGTTTTGGAGTGGTGGTTTTTACCAGGGTAATCTCCACGGGTTAACACTCCTTCTAAGATTACTTCTGTATTTATTTACTTCAGGTTTTCCCCTGCAATTCCTGCCTGGAGCCAAGGCGGCCTTTTCCCCTCTCCAGGGACCCTTGCTGTTTTACGCACCCACGGAAAAGCACCCTCACGAATTTACTTCGCTCCACCACTTGGCTGATGCGCGATTCTCAAAACAGCCCCCATAAAAAATTTTCACTCCAGCTATTCCCGGATGGGCGTCCAAACGGGATACCAACCCAAAAGACGCAGCCGCCAGGTTTCCCGCTCCAGTTGGTACAAAGCCCGCAGTACCTGCGGGTCCTCCCGCCCGCCGGCAAACTCCACATAACAGCCTTGGGTAGAGGACCCTCCATGCCCTGCGCTTAAGTTTAAGATGGGCAGGCCCAAATCGGCAAGAACGCTCACCATAAGTGCCAGCGCTTCCGGCCCCGGCTCCAGGTCCACCCGCAAGCTGACCTGGTTCGCCTGCTCACCTACGCTGAGCTTGCCACCTAAGAGAAAGCAGCGCCCTGCTCCAGCCGCGGCAGCTTGGATAAACAGGGTTTCCCCATCGGCGGCGGCAAGTGCCTCGCCTTCTGGGAGCACCGCACCCTCCACTTGGCCTGAGCGCACCATGCTGCAGGCCTCAACTGCACTGGACACGTGTACAAGGCGTTCCGCGGGAAATATGGTGGGGCAAACCTGCTCCGCCGCCCCCGGCACCACGGCCAGGGACTCCCAGCCCACTTGGGACGTCCCTGCTGCCCGCAGAGCGCTGCCCAGAGTCCAGCTTGCATCACGCTCCACAGCCAGCTCGTACTGGCGCTCCCGGGACAGGCGCAGGAGGGTCCTAGCCAGTGCCTCGCCATAGCCTTCCAGGCCCGGGGGCATGCTGCCTCGTGCTTGGGCTAGGATCACCTGCTCCCGTTCGGGCACATGGATGGGGGTGCCAGTGGTCATCTTCCACTGGGCCACCTGGTCCACCAAGCCCAAGCGCCGGGCGAACAGCTCCCACAGCTGGGCATCTAGGTCACTCAGCCCTTTCCTCAGTGCGGTAAGTTCATCCACTAGCTCTCCCCCTTTTCACCCAGGTGCGCGCCGAGGAGCAGATCCAAGGCTGCGATGGCCAGGGCCGCCTCCACTGCAGGCAGAGCCCGGGGCACAATACAAGGATCGTGGCGGCCTGTGGCGGTGAGCGTTGTCTCCCTTACCTCTTCTAGATCCACCGTCTGCTGCGGCAGGTGGATGGAAGGGGTGGGTTTTATGGCCACATTAACCACAACAGGCATGCCGTTGGTAATACCCCCGTTCAGGCCGCCGTCATTGTTGGTCTTGGTCCGCACCCTGCCTTCCTCCAAGCAGAACGCATCGTTGTTTTCCGATCCCCGGCGGGCACACACGGCAAACCCCGCGCCAAAGGAAACACCCTTTACCGCGGGGATCCCGAAAAGGATGGCAGCAGCACGGCTTTCCACTCCCCCAAAGATGGGATCCCCCAAACCCGCCGGCAGCCCCAGCACAAAGGCCTGCACCATCCCACCAAGGGAATCGCCTTGGTCCCGGGCCCGGGCGATGGCCGCCTGCATCTCCGCCCCCCGGGTATCATCGACCACGGGAAAGTCCTTTAGACCGAGCTGCCCTAAGGCCTCCAGGTCGGGCCGGGCCAGATCTAAAGGAACATCCTGCACGGGTCCGATCTGGGCCAGGCGGGCAAAAACGGCCACACCCCTCCTCTTGAGCAGCTGTAGGCAGATAGCGCCAGCCGCGCACAAAGGTGCCGTCAGGCGCCCCGAAAAGTGTCCCCCGCCCCGGGGGTCACCAGCGCCCCCATAGCGCACCCGGCCCGTGTAGTCCGCGTGGCTGGGCCTGGGCAGGCGGGCAAACTGGGTGTAATCCCCTGGGCGCGCATCCCGATTTTCCAGGACAGCGCAGAGGGGAGTGCCCGTGGTGCGGCCCTGGTAAAAGCCAGAGACAATGGAGAAGGAATCGGTTTCCCGGCGCGCGGTGGACCAGGGAGTCTGACCAGGAGCACGTCTGTGCAGAAAGGCCTGTACTTCCCCCAGGTCCAGTTCTTCCCCGGGGGGCAGACCCTCCACCACAACGCCGATCTGCGGACCGTGCGATTCCCCGAAGAGAGTAATCCTCACATGCTCGCCCCAGCTAGATGCCACGCACATCTCCTCCTAAACGCTGCAGTTCCTGAAAAAAGTGGGGATAGGACTTGGCCACTGCCTCACTACCCACAATGGTTGCACCATGCTTACTGCTTAAGGCAGCCACCGCGGCTGCCATGACGATGCGGTGATCGCCAAAGGAGTGAACCGTTCCTCCCGTGAACTGCTCACCGCCCTCGATAATCAAGGCATCACCTGAGTCAAAGACCCGGGCCCCCAGATTCCGCAGCATGGTGCTGATGGACCGCACCCGATCACTTTCCTTCCAGCGCAGGCGTTGGACCTGCTCGATCACGGTTACTCCGGGCCGGGCACAGGCAGCCACGGCCAGAGCTGGCACCAAATCGGGAATCTGCGCGGCAGTTAGGCGCCTCTCTTCCCCGGGGGGCCAGTGGGCCATCTCGTCCAGGAGGGAGACAACCACCCTATCCCCCTGCAGGCTCGGGTCTGGCAGCTGCTCCACTTCCAGATCGTGACCCAAGAACTTGGCCACAAGCCAAAATGCAGCCTGGGAGTAGTCCGCTTCTAGGGCTAAGGGCCGGGAGGGAGCACGGTAACCCTGGCCCCCAGGCACCCTCCACCCCCGCCCGGGAAGGGTTTCCACCTCAATGCCAAACTCGTCCAGCACCCCGAGGGTGAGTTCCACATAAGGGGCGGACTGGAGGGGGGTGGTGAGCTCAATGGTGCTGTCTTCCTGCACCAAGGGCAGGGCCATAAGCAAGCCCGTGATGTATTGGGAACTGATGTGTCCAGGTACGGCGAACACCCCGCCCCTCAGCCGGCCCTCCACCCGCACGGGCAGATTGGCCGGTCCCAAAAACTCCAGGCGCACCCCTTTCCCTTCGAGGATTCCCCCATACTCACGCAGCGGACGCCTAGCCAGGCCGGGGCTGCCCACAAAGAGCGCGCTCCGCCCCAAAGCGGCGGCCACGGGCAGAAGAAAGCGCAGAGTGGAGCCGGATTCTCCGCAATCCAGCAGCACCGGTTCGGAACCAGGGGCCTCCAGGGCCTGCAAGCAGGCCTCGGTCGCGGCCACATCTTGCCCCACGCAGCCGGTCATAGAGAAGGGAACGCCAGCTAGAGCCGCGGCAATGAGCAGCCGATGTGCCATACTCTTGGAAGGCGGCGGGGTGATGCGCCCCTTGAGGCGGGACGGGCCCACGAAAACCTCCTGCACGCTTTTACACCTCCAACTCAAAGGCAGCCAGGATAGCATCAACCACCACGGCGGCCTGCTCATTCCCATCTACCCACAAGTCCGCGGCGGCCTTGTAAAGTGGGCGGCGCTGGGCATACAAGGCAGCCGCCGCTTCCCTACCCTTCTGCAGCAGAGGCCGCCCCTCGCCTGAGGCGCAGCGGGCTAGGGCCGTCTCCAAGGAAACATCAAGGTAGATGATGAGTCCACCACGATCATGGATGAGCTGGGCTGCGCCCCCCTGCACCACCGCACCACCTCCTGCCGCCAACACTAAAGGTCCGGAGGAACTTAATTCTGCCTCCAGGCATTCCCGCTCAAGCTGCCGAAAGCCTTCCTCGCCCAGTTGAGAGAAAATCTCCGCAATGCTCAGCTGGGCCCGCCGGGCAACAGCTTCGTCCAAGTCCACAAAGGGTATACCCAGGCGCTGGGCCAATAGGCCCCCTACGTGGGTTTTGCCTGCACCCATGAAACCGCTGAGAACTAACTTCAAGGGGCTGCGCTTCAGTACCTCCCAGGCTAGTTCCTGCTCGATGCGGGCTAGTTCACCCTGGAGGAGCCCAAAGTCCAGTTCAGGGTGCCAGATCCGCTGGGCTGCCACAGCCTGGGCAAAGAGCATCTTCAGTCCTCCCCGGGCCCAGAGCCCCTTGGACTTGGCCTTGAGCACAAGCCGGGTGGCGGTGGGATTGTAGATGGTATCGAAAACGGCCGCGGCCCCAGCCAGTTCCTCGGCGGGCACGGGAAGACCTCCCACATCGGGCCACATACCCACGGGTGTACCGTTGAGGAGTACGTCCCCGCTTTCCCGGGCCTGGAAGTCTAGGCACTTGACCTGGCTGAACCCAAGTCCAGCCAGAAGGGAGGCCAGCTCCAGGGCCCGCTCCGGGCGCCGAGCCCGGATGACAATTTCCCGGGCCCCCGCCCTGGCCGCTTCCACAGCCAACACCCTGGCCACTCCACCGGCACCTATAAGACACACCCGCTTACCCCGCAGAGGTACACAGCTGCTTTGAAAACCAAAGCCATCGGTATTGTACCCCACGCCGCGGTAGACCGTGTTCACGGCGCCGTAAAGCTGGGCGGAGGAATCTAGGCCCTTGAGGAAAGACCGCACCTGGAGCTTATGGGGAATGGTGCAGTTGAAGCCATCCAGCTCGTTGAGGAGCTTGGGGAGCTCCCTGGCCAAATCCCCTTCCCCCAGCTCGTATAACTTGTACTCTCCTTTGATCCCTGCCGCGTCCATAATCCGCTCATGGATGAAGGGCGAGAGGCTGTGCTGGAGCGGTTTGCCGATGAGCCCGAAACGGCGCAGAGTAGTGCTCACAGGTTCTCCTCCTTTTCCAGGGGCAAAGCCCGTGGCTTGAGGGCCACGGGCTGCTGGTTACTCCTCCGTTAAGCGCAGGAACTCCTGCACATCTCGGGTGGTAAGGCTCACCGCCGCTTCCCAGAAGTCCGGTTTGGTAAGGTCCACCCCCAAATGCTTTTTGGCCAGGTCTTCCACGGTCATGACCGCTGTATCCGCCAGCAAAGCCCGGTAGCGCTGGGCAAACCCCGCCCCTTCCTCCTTGGCCCGGGCGTAAACCCCCGAGCTGAACAGGAAACCGAAGGTGTAGGGGAAGTTGTAAAAGGGAGTCCTGGTGATATAGAAATGGAGCTTGGATGCCCAGAAATGGGGGTGGTACTCCCGCAGGCAGCCCAAGAAGGCATCCTGCTGAGCCTGGAGCATAAGCTCATTGAGCTTTTGGGCACTGACCATACCCTGCTGGCGGGCGGCATAGAACCGCGTTTCAAACAAAAAGCGGGAGTGGATGTCCATGAAAAAGGCCACACTGCGTCCGAGTTTGTCATCGAGCAAAGCCAGCTTCTCCTGGGCGTCGGCCGCAGCCTGCACGGCGCCATCCACCACCAAAAGCTCATTAAAGGTGGAGGCGGTCTCAGCCACGTTCATGGCGTAGCGCCGCCGGAACATGGGTTCTTCCTTGAGTACAAACCCATGGTAGGCATGGCCGAGTTCGTGGGCCAAGGTGCCCACGCTCTTCATGGTCCCAGAGTAGGTCATAAACACCCTAGATTCTTTGCTTAAGGGGAAGGATGTGCAAAAAGCCCCTGGACGCTTGCCGCCCCGATCCTCCCATTCAATCCAGTGACTGCGGATGGCCTGCTCCGTAAAGCGAGCAACTTCGGGGCTGAACTTGCCCAGCTGCTCCACCACAAACTGGGCCGCCTCCGCGAAGGGAATCTCCCTTCCTGCTTCACCCAGGGGCGCGTTGAGATCGCACCACGCCAGGCCCTCAAGCCCCAAAAGCTCAGCTTTGCGCCTGAGATACTGGACGAGGGCAGGCTTGCCACCCTCCACTGCCGCCCACATAGCCTCCAAAGTCTCCCGCTGCATGCGGTTGATCTCCAAGGGTTCTGCCAGCACATCGTCCCAGCCCCGGTTCTTATACAGATTGAGGCGAAAACCGGCCAGGTGATTGAGGACACTGGCAAAAAGCTCCTCCTCCTGGGACCAAGCCGCTTCGTACTTAGCAAACACCTCACGGCGGAGCTCAGGATCAGGGTCCGCCAGGAGATTAGCCGCTTGTCCCATGGACAGCTGCTGCCGTTCACCGCCGCGCTCCACTTCAACCTGCATGCGGCCCACGAGGGTGTAGTACAGCTGGGACCAAGCGTGGTAGCCATCCACAGCTAGATCTGTTGCCAAGTTCTCCCGCGCGGGATCCATTTTGGTCTTGGCCCGCTCCCGCCGCTCCGTGAGGTAAAAGGCAAACTGTGCTAGTTCAGGCTCCTGCAGCAGCTCCTGCCAGCGCTGCTCGGGAATGCTTGCCCACAGGTCATCGACTCTAGTCTGCAGAGCAGTCATGGCCGCACTGATCTGGCCCAAATCCGCCTCCAGCAGCCGGGCCTGGGCATCCCGCACATCTTGGGCAGTTAAGCAGCCCACATAGGCAGAGGCTTGACTGAACTGGGCCAAGATCTCCTGGAGCTCAGCTACCAGTCGCCCCAACTGCTCTCCGCTGAGTTCAGGCGTTAACTGTGCTGCCCACTGGTCCAGCTGGGCCACCTCTGCTTTGACCCGTTCCAGCTGCTCGCGCAGCTGAGGGGAGGAGCTGCCCCCAGGAAAAATGCTGTCTAGATCCCAATTTGGTCTGATGTTCTCCATCCTGATCTCCTTTCTCAGTCCACTAGTCGGAAGCGTGCGGTAAAGTGCCGCAAAATGGGCGGCTCATACTCAAAGGCTACGCCTTTGATTCTGTCTTTCTGGGCGCACACCCTGATCACAGAATCAGCTATGTAACGCATGTGGTTGTCCGTATAGGTCCGGCGGGGAATAGTGAGCCGCAACAGCTCCAAAGCAGCTAAGCCATCCTCCCCCGTTTGGGGATCCCGGCCGTACAAAAGGGAGCCAATTTCCACGGCCCGAATCCCGCTTTCCAAGTACAGGGCCACGGCAAAGGCGTGGGCTGGATAGTTAGTTTTGGGCACATGGGGCAGGATACGACCCACATCCACAAACACCGCATGGCCGCCAATGGGCGATTGCACGGGAATCCCTGCTGCTTTCAGCTGTTCCCCTAAAAACTGCACCTGACCGATGCGCTGCCGCAGGTAGTCCTCCTGCACCACTTCCTTGAGGCCGATGGCCAAGGCCTCCATATCCCGGCCTGCCAAACCGCCATAAGTGGGAAAACCCTCGTAGGGTACAATTAAAGCTTGACAAGCCCTAAACAGCTCCTCATCCTCCTTTATCGCGAGGAGCCCACCGATGTTCACCAAGCCGTCTTTTTTGGCGCTCATGGTCAGAACATCGCCATAGGAAAACATCTCCCGCACGATCTCTGTAATACTTCGAGCTGAGTAGCCTGCTTCCCTTTGTTTTATGAAATAGGCGTTTTCCGCGAAACGGGCACTGTCAATGATCACGGGGATGCCGTATTTCCTCCCCAGAGCATACGCCCCCCGCAAGTTGGCCATGGCTACGGGCTGACCGCCCACGCTGTTACAGGTTACGGTGGCCACGATGGCAGCCACGGATGCGGCCCCCTCTTCTTGGATGAACCTCTCCATGGCCTGTAGGTCGAAGTTCCCCTTAAAGGGATACTCGGTGGTAGTATCCAGGGCCTCAGGGGTGATAAAGTTCACCGCCCTGGCTCCGGCTAGCTCAATGTGGGCTTTGGTGGTGTCAAAGTGCATGTTGCCCACCACGTATTTCCCTCCCCTGCTGCGCACGAGATAGGGGATGATAATTTGCTCCGCACCCCGGCCCTGATGGGTGGGCAGGACATAGCGGTAACCGGTGAGCTCCTGCACAGTCTCCTCCAGGTGATAAAAGTTGCGGCTGCCCGCATAAGCTTCATCACCGAGCAGCAAACCGGCCCACTGCCTATCGCTCATGGCTCCTGTGCCGCTGTCCGTGAGCAAGTCTATGTAAACCTGGTCACTGCGCAATAAAAACGGGTTGTAACCCGCTTCAACCAGACACTTTTCCCTTGCTGGGCGGTCCAAAAGCCTGATGGGTTCCACCATCTTGATCTTAAAAGGTTCCGGCTGATACATTCAGTGGCAACTCCCTTCCAGTTCTTCGGGTTTGTTCCGTTCTTATTAACACAATTACTATTTCTTAACCCCAATCCCTCTCGGCTCTTGGTAAAGTTTTGCTTGCCACCAGCTGGAAGCCATGCTATATTGATAAAAGGTGTATTAAGACTATGCAAAGGAAAGGAGGCATCAAGGCATGAAATCCCTGCGCATTTTGTGGAAGTACATGGCACACAATCGACTACTGTACCTCGGGGCTATCCTCTCCGTGGCTTTGGCAGCGTTGGCCAGCATCTCTGGGCCGTTAGTGATACGCATCACAATAGATTCGGTCATTGGCAGCGAGCCAGTCGCGGCGCCGCCATTGATACGCAGCTTCGTGGAAAGCATAGGCCAAAGGTTTTGGGTCCCTGGGATAGTGTTGATTGTAATCACCGCATTCCGGGGACTTTTTATGTTCTTCAGGGGCTGGCTGGCGGCGCGGGCCAGTGAGAACATAGCCAAGAATATCCGGGACCGCATCTACGATCACATCCAGCGCTTACCGTACAAATACCATAAGGAAGCCGATACTGGGGATCTCATGCAGAGGTGCACCTCGGACATTGACACCATCCGCCGCTTTTTAGGCGTTCAGCTGGTGGAGGTGGGCAATGCCCTGTCCCTGGTGCTGCTCATCGGAACCATCATGCTGCGAGCCGACTGGCGCATGGCCCTCATCTCCATGGCTGTGGTGCCAATTCTGTTCACCTTCGCGGTGGTGTTCTTCCGGAAGGTCAAGGAAGCCTTCCGGAAGGCCGATGAAACGGAAGCCGAGATGACGTCGGTGCTCCAGGAGAACCTGAGCGGCATCAGGGTGGTGCGGGCGTTTCACAACCAAGACTACGAAATCCAGCGCTTCACGGCCAAAAACGCAGTACACCGGGATAAGGTGTACCACCTGATCTGGCTTTTAGCCTCCTACTGGTCTTCCAGCGATCTGATTGCCTTTTTCCAGATCGGCCTGACCTTAGTGGCGGGTGCCTACTTCACCTCCCGGGGCGAGCTCACCATCGGCACCATGGTGCTGTTCAGCACCTACACGGGCATGCTGCTCTGGCCAGTGCGCCAGCTCGGCCGCATCCTCACGGACATGGGTAAGGCTCTGGTGGCCGCAGAAAGGCTCCAGGAGATCTTCCAGGAGCCCCAGGAGGTGCTCGAAGAGAACCATGAACAGCCCCCCATCCGCGGTCACATTGAGTTTTGCGATGTCTCCTTCGCCTATGAACCGGGACAGCCGGTACTGAAGAATGTGAGCTTTTCTGTGCTTCCAGGTCAGACTGTGGGCATTTTGGGCCACACAGGTTCTGGCAAGAGCTCCTTGGTGCAGCTGCTGGCCCGCCTGTACGACTATGCCCAGGGCTCCATCAAAATCGATGGGCGGGAGCTGAAAACCATAGATCGACGCTGGATCCGCAAACACGTAGCGGTGGTGCCCCAAGAACCTTTTCTGTTTGCCAAGACGATCCGGGAGAATATCACCCTGGCCAGCGGCCCAGTGGCCGATGAGGAGCTCTATGCCATCTGCCAAGAAGCAGCCATCCACGATGTGATCCTCAGCTTCGAAAAGGGCTACGACACTCTAGTTGGCGAGCGGGGCGTTTCCCTCTCGGGCGGTCAGAAGCAGCGGGTAGCCATCGCCCGGGCCCTGATTACCCAGAGCCCCATTCTGATCTTTGACGACTCCCTAAGCGCGGTGGACACCGAAACGGAGCTGGCCATCCGCAACGCTCTGCGCAAACGGGCTCGCCAGGCCACCACCTTCCTGATCTCCCATCGGGTTTCCAGCCTGTCCAGCGCCGATCTGATCTTGGTGCTGGAGGATGGGGAGATTGTGGAGCGGGGTACCCATGATGAGCTCATGACCAAAGACGGAACTTACCGGCGCATTTGGGACATCCAAAACCGCCTCGAAGCAGAACTTACGGCACAGGAAGAAGGTGATTGAGTTGCAGCCCGAATGGCAAGAGGAAGTCCATGCGGACAAAATAGATCTGGGACTGTGGCGCCAGATTCTACGCCTGGCCCGCCCCTACCGGCGCTACATTGGACTGTCCATTGTCAGCACCGTCGCCCTGGCCGCGGGCGATGCGGCCTTCCCCTACATGACCAAAATTGCCCTGGATCGCTTTGTCATCCCCCAAACAACCGAGGGACTGGCCTGGTTCGCGGCCGCCTTTGCCGGCTTGGTGGTGTTCCAGTCCCTGAACCTCTACCTGTTCATCGCCATGGCCGGGAAGGTGGAGTCGGGCCTCACCTACACCATCCGCAATGAGGGGTTCATCCACCTGCAGAGGCTCTCCTTTTCCTTCTTCGACAAGCGGGCCAGCGGCTGGCTGTTGGCTCGGCTGACCAGTGATGCGTCGCGGCTAGGGGAGATCGTTTCCTGGAGCTTAATCGATCTGCTCTGGGGTGCCGCGGCCATGCTGCTTTACTCCGCAGTCATGCTGGCCTTGAACTGGCGCCTGGCCCTCCTGACCATGGTAGTCATCCCGCCCCTGGCTGTGGCCAGCCTGTACTTCCAGGGGCAGATTCTCCGGGCTTATCGGGAGGTGCGCCGCTTGAACTCCCGCATCACGGGGGCCTTTAGTGAAGGGATCCAGGGTGCCACCACAACCAAGATCCTCAGCCGGGAGGAAAAAAACCTAGAAGAGTTTCAGGAACTCACCACCAGCCACCGGGCCATGAGCATCCGGGCGGCGACCTTCTCCGCTTTGTTCATGCCCATTGTATTGGTCCTCTCTAGTGTGGGCACGGCCCTTACCCTCTGGCGGGGCGGCACCGGGGTGGCGTTGGGCACCATCAGCTACGGGGTTCTGGCCGCCTTTATCTCCTACGCAGGCCAGTTCTTCGAACCGGTGCGGGAAATCGCCAGGATCTTCGCGGAGCTCCAGATGGCCCATGCGGCGGCCGAGCGGGTGATGGGCCTGCTGAACACGGTACCCGAAATCCAAGATCGGCCGGGGCTGAAGAACGACTGGCCCAAGCTGCGGGGAGCTATTCGCTTTGAACACGTATCCTTTGCCTACAACCCCCAGGAACCGGTGCTGGAGAACTTCAACTTAGAGGTGCAACCGGGGCAGGTGGTGGCCCTGGTGGGCGAAACGGGCTCGGGGAAAAGCACCATCGTCAACTTGGTCTGCCGGTTTTACGAACCCACCGCGGGACGCATTCTCATCGACGGAGTGGATTACCGGGAACGGCCCTTGGCTTGGCTGCAGAGCAGCCTAGGATGTGTGCTGCAAAACCCCCACCTCTTTTCGGGAACGATCCGGGAGAACATCCGCTACGGCAGGCTCACCGCCACCGATGAAGAAGTGGAACGGGCCGCTAAGCTGGTAAACGCGCATGAGTTCATCATGCGGCTCCCAAAGGGTTACGACACGGAGGTTGGTGAAGGGGGCGGGTTGCTCTCCACCGGTCAAAAGCAGCTCATCTCCTTTGCCCGGGCCATTCTGGCCGATCCGGCCATCTTCATCTTGGATGAAGCCACTTCCTCCATCGACACGGAAACGGAACGGCTCATTCAGCAAGCCATGGAAACAGTACTCAAGGGGCGCACCAGCTTCATCATCGCCCACAGGCTTTCCACGGTGCGTTTTGCCGATATGATCTTGGTGATCCGGGACGGCCGAGTACTGGAGCAGGGTACCCACGGGGAACTGCTCAAGAAAAGGGGTTATTACTACCGCTTGTACACCAATCAGTTTCAGGAAACCTAAGCAAACAGGCCCAGGAGGCACCTGGGCCTGTCCTTTTATCCACACCCCTACAGGCAGGAAAAGGCTGCCTACCTTACGAATACAAAGGCAAACCAACTGAAGGAGGCTGCGTTCCATGGCCGTAATTCTCTGGCTGCAGGAACACGGAAATCCGGTCCTCACAGCCTTTTTCCGGGCTGTAACCAACTTGGGTTCCGTGGAGTTTTACATGCTGGCCCTGCCCCTCATTTACTGGTTAGTGAGCAAACACTTTGGGTTTCGCTTCGCCGTGTTTTTCAGCCTCTCCGCCTACATCAACTCAGGCCTAAAACACATTTTCCAAACAGCGCGTCCCCCTAGGGAACTGCGCCTGGTCACCCAAGAAGGGTACTCTTTTCCCAGCGGTCACGCCCAGGGCAGCACCGCCTTTTGGGGCTTTTTAGCCCTCAAGCTGAAAACCCGCCAGGCGTGGATCGGCTCCGCGGTGTTGATCTTCTTGATCAGCCTATCCCGCCTCTACCTGGGAGTACACTGGCCAGTTGATGTGCTGGGGGGAGTGGTCATTGGTGTGCTGCTCCTCTGCGCCTACTCCTTGGTGGCCGATAAAGATCTGCTCCAAGTTGGCCTAAGCACATGGGTGGTGGGCTCCTGCCTAGCCGCGGCCATCCTTTATCTGATCCATCCAACCGGCGATGGACCCTTGACCGTGGGTTTTCTGCTGGGCGCCCTCATTGGCTACAGGTTGGAGCTCCTGTATGTGGGCTTCCAAGAAGCGGCCACACCCGTCCAGAACCTAGCCAAAGCAGTGCTGGGCCTGGGAGTTCTCTTTTTCCTGCGCGTTGCCCTGAAGCCTGTGGTGGGCTGGCTGCCAGCAGGCTTGAGCGTGGTGGTGCGCTACGCCTTGTTGGGCCTGTGGGCCAGCCTTGGGGCACCCTTCGTCTTCACTAAGCTGGGTTGGTACAAACAGAAACCCAGTGCCACCATTCCCCACTGATCGGAAAGCGAGTGATTACCATCTCTAGGCTCTACTACACCCAACCTCTACTGCGCGAACTGCACACGGATATAGTGGCCCAGCGGCAAGAAGGAGATAAGTCAATCGTGGTGCTGGCTGAAACCATTTTCTACCCCACCGGTGGCGGTCAACCCCACGACCTGGGGACCATAAACGGGATCCCCCTCCTGGACGTCTACGAAGCAGAGGGAACCATCTACCACGTACTCCCTGAGCCCGTGGTCGGCCCCAGGGTCACCGCGGTCCTTGATTGGGAGCGGCGATTGGATCATATGCAGCAGCACAGCGGACAGCACCTGCTGTCCGCCATCTTCCAAGATGAGTTCGCTTACACGACAGAAAGCTTCCACTTAGGTGCCGACTACTGCAGCATCGACATCACCGCCCCTTTCCTCTCCAGGGAGGAAGAGCGCCAGGTGGAGCAGCGGGCCAACGAGTTGATTCTCCAGGATCTGCCGGTGCTCACCTATACCCTCTACCCTGAAGAGTTCAAGGATGTACCCCTGCGCAAGATCCCCGACCGGGAAGGGCCCCTGCGCATTGTGGAGATCCACGGATTCGATTATTCCCCCTGCTCAGGAACGCACGTGCAGAAGACGGGACAGATCGGGCTGGTGAAGATCCTCAAAAGTGAGAAGTACAAGGGGATGACCAGGGTGTACTTCCTCTGCGGCGCTAGGGCACTGGCGGACTACCGGCACAAACATGGGCTCTGCACCAACCTAGTGTCCCTGCTGAGCGTCCCTGAAGGGGAGCTGGAAGCAAGGGTCCAAAGTGAACTGGAACGCAGGCGGGAACTGGAAAAGCAGCTGGAAGAGCTGCAGGGGGAGATGATCCGCTTCCGGGCCGCGGAAATAGTCCGGGCGGGGGAAGGCCCCTACTACCTGGAGCTGCCTGCAGCCGACATCCAGCAGGCCCAACAGCTGGCCAGAGCCATCCTCAACCTCACCCAGACCGCGGTGGTGATCACCCTAGGTGGGCGGGTGGTCTTGGCCCATAACCTGCCCCAGGGGCCTGCCCTGGGACAGCTGGTGAAAGAACAGGCCCAGCCCCTGGGCGGCCGGGGCGGAGGCAGTGCCACCGCGGCCCAAGTGTTCTTTTCCGATCCCGCCAACCTGCAGCGGTTCCTGGAGCTTTTACGCCGGGAAATATGGGTAAAAGCAGAGGACAAGTAGTAAAAAATGCCATAAGTTGATGAAATTTGATGGTAGGAAAAGGTAATTTTCCGTCGAATAGCCCCTTAGTGAATTCGTGCACAAAAGGGGCTGATCTCATGGCCGCATGGGTCCAGGTCGCGGCGGGGCACTTCTTCCTGCACTGCGCACAGATCTACTGCGCCGTGCGCACCTCTGGCCGCTCTACACACTGGTGGAGGATTGGAGCTTTTGCCGCCCTGCAGACCTTGGCCCTGCTCCTGGTCACCAGCTTCCTGCCCCTGATGGAACTGCGCTTCCTTTTGCTGTCCCTCACCCACTTGGTTTTCTTCCAGTGGATCTTCCAAACGGGCATGTTTCCCGATGCCCTCTTTGCCTACCTGATCCCCCTTTCCCTCCAAATTCTGGGCCGAGCCCTTGTCCTACCGTTCTTTGCTTACCACCTGCTCCCAATCATACCGAACACCTGGGCAGTAAGGCTCTTGGGGCCCCAGACCGAGTATACAGCTTACCTACCCAGCATTATCCTGGCCTGTTTCTTCCTGTTAACTGAAACCCGGAAGGGTGCAGAGAGATTACCGAGTTACAGCCCCTCGCACTACTTCGGCTGGTGCCTCATCTTCCTGGCCATGGCTGTCTCCTGCCACCAGACGGCCCTTGTTCTGCGGACTGTGCCCAATCTTGATGGTACCTATCTGAGCCTGTTGGGTATCCGCCTCATTGTCTTCCCCATACTGGTGTTCATCCTGCATCAATTCGTGCAGAGGGAACGCAGAAATGAAAAGGTTCTCCGGTACCATGTCAAGAGAAGTTCGGTGCAAAATGCAGCCCTGCGCACCCTCCGGGAGGAGCGCCACGATCTCCTGAACGAACTGACCCTCATCTCCACTTATGTACAGATGGGCAAAACGGAAGAAGCGCTGCAGGCCATCGCCTACAGCGCCGCGAAGCTCTCCGACCGCCACAACTACTCCACCCTACCCAACGATGCCTGGAGCACGGTGCTCCAGGTGAAGCAGGCGGAGGCGGAGCGCCTGGGGATAACGTTCTCCCTGGATCTGCAGTCAGAAGCTCCCCAGGATTTCCACGAGCAGCGCTTGCTGCCCAAAGTGATCATGAACTTGGTGGACAATGCCTTTGCCGCCGTGGAAGGGCGCCAGGACCCCCTGGTCCACCTCTCCTGGTCAGTGGACAGCCAGGGCAGGCGCCAGTTGAGTGTGAGCAACAACGGTCCGGAGATCAGCTCCTTGGAGGGCAAAAGGATCTTCCGCGGCGGAGTGACCTCCAAAGCCGATCCTTCCGGCAACCACGGCTGGGGTCTGGTGATCTGCCAGCGCATAGCAGAAGAGCTGGGGGGCACCCTCACCTACACCAGCTCACCTGAACTAACCACCTTTACCCTGACCCTACCGCCCGCTACCGCACGTAAGCAACAGCAGATCTCCGCTACTTAGTGCGGTAGGGGACCAGCTCATCGCGGCCTTTGCAGATCATACCGCTGGGGATGTACCCCCGCACCGATGTGAGGGGATAGATCAAGCTTCCCTTGCCCACCAAGGTTCCTGGGTTCAGCACCGCGTTGCAGCCCACTTCCACCCCATCACCCACGATGGCTCCGAATTTGCGCATGCTGGTCTCGATGACCACATCCCCAATCCTCACCTTAACTGGCTCCTTGGTGGACTTGAAGTTGGAGATGATCGACCCCGCCCCCAAGTGCGCACCCCGCCCCAAAATGGAGTCGCCCACGTAATTGAAGTGGGGCAGCTGCACCCCCGAGAACAAAATGGCCTGCTTTACTTCGCTGGCATTGCCCAGGACCACCCCGTCACCGGCAATCACATTGCCCCGCACAAAGGCGTTGGGCCTGATTTCGCAGTCCCTGCCGAAAACGGCTGGGCCATGGAGGGTGGCCGTCTCCGCCACCGTGGTGCCTTCCCCTACCCAAACGCCAGGTGCGATCTCCCGGTAGGTGGACCGCTTCTCCTCCAGCAAGCGCTCCAGAAACTCGCCAATGCGGGGAATCGCTTCCCAAGGATAGACCACATCTGTGAACAGATCTGCCACCGGACAACCTTCCAGACTGAAGAATTCCTCTAGCTTAAGCACTGGCAACACCCCTAGTCTTTGTTGTGTCGGTTAAACAGCGAGGCGATCCACACCCCGCAGGCAAAGAGGACTAAACACAGCGCCCACTCCAGGCCCCAGCGGGGAAAACCTGGAAAGGCGGCACCCAAAGAACCCAACATGAGCCCCAGGATGGCGTAGTAGATTTGACCGCACCTGCGCTCAAACAGAAAGTTCATCCCTTTGGAAGCGAGGATCAGGCCGGGGACAAACCCCAGCGCCGCGGGAAGGAGAATCCCTAAGTTAAGCTGGGCCACTGCCCCCAGCAGCTCTTCATAGATGCCCAAGGCCAAAAGCAGCATGGA
Organism: Bacillota bacterium; assembly: GCA_029776155.1. GTDB lineage: Bacteria > Bacillota > Limnochordia > Darwinibacteriales > Darwinibacteriaceae > DTU010. The sequence continues at coordinate 37,576 of JAKOTU010000068.1, read as the reverse complement.
CACGCTCAGACCGGGAATAACCAGGGCCGCTCCCACCAGTCCGCCCTTCACCGCGTAGGCGAGCAGGCCCAGACTGGCCCAGCGCGGACCGCTCGCAGCAGGCAGCCCACCCACCACAAGCAGCAGAGCCATCCCGCCCACCAAGCTCAGGGCGTGGGACAGCCCAAAACCTTGGGCATTGGCCAGGCGCAGTACAGCCGGCAGACCCGCCAGCACCAGGCCGAAGAAAAAATACACGGTGGGCAGGTGGTAACGGGTAAAGAAAAACTGCAGGGCCCTGCTGGTCAGCAGGACACAGGCTCCCGCGCCGACTGCCAAGGGTACAAAGAGCTTTAGGTGCTCCCGCCAGTTCTCCAGCGGCTTGGCAATGGCGGCCACAATGGGCTCGTACAGCCCCAAAGCCATGGCCAACACCCCTCCGCTCACGCCCGGCACCACCATGGCCAGTCCCAGCAGGAAACCGCTTCCTAAGCGATACCAGAACCCCTTTTCTTTACCCACCTTCCAGAACTCCCTCCAAACCGCGCCGATTTTTGATCACAATCCGCCGCTGACCACTCTGTTCGATCCAGCCCTCGGCTTCAAACTGGGAAAGCTTGCGGCTGAGGGTCTCGCTGGTCATCCCCAGTTGGGACGCGAGATCCTTTTTGCTCACGGCCAGCTCAACTACACTGCCCTCCCCGCTCAAGTCCAGAAGCGCCTGGGCCAAGCGCCGTTCCACCGAATGCAGGCTGATATCCTCGAGGAGCTGTTCCGTCCGCTCCAGCCTGGCCGTTAGCTCTTCCAGCACCTTAAAGGCGATGCTGGGGTACTTCGCCATAAGCTGGCGCAGAGGAGCGGCCTCGATCATGCACATCGTGCACGGCTCCAAGGCCTCAGCAAAATGCTGCATGGGGGAAGGGCTGAACAGGGCTAACTCTCCCAGAAAATCCCCCGGCTTCATCACCCGCAGGACCTGTTCCCTGCCCGTATCGCTCAAGCGGTAAGTCTTCACCAAGCCGGAGTGGATCACAAACAGGCTGTGCACTTCATCGCCCATGGCGTAGATGAGCTCGCCCTTTTCCACGTTTTTCTGCCGGGTGATCTGGGCCACTTCCCGTTTTTCTTCTTGATCGAGGCTGTGAAAGATGGGCACCCTATCGATGCACGTTTCTGTCTGTCCTTGACAGAAGCACTTCATGGTTCCACCCCTATCCGTCTTGAAAAATCAGTTCACCGCCCCTTCCCGGGATTCCTGCGCCTTATTGCGATTCCAACCTAATTTATTCGAAGCAGACCCCCACAAGACCAACAAGGAAAATCCCCACTCCAGCGCATCTGGTGGGGATTGGGGTTACTTGCTCCTCTTCAGTTCATACACTTGTCCGATGGGTACCGAAAACATGAAGCCCACGCTGGGATGGTCCGCATCACCTAGTACATCCCGGACCGCTTCCACCGTTCTTTCCACTAACTCTTCACTGTCCAGTACCGTAAAGATGGTTTTGTTGTAGGGCCTGGCTCCTTCCAGCAGGGCTTTCAGGGACCCAAAGAGGGGATAATCCCGGCCCCGGCTGCTCACCAAGGCGCTGGCCATACCCTGGCTGTCCAGGATGGTGGCCCCCTGCACCCCCACATCCACAAAACGGGCCAGGATCTCGTCCAGGTAATCGGTGTCGTTCAACACTAAGAACAGGGCAAACATAGCCGTCCTCCTCTAGGCGTTAATCTTCTTAACCTAACGCAGAATACTGCCCACCTCTTCCGCCTTGGCAAAGGCCAGCTGGGCCAGGCTAGGACCGATCAGCTCAAAAAGCAGCACACTAAACACGATCACCGCGGTGAAGACTGTACTGTACTGGGGCAGCTGCTGACGGACCAGGACAATCAAAGCCAGGGACACTCCCCCTTGGGGCAGGAGGGTTAGTCCCAAATACTTCTGGACAGCGGGTTCTGCCTGTGCGGCCTTGGCCCCCACCCAGGTGCCCAGAATCTTCCCCACCGCCCGGGCGAGGATATACGCCGCGGCGATAAGCAGCAGACCCGCCAGACCATCCAGGTTCAAACTGGCCCCTACCAGAGCAAAAAAGAGCAGATAAACCGGGGGAAGGAAACTGCCGACGCACAAAGACACCCGGTTGGCCGTGCGGCTCAGATTGGCCAGGATGATCCCCACCGTAATGTTGGTCAAAAGGGGTGAGAGGCCTAAAAAGTGGGCAGCCCCGGCTGAAATGACAATGAGGGTGAGGCTGATGATCAACAGCTCATCCGTATCCCCCGCCTGTTTACCTAAGAAGGCCAGGACTACACCTAAGATGGCACCCAACAGCAGGCTGCCCCCCAGCTCCCACACGGGCTGACTGATCAGCTGCCACCAGCTGTAAACACCGCTCTGGGCAGCTAGATGGACCTTGGCCAGAGCAAGGGCCAAGGCAAATAAAAGCACGCCCAACACCCCGTTGAGGGCTACCACGGGCAGCAGGGTGGTGGCCACAGGGCCCCTGGCCCGATACTGGCGCATGATCATCAGGGCCGCCGCGGGCGCGGTGCCCACAGCTGCCGCAGCCAGGATCAAGCTGAGCACAAAATCCTGCTTAAGGGGGAAATAAAGGAGGGCAAAAACAGCAAAAACGGCCCCCGCCACCTCACCAAGGGCGATGGCTGAGAAGGCCTTACCCATCTCACGCAGATCCTTAACCACTAGCTCACTGCCGATCTGAAAGGATACAAAAGCTAAAGCCACTTCCCCCACGACCAGGAGAGCAGCAAGATCAGCGCTGGAAATCACGCGCAGCAGTGAAGGGCCCAACAGGAGCCCCACGACTAAGTAACCGACGAGTTTGGACAGCCGCGCCGATCTAGCCAGCCGGCCAGCCACACAGCCGGCAAAAGCAACCACTGCCGCCTTGAAAAGCAGCTGCACAGCCGCCCCCCCTTTCCCATCGGTCCAGTAATGCCGATTCAAATATAGCACATGGAACCGGAGCTTGTCAAAACGAACCCCGCAAGCCTACCAAGGGCTCCCCACCCTGTGTTATAATGAATCAACAAGGTGGTGACACTGTGGAGTTCAGTGCAGAGGCGCTGCTGGGACCGGAAGGTGTGCTGGCCCAGCGGCTGGAGTCCTATGAGTACCGTCCGGAGCAGATCCAGATGGCTGAACACATTTACCGGGTGCTCTTGAACAAAGAGCACGGCATCATCGAAGCTGGCACAGGAGTGGGCAAAAGCCTAGCCTACCTTCTGCCCCTGCTTTTTTATGCTGTGGCAGAGAACAAACTGGCGGTTGTGGCCACCCATACCCTCACCCTGCAGGAACAGCTGTTCCACAAAGACATTCCTTTCCTCCAAGAAGTGCTCCCCTTCGAGTTTAAGGTGGAGGTGTTCAAAGGGAGGTCCAATTATCTGTGCCTGCGCCGTTTGGAAGAACTGCTCCAGGGACGGGGCGGCCAGCTCAGCCTCCTGGACAATCTCACCGAACAGCTGACAGCGCTGCAGCACTGGGCCGCAGAAACCGAAACGGGTGATTACAACTCTACTCCCTTCCCCATCCCCGGGGAGCTGTGGCGGGAGATCTGCTGCGAAAAGGAAAGCTGCCCGGAAGAACGCTGCGCCCACTTTAAAACCTGCTTTTATTGGCGCCTGCGCCACCGCTTGGCCAAGGCCCATCTGGTGATCACCAACCAAGCCATGCTCCTGGCCGATGCCAGAACGGAAGGGCGCGTCCTACCCGACTACCAGGCGGTGGTTGTTGATGAAGCCCATAACCTAGAAGATGCGGCCACCAATGCTTACAGCCACGCGCTCACCCGCAGAGACTTCCTGGCCTATTACCGCACCGGAGTGCAGCTCCAAAATGTGCTGCGGGATTATGTGCCGGAATATGTGGTGCAGGATCTCCACCTTACCCTCGATCACCTAGTGCGGGAAGCGAGCCAGTACTTCGGCGAGATCGCCGGTTTAATTACCAGGCCCACAGTCCCCCTCACCTCGGAAAACAGGCCGGCATTCAGCCGCACTACCCTGGACAAGCACCTTAAGGGCATTCAAGGGCTGCTCAAGGAGTGCAGCTTAGATGAAGATGGGGAAGCCTTCGGTTTGGTGGAGCAGTTTTCGGCCTTCACCACTAGGCTCCTGGACGATCTGGAGTTGATCTTATCCGGTGCCGATCCCAGCTTCGCCTACTGGGCGGAAATGCAAAACGGGGAGCCCTGCCTTACGGCCGCCCCCATTCAGATCGGTCCCCTCCTCCAGGAAACCCTATTTGACAAGGTGCCCTCGGTAATCCTAACGTCGGCCACCCTAAGCACTAACCAGTCTTTCCAGTACATCCAGGGCCAGCTTGGGCTGGAACGAGCCTCCGGCCTCATCTTGGGCTCACCCTTTGCCTATGAACGCCAGGCCATTCTCTGCGTGCCCAGAGAAGCGAAGAGCCCTAAACACCCCCGTTACAGCCACTACGTGGGCTATCTCATCCTGCGCACGGCCGCGGCCACCCGCGGAGGCGTGCTCGCGCTCTTCACCAGCTACAGCCTCATGGACGAGGTGGCTGAAGCCATCTGGCCCAAACTGCAGGCAGAGGGTTATGCCCTCTACAAACAAGGGGACGGCCCGCGGCTGAGCCTGATTGAAAGCTTTAGGGACAATCCCCGTTCCCTGCTCTTTGGCACGAACAGCTTCTGGGAGGGCATCGATCTGCCCGGGGAGGCGCTGAAGGCAGTGGTGATCACACGCCTGCCCTTTACGGTTCCCGACCGCCCCGTCACCGCGGCGCGCCTGGAGGCCATCGCCCAAGCTGGGGGCAATCCCTTCTTGGACTACAGCGTGCCCCAGGCCATCCTCCGCCTCAAACAGGGTTTCGGCCGGCTGATCCGCACCAAACAGGACATGGGCGGAGTAGTGATCTTAGATGACCGCATCCTCAGTGCCAGCTACGGAGAGAGCTTCCTGCGGTCCCTCCCCCCTGCCCGCTTCACCCGGGAGTTAGATGAGCTCCGCACTCTGTTCGGTCACTAACTGCACATCATACAGGGGACCCCTTTTCACCACCCGTACCCTCTCTACCCCGTCGCCCAACGTGATTTCTGTGGGCCGCAGTTTGCGCGTCACCTGGTAGAGGGTAGAGCGGATGGTGGACTCGTTCACATCATCGCGGATCTGGGTAAACCTCTGTACCACCGCCCTGGCGGGTACCCCGTCAGGGTTTTCTTGTGCCAGCAGGTACAAAGTCGCGACGATCTGCGCCGTGAGCGAAGTGCGGGCGCCCCGGGGACTGCCCGACTCCCGCAACAGGCTGTCCAACTTCCGCAGATCCTGCTCCTTGGCTGCCAGTTTGCTCTGGAGTTCCGCGATTTCGCTCTGCAGGAGCTCCCGGGCTTGCCTCAACTGTTCCCGATAACCCATGGCCATCAACCTCCAAGCTGCCTACGGCAGGGTGCAGCAGGCCCCTGCCTGTGCTTCCTGCCTAGTATGGCCCTTTTCCGCCCGTAATATTACTGCCCGAGGCCCAGCGCAGAACCAAAAAGACGAAGATACCGCCTCCTAATAAAATGGGGATATAAAAAACCACAGTCCGCCACAGGACGATAAAGCTGGCCAGTTCATCGGCGTGGAGCACGCCATCTAGTACGGCCCAGGAAATCCCTTCAGAAAGCCCAGCTCCCCCAGGGATGGGTGAGAACACGGGAGCCACACCAAAAAGAACGGCAACGGCAAAGCGCAGCCAGGGATGGAAGACAGCAAAACCACTGAGCAGAAGAAAACTACCCATATAGTAGACCACATAATAGGAAATGGCCACCATCACACACGCCGCGTAGTGCCACCGGCCCTTGGTAAGCAGCAACTCGTAGGCAGAACGGAAGTCGGCGATCCAGGAAGCGGAACGGGACTTGCTGCCGATCCTGCTGAAAACCCATTGGAAGAGGCGCTCGCTCTTCACAATTCCCAGCTGCAGCCCTGTTAGGATCAAAAGGTAGACAACGGCCCCGATCCTCACCGCGGTGAAATAGGGCGCCAAATCCGCGGGCAAGTCCGACAAGGTGGCGGAAGTAATCAACCCCAAGAAGGCCAGTGCAGACTGCCCAGCCAGGCCCCCACCCAGCACCACCGCGGTAGCCTGGGAGGACCTCAAACCACGGCGGTACAGGTAGTACACAATGAGCGCGCCGCCACCCCCAGCGAAGGGGGTGACCAAGGTGAGGAAGTTGGCTGCCCCGAGCACAATGGTCAGTTCCCACCAGGGGATCCTCAGACCCAGGGCCCGAACCAGCATGCCGATGCGCTGCCCGTCCACGATCCACGCGGCGAGCACAAAACACAGGGCCCCAAAAAAGTAACGCAGCGGGTACGCCCTCAGCTCCTGGAACACATCCCGGGGATTACTGGTCTGCGCGAAAATCACCACCAGGGCCGCCGCGCTCACGAGCAGAGCTACCAGCACACCCCGCCAGGGAACCTTCCACTCGGGTTTACGCTTCTCATCCATGCCTAGTACCTCAACTGTTCTGAATGGGTAATCAGATGGGCTTGGGTGTAATACGTACTCAAGATAGTTAAGTAGTCCTGGCCGGCTTCAGCCAGCCCTTTGGCTCCCCACTGGCTCATGCCCAGCTGATGTCCTGCACCTCCGCCGTAGATGTGCACGGTCTGAAGGCGGCCGCTGCCATCTTTCTGGACATCCAGAAAGAAGTGTGCACTGGGCAGCAGGTTCTGCCGGCCGATACTGTCCCCCACCCGCTGCACCGCTCTGGGCTGCAGGGCCCGGCGCACGTTGAGCTCGCCGGTGATGGAAACCTGACCTTGGGTGCCTGTAATGCACAAGTGCACCACCCTCCCCAGGGCATCCCGTTCGGCCACTTCCAAGCCCACCAGCTCGCCGAAGCCTGCGGGCAGCAGGGGCGCCAGCTGCTGCACAAGTTCTTCCCTGCTGAAGGAACACGTCCAACGAAACCAGGGAGAATGGCCCTCCAGGGCCAGCTGGCTCAAATCCTGCCAGGCAGCCAAATCGGTAATCAGCCCCCGGGGCGAGGTGGAATAAAAGTAGGTGGAACTAACGGTGCCATCTGGGTTAACGAGAATCTGCCCTTCTGTTGCTAATATGGCTTGGGTGGCCCGCGGCGATTCCAGCTCGTTGTTGTACACCTGGGAGCTGGTGCTGTCCGCCACATGGAAGCCCAGGTGACCTTGGCGGGAATAGACAGCCTGGGCCACCGCGTAGGTACGTGCTGCCACAGCTTGAGCCTTCAAGGCCTCCATGGGCCAGCTTACAGGCATTTCACTGGGCACCACCTGGATCAAATAGTCCTCCAGGCTCACTTCGTTAATGGCCAAAAACCGGTTTTCACCCGCGACAGTAAGTTCAAAGCGGCCCCGATAGCGCGGGAAAAAGCGGGTGCCTGAACCTCTCTGAAACGAGTTGATCTGGATCAGTCCCCCGGGATGCGTTTCCACGTAGATGCGGGTGCCAAACTCCCAGATATTTCCCCCAGGATCCAGCACCTGAAACCGGCCGCCGCTGACGGACACCACCGCTTCCTCGCCGTCCACTACCTGAAAGCCGCGGCCCGTACCCTTTTCCTCAACATACAACCTAGTGGGCGAGGAAAACCTCAGTTCTTGATGTTCAATGCTGCTGAACTGGCCGGTGCTGATGGCCACCCGAATCGTGCGGATGTAGAGGGGATCATACACATCAAAACGGATGATCTCACCCGCATACACGGTGGGGACTACCTGCTCAAAACCTACCTTCACCGCATCTAGGGGTATGGGTAGAATTTCCTCCCCCCAGTGCTGGTAGCACTCAACCTCGCTGCTGATGGGCAGGAACCCGTGGTGCTCGAATTCCACGAGGTTAGGGGAGATGCGCAGAATCTTATCTGCGGGCAGGGCCAGAGGTTCTGGACAGCCCAGGGCCACCGGGGTATCCTCCCCGGAGGCTGCCAGGGCTCCCCCCAGAACCAGAATCAGCACAGACCAAACTGCGATCAATTTCTTCATCTACAGGCTGCTCCTTAGAGGTTTAGTCTCCGATGCTCCTTAAAGGTACATTTATCCTGTACAAAGATGAGGCCCCGCTCTTCGGCCAGCGCTGCCGCCTGTTCATTGACAATGCCTTCCTGCAGCCAAATGGCTTTGACATCAGCGCGCTGCAGGGCATCTTCCACCACGGCCAAGGCCTCTTCCGATGGTCTGAACACCACAACTAGATCCACAGGCCCGTCGATGTCGCTGACCCTGCTGTACACCTTCTCCCCCAACAGTTCAGACCCGCCAAAGGGATTCACAGGGTAGATCTTGTAACCTACACGCTGCAGGTAAGCGGGCACCTTGTGGGCCGCTTTGGAGGGATCGCGGCTTAAGCCAACCACCGCCACATGCTTGTAACTCAAGGCTTGTTCCACGGGACTTGGCATAAAACTCCTCTCCTTTCTCAGCCCAAGCAGGAAAGGTATGTTATAATAGATACTAAATGCCGTCAAAAGGAGTCAGCGCTTTGTCTACCTGTTTGATCTTGGACTGCTTTTCTTTAGTATACCGCTCTTTCTTTGGATTACCAACATCTATTAAACGGCAGGACGGCCAAATTATCAACGCTGTGCTCGGCTTTTATAACACCCTTACCGCGTTGATGGAGCAGTTTCAACCCGATTATCTCTTTGTCGCCTCCGATCACCCCAGCCCCACCTTCCGCCATGAACTCTTTCCCGACTACAAACAACACCGCCCACCCATGCCGGAAGAACTGCGGGGGCAGATTGAACTGATCGAAGAAGTGATCGCTAGTTTCAGCGTCCCCATGATCAAGTTTCCCGGTTACGAAGCGGATGATATCATGGGCACCCTGGCCAATTACGCCCCTGCAGGTACCCACTGCTACATTGTCACCACGGACCGGGATGCCCTACAGCTGGTTTCCGATGAGATCACTGTGGTCGCGCCCAACAGCAGGGCCAACAAAATGTACACTCCTGAGATCGTCCAGTATGAACTGGGGGTCAGCCCCGCACTAGTACCCCATTACAAGGCCTTGGTGGGCGATACCAGCGACAACATCCCGGGCATTCCCCTCGTGGGCCCCAAAACCGCGGTGAAGTGGTTGAACATGTTTGGGTCTTTGGATGACCTCTTGCAGAATGCCGATCTTCTGCCGGGCAAGGCTGGCCAGAACCTGGCGGCCAACAGGGACAAAGCCCGCTTGTACTTGGAATTAACCACCATTGACCGCAACGTGCCCACCTACTGCTGCTGGCATGCGGGACGCTTAGCCTTTGCAGAACAAGAGGTGCGCCGTACTTTGGAATCTTTGGGCATCCGAGCTTCCATTCCGACGCTTGCTTAAAGGGCAGCCTGGAGGCTGCCCTTTGCTCTGTCCAGTATTAACCCATGATCACCACAACTTCGTTGACCGTTCCCCTGGGCTGGGGGTGAATCCCGTCCACTAGCGGCTCACCGTTGAGCGTTAGGGATTTCACCCCGTGCTCCACCCCCTGGGGATTGCGCACCGTAATCCGGTATTCTGCCCCCCGCCAACGGCGGGTCACCCGAAACTCCCGCCACTGCGGGGGTATACACGGATCCACAAGCAAGCGGTCATAGGACACCCGGATACCCAAAATCCAGCGGGTCGCAGCCACATAGTTCCAGCCGGCACTGCCCGTGAGCCACGGATGGCGGGCCCGGCCGTAGGCGGAGTGATCCCTGCCCATAACAAACTGGCAGTACGAATAGGGTTCAGCCTGGCGGATCTCGATCTCATCGTTTTGGTTGTAAGGAAGCAGGGCGTCATAGAACTTCATGGCCCGCGACCCCCGGCCCAAGCGGCATTCGGCAATAACAGCCCAGGGGTTAGGATGGCTGAAGATGGCCCCGTTTTCCTTGACGCCTGGATACACCCTGGTCACAAAACCCACGTTGTCATCTGGTTTGGTGTACGCAGGCCAAACCAAGTGCAGACCCCGGGGCGAATAAAGGTAGCGGTCCACCGCATCCATGCAGGTGAGGGCCCGCTCCCGGCGGGCGGCCCCAGACAGCACGGCTAGGGCATTGGATTCCAGGTGGATTTTGCCTTCTTCGTTTTCGGCGCTGCCGATCTTCTCCCCCTGGGCAGTAAAGCCCCGTAGGTACCATTGACCATCCCAAAGCTCCCTTTCACAAGCCTGCCGCACTTTCTCTGCCGCGGCAGAGTAGTGCTGCACATCTGCGGTTCGGCCGAGGAACTGCGCCGCGGCCACGAACTCCTGCAGGGCCCAATAATGCAGGAACGAGACCATGGCACTCTCACCGCCGCCTAGATTGAGGCAGTCATTCCAGTCAGCCCTCAGACCCCTGCACACCCCCCTTGGTCCCACCTGCTCTGCGGAAAAGTCCAAAGCCCTTTTCAAGTGCTCATAGACTGTGGCTTCCCCTCCGTCCGCAAAGGAATACACTTCGTCGAAAAAGCCAAAGTCCCCCGTCTCCTTCACATACTCGCACACGGAAGGCACAAGCCACAGATGATCGTCGGAACAGGTATCTTCTAAGCCGTGGATCAGGCTGCCCTTGGGTGGTTCGGGAACCACCGTAGGCGACTTAAACTGCGGCCTTGGCGGGCGCCCAGGGTCAAAGAGCTCCGGTTCAAACAGGTGCAAGCCGTACCCTTGGCTTACCTGGGCCCGCAGCAGTTCCACCAGGCGCTGCTTCACCTTGGTGGGATTGGTGTGGGGCACGCTGTACACGTCCTGTGCGGTGTCCCTAAAGCCCAAACCTGTGCGTCCCCCTACTTCAATAAAAGAGGCAAACCGGGACCAGACCACACAAGTCTCGGCCTGATACAGATTCCAGGTGTTGATCATGGTGTTCAAACCTGGATGGGGCGTTGCGCACTGCAGGACAGCCAGCTTCTCCTGCCAGTATTCCTTGAGCCCTTGAAAGGCCCCGTCCACGCTGGCCGGGTGGCCATACTTTTCCCGCATCTGCTGTCCCACGGCCCGGCTGCCCACGCCTAAGAGGAAAATGAGGCGGCTTTCCTGCCGTGGCTCCAAGGTGATCCTTTTGTGCAGTGCTCCGCAGTGGTTGCCCCCGAGTTCACTGCGGTTGGAGCACACCCCCCGTTCCACAGCCAGGGGATTGGTCTCGGAGCGGTAGGGACCGATAAACTCATCGCGGATGGAATCATAGCTATCCGGCTGGAAATTGCCGGTGAAATAGTGGAACATCCACGGCTCATAGAAAAAGTCGTACTCAATAACTCCATCCTGGTAACTGGAACCACTGGCATAAAGGCTCATCTGGAAGTTCTGGTTATCGATGTCCACATGGTGAAAGGAAAACTCTACGTAGCCGAAGACGCTGAGGTTTCGGCGGCGCTCCCCCGTGTTTTTGATCCGCACATCCCACAGTTCCAGGTCATCGCTGAGGGGAACAAACAACAGCTGCTCCGCTGCAATGTCCTGGTAAGAGCAGAAAAACTTGGAATAGGACAGGCCATGCCGGCACTGATACACCGCCTTGTTCAAGTCAAGGCCCACAGGCTGCCAGGAAATGGACCAGTATTCCCCGCTCTCATCATCGCGCAGGTAGATGTAATGACCGGGGCGATCCAGGGGCACCCCGTTGGGACGGAACCGGGTGATCCGGTGATGCTGTGGTGTTTTGAAGAAGGAATACCCTCCTGCATTGTGGGAAATCACCGTGCAGAAATCCTTCACGCCCAGATAATTGGTCCAGGAGACTGGAACATCCGGGCGCTCGATCACATACTCCCGGTTCTCATCGTCGAAGTAACCATACCTCATATCACTTCTCCCCACTTCATTGTGCAGATTACGACAAGCCCTTCCAGCGGCCCTGACGGCGCTGGGTTAAAACCACCTGGGCCTTCTCAATGGCCTGCTGCGCCCGGGAATGGTCCACGAGGGCAACAGCGATGAACAAAACGTCGATGGTACTGAGCTGTGTGAGTCTGGAGGCAATGGCCGCGCTTTTGAAGAGATTGTTCTGGGTGGCAGTAAGCAGCAGGATATCCGCTTCCCGGGCCAAGGTGGAACCCGAATAGCTGGTGATGGCTATGGTGAGGGCACCAGCCTCCTTGGCTATACGCAGGGCTTCCACAATCTCCGCCGTTTCCCCCGAGAATGATAGGCCCACCGCGACATCGCCAGGCTGCAGATGCACAGCCCTGGCGATCTGCATGTGGCTATCCACAAAGGCACTGGCCCTGAGGCCAATCCTGGCAAACTTGTGTTCCGCATCCAGGGCCACAATGCCCGATGCGCCCACACCGTAAAAATGGATCTCCCCGGCCTGGGCCAGTGCCTGGACGGCCCGCTCCAAAGCCTGGCTGTCGAGCACCTGGGCTGTCTCCTGCAGCGCACTGATATTGGCCTGGAAAATCTTCTCCTTGATCGTGTGCACATCATTGCCCGGCTCCACTTCCCCATGGATCAGTGCGGGCTTCACTGCCACATCCTGGGCAAGAACGATCTTGAACTCCTGATAGCCCTTGTAACCCAGGCGTTTGCAGAACTTAACCACAGTGGCATCGCTCACCTGGGCCTGTTTAGCCAGTTCGGTGATGGAATAGTGCACCGCCTCCTGGGGGTTGCTCAAAATAACCTGGGCCACGCGTTTTTCCGCGGGCCTGAGTGCTGGAAAGGTCCCCCGAATGTGCAGTAGAGCATTGGCCAACTGATTCACCCCGACATCCTCCCCCGAATGAATTGGACACCAGGATCATCCACTCCTGGTCTGCACACTTATTTTCACGTACCTCGGGCCTGAGAAAACGTTTGTACTGAAAAGTATTAACTAATTCCCCATAACGGGTAAATTGCCCTGCTTCAAGGTCCCTTCTGGCCCTAGGACAATCTAGATTTTTCTTTTCCAAATTGTATTGACAATTACAATCAAAGATCCTAAACTATAACAAAAAAGAGCAGAGAGGTGATTTCCATCTGGATTGTGTTTCGCTTTCGTTCGGGCGATAGGGGGCAGGAGCGGCCTGTTGACAGCTTCCAACAGCCTCCTTACGGGGGGAACCGATTGGAGTGGGACTGCGGAACCGCAGTGTGCGCCTTCCTCTTCCTGCTGGCCGGAGAAAGCTGGCAACCCTGGCTGGAAGCGTGCCCGGAGAGGGGCATCTCCCCCGCTGATCTGGTCCGCTATTTTGATCACCGCGGCTGGCCTGCCCGGGCCTATGACCTCCCCTGGGACCAACTGGAGCAGTTCTTTAAAGAATCGCCCAATCAGCCCCTCTTAGCCCACGCCGATCTGGGGCTGGGCCGCTACCTGCTCGTGCTCGGCCTGGTTCAGGACTATCTAGTGGTGGCCGATGCCAACTGTGACCTGCAGGTAGTTCGGCCCTCGGTTTTTCTCACCGATTTCAGCGGCCTCATCCTCCACTTCCCCCGCTTGGCACCGCTGCCTTGGGTAGGCGACGTTTTAGTGGCCATCGACCACAGGCTGCGGCGCCTGAGGGGGCACAGATAAACTAGTCCCCACGCGCGCAAGGTGGGCTTAGGCAGCCCACCTTGTTTTCATCATGTTCATTGTTCAGTGCTTTTCCCCACTGTCCCAGCGCTGTTTAGCCCTGGGCGTCCCCCAATTGCTCCAGTTCATCTAAGAGTTTGCCAAACACCTGCAAGGCCTGGACGATTGGTTCGGGTTTGCTCAGATCCACCCCAGCTTTACGCAGTAGGTTGAGGGGATAATCGGACCCGCCGCTGCTCAAGAAGGTCAGATAACGTTGGCGGGCTGGCTCCCCTTCCTCCAGAATCTGCTGGGCCAGGGCCGCAGCTGCGGCAAAGCCCGTTGCATACTTGTACACATAGAAGGGCCTGTAGAAGTGGGGGATCCTAGCCCATTCCATGGCGATGAGCTCATCCACCACAATGTCCTCGCCGAAATACTTCTTGTTCAGGTCGTAATAGATCTCCATGAGCTGTTCGCAGGTGACTGCTTCTCCCCGGCCCACCTTGTCATGGACAATCATCTCGAACTCGGCGAACATGGTCTGGCGGAACACGGTGCCCCTAAACTCGTCCAGGTAATGGTTGATGAGATAGGCCCGACGCTGGGGATCCGTGGTCTTTTTCAGCAGATCATCGTTGAGCAGGGCTTCATTCAAAGTGGACGCCACTTCGGCCACGAAGATGCGGTAATCCGCGTTCACAAACTCCTGGTGCTTGTTGGAGTAGTAGGTATGCATGGCGTGCCCCAGCTCATGGGCCAGAGTAAACACGTCTTTCAGGTTGCCCTGGTAGTTCATGAGCACATAGGGATGTACCCCGTAGGTGCCCCAGGAATAGGCCCCACTTGTTTTACCCCTGTTTTCCAGCCAGTCGATCCAGCCCTCCCGGAAGGCACCTTCCAGATCGGTTAGATAGGGTTCTCCCAGGGGCTCCAGGCCCTCCCGCACCATGGCAATGGCCTGCTCCCGGGGGATTTCCTCTTCCTCAAGGGCAACCATGGGCACGTACAGATCCCACATGTGCAGCTCATCTAGGCCCAAGAGTTTTTTGCGCACCCGCACATAGCGGTGGAGCAGGTGCAGATGATCATGGATGGTCTGGATCAGGTTGGTGTAGACCTGGGGATCCACATTGTCTTCGAACAAGGCCGCCTCCAACGAGGAAGGGTATTTCCTCGCCCGGGAGAAATAGAGCTCCTTTTTCACCGCGGAGATGTAGGTTGTACCCAGGGTGTTCTTCCAAGCGGAATAGGTCTCATACATGGCTTTGAAGGCCGCTTCCCGCACCTTGGGATCAGGGGACTCCAGAAACTTGATGTAGCGCCCGTGGGTCAGTTCCACCAGTTCTCCCTGCTCGTTGTGGATCTCTGGGAAACACAGATCCGCGTTGTTGAACATGCGGAAAATGTTCCCCGGCGCGCTGGCCAACTCTCCCGCTGCCGCGAGCAGCTCTTCCTGTTCCGCAGGGAGAATATGGGGTTTGGTGCGCAGTAGGTTCTCCAGGTAATGGCGGTATACCGCCAATCCCGGGATTTCCTCGATCCAGCGCCGTACCGTCCCTTCCTCCAGGCTGAGGATTTCAGGCTCCAAGAACGCCCCGGCACTGCTCAGCTCCACCGCCACACTGGTGGCCTGATCGGCAAAGCCCTGGTACTTGGAGTTGGCGTTATCTTCGTCTTTGCGCATAAAAGAGTAGGCGATGAGGCGATCCATGAGCTGCATCAGCTCGTCCCGCACTTTCAGGGCGTTAAGCAGAGCCTGCCCTGAAGTAATGGTTCCCCGCAGCTCCATAATGCGCTGTTTGCCGGCTTTCGCCTGCTCGAGGGCCTCAAGGAAAGCTTCATCCGTAGCGAAAATGTCCTCTAGTTTCCACTTCAGATCATCTGGAATCTCGGCACGCGTTGGCAGCTTGCCCATTCGCTTCACTCCCATTTTCGTCTTTCCCACACAGATTCTCCATGCACCGAATCTCTCCTTCCCTAACAGCCCAAAAACAGGAACGGCTGCCTTAATGGCGAAATACATGCGTGAGGTGAGGCGCATGAGTACACCTGAGGTATTTGCCTTAGATATCGGTACCCGCAAAATTGCTGGCCTGTTGGTAACCGCAGCAGAGGACGGCTTCGAGTTGAGGGAAGCCGTGGTGGAACAGCAGCTTCCGGGGGCTATGGCCGACGGACAGATCCACCACATTGATGCCGTGGCCAAGGTGATCAGGAAGATCAAGCACCAGCTGGAAGAGTCCTGCGGCAGGACCTTGCATAAAGTGGCCGTCGCGGCCGCGGGCCGTTCTTTGCGTACGGAGATGGGGAAAAGCACCCTGAGCCTTGCCTCCAACCATCGTCTGAGCGCCCAGGAGGTGCGGGCCCTGGAACTGGATGCGGTGCGCGCTGCTGTGGAAAAGCTTTCCCCCGACCAGCAGGGCGGCGTAATGCACAGCTACCTCTGTGTAGGCTACAGTGTGATCCAGTATTACCTGGACGGCGAACCCATCGGCTCCTTGGAGGGCCATCAGGGCAGCACCGCCCAGGTGGAGGTAATCGCCACGTTCCTGCCTAGGATCGTCATCGACTCCATGAGCACGGCCCTGGAAAGGGCTGGACTGGAGATGCTCTCTTTGACCCTAGAACCCATTGCGGCCATGCATGTGGTTGTGCCGCCCACCATGCGTATGCTCAACATTGCCCTAGTGGATGTGGGTGCAGGCACCTCGGACTTGGCCATCGCCGCAGAGGGAACGGTAAAGGCCTACGGCATGATTTCCTACGCCGGCGATGCCATGACCCAAGGGCTTGCAGAACACTTCCTTTTGGACTTCAAGGTAGCTGAACAGGTGAAGGTGGGCCTGAAACGGGGCGAACCTGCCCGCTGCCAGGATGTGTTCGGCAACGAGCTCAGCTTGTCATACGAAGAAGTGCTGGCGGTCCTCGAACCCCGGATAGATACCCTGGCAGAAAAGATTACCGCGGAGATCCTCGCCCTCAACGGCAGCGCCCCCAAGGGCGTCATCCTCATCGGTGGCGGGAGCCGCATACCGGGCCTCGCCGAGCGGATGGCCCAGAAGCTGAATTTGCCCGAAAACCTGGTGCGGATGCGGGATCGGGCCAGCCTCAGCTCAGTCCGGGGCTGCCCCCATTTCAACGGACCGGAGACGATCACGCCCATTGGCATCGGCTGCGCCCACTTGGATGGCAGAGCCATGGAGCTCATCCATGTCACAGTAAACGACCGCCACCTGCAGCTGCTGCACATGCCCACCACCACTGTGGCCGATGCCCTGCTCCATGCAGGCTTGGCCCCTTCGGAATTGGTGGGTAGGCCAGGCAGTGCCTTCACCGTGGAGCTGAACGGGCGCTGCATCACCCTGCCGGGTTCTAAGGGCAAGCCCGGAGTGCTGACCAAAAACGGTGAGCCCTGTGAACTAGGCGCGCCCCTGGCCGATGGTGATCGCCTTGTGGTAACCCCAGGACAACCAGGGGAACCGCCCCAGGTAACCTTGGCTGAACTCCTGGACGCCCAAGCCTTAACGGTGAACATCAAGTGCAACGGCTCCCCCTTAGAGATCCGCCCCTTAGTTGCGGTAAACGGTGAAGAGCGTCCCTTTGATTATCTTCTGCAGGATCGGGACAAGATTTCCCTCCAGCCCATTTCTACCTTTCGGGAGCTCTTTGCTGTGCTGGGCGTACCCCCAAGGCGCGAGATCCCCTTCTACCTCAACGGTGAAGAAAAAAGGGTGTACGACACTTTGGAGCTTTACGTAGACGGCTTGCCCAGCTCCTTAGATACAGCCATCACTTCCGGCCTGGAAGTGGAATACTTCCACAAGCCGTGCACCGTCAAGGACCTCTTCCCAGGAACACCCCAACAGCCCGTGCCTGGGATCGTGGTCAAGGTCAATGGGCAGGAAGTGGAGCTGTCCCATAAAGAGCCCCCGCCGGTGGTCAACGGCCGGGAAGTTTCCCTGGATTACGTGATCAAGCCCCAGGATCGGGTGGAATACACACCCAGTCTCACTGGGGCCCTCGGCGCCTATATTGTTACCGACATCTTCCGGGGTTATCACCCCGATGAAGCCTTCACCGCCAGAGGCGGCCACATCTTGGTCAACGGAGTCAAAGCAGGGTTCACCACGCCCATAAAGCACGGCGATGTGGTGGAGTTAGTTCCCTACGGGGCAGCAACGGGGAACTCCTGAATGCCCGCGGCGTAGGGGGCAAGTTCGTAGAGGCCGAAGCAGATCACCACATGCTCGTCGGTGAGGTAAAAGCCCTGCTCAGCTGAGAACAGCCCAGGGGTGAATTGGTCGATGAAAAACCACTCAGGCTCCTGGGCGATCCTTTCGTTGATCGCCTCTGCCGCCCTGGCCACTTCTTCCTCGGTGTCAAACAGATCCCAAAACGTGAGCTGGCGGCCGGTGGTCAGATCTATGTTGATGTAATCGCAGAACGTCATGCCGTGAGCTCCCCCGGTGAACGTGTAGGTGACCAGCTCCAGGCTCAACAGCCCACCCCGATTGAGCTTGACCTCAAAGTCCACGATCCCCTGGAAAGGAAAGGCGTGGAAAATCTCTTCCAGCTCCCAGATAGCCTTGGCCGTTTCTTCCAGCGAGGCGGCGAGGTCATGCACCATCTCCCGCATCTCCTGGTTGAATGCCTGCTGCCACTCCAGATCCAACGCCCCGCCCAACTGGGGAACCCTCGCCGAAACCTCCAGCTCAGGTGAACGGTACTCATAGACGTACTCATACACCACCAGTTGATTGGGATACCCCTCTGCCATGCGCTGCCAGTAGCTTTTGGCAGCCTGCACTGTCCCCAGAGAGCACAACAGCACTACCACCACCAGCGCAGCTAAACGCAGCTTCCCCATGCCTAACACCCCTTCCTTAGCTTACCTGTAATTTCCACCAACTCCCCATCATTCCCTGCTGCAGAGCAAAAACCAGACCGGAGTCTGGGCTGTTAAGTTCTTGCTTACTTGAACTCGAGTGTGGCCTCGGCAGAAGGATTAGTAGTCCCCATCAGCGTGATTTTCAAGGTGTAGATTCTGCCTTTCAGCTCCGAGTTGTATAGGTCCTCTGTCAGCTCTTGACCGTCCAAAATCTCAGCGTACACATCTGCCAGACGAAGGGTAGCTATGGGCACTTGCGGCTTGAACACTGAACCGATAGGTACCACAGTTACCTTTTGGTTTACCGTATACACCTTGGGTTCTTTGAGGACCGATTCACCTTCCTCATCCAACAACTCAAGGGCAGCCTGTTCAATGATATAGGAGCCAAACCCAGACATCTTCACCTCGGCCTTAAGCTCCACTTCCTCGGTGTCAAAGGAAATATTGATGGTTTTGGGAAGGATAGAAAAGGTAATTTTTGGCGATAGACAACCTGTGAGCAGCACAGCGACCAAGACCAGAGCTAGTATTCCGACACGTTTTATAATGTTACCTCCCAAGTTAGAATATGGTAAGGATTTCTAGGTCTTCTTCCCTTTTCCTGTTGCCTAACGAAAATTTCCTCCCCTGGAAACAGGAGGCCCTCCTCCTTCAGTGGAACTCACTGTGTGTAGAGTTGCCTCAGCTAGAAAGGACGATGTCAAGTGGCGCTGCTTCTAGGCGCTTTACTTTTGGGCTTTGCGGCTGCGCGTTGGCGGCTTGTACCCCACTCCTGGCGCCAAAGGGTGCCGGCACTGGGCAGTTTATCGCTGTTCGCTCTCCTCTTTACCTTGGGTCTTTCGTTGGGAAGCAGCCAAGAGATTATCTCCGCCCTGCCCTCGTTGGGTCTGCGGGCCTTGGTGCTGAGCCTGGGGGCAGTTGCCGGCAGTGTGCTCCTGGTCTGGTTAGCCACTGGATTGGGGGGACGGGGCAGATGACCTGGAGAATCATGGGCAGTTTAGTTGCGGGGGTGCTCTGCGGACTGTTGTTCAAGGTGCCGGGTGGGGCCGCCCTTGAGCTGGGCACGGATCTGTCCCTAGCCGTATTGCTCTTCGTTGTGGGTTTCAGCTTGGGCGAGGACCACGAACTGTGGAAAAAGGTAAGGAGCCTGCCGCCCATCTCCCTCGCCGTTCCCTTTTTAACTGCCGCGGGCTCTGTGCTGGGCGCGGCTGGGGCAGGCCTACTCTGCCGCGTTCAAATGGGTGAGGCAGCCCTAGTGGGCGCCGGATTTGGTTGGTATTCCCTTTCGGCGGTGCTCATCGCCCAAAGCTATGATGTGGCCGTGGGTACACTGGCCCTTTTGACCAACATCTTCCGGGAACTCCTGGCTATCCTGGTGATCCCCGCCGTCGCCAAACACTTCGGCAAAACAGCGGCGGTGGCCCCAGGGGGAGCCACCGCCATGGATGTGACGCTGCCCATTGTGGCCGCCCATACCGATGGCCGGACGGCTATCTTGGCCTTCTATTCTGGAACCGTACTGAGCATCCTCGTGCCCATCATCGTCCCCTTGTTAATCAAGCTGCTCCGGGCAGGTTAGTCCTGCCCTTTGCTACCGCTCCCCAGACTAAACTGGGGGTTCCTCTGCTCCAAGAGCCAGGGGACCAGCTCAGGCTCGTTATAAGCCAGAGTCCAGGAATCGTGACCCACCCCCGAATACTTGGTGAACCGAATGGGAGCGTTCAGGTTCATGAGCACCTTGACCAGATCTTCCGTCATACTCACGGGCACCACCTCATCGGCATCACCGTGGAAGGCCCAGATGGGAATGTGTTTGAGCTCAGCGATCCTCGGCGGAAAGCCCAAAAGCCACCAGGTTCCGCCGCAGATGGGCACCAGCGCGGCAAAGGCGTTAGGCTGGTGTACCGCCCAGTGCCAGGTACCAAAACCACCCATGCTCAAGCCGGTGAGATAGATGCGCTCGGTATCCACGGAATAGCTGCTGATCAACTCCAGCAGGAACTGGTCCAGCTCTTCCAGCATCCGGTCCCACGTCACGTTCTCCCGGCACTGGGGCGCTGCGATGATAAACGGGAACTCCCGTCCCTCGCGCACCTGTTTGAGCGGCCCGTGGCGAGCCACCCGCTCCAGATCCTCTCCCCGCTCCCCTGCCCCGTGCAGGAAGATGAGCAGGGGCCAGCGCTCCTCCCCATCCTGGCCATAGCCGGGGGGCAGATAGAGGGCATAGGGCAGTTCAAACGACCTAACAACCGTCCCTTTCAGTTGGTGTTCAGTAATTGGCGACAAAGTCTAACCATCCTCTCTGCAGTACACTGCGCGCGGAATTATAGAATGTGGTAAGTACTTCTTGCTTTAACCCCTTTTTCCTTGTAAGTAAATGGGCGAGATAAGCCCCCTTTGCGGGAGCCAAGGGGGTATCCACCAGTTCAGCCTGGGGAAAGAGCAGCTCCAAGAGATACCTTACCCGCTGGCGGATGGTCTCCGAACCCAACAGCCAAGGCCCGCAAAGGCCGATGACGGGATCGGGTCGGCTGAAACGGCTGCCCAAACTAAGCACCAAGCGCACCAGTTCGCAGGCAATGTCGCAGGCTGCCCCCAAAGCCCAGGGACTTCCCTCTTCAATTAGGTTGTCCAAGGACTTAGCCACGGCAAACAGGCACTGATCCCCCAGCTCTACACCTTGGATCCAGCTGGGATCCCACAGCTGTCCTGCCCGGCGCACCTCATGCCGTCTTCCCCCTTCACCCTGAAGGATGGCCAACCCCACATGATCGCCCATGAGAAAAACCCGCTCTTTGGGGCTGTGAATGCCCAGGGCTGCCGTTGTGGCAAAATCCTCCACGTGGATGGCGGATTCCTCCACCAAACCTGAAATTAAGGGCAGCAGGTCTTCTGGGCTGAGCAGATGACCCTTGATGCACGTAAAACTGATCCCTCCAATGGGGGTGCCAGTTTCACTACCCACCGCCTCAATTATTCCCTTGAGATTCTCCCTAGCCTGTCTGATCCCCCACCGGCGGTGGTTTACCGAACCGCCCACTCCAGTGCTGATGATGGCACCTGAGGCATCCCCCACAACAACGAATGCGCAGTAGTTGATGTCTGCAATCCCCAAAAACAGTCGCTCCATACGCAGTCGCCTGAGTAGTCTTTACTGACTCTCGTTCAACTGTAATTAAGATTCTGTCTATTTTAGGGATGTAGACTACTCGGCACATTCTCCCCTCCCTATGGTGATTTAACAGGCGTTTTCTTGGAATTATACCACGGATTTACCAATTTTCCTAGTCCATTTCCACTTTTAGCAGGTATTTTAATTCCCCAGCTAGAATAGGTGGGCTGTTCGTCCCAGTTCTAGCCGTAAATCCCTGTTGCTTTTCAGACATGCTGCGGTATACTGGGGACAGCTTGGCTTAATCTAGGTAAGGGGAGTCTGTATGACTTGGGATTTGGTGTTACTGCCCGTTGTGGCCGCCCTAATCGGTTGGGGAACAAATGTGCTGGCCATCAAAATGCTGTTTTGGCCGAGAAAACCCATCAGGATCTTAGGCTGGGAGTTTTTGGGTGTCCTCCCCAAGCGCCAAAGGGAGCTGGCCCGCAGCATCGCTGAAGTGCTCAACGATGAACTGCTGCCCCTGGAGGAACTGGTTCAGGCAGCCAACACCCCAGCTGTACGGGGCAAAGTTGCCCAGGTGGTCGCGGAGAGCCTCACAGAAAAACTGGGACGGTTTGTACCCCGCTTCATCTTGGAACACACGGCGGAGAAGATCCGGGGCTACCTGGAGGATCTACTCAACTCGGAACTGGAAACCATGTTCAACCAGCTGGGCACTGAACTCAGCCGTGAGCTCCAGCAGAGCAAACTCCTGGGCCAGTTGGTGGAGGACAAGATTAACTCCTTCGATCTGCTCCAGCTGGAAAGCCTGATCCTCAAGGTGACCAGGCATGAGCTGCGTTATATTGAACTGTTCGGAGCGGTTTTGGGCCTGATTATCGGACTGGTCCAGGTGCTTGTGTTCAGACTGTTATAAGCTGCCAGACTACAGCGAACCCCGCGAAGAGGATCTGCGGGGTTCGTTTTTAGCTATTTCTTGATGAAGATCTGGGTGACGTAGTAGCTTGTCCCATGTTTGACAATGCCAACGCCGATGTGGGTATAACCGGAATGGAGCACATTGGCCCTATGTCCAGAGGAGTTCATGAACAAAGAGTGGGCCCGACTCACATCGCCAGTTTTGGCGATATTCTCCCCAGCCCGGGAGTAGCTTACCCCAGCCTGATCGAGCATGTTGTACACGGTGCCGTAAGTAGGCGAAACATGGCTGAAATAACTGTTCACCGCCATGTCATGGCTCTTCTTCTTGGCCAACGCCACTAACGTGTAGTCGATCTGCAGGGGCTGGCGCCCGTTTTTGATCCGCTCCTGGTTCACCTGATCAATGAGGCGCTGCTCCTCACTGGTCAAATTAGCACTGGGTGCGGGCACCTGGGAGCCCGAACCAGGTTTGCTGGGCTGGACCGGAAGGATGGGGTTGCTGGGATTGGGGTTTGGATTTGGGTTTGGCTGTGGATTAGGCTGCGGATTGGGCGCAGGTAAGGTCGGCTGCCAAACAGGCGGGTTGGAGGCCGGGGGATTGCTGGGCAGAGTCGGGGCCCACCATTCCCAAGCACTGGCCTGGACCGCGGAAGCTGCGAGCAGCACAATGAGTAGCACAACTACGCTGAGACGTTTCAAGCTCGTTTCCTCCCATAACTAGTAGTATTGCATACCCATTATAGCAGGAAAAGCTTCCGCGCCAGAAATCCAAATTATGGTATTGTCCAGCTCAAGGCCTCTTTAGTTCGTACAGCCTTTGGATCACTTCCCGCAGGGACAGCCGTCCCCGGCAGAACACCTCCCCGTTGATGATCACAACCGGCAGCACCCCTGCCCGCACCCAGCCGCCGCTGCGGGCCTCGCTGCTCTCGGGACTAACCAGTCGGACGGTTACCGCAGAGCCAAACCGCCTGCGCGCAGCGCGCTTTAGATAGACCACTGCCTCTCCCAAAGGCAGATTTTTCCTTCAGCCTCCACAGGACTTGAGTATGGCCCGGGCATAACCGCACACAATGACCTCCATTGACCAGCCCTCCCCACTGCTTTAGAGCTAGTATATGCCCTACGCCCTGCCCAAGACCCTCTGCCAAAAGGGTCGCGCCTTGGTCTTCTGCTGTTTTTCCAGGTCCTCCACGCGGCTGCGCAGGCGCAGCACCTCCCTTTCCAGCTGAGCCAGGCTGGCTTCCCCTTGGGTTCGCACCTGCTCCTGAGCCTGTTTCAAGCTTAAGTAACGGCGTTCCACCCGCTCCAGGCGCGCCGTGAAAGGAGAGAGATCAACCTGCTCGACAGCCCGCCAATCTCGCCGCCAGCGGCGGATCTCGTCGCGCACCTCGTCCCACTCTTTGAGGACACGGAAAGCCTGCTCCATGAAAGCCGCCTGGGCTTGTGCCTGTTCCGCTTCGCGCTGGCGGCGGACTTTTTCCGCCTCCCAAAACTGCGCCAACAGCTGCTCATCTTCTGCCCTGGGGGGCAGAGCTTGCTCTTGGGCTTGGGTCTGGCTCTGCTCCTGGGCAGTTTCCTCCGGCGGCGGCACTTCCGGCACCTCTTCCTTTTGGCTTTCTTTGGCTTGGTACATGGGTATGGTTAGACCCTGGTGCACCCGCCAGATATAATCAAAGTCCTCCCGGGCAGCCGTTGAACGCTGATCCCACAGGCCCAGGGGAACCTGGTATAAAGCGCTGCCCTCACTCCACACCACACTCCACTGCCCCGAAGAACAGGCAAAGCCCACCAAACCCGCATGCTGCTGACCCGTGGAGAGGGCAATGGGCGCCGACCACTTCTCCGACTTGGCACGCACCTTGAGCATGGTCTGATCCCCCTCTTCCAACCACAGCAGATAGAGGGACTCCACGGGTAGAAACTGGGGATAGGCGCAGACTGCATCGGAAAAGGTGACTGCGCCGCTCCACAAGCCGTGCTCCAGGTCATAAACCCGATACAGAAGGCCGCGGTCTTTGTGGGCTAAATAGGCCAAGTGGAGATAATTGTCGCTGTGCCAGCTTACACTGTACCCCCAGGTTTCGCCAAAGACATTGGCGGAGACGGTCTGGGGATTGGACCACGTCCCTGTATACTGCAGATGACGCAGAACACAGCTGCTGCCAGGCGGCTGGCGCACGAAGTAGAAGAGATGACTGCGGCCCGCCCCATCGCCGATCAGCCGGCCCCCTCCCCCATAGGGCTGCCCCAGCTCGACGCGCTCGCTGTGCAGTTCCTCTTCACCCTTGAAAAACCAGGCATAGTCTGCAGACACAAAAGCGGCGATGCGCAGTTCACCGCCCACTGTAACTACCGCGGCATCTTGCACATTTTCTCGTAACACCCGGGACCCGCCCTGCATAGAGTGGACTACTAACGTTCCGCCACGCAGTTCCACACCGCTGAACTTTGGATGCTCCAGTTCAATGCGCAAAACAACACCCCCTCACCACTAAGGTATGCAGGGGCCTGACCCTTCAGACATTTTCTTCCGCGGCAAGCACCCCGCTTCCGCTCCTGCATACTATGGCTTAGAGAAAGGAGGATTACGGATGAAGTGTGAATACGAACCCGACTTCCAGCGGGAGGTTATCTATGTAAACAAGGTCTACAATGAATGCGCCATCGTGGACTGCCCCACCTACCGCATCCCCATTCCCCCTTCTTATCCCCTGGCCGTGAACATTGTCTCCTGCACCGTCACTGATGTGGTGGCCGAGGCAGTAATTGTGGCAGCCGGTGAAATGGATGTGGTGGTCAACTTCGTTTTGAACGTAGAGTACGACAGCAACGGCATGACCCAGTTTATTCAGCAGACTGCCCAATACCGCCGCCGGGGAGTACGCCTGGAAGGGGCCCTGCCGGGAATGAGCGCCGTCGTCCTGCCCCTCATCCGCTGCT
This sequence comes from Bacillota bacterium, assembly GCA_029776155.1. Classification (GTDB taxonomy): domain Bacteria; phylum Bacillota; class Limnochordia; order Darwinibacteriales; family Darwinibacteriaceae; genus DTU010. The sequence continues at coordinate 12,275 of JAKOTU010000068.1, read as the reverse complement.
TGAACTGCCGGGCGGTGGACAGCGGCACGGTCATCGAATGTGATGTGGGCATCTACCTAGTACTGAAAGCGGTGGCCTTGGTACAGCTGGAAGTCTTGGCCCGCTTTGCTCCCGAACCGCCAGAATGCGAACAGGTCTCGCCCATCGGCTGTGCAGAGTGGTTTGAACTGGCCGAATCAGGCGCTTTCTGGCCTCCCTTCCCTCCCCAGCCCGTGCGCGAACACCGCTAAGAAGAGTCCAAGTCCAGCGGCCAGCTGGATTTGGCTTTTTTGAAGGGAGGCCTCCGCTGTGCGCATCCTGGTCATGACCCGCTTTTACCGCAGCGGACAGACAACCCACGTCCTGGATCTCTGTACAGAACTTCTCCAGCTGGGCCACAGGGTGCTCCTGGCCATTTCCGACTTAAACGATGTTGTCTACCTGCAAAAAATGAAGGTGGAGGGTATCCCCCACCTGCTCACCTCCAACTGGGCCCGACTGGGTACCAGGCTGGCCAAGTGGCAGCCTGAAATCATCCACAGTCATTCCGCCCATACCCTCCCCGTGGCCCTGGAGTTGGGCCAAAGGCTCAACATCCCCACCGTGAGCACCGTGCATTATCTCGATTTTGCGCCCCGGGAACTCCTCAACAAGCAAGCGGCTGTCATCCTCATCAGCAGAGAAATGCAGGCGCACTTCGCCGACCTAACCACCCCCTCCTTCGTGGTGGAAAACGGAGTGAACTTAGGACGTCTCAAGCCCCGCACCAAACGTTGGCGGCAACTGGCCCTGATCCTAGCCCAAGGTACTCCCGAGAAACGGGAAAACTTCCGCCAAATCTCCCAGTATCTGCGCAGCTGGGGTTGGGAGGTGGCCTGTGCCGGACATTGGCCGTGTCCCGGAACCAAATACCTGGGTTGGGTGCATGATGTCACCTTACCACTCAAGCAGGCCAACTTGGTCGTGGGCACGGGCCGGGCCATTAGGGAGGGTATGGCTGCGGGCTGCGCAGCCTTTGTCTTGGGTGTTCACTGTGACGGGCTGGTTACTCCAGATAACATCTGGGCACTGCAGGAAACCAACTTCAGCGGCCGCACTTACAAGCAGACTTTCTGCCCCTCCTCCGCGGCACAGACCCTGGCCCAACCCGAACCGGAATACTTCCAGGCCCTGGGCAGGTTCGGCAGGCGCTATGCCCTGCAGCACTTTTCCAGCCGCAAAATGGCCCTGGCGGTAGTGGAAGTGTACCGCTTCGCCCTGGCCCACGCAGCCAACCCCTGGGACTAAACAGGAATTTGACAGTGTACGTCAAATTACTAGAGGTGAAGGGGGAGGAAGTGCCATGAAGCTTGTGATTACCGTGGTAGAAGATAATGACGTAGCTTTTCTCATGGAATCGCTGGTAAAAAACGGATACAGAGCAACTAAGCTGGCCAGTACCGGCGGCTTCCTACTCCAAGGCAACACTACCCTGCTCATCGGGGTGGAGGACCATGAAGTGGACCCGGTATTGGAGATTATCCGCTCCACCTGCGCACCCCGGAAGAAGATCATCCCCCAGATCGCCCCAGAACTGCCCACCGCGATCGGGGTACCGGTGGAGGTTGAGGCGGGGGGCGCCATTGTGTTTGTCGTGGATGTGAATCAGTTCTGGCGGTTATAGCGTGCTGAGCAGCGCCATGAGCGCCAAGGCATTCACGGCAAAATGGGCAGCAATGGGTACTATTATGCTGCCGGTGCGAACATAGAGCAGCCCCAAAAGAACTCCGGAAACCAGTACGGGAACGAACTGCAGAGTGTAGAAGTGCAGCAGGGCAAACAGCAGGGCAGCCAGCAGCACCGCAGGCGCAGCCCTCAACCGTTCCCGCAGGAGGTTCACCAGTAAACCTCGGAAAAAAAGCTCTTCGCCCAGGGGTGCTCCCACCAAGAGGAGGAGCATGGCCCCGCAGGCAATGAAGGGCTTTTTGCTTGTCACCAGCATTTCCACTGTCGCCCGATCTTTCAGCAGGAGTTCCTGGGCCTGGGCACTGCCCATGAAGTGGGCTGCCACAGCAAAGCTCAAGGCGCCTAAGAGGATGTTCAATAAGTAGATACCCACACCGCAGGCCATCCCCTGTAAGGCCAGCTTGAAGCTGGGGCGCCGCGCCTTGCCCCCTTGCGCACCAAAGATTCCTCCCGCGATAAACAGCAGCTGCTGCCAGGCTAACAGCCCAAGCCGCGCCGCTTCCGAGGGCTCAAAAAAGCCGGCCGCCACTCCGGTGGCAGCAACTAAGGTCATGATGCCAAAAAACCACAGTACCCCTCGCGTGTAACCCATGGAGCTCCCCTTCCTGAGATAAAAGGAGCGCAACCGCGCTCCTAGCTCATGCTCAGCCTCTTAAGTTCAGCCAACTAGGCGGCCAGACCAAACCTGAAGGCCAGACACTGGGAACACTTCTGGCCAGGCCTTCCCACCAGTAACGGTAGACGTGTCCCCGCAGTACATCCTGGTAAAACCGTCCGTCCGAAAAGCCCATGACCGATCCCCTCCTTCTCTACCACTGTTACGTTCATGGAGGGGATTCGGTTACAGCACCACTTTCCTATATTCTATAGTTCGGTGCCTCTTTAGTAATCTGCACCGAATGGGGATGGCTCTCGTGGCTGCCCGCGGGGGTAATGCGGATGAAGCGGCTTTTGGCGTACAGAGTCTCCAGGTCTGGCGCACCACAGTAACCCATGCCGGCCCTCAGGCCACCCACCAACTGGAACACGGTATCGCTCACAGGGCCTTTATAGGGCACGCGCCCTTCAATTCCTTCCGGAACCAGCTTCTTGCTGTCACTCTGGAAGTAACGGTCCTTGCTTCCCGCCTTCATGGCCGCCAAAGACCCCATCCCCCGGTACACCTTGTAGCTGCGCCCTTGGTAGATCTCCTGCTCGCCGGGGCTTTCATCCGTTCCCGCTAAAAGGCTGCCCAGCATCACGCTGCTGCCGCCTGCGGCCAAGGCTTTAACAATATCGCCAGAGTAGCGGATCCCGCCATCGGCGATAATGGGGACACCGTAGCTGCGCGCCACCTGGGCGCAATCCCACACGGCCGTAAGCTGGGGCACACCCACACCGGCCACCACCCGGGTGGTGCAGATGGAACCGGGCCCAATGCCCACCTTAACCGCATCCGCGCCTGCTTCAATGAGCGCTTTGGTCGCCTCTCCCGTGGCCACATTACCGGCCACAATATCCACCTGATCTCCGAACTCCTCCTTGAGCTGGGAGAGGGCCTTGAGCACGCCCCGGGAATGACCATGCGCGGTGTCGATGACCAGAGCATCTACCCCCGCTTCCACCAGCGCCGCACTGCGCTCCAGATAATCTGCGCCCACGCCAACCGCGGCCGCCACCACAAGTCTTCCCTTTTCATCCCGGGCGGAATTGGGATACTGCCGGGCCTTTTCAATGTCTTTGATAGTGATCAAGCCCTTGAGCACAAAATTCTCATCCACCAGAGGCAGTTTTTCAATGCGATGCTCGTGCAGCACCGCCTTGGCCTGTTCCAAGGTGGTATGTACAGGCGCAGTAATCAGGTTTTCTTTGGTCATCACATTGGCAATGGGCTGATCTATGTTCTCCTCAAACACCAGATCCCGGTTAGTGAGGATACCCACCAGCTTTTGGTGCTCGTCCACAATGGGAACTCCAGAAATGCGGTAACGGGCCATTAGGGCCAGGGCCTCCCGCACCGAGTTGTGGGGATGGAGAAAAAAGGGATCCACAATTACGCCGCTCTCGGAGCGTTTTACCCGGTCCACTTCGCTGGCCTGCTCCTCGATGGACATGTTCTTGTGGATTACGCCGATCCCTCCCTCCCTGGCCATGGCGATGGCCATGCGCGACTCGGTCACAGTGTCCATGCCCGCGCTGACCAAGGGAATGTTCAGCCTAATACGCTTGGAGAACCAAGTTCTAACATCCACTTCGGACGGCAAGACCTCTGATGCCATGGGAATGAGCAGGACATCATCAAAAGTAAAGCCTTCCCGTCCAAACTTCTCATTGAAATCCACTCCAGGGCCCCCTTCTTTCTTGCAATAGTCGCCTAAGTTTGAGGATATTTTATCACAAAAGAACCAAACAGCAACCAAAAATGGAGGGCCAGGCAGGAAAGTGTACTACGAAATTAGAATCACATAGATGAAGCAGCGAACATGGGAGGTTGAAACTGTGGAAATTCGAAAAGTAGCGGTGCTCGGCGCCGGTAGACTCGGCCGGGGTATTGCCGAATGTGCTGCCAGCAAAGGCTATGATGTAGTCCTTTTTTCACAAGGTGCCGGCGGACAAGATGCCTTAAGGCGCATTGAAAAGAGCCTGGATAGAAAGCTGGCCAAATGGGCCATTACCGAGTCGGAAAAGAGGCTGATCCTCGGGCGCATCAGCTATACTCTAGATCTTAAAGAACTGAGCAAGGCGGATCTTCTGGTTGAGGCTACCATCGACCATTTCTATACCAAACAGGAACTGCTGCGTACAGCAGATCACCTCTGCCCGCCAGAAGTGGTATTTATCTCCACCACTTCCACCCTGCGGGTTTCCGATCTGGCCAGGGGCATCAACCGGACTGATCTTTTAGTAGGCCTGCACTTTATTCCCCCCGTGCCCGATGTACCAGTGGCTGAACTGGTCCGGGGCAGCCAGACAGCTGACCACGCGGTGGAAGTGGCCAAGCAGTTTGCCGCCCGCTTGGGCAAGCAGGTAGTAGAAATTCAAGAGAGCCCGGGACTGGTCAATCCCCGGACCTTAGTTGCTTTAGTCAACGAAGCTGCCTACTTAATCGACGAAGGGGTCTGCGGAGCTTACCAAGCGGAGCAGATCATCAAGGAAAGCTGGGGCATGACCCAAGGTCCCCTGGAGATGGCCGATCGCTTGGGATTAGATCTGGTGCTCAGCTGGATGGAGCAGCTGCAGGAGCAGTTCGGACCGCGCTATGCTCCCTGTCCCCTCATCCGCCGCTACGTCCGGGAACGCCGTTTGGGTGTCAAGACCAGACTAGGCTTCCTGGCCTACACCGAAGATGATGCGCTGATCACCGAGCAGGAGAGCAAACAGGAAGGCAGTAGGGAGGACTGAATGACCATGAATATCTTTGTATTGAACTGCGGTTCGTCTTCAGTGAAGTATAAGCTGTTCGATATGAAAACCGAAACGGTACTGGCCGAAGGACGGGTAGAGCGCATTGGCCAGGACAATGCGGTAATTACCCATCAACCCGCGGGCAGGGAAAAGGTTTCCAAGACAATGCCCATTCTGGAGCACACCACGGCCATTCGGGAATGTTTGAACCTGCTCACCCATCCCGAACACGGAGTGCTGCAGAGCGTGGAGGAAATCGATGCCGTCGGCCACAGGGTGGTACACGGCGGAGAATCCTTCTCCGATTCAGTGCTCATCAACGAACGTACCAAAGAGATCCTGGACTCCCTGGCCAGTCTAGCGCCGCTTCACAATCCGGCCAACGTAACAGGTATCCGGGCCGCGGAGAAGATCATGCCCAACGTACCCCAAGTGGCTGTGTTTGATACCGCGTTCCATTCCACCATTCCGCCCTACGCCTACCTCTATGCCATTCCCTACAGCGTCTACCAGCGCCACAAGGTTAGGCGTTATGGCTTCCACGGAACCAGCCACAAATATGTTTCGCAGCGGGCAGCTGAGCTCATGGGCAGGCCCATCGAGGAACTGAAGATCGTCTCCTGCCACCTGGGCAACGGAGCCAGCATCGCTGCGGTGCAGAACGGCAAGTCTGTGGATACTTCCATGGGCTTCACTCCCCTGGAGGGCCTGATGATGGGTACCCGGAGCGGCGATATTGATCCTGGAGCGGTATTCTACATCATGAAGCAGGAAAAACTCTCCCTGCACGAAATCGACTCCATGCTCAACAAACACTCCGGGCTTTACGGCATCGCCGGCGTCAGCGACATGCGCGACATTGAAAAGGCGGTGGCCGAAGATGATAAGCTGGCTACTTTAGCCTACCAGATGTATGAGTACCGGATCCGCAAGTACATTGGCTCCTATGTTGCAGCCATGAATGGCGTAGATGCCATCGTCTTTACCGCGGGCATTGGCGAGAATACCCCTTCCCTGCGCACTGCCCTCTGCGCCAATCTCTCCTATTTGGGTATTGAAATCGACGAGGAGAAAAACAAAATCCGGGGCGAAGATGTGGAGATCTCCACCCCGAATTCCAAAGTCAAAGTTTTTGTCATCCCCACCGATGAGGAACTGGTCATCGCCCGGGATACAGCCAAAATCGTCTAGTGTATAAGCAATGGAGGTACCGCCTGCGCGGTACCTCGTTGTTACATGGTAAAGCGATGATTGCCAATGGTTATCCGCACCGGCCGGCTGTGCATAAACCGGTCGGACGTTTTGCGGGGGTTGAAAAAGAACAGCGCTCCACCTGTGGGATCGTGTCCGCTCAAAGCCTCCAAGGCCGCCCTGCGGGCGGTCTCATTGGGGGTCATGTAAAAACTTCCGTTTTGGATGGGCTGAAAAGCGTTGGTTTGGAAGAGCACACCCCTGAGCGTGTTGGGAAACTGGGGACTGAGCAGTCGGTTGATGATCACAGCACCCACGGCCACCTGACCGATATAGGGTTCACCCCGGGCTTCCGCGTGGATCATCTGAGCCAGCCATTCAACCTCTTGATCGGTCAGGCGCACTCCCACCGGGTAGTACTTCACCTTGTCCACGGGCACCAAAAGGCGCTGGCCAACGCGGATCACATCAGACTGCAGCTTGTTCAGCTCCTTGAGCTCCTCCACGCTGAGCCCATAGGTGGCGGCGATCCAGTAAAGGCTGTCCCCCGCCTCCACCGTGTACACCGTCAAGGCGCGATACTGCCGGGCAGGGGCAGCTGCCTCAGCTTGTTTGCTGTCCCCCCTGTTGGCCACCGCTTCCAGAAAGGGGGTCTGCACTAAATTGGCTGGGCCTGCGTACTCCTCCTGCACAAAAAACCTGGGGAACTCCCCATGGGCCACCAGGCTGCACACCAGGGCCACCGCGGCAGCGGCGCAGGTGAAGCGCAGAATATTCTGCTTGTACTCGGGCAGTGGACCGATCACCGCTGGACCCCCTTGTAAGAATCGTTATCAACTCTAATTATAGCCGGGCTGGGACAGACTGTCAATTTCCACAGTGCCCCGCCTTATTGCACTGCTCCAGGAGAGATAATATACTTGAAGATGCAGGGAGGTGGCTGGATGAATCATCTGCGCGAGCTGCTCACGCCTAAACGGGTTATAGTCTTCGTTCTGCTCATCCTGTTTTTGGTCTTCTTTTCCAGAAAACTGGGCACAGTTCTCTTACCCTTTATCATCGCCATCAGCTTCGCCGTGATCCTGGAGCCCTTAATCGGCTTTTTGGAAAGGCGCCTGCGCCTGCCGCGCTCCCTCGCGGTGATTGCCACTTTGGTGGCAGTGGGCGGATTGACCTGGTACGGTATTGTGCTGATCATAGGTCAGCTTGTGGGCCAGCTCATTGACTTGGCTGCCCTGCTCCCCGTTTACCGTGAGACCATTGCCGAGATGACCGAGGACCTCCTAGGCCACCTACAGGCCCTAAACGAAAGCCTGCCCACAATCGTGAGCGTGAACATTCAAACCAGCGTGCAGGATTTCTTAGTGACTCTGGAAGAAGGCACCAGGGATTTGATCAACCGGGTTTTGGGCATGTTCTCCGGCCTGCCGTCCTTTTTGCTGGTGAGCATCATTACCCTGGTGGCCACCTATTTCTTCTCCCGAGATAAGGACCTGATCATCGATACCTTCATGCAGTTTGTTCCCCCCGCCTCCCGGGACAAAGCGTTGGAGTTCAGAAGGAAACTCAGTGTAGACCTGTTTGGCTACATTAAGGGCCGTTTTCTGATGCTGATCATCTCCACGGTGATTACCGCGGTGGGACTGGTTTTGATCGGCACCCGCTACTGGGTCATTCTAGCTATTGTGGTGGGAATTATCGATCAAATACCCGTGATCGGGCCTGGGATCATCTTCACCCCCTGGGTGGCCATGAGCGTGATCACCGGGGACATCAACCGCGCGGTGTACCTCACCATCCTCTATTTTGTCATCTTTGCCGCCCGGAACTTCGCCGAACCCAAAGTAATGGGTGATTCGGTGGGGCTGCATCCGTTGATTATGCTTCTGGCCATGTACGGCGGAGCAGTGTTCTTTGGGGTGGTGGGGTTAGTCCTTGGCCCAGTTTTGGCCATTGTAATCCGGGCCACCACGGCCGCTGGCTTGCTTAAGCTCCCGCCCTATGCAGATAAGTAATCCACCCACTACAGCAGTGAAGTCCGGTTGCAACCGGGCTTTTTCTTTTTCCCTGGAAGAGCAGGGGCGGCCTTAGCCTGGGAAGTGCACTTTCCCTACATAAAAGCAGGGTTCTACTAGAACACTAAAGGTAGTCTCTGCTCATAAGGAGTGCAGCCATGTTCAGGCTTTCTTTTAGTGTTATCCTCCTTACCGTGCTCACCGTGCTCCTCTTTTTAGGTCTCGGACAGCGCGTACTGGACCGCATGCGCCTCACGGACGGGGCAGCCCTCATCATCCTGCTTTTGATGATTATTGGCCACGTCCTGCCCACCATCAGCCTTACTTCCCGGGCAGCCCTCAACCTAGGCGGCTTAATCCCTGTGGGCGTAGGCGTCTATCTACTATGGACGACATCACACCAGGAAAGGCTCCGTGCAGTGGGCGTTACGCTGGTTACGGGTGCATTGATCCTCCTCACCGATAAACTGCTGCCCCTGCAGCCGGGCCTGCTGGATCCGGTGTTCAGCGGGGGAATCTTCGCAGGTTTGACGGCCACTTTCTGGGGCCGGTCCCGGCGCAGCGCTTTCATTGCGGGTCTGCTGGGAGTCTTCCTTATTGACCTGGTCAGCATGGCCCAGCTGTGGTTGCAGGGCCTAGCAGAACAGATTACCTTAGGTGGCGGGGGTCTTTTTTCCAGCATGGTGATCAGCGCCTTTTTGGCCGTGCTCATCACGGAAGTGCTTGGTGAAGTGCGGGAAGCGCTGCACCTAGGCGGCGATGGAAATGGCTAAGCCCCTCTTTCGGGCCTGTATGCTGGCCCTGGTACTTCTCTGCACAGCAATCACCCCAGCAGCTGCGGATGAGGACCTGTGGGATGAGCTGCTGCCCATTGGAGAGTACTATACACTCCTGGATCCAGAGGGTGGAATACTTCTGGAGACGGGACGCCGCATCTACGTGGAAGACCGGTATCTGACGGCTCAGAACCGCCTCTACGAAGTTGTGGAAGTGGACGATGTGGCCCGCACAGCCCGGACTAAGCTCGTGGAAGAGGTGGAGCTGGAAGTAACCCCTTGGGCGGAATTACGGCGACAGCTGGGCCTAACGGCGATCGCAGCGGCTGATCCAACTGGGGAAAAGGGAGCCATCGCCATCTATCACACCCATAATGCGGAAAGCTATCTACCCACCGACGGGACCGACAGCATCTACGGCAAAGGCGGCATTCACCAAGTGGGTTCGGCCTTCGCCAAGGCGCTCCAGGAACGTAGTGTGAAGGTCTACTACTCCGAGAACCTGCATCTTCCCCACGACCGGGGAGCCTACCGCCGTTCCCGGGAAACGGTACTGGAGCTCATGGCCGAAGAGCCCGATGCCCTGTTCGATGTTCACCGTGATGCAGCTCCCCGCAGCGCCTACGCCCTTCAGCTTGGCGATCAGTGGGTAACCAGCATCCAATTCGTGGTGGGCAGGCAGAATCAGAATCTGGGAGTGAATCGCAAATACGCAGAGTCCCTGAAGAAGCTGGCCGATGACCTTTATCCAGGTTTGGTGAAGGGCATCTTCTACGGCCGGGGTAATTACAACCAAGATCTGAGCCCCTTAAGCCTTTTGCTGGAGGTTGGCGCCCATACTAACAGCCGGCCAGCAGCCGAACGTGGCGTGGCCCTCTTTGCCGAAGTAGTGGACCATTATTTCTATGGACCGGCCTCTCAACCGGAGAGGGGTCAGGGCAGCGCCGCTCGGCGCACTGTGGTGGGCATTGTCGTTTTCACCTCCGCCGCGGCGGCCGTATTCTACGTGATCAACGCGGGGGGATTTGCAAACGCCCTAGAACGCCTTAGGGGCGCTTTGCGCCTGCGTAATCGGCGCTAGAACCGCCCCCAGAAGACTTCACTCCAAGCCAGCATCTTCTTCACTGAGCGCAGGAGATCGGGGCCTCCAGGGAGAAATCAGCAGGCAAACAGGCAACGGAGTGGTGGTAGTGAAGTTCTTACTGAGGACGATCTTGGCAGTTTTAGGCATCGCGGTAATCGCAGCAGGCGGCCTGATCCTTTATTTGACTGTTACAGAATTCAAACCCGGGGATCGCATGCCGGTGCAGATCCTCCACCAGCAGAGTCTCCCCGTTGATGTCCATAGTGAGCTGACCATCACCACGTTTAATATCGGTTATGCGGCCTTGGAGCGGGATGCCGATTTCTTTATGGACGGAGGTACCATGTCCCGGGGCTTCAGCCAAGGACACGTAGAGCGGAATCTGGCCAGAGTTGTTGACCTGCTCCAGGCACTGGAATCGGATTTCTACCTCTTGCAGGAAGTGGATGAAAAGAGTACCAGAAGCTTCGGGATCAACCAAAGGGAGCGCCTGACCAAAGCACTGCCCGATTACACCTCCAGCTACGCCGTGAATTATCAGGTGGGCTGGGTGCCCATCCCCTTAACTGCGCCCATGGGCAGGGTACGCTCGGGGCTGCAGACCCTTTCCAGGTATACGGTGCGTGAGGCCACCAGGTTTGCACTGCCCAGCCATGCTTCCTGGCCGCTGCGCCTAGGCCATCTGAAGCGCTGCCTTCTGGAGACTAGAATCCCCGTGAGCAACTTCAAGGAACTGGTAGTGGCCCATGTCCACTTGGAGGCCTACGATGCAGGAGGTGTGCGCAACGCCCAGCTAGCCTTCCTGGAGGATTATGCCCGGGCCGAAGTGGCTAAGGGCAACTACGTCATCCTGGGGGGAGATTGGAACCATGTGTTGGCCGCCAATCCGCAGGAAGTAAGGGCGCGCCACTCGGCCACCTGGCCTGCTTGGCTGCAGCTGCTCCCTGAAGACTTCCTGCCCGAGTTTATCTGGGCCTTCGACGAACGTGTGCCTTCTGTGCGCGACCTAAACGGGCCCTTTGATCCACAGCACACCTTTACCTGTACCATCGACGGCTTCCTGGTTTCGCCCAATGTGGAAGTTATCGAGGTGCACGGCCATGACCTGGGCTTCGAGTTTAGCGACCACAATCCTGTGACCCTGCGGTTCCGACTGATAGATGATACACCCGTTGACGATCCAGCCCAGCTGGGAGAAAACCTGGAACAAGAGTGAAAACCAAAAAGGGCTCCCAGGAACAGATTCTCCTGAGAGCCCTTCTTTTGCCGCTTGCTGGCGGCGAAAGGCAAAAAAAATGGCTCCTCGGGCTGGACTCGAACCAGCAACCCTTCGGTTAACAGCCGAATGCTCTGCCATTGAGCTACCGAGGAGCGACCTCCTCTGCGACACCGGGATAACCAGCAGCATCACAAAGGAGCAAACTTAATCTTGGCAGCGAGCTACTCTCCCACCACGAGATGTGGCAGTACCATCGCCGCTGAAGGGCTTAACTGCTGTGTTCGGAATGGGAACAGGTGTTTCCCCTTCGCTATCGCCACCAAGAAAATACCTTCAAAACTGCACAGCGTCTATCCCATTGTAGTAGGTCAAGCCCTCGAACCATTAGTACCAGACAGCTCAAGGCATTGCTGCCCTTACACCTCTGGCCTATCTACCTCATCTTCTCTGAGGGGTCTTACCAGCTTGCGCTGTGGGAGATCTCATCTTGAGGGAGGCTTCGCGCTTAGATGCTTTCAGCGCTTATCCCTTCCGCACTTGGGGTACCAGCCGTGCCCCTGGCGGGACAACTGGTAAGCCAGCGGTGCGTCCATCCCGGTCCTCTCGTACTAGGGACAGATCCTCTCAAATCTCCTACGCCCGCGACAGATAGGGACCGAACTGTCTCACGACGTTCTGAACCCAGCTCGCGTACCGCTTTAATGGGCGAACAGCCCAACCCTTGGAACCTTCTCCAGCTCCAGGATGCGACGAGCCGACATCGAGGTGCCAAACCTCCCCGTCGATGTGAACTCTTGGGGGAGATAAGCCTGTTATCCCCGGGGTAGCTTTTATCCGTTGAGCGATGGCCCTTCCACTCAGAACCACCGGATCACTAAGCCCTACTTTCGTACCTGCTCGAC
>JAKOTU010000060.1 GCA_029776155.1 Bacillota bacterium | reverse complement strand
TTATGGAGATGACTACGCCATCGCCTGCTGCGTCTCGGCCATGCGCGTGGGCAAGGACATGCAGTTCTTCGGCGCTAGGGCGAACTTGGCTAAGGCGTTGCTCTATGCCATCAACGGGGGCTATGATGAGCTGAAGCGGGACAAAGAAACCGGGATGCCCATACGGGTTCTGCAGGGCATTGAGCTGAACAACCAGGAAGTACTGGACTACGACACAGTGCTGGCCGCCTTTAAGCAGGTGATGGATCAGCTCGCGGAGATTTATGTGAACACCATGAACACCATTCACTACATGCACGACAAGTACGCCTACGAGGCGGGGCAGATGGCCCTGCATGATCCTTTCGTGCACCGCTACATTGCCTTTGGCCTTGCGGGGCTGTCCATCGCCGCGGACTCCCTGTCTGCGATCAAGTACGCCAAGGTAAAACCCATCCGCGACGAGCACGGCATTGCCGTGGACTTCGCAGTAGAAGGCAGTTTCCCCCGCTACGGCAATGACGATGACCGGGTGGATCGCATCGCCGTTGAGATCAACAAATACTTCATGGACGCCCTGCGCAGGCACACAACCTACAGGAATGCGGAACACACCCTGTCCCTGCTCACCATCACCTCTAACGTGGTTTACGGCCAGAAGACAGGGGCAACCCCCGATGGACGTAAGAAGGGTGAACCCTTCGCACCCGGTGCCAACCCCATGAACGGCGCGGACACCATGGGGGCCTTGGCTTCATTGAACTCCGTGGCCAAACTGCCCTACAAGGGGGTCAACCAGGACGGCATTTCCAACACCTTCACCATTGTCCCAGCGGCCCTGGGCAAGAACATGGAAGAGCGGGTGACCAATCTCACCAACATCATGGACGGCTACTTCGGACGGGGTGCCTTCCATCTCAACGTGAATGTGCTGGATCGGGATCTGCTCCTTGATGCCATGGAGCATCCGGAGAAGTACCCCAACCTCACCATCAGGGTTTCGGGTTACGCCGTGCGCTTCAACCGGCTGAAGCGGCAGCACCAGCTGGATGTGATCAACCGGACGTTCCACGAAGCTGTGTAAGGAGAGATTCTATGCGCGGCTATGTGCACTCCATTGAAACCATGGGTTTGGTGGACGGCCCTGGCACCAGGACTGTGTTTTTCCTGCAGGGCTGTCCCCTGCGCTGCGCTTACTGCCACAATCCCGACACTCAGCGCCGGGCGGGGGGAGAACCCTATACTCCCGAGCAGATTCTGGAGGTGGCCAAGCGCTACCGCTCCTACTACGGCCAGGAGGGCGGGGTAACCTTTTCCGGCGGGGAACCTCTGCTGCAGGGTGAATTCCTCGCCGCCTGCTTGCAAATTCTTAAGCGGGAAGGTTACAATACTTGCATAGACACTTCTGGCTTTGGCAACCCCAAGTATTATCAACAGATCCTGCCCCTGGTGGATACCCTAATTCTGGATGTGAAAGCCTTTGATCGGGCTTCCTTCGCGGAGCTGACCATGGTGGATGGGTTCCAGACCTACCTGCAGTTTCTAGCCAGCCTAGAGGACAGCGGTTTTGAGGGGCAGATCTGGGTGCGCCATGTGATGGTCCCCGGCTGGACCGATAATGAACAGGCCATGCGCAGGTTTATCGAGCTGATCAGACCCATCTGGACCAGGGTGGACCGCATCGAGATCCTACCCTACCACACTTCAGGGGTGCAGAAATATGAGCGCTTGGGATTGCCCTATCGTTTGGAAGGGGTCGAACCTATGGATAAGGGGAGGGCCAAGGAACTGGAGATTTATGCCAACAAAGTCTTTGCCGAAGGGCTGAAGGCCCAGCGCCAAGAGCAAGCTGAAAAGCTGCGGGGGCAGCCCGAAAAACCGGAAGCAGCCGCTGCGGATCTGGGCAAGTCTGCGCTGCTTTCCATCCTGCGCGGCCAGCCCCTGTTCAGCGATTTAGCGGAAGAAGATGTGCAGGATGTGCTAGAGCAGGTGGTCTTAGCTGATATCAAAGCAGGGGAGTACATTTTCAAAACAGGAGATCCCCCCGAGTTTATGTACCTGATCTACCAGGGACAGATGAAGATTTTCATCAACACCATGGATGGGGAAGAACAGATCTTTTACATCTACCGCGATGGTGACTTTGTGGGCGGGTTGAACCTGTTGGTGCAGACACCTTACCGCTACATCGGCCAGGCCCTGACCGACTGCAAAGTGGTGGTGATCCCTAAAGCAGCCTTCGACCGGTATTTCTACGATTCCCCCGTGGTGCTGCGCAGCGTTTTGGTGAAGAGCTTCGAGCGCATCCGCTGGGCGGAAGACTTGATCCAGAGGCTGGCCACCAGCAATGCCTCCATGAAGACCGCGGGGCTTTTGCTCAAGCTGGCTAAGCGCATTGGGGTGGAAACGGAAGAGGGCATTAGGCTGGAACTGTCCATGAACCGGGAGGAGCTGGGCAGCTACTCCGGACTGCGCCGGGAGACGATCACCAGGAAGCTCGGCGAATTCAAGGAGTTGGGTTATATTGAGCTGGTGGGCAACAAGGTGATTATCATCAAAGATCTGGAAGCGTTGGAGAGCTACGTGCTCTAAAGGGGAACCCCGCCTCGGTGCGGGGTTCTCTGCTGCCTCTAGGCGCTTAACGAGCGTTCTGGGGCCGTTTTCTGCGGGAATTCGGAAATTATTAGCGAAATATTTGAAGCAGGAGAATGGAGCTTGGCGGTGAAGTTAGATACATATTATACAGATAAAGGAGAGTTGGTAAAACATGAAGAGAATCTCAGTATTTATCCTTGCTCTAGTACTCATGTTCTCCACGGCAGCCAGTGCCCAGCAAAAGGTTACTGCCTACACCACCCTCTTTGAACCCACCGCGCGGCTGGTTTTCGAAGAGTTCGAGAAAGATACAGGCATCAAAGTGGAATGGGTCCGTCTCTCTGGCGGTGAGGCCGTAGCCAGGATGGATGCGGAGCGGAGAAATCCCCAAGCCAGCATCTGGGTGGGCGGCGTTGGTCTTGACCACATGACCGCCAAGAATATGGGGCTCACTGAGCAGTATTTCTCCCCCAACGCCGACATCATTCCTGAGCAGTTCAAGGATCCCGATGGCTACTGGATCGGTCTTTACGTTGGCGCCCTGGGCTTTATCTCCAACAACGAGCGTTTGGCTGAGCTTGGCATCGAGCCGCCCACCTCTTGGCAGGACCTGCTCCGTCCCGAGCTCAAGGGTGAGATCCAGGTGGCTAACCCCGGCACCTCCGGTACCGCCTACAACTTCGTAGCCACCCTGGTGCAGCTCTGGGGCGAAGATGAAGCCTTTGCCTATCTGAAGGAGTTCCATAAGAACGTACAGCAGTACACCCGCTCCGGTAACGCCCCCAACCAGGCCGTTGGCTTGGGCGAGGTGGCTGTGGGTATTGGTTATGCCCACGACCAGGTTACCGTCGTGCAGCAGGGTTATCCGGTAACCATCACCTTCCCTGAAGAAGGTACCGGTTACGAGATTTCCTCCATGTCCTTGATCAAGGGAGGCAAGGAGATGGAGGCTGCCAAGATTCTCTACGACTGGATGCTCACTGAGCGGGCCATGCAGCTGCTCGCTTCCACCAACGTGGTGCCCGTAGTGGACGTTCCCCTGGTGGAAGGCGCTGTGCCCATTTCTGAAGTGAACGTGATCGACCAAGATGACGTCTGGGCCGCTTCCCAGAAGGAACGCCTAGTTGAGAAGTGGAACAACGAGGTCTTTCGCGGCCGGTAATAAAGGCTGAATCGGCAATGGGTCCCTCCTAGTGGGGGACCCATTTTTGAAGGAGGGATAGCTATGGCCGTAGCACAACCCCGCGGGCGCAGGAGGCGGCTGCGCGGTGTGGGCTGGTGGCAGCTCAAGCAGGACCCCATTCTCCTGCTGACGGTGCTGCTGGTCAGTGCGGCGCTGCTGATCTTTATTGTCTATCCCCTGGTGCGGGTCTTTTGGCTCAGTATCAACCCCAGGGGCGAGTTCACGTTAGATGTCTACCGGCAGATTTTGGACTCCTGGTGGCTGAGGCAGAGCTTTTACAACAGCCTGCTGTTGGGAGTGCTCACTGCTACTTTTTCCACGATTATCGGTTTTATCTTTGCCTTTGCCCTGAACAGGACGGATCTGCCTTTGAAGGGTTTCTTCGGCCAGATGGTGCAGCTGCCCATGATTTCGCCACCCTTCATGTTTACCTTGTCCGTCATTCTGCTCTTGGGACGCAATGGGATTGTGACCAAAGCGTTGGGCTTAAGCAACTTCAACATCTACGGGCTGAATGGCCTGGTGCTGGTGCAGACCATCAGCATGTTCCCCATTGCCTTCAACACGTTAAACGGAGTGCTCCAGGCCATCAACCCGGACTTGGAGGAAGGGGCGCTGGATCTAGGAGCGAGCCGCTGGCATGTCTTCCGCAGCATTACTCTGCCCTTATCCATTCCCGGTCTGGCCAGCGCTTGGCTCTTGGTGTTTGTGAATTCCCTGGCTGATTTTGCCAACCCCATGGTGCTGGGGGGCACCTTCGATGTGCTCTCGGTCCAAGCATATCTGCAGTTTACCGGAATGTTCAACTTCCCCCGGGGCACGGCCCTGGCGGTGATGCTCTTGCTGCCGGCCATGACTGCCTTTTTGGTGCAGCGTTACTGGGTGGCGAGAAAGTCCTATGTAACCGTGACGGGCAAACCATCCAGCCCCAGGATCCTAAAAGTCAGCCCCTGGCTGCGCTGGGGTTTGTTTGGGACGTGCAGCCTGATTATCCTAGTGATCCTGGCGTTCTACGGTACGGTTGTTGCCGGCGCCTTTGTGAAGACTTGGGGTGTGGACTTTTCCTTTACCCTGGAGCACTGGCGCTACGCCTGGGATGTGGGTGCTGACAGCCTGAAGTCCACGCTGACCTTGGCAGCCATCGCCACTCCCATCACCGGCGTTTTTGCCATGATCGTGGCTGTGATCCTGGTGCGCAAACAGTTTCCCGGCAAAAAGGTCCTGGCTTTCGTATCCATGCTCGCCTTTGCGGTGCCTGGCACGGTGGTGGGTATCGGCTACATCCTCGCCTTTAACGAGCCGCCTCTGCTTTTGAGTGGAACCGCGCTCATCATCGTGCTCTGCTTTGTGTTCCGGGAGATGCCCGTGGGCATCGAATCGGGGGTGGCCTCCCTCATGCAGATCGACAAGTCTATTGAGGAAGCTTCCACCAACCTGGGCGCCTCCAGCGGCTACACCTTTGCCAAGATCACGCTGCCTTTGATTAAGCCAGCATTCCTATCGGGGCTGTTCTTTGCCTTTGCCCGCTCCATGACCGCGGTGAGCGCCATCATCTTCCTGGTGTCGGCTAGATGGCACCACCTGACCGTGCTCATCCTGTCCCAAACGGAGATTATGCGGCTGGGTGCGGCCAGCGTTCTCAGTTTGATTCTGATTCTTGTGGTGCTGGGTGCCTTCGCCCTGATGCGCCTTGCGGTGGGCGATACCATCAACCGGCAGCTGGCCAAGTAAGGGAGGATAGAAACATGCCACAGAAAGTTGAATTACGCGACCTGGTCAAAATCTTCCCCGCCCCCGGCGGCAGTGAAGTGCGGGCGGTGGATGGGGTTAACTTAGTGATTGAGCCCGGCGAGATGGTCACCTTCTTGGGGCCCTCGGGCTGTGGAAAAACCACCACCCTGCGTATGGTGGCAGGGTTTGAAATGCCCACTTCGGGCCACATTTTCATCGGCAGTGAGGATGTATCCACCAAGGCTCCCAATGAGCGGGATACGGCCATGGTGTTCCAAAGCTATGCCCTCTTTCCCCATATGACCGTGGAGGAAAACGTAGGCTACGGGCTGCGCTTCCGCAAGGTGAGCAAGCAGGAGGCCAAGCAGCGGGTGGAAAGGATTATGGAGCTGGTAGGTCTCAAGGGCCTGGGCAAACGGGCTCCAGGCCAGCTTTCCGGCGGTCAACAGCAGCGGGTGGCCCTGGCCCGGGCTTTGGTTGTGGAGCCCCAAGTGCTGCTCTTTGACGAACCCCTCTCGAACCTGGATGCCAAACTCCGGGAGTACATGCGGGAGGAGATCCGCCGGGTCCAGCAGGAGCTGAGGATCACGGCCATCTACGTTACCCACGATCAGAGCGAGGCCATGGCCCTATCGGATCGCATCGTGGTGATGAACGCAGGCCGCATTGAGCAGGTGGGATCGCCCCAGGAGATCTACCTGAAGCCGGCGACGCGCTTTGTGGCCGATTTCATCGGCAAAGTGAACTTCCTGCCCTGCAAAGTGCTGGGACGGGAAAAGGGCGCGGCAGTGGTTGAGACCTTTGGACGCAGGATCACAGTCCACGATGCGCCGGAGCTCCGGGGCGAGGCCGTTTTGGTGGTGCGGCCTGAAGCCATGTCCCTCCAGAGAAGTGAGGGGATCCCCGTCACGGTGGTGAACAGGGTGTACCTGGGTTCGGCCCTAGAGTACCGGGTAGAGCTGCCCAACGGGGAGCAGGTCACCGTGTACAAGAGCAATCCCAATTTGGAGGAAGCATTTGCCCCCGGGGAACAGGGTTTCCTCTACCTAGATTCCCACGCGCTGCATGTGCTGCCTGAATAAGGGCAACACCCCTTGGACTTCAAGTCCAGGGGGTGTTTTTAACTGAGCAGCTCCTTAACCCTAGCCAGTTCGGCTCCGAGTTTCTCGGGGGTGTTGTTGGGTATAAAACACTCCAGGGAGTAGATGCCTTGATAACCGGCAGAATGCAGGGCAGAGACAATTCGGGGGATATCCAGGCTGCCCTGGCCCACGGGCAGGTGCAGATGCTGGCCGGTGGCATCACTGAGGTGTACATGGGCAATGCACGGCCCTGCCTGGTGAATAAAGGAGAGCACTGCACTGGTATCCTGCAAATGGGCCGTATCCAGGCACACCCAGCGCTGGGCACTTGCGCAGTCTGCAAAGAGCTGATCCAGATGTGCCCACTGTTGGACCGAATAGAGCGCCTGGCCGCTGTCCATGTTCTCCACTGCCGCCACAACCCCCAGTTCCTCTGCGTATGGGAGGATTCTGCCCATAGCTTCCACTTGATAGGACCAGTGGGCCGCAGCAGCTTCCCTGGGGGAAGATTTCCGACCGGGGTGGAGCACCACCAACCTGGCGCCGAGCTCCTTGGCCAAATCCAGGGCGGCGCGGTACTGGCGGAGCGACTCTTCCCTAATGCCCCGATTGGGGCTGGCGATGTTCACATCCAAAACGGGGCAGTGCACGGTGGACTGCAATCCCCACCTTGCCAAGGCTCCCTTCAGCTTGGCGGCGCTGGCTCCCTTTTTTTCATCCCAGGCGTGATCAGCCCAGATCTCCACGCAGTCAAACCCGCAGCTGCCGATGAATTCCACCGCCTCCAAAATGGGGCGGTGGTAAAAGGTCATGGTTGTTACTCCCCACAGCACGCCGCTACCACCTTCCTTTAGGGGGCTTCCCCATTGAAACTCATTCGGGAGTCTGCCCTCCCTTCCCTTTCAACAGTGTTCCTTTCCCGCATTTTAATTGCACGGAGCAATAAAGATGGGCAGAGCGGGTGGGGTTTCTGCAAAAAACGTTAGGAGAATCTTGTATTCTCGGCAGGAATTGGGGCGGAGATAAGAGAATATGTTGTGTGGAACAATAAATGTGGGAACAGCCCCGGCTGCGGGGTGAGAGGAAGAACAGCTGAGTGGATTTGTTAAGCAAGATACCCATTCTCAACGAGCCCAACCCTCGCCTGGTGCTCAGGTTGGTGCGGGAGGCGGAGAGCGTTTCCCGGGCGGATTTGGCCCGGGCCACGGGTCTGCATCCCTCCACCATTACCCGCCTTGTGGCTGCACTCCTGGAGGCGGGACTGCTCCAGGAAAGCGGCGAGGGCCAGAACGATCTAGGGCGCAAACCCATTGTGCTCAGCGTGGTGGAAGATGCCATTCACGTTGTGGGCTTAGCGGTGGAAGCCGGTTTCGTTTCCGGTGTGCTGGTTAATCTGGGGGCACGCATTCTCGAAAGGATCGATCTGCCCTTTCCGCCCGCTGCTGAGCAGGACAGTGTTCTGGAGACCATCTTTGCGGTGGTGGCAGGTCTTCTAAGCCGGGCCCAGGCCCGGGGCTTGGACGTGGCAGGCATTGGCGTAGCCATGCATGGAACGGTGGACAGCGCCAGCGGCATCAGCATCTTCGCCCCGGCCATCGGCTGGCGGAATGTGGCTGTGGCCGAACTTCTGGAGGAGCGCTTCGGTCTGCCGGTGCGCATGGAGAACAACGCCAAAGCCATGGCCCTGGGCGAAGCCTGGTTTGGCAACGGGCAGGGAGTACGGCACCTTTTGGCGGTGAAAGTGGGTCAGGCCATCGGTTCTGGCGTGATCCTCAATGGAGAGCTGTTTGTGGGGGCCAACTTCAGTGCCGGGGAAATCGGCCATACCACGGTCATCTCCGATGGCATGCGCTGCAAGTGCGGCAATTTTGGCTGCCTGGAAACGGTGGCCTCCATCGACGCCGTGCTTAAGAAACTGAGGGTGATTCTGAAACGGGGTGATGGGACCAGCAGCCTGTTGGCGCAAGGGGATCTGGACCCCGATGAGCTCACCGCGGACGATGTGTACCAGGCGGTGCTGGCAGGGGATGGTCTGGCCTGTCAGCTGTGGGACGAAGCCGCAGCTTACCTTGGGGTAGCCCTGGCCAACACCATGAACATCCTCAACCCCGCCAAGGTGCTCATCGGCGGAGATATCCTGCCCATTGTGGACTACCTGCTGCCCAGGATCAGAGAGGTGGTTGTGGCCAGGGTTTTCGATCCCTTGAAAGCTGCTCTGCAGATTGAACCGGTGGGCTTGGGCGAAAACGCGGTGGCTGTGGGCGCAGCAACTCTGGTGTTTAGGGAGCTTTTGGGCTGAAGGACTTCCTTCGGGCCCGTGGGGTTTTGAGAAGACACACTAGATTAAACGAGAAGGTGATGGAATGTTAGTAGGGCCGGACAAAGTGAGAGAGGTTCTTGATGCCAAGTTGAACAGCGTGGAAATCGTGGATGTGCATACCCATCTCTTTCCAGCTGAGTTTACCGGGATGCTGCTCTGGGGTATTGATGAGATCCTGACCTACCACTATCTGATTGCGGAGTATTTCCGCTACAGCGAGCTGGACTACGCCGAGTTTTTCCGGCTGCCCAAGGCCAAGCAGGCAGAGCTGATCTGGCAGACCCTCTTTGTGGAGCGCTCCCCGGTGAGCGAAGCACAGCGCGGCGTGCTCACCATTTTGCAGAGGCTGGGCTTGGATGTGGGTGCCCGCTCCCTGGAGGAGTACCGGGAGTATTTCCGCGGCCGCACCCTGAACGAGCAGATCGATACTGTGTTCCAGTTGGCTCGGGTGAAGGAAATCGTCATGACCAACGATCCCTTTGATCCCCAGGAGCGGGAGTACTGGAAGGGGGAAACTGAGGTAGATCCCAGGTTCAAATCTTCCCTGCGCATCGATCCTCTGCTGGTGAACTTCCCCCAAGCGGTCCAAACCCTGCAGGGGGAAGGCTATGGGGTTTCCGCTGATTTCAGCGGTTCATCCGCCGCGGAAGTGCGCCGCTTCCTCAGTGATTGGGTGACCAAGATCGATGCCCTGTACATGGCCGCATCTCTGCCGCCCACCTTCACTGTTTTCGATGATTCCATCCAGACCCGGGTGCTGAAAGAATGCGTGCTGCCTGTGTGCAGGGAGCACAACATCCCCTTCGCCATGATGATCGGGGTCAAGAAACTGGTGAACAAGGAACTGGGACTGGCCGGGGATTCCGTGGGCAAAGCGGAGATCAGGGTCGTGGAACAGCTGTGCACAGAATACCCTGAAAACAAGTTCCTGGTTACCATGCTCTCCCGGGAGAACCAGCATGAGCTGGCCATTGCCGCCCGCAAGTACAGAAACCTCATGGTATTCGGCTGCTGGTGGTTCTTGAACAACCCCAGCTTAGTGGAGGAGATCACAGCCATGCGCTTGGAGACGCTCGGCCTGTCCTTTATCCCTCAGCATTCTGATGCTAGGGTACTGGAGCATCTCATCTACAAGTGGGAACACTCCAAGAAGATCATTGGTGATGTTCTGGCTGAGAAATACGGCGATATTTTGGCCACGGGTTGGCAGTTGACGGAGGACCAGGTGCAAAAGGACGTGGAGGAGCTGTTCCAGAACAACTTCTACCGCTTTTTGCGCCGCTAGCTGAAAGGAGGCTTTTTCATTGAAGCACTTATTCGATCTCACCGGCAAGGTGGCGGTGATCACTGGAGGCACTGGGGTTTTAGGCAGTGAACTTTCCCTGGGTTTAGCCCGGGCCGGGGCCAAGGTGGCGGTTTTGGGCCGGGATCAGGCCCGCCGGGATGCAGTGGTGGAGGCCATCCGCCAAGCAGGGGGCGAAGCGTTGGGCGTGTACTGCGATGTACTGGACCAGGCCAGTCTCCTCACCGCCAGGGAAGAAGTCCTGAACCAGTTCGGCACCGTCGATATTCTGATCAACGGCGCCGGGGGGAATCAAAGGGCAGCCACCACCAGCCCCACCCTGTCCTTTTTCGACCTGGGTGAGGAGGCGTTGGATAACGTGGTGCGCCTGAACTTCATGGGCACCCTCCTGCCTACGCAGGTCTTTGGGGAGATCTTTGCCCAGAAGAAGCAGGGCGTAATCCTGAATGTCTCTTCCATGGCGGCCCTTCGCCCCCTGACCAATGTGATTGGCTATGGAGCTGCCAAGGCTGCCATTAACAATCTCACCCAGTGGCTGGCGGTGCATTTCAACAAGCACTACTCCCCCCAGATCAGGGTGAATGCTATGGCACCGGGCTTTTTCTTGACGGAGCAGAACCGCTTCCTGCTCACCGATGAGCAGACTGGAGAGCTCACTGCCCGGGGGCGGACCATTTTGGAACACACACCCATGGGGCGGTTTGGAGAGCCGGCGGACCTGGTTGGTACCGTGATCTGGTTAGTAAGCGATGCCAGCGCCTTTGTCACGGGCATCGTGGTGCCGGTGGACGGTGGTTTTTCCGCCTTTGCCGGAGTATAGTGGAAAGTGGTGGATGCTATGAAAAGCCTAGTTGTGCAGGATGGCCCCCTGAGCCTCAAGCAGGTGGAAAGTGCACTCCAAGGCTGGCTGGCGCAAGTTGGGCGGCCGCTGCGCAGGGTACTGCTCATTCCGCCTGATGGCACCAGGGCCCATAGCTTCGCGGGGCCGATTACAGCCTTGCTTTACCGCCTGCTGCAGCCGGCGGAGGTCAAGGTGCTGCCCGCCTTAGGCACCCATGTGCCCATGACCAGGGAAGAAAAGCAGCGGATGTTCGGCCACGAGATCCCCGCCGCTGCGTACATCGACCATCACTGGCGGACCGATGTGACTAGAGTTGGCGTTATTCCCGGTGAATTTGTGGCCGAGGTCTCCGGGGGCTTAGTGGACTACCCCATTGCCGTGGACATTAACCGGGAGCTTGTGGAGGGGGGCTACGATTTGATCCTTTCCATCGGCCAGGTGGTGCCCCATGAAGTGGTGGGCATGGCCAACTACACCAAAAACGTGGTGGTGGGCTGCGGCGGCAAGGAGATCATTGATAAGTCCCATTTCCTAGGCGCGGTTTACGGCATGGAAAAACTCATGGGCCGCGACCATTCCCCTGTGCGCAAGGTCTTTGACTACGCGGAGCAGCATTTCCTCAGCAAACTGCCCCTGGCCTATATTCTCACCGTAACCAAAACGGAAAGGCAGCACACATCCCTCATGGGCCTGTTTATGGGCAGGGAAAGGCACGTTTTCGAGCAGGCGGTGGCCCTGAGCCAGAAGCACAATCTAGATCTTTTGGCCGAACCTCTGCATAAAGTAGTGGTCTATCTGGATCCCACGGAGTTCAAAAGCACCTGGCTGGGGAACAAGGCGGTTTACCGTACCCGCATGGCCATTGCCGATGGTGGCGAGCTGGTGATCCTGGCTCCTGGGGTGCGCATGTTCGGTGAGGATCCGGAGATCGACCGCCTGATCCGGGCCTTTGGCTACCAAAAACGCCTGGATGTTTTGCGTGCGGCCCGGGAGAATCAAGAGCTGGCCGCGAATCTGTCGGTGGCAGCCCATCTGATCCACGGCTCCTCCGACGGCAGATTTAAGATCACCTATGCTGTGCAGCACCTCACGGAAGAGGAAGTACGGGGTGTCCATTTCCACTACCTGCCCTATGAGCAGGCTGTGCAGCGTTACAACCCCGCAGAGCTGCAGGACGGCTTCAACGTGGTGGGAGAAGAAAAGGTGTTCTTCATCAGCAACCCGGCCTTGGGACTGTGGGCTCTGGAAAAGGATTTCAACTAGAAAGGTAAGCAGGGAGGAGTGTTTGTGATCGCTTGGAAGCAGGCAGTTGAACAGGCCCAAGATCTGCAGGCCCTGGCGGAGCAGCTGCAGACCGGGGGCATGGCCGGTGTGTACAGCTCTTCAGTGCAGCTGGTCCAGGATCAGCTCTTGTTCATGGTTAAGGAAGGTTTGGAGAAGTTCTTGGTTGTGGTTACCGCCAAGGAAGAGGTCCCCTTTGCGGCAGAAGTCAGCAGCTGCGGCCGGTTCCACGTGTTTGTGGCCGAGCTGAACAGCGCCAACGCCGCGGCCCTCAGAGCCCTTTTGCCCTGGACCGCACCCCAGCCCTTTGGTACTGAGGGCATTTCCCTGGGCTTAGGCGATAGGCTGGGCTTGGCTTCCCCTGGACATATCAAAACGGTGCGCCACAGCCCCGTTCGCCCTGTTTTGGCCCAGCAGTCCATGCGCGAGCTGGATTTGACCAAGCGCACCTACCGGGATGTGCTGGATGCGGCTACCTGGGCCGTGTTCCAGGAAGGCTACAGCGCTGGCTACGGCGCCGATGGAGACCATCTCAAAAAGGTTGAGCACATTCAGGCCGCACTGGAACTGGGCTTCAGCATGATCACCCTCGACTGTTCGGAGCACATCGATGACGGGGCCTCAAGCCTCAGTGAGGATGGGGTTGCTGCGCGCTACCGGGAGCTGCCTGCAGACCTGCGGGAGCAGCTTGAGGGTCTGTACAAGGACAAGACCTACCGGCTGAACAGCGGGGCAGAAATCCACATGGAGCCCGCGGGGTTTGAACGCATGGTGCTCACCTACTACCGGGCTTTGGATTTCATGGAAATGGTGTACAAGACCGTGATTGACAAACAGGAACGGTCCGTTGATTTCGAGATCAGCATCGATGAGGTGGCCACGCCCACCACTCCCCAGGACCACTTCTTTGTCGCCCATGAGCTGCAAAGAAGGGGCGTGCGGGCCAGTTCGGTAGCGCCCCGCTTCTGCGGTCAGTTTGAAAAGGGTATTGACTACATCGGTGATCGGGCCCAGTTTGAGCAGGAGTTTGC
Organism: Bacillota bacterium; assembly: GCA_029776155.1. Lineage (GTDB taxonomy): Bacteria > Bacillota > Limnochordia > Darwinibacteriales > Darwinibacteriaceae > DTU010. The sequence continues at coordinate 60,431 of JAKOTU010000060.1, read as the reverse complement.
CATCCACAGCCAGATCGCAGAGCACTTCGGCTACAAGCTCAGCGTCCATTCGGGCAGCGACAAGTTCAGCATCTTCCCCATCATCGGGAAACACGCGGGCAAGAGGGGCTATCATCTGAAAACTGCCGGCACCAACTGGCTGGAAGCGGTGCGGGTGATCGCGGCGCGGGATCCTGAGCTCTACCGGGCTATGCACCGCAAAGCGTTAGCCACCGTGGATCAAGCACGGGCCTTTTACAAAGTGAGCTTGGATCTGGCTGGGGTGCCCGACTTGGAGCAGGTAAGCGATGGGCAGCTGCCCGATCTGCTCAGGAACAACAACGATGTCCGGCAGCTGCTGCACATCACCTACGGCTTTATCCTCACCGATCCTGAGCTTAGGGAGCCGTTTTTCACCGTACTGAAGGCCAACGAGGATCTGTATGAGCAGTTCCTCATGGACCATATTGGCCGCCATCTGCAGGCACTAGGAATTAACTAAAGGGGGATCTGAGATGAAACTGCGTTCGGACTGCAAATACGCGCTGCTGGTACCCACCAGCATGGGTGTGCGCATCACGCCGCTCTACGGCCAGCCTGTGCACGCCAGCGACACCTTTATCATGCACGCCACAAGTGCAGAGAGCAATGTGGCCAGCGTATCTTCGTACCTGGGTCTGCCGGTTAAGGTGCTCACTGCCTTTGTGCAGGGCAGCCCCATTGCCCAGTTTATCAAAGGCAACCTGCGCAGCAGGGGTATGGATTTTGAAGGGCCCGAAATCCCTCAAGGCGGCCCCTGGGGCTACCGGCACCAGTTCAACATCGCCGACAGCGGCTATGGTGTGCGGGGACCGCGGGTACACAATGACCGGGCCGGGGAAGTGGGCCGGATCCTCGATGCCAAGTACTTCGATCTGGAGCGCATTTTTGGCGAGGAAGGGGTACAGATCGTCCATCTGTCCGGTCTGATTGCCGCACTTTCACCGGAAACGGGCCGGTTCTGCCTGGATGTGGTCAAGGCAGCTAAAAAGCACGGGACACTGGTCTCCTTCGACCTCAACTACCGCGCCTCTTTCTGGAAGAACAGGGAAGAAGAGCTGCATCAAGTGTTCAGTGAAATTGCCAGCCAAAGCGATATCCTCATCGGCAACGAAGAAGACTATCAGCTCTGCTTAGGTATTCCCGGACCGGAAGCGGGCGGCAAAGAGATCAGCGCCCAAATCGATTCCTTCAAGGAAATGATCCGGAGAGTGAAGGAAAGCTACCCCAACGCCACCGTGTTCGCCAACACCCTGCGGGAAGTGGTGGATGTGAACTCCCACCTCTGGGGAGCCATTCTCCTCGCTGGAGAAGAGTGGCATGTGGTGGAACCCAGGCCCATCACCGTGCTGGACCGCATCGGCGGAGGAGATGGCTTTGTGGGCGGTTTGCTCTACGCCATTCTCCGGGGCTGGGAGTCTGAGAAGTGGATCCAGTTCGCCTGGGCCACGGGGGCCATGGCCACTACATTCCTGACGGACTATGTGCAGCCTGCCGATGAAGCGCAGGTATGGAGCGTCTGGGCCGGCAACGCCCGGGTTCAAAGGTAGGAAGGAGGAGCAGCTGTGTCTAAAGCGGATCTCGGTTTGATTGGTTTGGCCGTCATGGGCGAAAACTTGGCTCTGAACATGGAGAGCAAGGGCTTCACCGTGGCGGTGTACAACCGCACCGTAGAGCGAGTAACCGACTTTGTGGAAGGCCGGGGCAAGGGCAAGAACATCATCGGCACCTATTCCCTGGAGGAGCTGGTGGCCAGCCTCAAACGCCCCCGCAAAGTGATGCTCATGGTCAAAGCCGGCAAACCCGTGGACGATTTCATTGAAAAACTCATTCCCCTCTTGGAAGAAGGGGACATCATTATCGATGGAGGTAACTCCCACTTCCCCGACACCATCCGCCGCACCAAGCTGGTGGAAGGGCACGGACTGCTGTACGTGGGTACAGGAGTATCGGGCGGTGAAGAGGGGGCTCTGCATGGGCCCAGCCTCATGCCAGGCGGTTCGCCTGCAGCTTGGCCCCATATCCAGCCCATTTTCCAGGCCATTGCCGCCAAGGTGGAAGATGGCAGCCCCTGCGCCGATTGGGTGGGGCCCGATGGCGCCGGTCATTTCGTGAAAATGGTGCATAACGGCATTGAGTACGGCGACATGCAGCTGATCTGCGAAGCCTACCACCTGATGAAAGAACTCTTGGGCCTGGGCGCCGATGAGATGGCCGAGGTGTTCGCGGAGTGGAACAAGGGCGAGCTGGACAGTTATCTCATCGAGATCACCAGCCATATCCTGGCCTTTAAAGACGAAGATGGTTCGCCTTTGGTGGAGAAGATTCTGGATACGGCAGGGCAGAAGGGTACAGGCAAATGGACGGCCATTGCCGCCCTGGATGAGGGCATTCCCTTGACGTTGATCGCTGAAGCGGTGTTTGCCCGCTGCTTGTCTGCCCTGAAGGACGAGCGGGTGGCAGCTGCGCAGGTGCTCACTGGTCCCCAGGTCAAGTTTGAGGGGGATAAGCAGGCCTTCGTGGAGGATATCCGCCGGGCGCTCTATGCTTCGAAAATTGTGTCCTACGCCCAGGGTTATGCCCTGATGAGGGCCGCTTCCGAAACCTACGGCTGGAACCTCAATTACGGGGGCATCGCCCTGCTCTGGAGGGGCGGCTGCATTATCCGCTCTGTCTTCTTGGGCGAGATCAAAAAGGCCTTTGACCGCGACCCTGGACTGACCAACCTGCTCTTGGATCCGTTCTTTAAAGAGCAGATCGCAGCCTGTCAGGAGAGCTGGCGGAGGGTGTGCGCCACCGCCTTGGCCAACGGCATCCCGGTGCCAGCCTTTGCTTCGGCCCTGACCTACTACGATGGCTACCGCAATCCGAGGCTTCCCGCCAATCTGCTGCAGGCCCAAAGGGACTACTTCGGTGCCCACACCTACGAACGCATCGACAGGCCCCGGGGCGAGTTCTTCCACACCAACTGGACCGGAACGGGAGGAAGCACCTCGGCAACCACCTACAACGTCTAAAACCACAAGACCCGCATTACCCCTAGGGTGATGCGGGTCTGTTATCATGGGCTGCGGCCGAGGCTGTTAGTTTCCTTCCTCTTCCGGTGTGAATGACCAACCGAAATCCCCGTGGTAGATCATCAGCTTGGTCATGCCGCCGTCCACCACTAGGTTTTGGCCGTTGATGAAGCTGTTTTCTTCGGAGCAGAGGAACATGACGGCGCGCACAATATCCATGGGCTGCCCAATGCGCTTTACCGGATGCTGCAGTTGGTCTGCAGGTGAATGGCTGGGCATGTAGTTGGATCCGTGGTAAGGGGTAGTGTCGATCCAACCGGGGGAGATGGCATTGACCCGTACTCTCCCCGCCAGGCTGGCGGTCAGACCGTGGGTGAGGGCGGTAATACCGCCTTTGGCTGCGGTGTAGCTTTCCGTATCTGGCTGGGACATGAGGGCCCGGGTGGAAGAGATATTGATGATGCTGGCACCGGGATTGAAGTGGGGAAGGAGCAGGAGGCTTAAGAAGTACGGAGCGGTAACGCCGATGCGCAGCACGTAATTGAAGTCCTCGTAGCTGCATCCAGAGAGAATGCCGCCCCGGGACAGGCAGGCGTTGTTGATCAGGTAATCAACCTTACTGTATGCTTTGACCACTTCTTGGACGAAGTCGCGCAGCACCTGCTCTTCCGCAATATCACCGTGGAAGAACAGGGCTTGGCCCCCTGCTTGGCGGATAACCTCTAAGTTCTCCTGGCCAGCCGCTTCATCCCGATCGATGAAGGCCACTTTAGCGCCGCGGCGGGCAAACTCTTGGGTTAGGCAGCGGCCGATGCCCAGGGCACCTCCGGTGACCACACAGACCTTGTTTTGGAAATCCATAACTTTGCCCCCTTGCTGCTGTTGCTTGATCTAGGTTAATCATAGCACTGGCGGGCCTTTTGGACAATGAGCTGGGGACTGAACTTGCATTTTGCAGCAAATCAGGTATGATAGAGCCTGTAAGCTCCGAATAGTGATAGTGGGGGACCCAACTATGTGGGGTGAATCTTGAGTATTCAAGAAGGGCGACTTGGGCGTCCTAACCCGTCAGCTAACCCCATAGGAGTACACCAAGCGCAGACATCTAGGTCACAGGCCTAGGGTACGCGCTTTTTTGCTTTCTGAGCTCAGAGTGCCCCCAATCTGAAGTCAGGGCAGAAAGTCGCGCAACATCTATTTCACGGGAGGGATTCTAGTGGACGTTCTTTTGAAACTTGGCATCGTTCTGGCAGTTGGGTTGGTGGGTGGGAAAGCTGCCGGGAAAGTAAAACTGCCTAATGTCTCGGGGTATTTGGTGGCAGGCCTTCTGCTGGGCCCTTCGTTTGCCGGTCTAGTTACCGCTTCTGACCTGAATGCGTTTGCGGTTATCAGTGAAGTCGCTCTGGCCATGATTGCCTTCAGCATCGGCAGTGAGTTTGTGTGGAAAGATCTGCGCAGCTTGGGCAAGTCAATCTTTATCATCACTGTGCTGGAAGTGGCAGGGGCTATCGGGGTCGTCTTTACCGTGATGTACTTCGTGTTTGGCCAACCCTTTGCGTTCAGCATTGTGATCGCATCCATGTCGGCAGCCACGGCTCCCGCGGCAACACTGCTGGTCATCCGGCAGTTCAGGGCTGATGGGCCCGTAACCAGGACACTGCTTCCTGTTGCCGCCTTAGATGATGTTTTGGGCATTGTGGCCTTCGGTATTGCCCTGTCCCTAGCCAGGCTGTCCGTGGGCAGCGCGGACACTTCACTGGTCCGCATGCTGCTGCAGCCTGTAGGGGAGATCGTGGGGTCTTTGGCTTTGGGCACCATCTTAGGTTGGGCCTTGTCGCAGGTGGCCGCCAAAGCCGAAGATAGGGATGAACTGCAGGGTATGGCTCTAGGCGCCATCGCCGCAGCCACGGGCCTCGCGAATTTCCTAGGTTTATCGGCACTGTTAACCAACATCATGATGGGAGCTGTTCTGGTGAATGTGATGCGCTACTCCATCCGGGTGTTCCGCTCCGTCAACGATTTCGCTGCTCCGGTCTACGTCCTGTTTTTTGCCTTGGCAGGCGCCAGCCTCGATCTGCGCATCCTGATGACGGTGGGTCTCCTGGGCCTGAGTTACATCTTCGCCCGGGCCGCGGGCAAGATTATCGGCGCCCGCCTGGGAGCACAGCTGACGAAAGCCCCGGCAGCGGTCACCAAGTACCTGGGCTATACCCTGCTGCCCCAGGGGGGAATCTCCATCGGGCTTTCTGTTCTGGTCAGGCAGTTCCTGCCCCAGTATGCAGCAGCCATCACCACCATTATCATGTTCAGTGTGTTAGTGTACGAAGTATCTGGTCCCATCTTGGCCAAACTGGCCATCCAAAAGGCGGGGGAAATTGGCGGGCTGGACCGGAGGCAGACTCCGGCGGAACAGGAAGGGCCAGCCGCCGACAAACGGGAACTGCCGGTCATTGCCTTTGAGCAAAGCTGAGCATAGCTTTGTAGTGGAAGTTGGCCTCAATTCAGCTGGAGGTGAACTCACTATCGAGACCAATCTGCAGGAACCCAAAATGGTCGGCACCAATTTGGGTACAAGCGTTGAGTGGGACCATGCCGCACAGAGTGGGGGAGAGCTGAGCATACTGGCCACTCCCATCGACAATCCTGATGCCGAGTATCTGGCCGAGACCACCAAGATCGACATTTCAGGCTTGCCCTTCGGCAGCACGCAAAACTCCATCACCGACGGTATCCTGACCGTTTCTTTCAGCACACCTGTGGAAAAGTATGGGCCCGTGCCCGACGGCTGGCTCACCTGGTCCTCCCCTCCGTTCTCCGAGGACCCCAACCCGTATGTACTGCGCGCTGATACCACCAACTTGGTTTTGGACCTTTCGGAGTATGTAACCATTTTCGGCTTTGAGCTGGAGCCATTCCCCTTTTCGGCTGAAACCTTTATTGTGGAGTTCTATGATAACGATGAGCTCATAGAGTCCATTACCCGGGTTGTGAACGGCAATTCCGGCGCCCGCCTCTTCGCCCGGGAAGGGGATCCCATCAACCGGGTTGTGATCACCGGCAGTTCCAATTTCGCCATCGCCCAAGTCCGCTACCAGTTAGCTTCGCCCATCCCCTTTTGGACCACATTAGCGGCCCTAGTGTTGATCGTGATCTTGGCCCTCATCTTGCTCTAATCAGGGAAAAGAACCGAGGCTTCGGAGCTGCTCCGGGCCTCGGTTCTTAGTTAATGGTCCGTCAAACAGGAAAGCTCGGCCATTTCCCTTTCTCAAGGAACGCATATGTATGGCCCAAGGGAAGGGGGTGAACTGATGTCACAGCTAGGCAACAATTTGCATGGGGATCTGCGGGAACAGGTTCAGGTCCACCTAGTTCCTGTTCCCGAGGGAGGGATGACCACTGCTGCCACTCCCATCGATAACCCGGATGCCGCCTATCTGGCCGCCACCACCAAGATTGACATCGCTGAGCTGCCGCCCTTCAGCGTCCATGAAGCGATCAGCGATGGCATCTTAACGGTAACCTTTAGTGAATCCATGACCAAGGTCGGGCCTGTTCCAGAAGGCTGGCAGACGTGGTCTTCGCCGCCTTTTTCCGAGGATCCTAATCCCTTCGTGCTCATCTCTCCCACCAACATCCTGACCCTCGATCTTTCGCGACCTGTATCCATCTTCGGCTTCGAGCTGGAACCCAGCCCGTTTGGCGAAGCTGATTTCACGGCAGACTTCTACCTGGGAGATACCCTAGTTGAAAGCGTCAATAGGGTTGTGGATGGCGACAGCGGTGCTCGCTTGTTTGCCCGGATGGATGGCCGCATCGATCGAGTGGTTATCTTTGGCCCTTCAGATTTCGCCATCGCCCAGGTGCGCTATCAGCTGGATCAGAACAACCAGACCGCAGTTCTGGTACTAGCCCTGCTTTTGGTGCTGATTCTGCTGCTGATTTTGCTGTAAAGGTGTGCCGCGGCGAAGGGGTCCGGCAGGTCCTGCTGGGCCCTTCTGCTGCGTGCCCAACAACTGAAGGAGGAAAGTTCCCATAAACACTGCATGGGGGGAGCCCAAGTTGGTAGGCAGTAACTTTGGTACTTTGGTGGTAGAACCGGCAGGTGGGCCAGGGCAAGCAGGGAGTCTCGCCGCCCCCATTGACAACCCCAATACCGCCTATCTTGCTGCCACCAGGAAGCTTGACTTTTCGGGACTGCCTGCGGGAGAGTATGATTCCATCTCCTCAGCGCACCACTGGTGAAGACGGGGCCGGTGCCCAGTGGTTGGGCAACCTGGTCCTCGCCTCCCTACGCCGAAGACCCCAATCCCTTCGTGTTGGTTTCCTCGGGCACCACATTGACCATGGAGCTGTCCCGTCCGGTGACCATCTTTGGCTTTGAACTGGAGCCTGGCTCCTTTGCTCCCGTGGGGTTCACTGCTGTGTTTTACCGCGGCGACACTCCCGGTGGAAAGCGTCACCCGGGTGGTGCAGGGAGAGGGAGGGGCGCGCCTTTTCGCCAGGCAAGATGGGGGAATTGATCGGGTGTTCATCTTCGGAGGAGCGGATTTCGCCATTGCCCAAGTACGTTATCACTGCTGGAACCTGAGCAGATCTTCCTAGCCCTGGTTATTCTGCTCCTTATTGGGATCCTGGTGCTTTTGTTGTAACAGCAAGCAGGGCTTTTGGCTCCCAGCCAAAAGCCCTGTGCAAGAAAGGCCCCAAGGTCAAAGACCGAGTTTAATCTTGAGGTTCTTCAGCATATCTTCAGTCATGGCATCCAAATCGTATTTAGGACTCCAGCCCCATTCTTCCCGGGCGGCGCTGTCATCCAGGGAGTTGGGCCAGGATTCGGCAATGGCCTGCCTGACCGGGTCCACATCGAAATCCAGTTCAAACTCGGGGATGAACTTCTGGATCGAGCGGGCAATGTCCTCCGGGGCAAAACTCATGGCGGTCACGTTAAAGGCGTTTCTGTGGATCAGCTTCTTGGGATCTGCTTCCATGAGATTGATAATGGCATCTAGGGCATCGGGCATATACATCATGTCCATCTTAGTGCCGGGGCCTATGTAACTGGTGTATCTCTTCTGCCGCAGGGCTTCGTAGTAAATATGCACGGCGTAATCGGTGGTGCCTCCGCCGGGCAGGGTTTTGTAGGAGATAAGTCCTGGAAAACGCACGCCCCGGGTGTCCACCCCAAACTTGTGGAAATAGTAGTCGCAGAGCAGCTCCCCAGCCACCTTGGTCACTCCATACATGGTGGAGGGCCGCTGAATGGTATCCTGGGGGGTTTTGTCTTTAGGGGTGGAATCCCCAAAGGCCGCAATGGAGCTGGGGGTAAACACAGAGCAATTCTCATGCCTGGCCACTTCCAACACATTGTACAACCCGTTGATGTTCACTTCCCAGGCCAGATGGGGGTTCTGCTCGCCCACCGCCGAGAGTATGGCGGCCAGGTGGATGATGGTGTTGATTTTGTGCTTCTGCACCGCCTGGGCCAACTGTTCCCGATTGGTCACGTCCACGATCTCAAAGGGCCCAGAGGCCACCAGTTCTTCATGTCCATCTTTGGCGCTCTTGCTGCTGGCCACCACATTACTCTCTCCATAGATTTCCCGCAAGCGTACAGTCAGTTCAGAACCGATTTGGCCCAAGGCCCCTGTTACTAAGATTCTTCGCACTGAGGACCCTCCTAGCTGTCGTGGTAGATAGTATCGTCACAGTAATATTTGTTGACCCCCTGGCAATAACCTGCTTCCCAATGCACTTTATTCTGTGATTCCAATCACATTCCCTTCGCTGTCTCCAAGGATACTATGGCAATAATCTTTGCAGAACTTTAAAGAGGAGAGGTTGGAAATAAACCTCTTTGCTTAAGGAGGATCTCCTTTACACATCGAGAATATTAACTCTACAGAAAAGGTTGTCTATGACAGGGGCAGCTACATGGCGACGTATCCGTATCGACGAAAACCGCTACAATCACGACTGATAGTGTCTTTGCATAGTGCGTTAGAGCTGAGCGGTTCCCTGAAATCGCTGTGCCTGGTGAAAAGGTTTTCCGACCAACACACTGCAGGAGGTGATAGCCCTTAGGACGGCCAGTTGAAAATTTGTGAGCACACAAAATTTAGAACAAAAAAAGGGGGATTGCATGATGCGAATCAGAGTGTTGGCGTTGTTGCTCATGGCTCTAGTCGTCGTAACCATGTTCCCAGGCTTAGCACTGGGTGCTAGCCAAGATTTCCGGGTTGCTGTGTTGACTATGCGCAAAATGACCACGCCGGCTGACCTGAACACTTTGGAAGGCATTGAACGGCTCAGGGAAGAGTTGGGGATCGAGATCAAAATCGTGGAAGCGGTTGAGATCGCCGAGTATAAAGAGCAAGTACTGGCAGTGAGCGAAGAGGGATATGACGTAGTCTATTTCATCTATGACAACTTCCTGGAACCTGTCAGAGAGCTTGCGCCTCATTATCCACACATTAAGTACATCGGCCTCTGGATCGACCTGGGTGATGACCATGGAATCCCCAACTTAAAACCGCTCTTTTTCAAGCCGGAGCAGGGAGCGTTTATGTGCGGGGTGGTGGCCGCGCTTATGAGTGAGACGGGCAAAGTTGGTTTCATCGGCGGAGGCATTAACCCAGGCATCCTTACCTTCCTGGCAGGTTTCGAAGCAGGCATCAACTACATTGACAACGGCACCGAGCTTGTTGTTTCCTGGGCCAATACCTTTGAAGATCCACTCAAGGGTAAAGAATTGGCCAGAAGTCTGTACAACAGGGATGTGGACATCATCTTCCAAGTAGCCAACCAAACCGGCTTGGGAGTGATCGATGCCGCGAAAGAGATGGGTAAGTTCGTGATCGGTGTAGACGTAGATCAGTCCCCGCTTGCACCCGAGAATGTGATTGCCTCATGCCTGTTGGATCACGGTTATGCTACTTACGACTCCGTAAAACAAGCCTATGAAGGGCAGTTCAATAGCAAACAAGTCTACTATGGTTTGGAAGAAGGGACTCCGGTTATAGCCATTAACACTGCTTTGGTTCCCGAGGAAATCCAAGCTCAAGTGGCGGACATTGAAGAACGGATCATCCGGGGGGAAATCGCTATCCCCAAGACCACTGAGACGCGGTAGTTGCCTGGGCGGGAACTAGACGGGCCTCCCGTTGGTTCCCGCCCTTTGCCACCCTGCAGGTCTATTTGTGACGTTGGTCTCCATACGGAGGCCAGAAAAGGAGTGGATGAGACTTGGGTCCCAGAATAACGGTGGTAGGCAGCTTTATTATGGATCTGGTAATCAGAGCACCGCGCCGGCCTGAGCGGGGCGAAACGCTCATTGGTACGAGTTTTGGGATGTTTCCCGGAGGTAAGGGGGCCAACCAAGCGGTGGCTGCGGCCCGACTTGGGGCGGAAGTGGCCATGATTGGGCGCTTGGGAAACGATGACTTTGGCCGAACCTTTCTCCAGCTCCTGAAGGCGGAGGGCATCAACACTTCAGGTATAGTGGTGGATGAAGGCCTGGGTACAGGCATTGGTAATCCAGTGGTTGAGGACAGCGGGGACAATAGCATTATTATCGTGCCTCAGGCAAATTCTGCGTTATGTCCAGCTGATGTGGAGAAAGCATCTCCCCTCATCGAGCAGGCCGACGTGCTTTTGGTACAGCTGGAGGTCCCCATAGAGGCTTCTTTCGCGGCGGCCCGCATAGCACGGCAAGCTGGCGCCAAGGTGATCCTCAACCCAGCGCCTTATCGGGAATTACCTGCAGGGTTTCTGAAACTAGTTGACATCTTAGTTCCCAATGAAGTGGAGTTTGCTGGCTTCACTGGCCGAAGGGCCGAAGGGTTTGCGACAGTGGTTGAGCGGGCGAAACCGCTGCTGGATCTTGGTCCTCAAGCTATTGTGGTAACCGTAGGAGCCGCGGGTTGTTATCTGGTTGGGCGAGACAATGCTCTGCATATCCCGGCTCAGCGCGTCAACCAAGTGGTGGATACAACAGCGGCTGGTGATGCATTCTGCGGTGCCTTGGCTTGGGCCATCGCCTCTGGTCAGTCTCTACGCGAAGCTTGTACCTTTGCCAACAAGGTGGCGGCAGCGGCCATAACTAAGTTAGGCGCTATTTCATCTCTACCGAGGGCCAATGAGCTCTAAAGGCCTCAGCATGACAGTTTTTGTTGCACAAGTGGGGTGATACCGTATGAGTGACACAATACTGGAGCTGCGGAACATTACCAAAGTGTTTCCTGATCTGGAGACACCGGTAATTGCAAACGATCGGGTGAGTTTTAAGCTCCGCAGGGGTGAGATTCACGCCATTGTGGGCGAGAATGGGGCCGGCAAGACTACGTTGATGAACATCCTGTATGGCCTGCTCACTCCAGATGAAGGCGAGATTTATCTAAATGGTGAACGGGTTCAACTGAAGAATCCTAGGGATGCCATTGCCAGGGGTATAGGCATGGTTCACCAGCATTTTATGCTCATTCCTTCGTTCACAGTAGCCGAAAATCTGGTGTTTACTTTTGAACCAACGAAGAACAGGTACTTTGTGGATAAAGAACGAGCGGTGGAGATCACCAGACAGATCTCGGAACGATATGGTCTACACGTGGATCCCCACCAGAAGATCGCCGAATGCCCGCTGAGTATGCGCCAACGGGTTGAGATTCTCAAAATCCTGTTTCAGGGAGCTAACATCCTGATTTTCGATGAACCAACCGCTGTTTTAACTCCCCAAGAAGCTGATGAACTGTTCTCTGCCTTCCGCGAACTCAAACGAGATGGCAAGTCCATCATCTTCATTACCCACAAATTACGTGAAGTAATGGCCGTCGCTGACCGGGTTACTGTGATCAGAAAGGGACAAGTGGTTGACGTCGCTGCAGTTAAGGACTGCACCATTGAAAGCTTGTCAGAGAAGATGGTGGGCCGAAAGGTGGACATTCACGGGCGAAAAGTCGATAGCGCTGAATTGACGGCCGATCCCAAGCGCGAGACCATCTTGGAAGTCAGGAATCTGGTCACTGAACATTCCCGCACGGGAGTCGCCCTTCAGGATATCTCGTTCATTGTGAAGGCGGGCGACATCGTTGGTGTGGCCGGTGTGGGAGGCAATGGCCAGGATGAGTTGGTGGAATGCATCACCGGCCTGGACAAAATCATCAAAAACGGGAAGATCTTCTACAGAGGCCTTGATATCACTTCCTACAATGCTCATCAGATCCGTGAGCTGGGGATTGCCTATATTACCGGAGAGAGATATGTTCGCGGCATCAGCGCCAACTCCAGTGTGTATGATAACCTGATTATGGGTGCACACCGCCGTAGTCCTTGGGCAGGGAGGTTATTTATGAGCCTGAAAAGGCTGCGGGAGCTGGCTGATCACTTGATTGAGAAGTATAACATCAAGGCATCCTCGCGTAACACTCACATCATGAACCTTTCAGGAGGCAACATTCAAAAGTGTATATTGGCCCGCGAGCTCAATTTGGCTAAGGACTTGATTGTGGCCGAAGAACCTACCCGGGGTGTGGATGTGGGTTCCATCGAGTTCATCCACAACCAGTTAATTGAGAAGAGCAAAGAAGGTTACGGGATAATTCTCGTTTCTACCGATCTGGATGAGATCCTGTCATTGAGTACTAAGATTATAGTCATGTATAGAGGACGGATCATTGGCACTGTGGATCCGGAGACCGTCGCAGACCGCAAGGAGATCGGTCTGCTCATGGCGGGGATTCCGGCGGGGGAAGGAAGTGAGACGGCATGAAAAGGGGCAGTGCCCTTTTGAGGCTCGGACTATCACTGATTATCGCCTTGCTTATCAGCAGTCTGTTCATCTTTGTGGCCGGAGAAAAACCAAGCTTTGCTTATTATCACCTAATTCGCGGAGCTTTTTACGGCAGGATGAACATGTTGACCACGCTGCGCTGGACAGTCCCGTTTATCATTACCGGTATTGCGGCTACGATTTCTTTTCGCGCTGGCCTGTTCAACATGGGGCTCGAAGGCTGCATCTATCTTGGGGGCCTTACAGCTGCCGTGTTGGGGATGTACATTACCAACCTTCCAGCCATTCTGCACATTCCGCTGTGCCTGGCGGCTGCCATGCTCGTCGGTGCACTGTGGGTTTACCTCCCAGCCCGACTAAAGGCCTATAGGGGTGTGAACGAGGTAATTGTTTCCTGGATGCTCAGTTACATCGCCGTACTGTTATGTCAGTTTCTGGTGTCCGCCATTTTCCAGGATCCCGCGGATGTGTCCCAGGCTGCCCAACAGGTACGCACTCCCTATATCCAGAAATCGGCGGTCTTGGCTCAGCTAGTTCCGCCCTTTCAGCTCAACGCCTCGCTGTATATTGCCTTGGTGTTAGCCGGCCTGTTCTTTGTCTTTAGTGTATATACCAAGTATGGGTACGAACACAAAATGCTGGGTCTGGCTAAGGAGTTCGCGCGTTACGGTGGCGTGAATATTGAGAAGATGCAGTTCTGGTCCTTCCTTGCCAGCGGTGCTGTTGGGGCTCTAGCGGGAGCCACGGAGGTTATGGGTGTGCACCATCGCTATATCCATGGCTTTTCCACAGACATGGGTGCCAATGGCATCCTAGTTGCCCTGATGGGCAGGTTGAACCCGGTGGGGGTACCCCTTGCTGGCTTTTTCATGGGGGTTATTCAGAATGGGTCTCGCGCTATGGCCAGGATGAGCAACGTTTCCTTGGACACGGTGCGCATTTTTACCTCCATCATCGTGATCTGCCTTACCGCGGAGGGACTCTTTGAACTGCTGCGTCTGCGCCGTCTGCATAAGGAGGGTAAGTAACGTGCTAGAAGTAATTTTCAGCGAACACACTCTCATGACGGGAATCAGTCTTGCCACACCTATCCTGCTCTGTGCCCTGGGTGGGGCGGTGTGCAGTAAGGCCGGCAACTTCAACATTGCTCTGGAAGGATTCATGTTAACCGGGGCATTCTTCGGAGTGGTCGGCGCCTATTTCTGGAAGAATGCCTTAGTCGGGGTCTTTTTGGCCGTAGGGGCTACTGTGCTTCTGGCCCTTTTATATGGGCTTTTTGTGAGTGTGTTCAAGGCCCATGAGATCATTCTTGGGTTTGGGTTCAACATGCTAGCAATAGCCCTCACTGGCTGGTTGTTGGGGCCCATTTTCGGCGGAAAAGGGTCGTTCTACGACCCCACCACACCGTCCCTGGCCAAGATCCATTTGCCGTTGATCAAAGACATTCCACTGCTTAGAGTGCTCAGCGGCCATAATATTATAGTCTACCTGTCCTGGGTGGCCATCGTTTTCTTGTTTGTGCTGTTGTATAGAACCCCATTAGGTTACAAGATTAGGGCTTTAGGTGAAAATCCCATGGCCATTACAGCAAGCGGGCTCAATGTCCAGAAGTATATGTTCCTGGTGGAAATCATCGCTGGCATCACCTGTGGCCTGGCAGGAGCGTTCTTGTCCATAGGAAATCTGTCCATGTTTACCGAGAAGATGACCGACGGCCGCGGGTTTATCGCGGTGGCAGCCGTTGGTTTCAGTAACGCCTATCTACCGCTAACGGCCTTCGCCAGTTTCTTGTTTGGCATCGCCAACAGCATCGCCATTCAGCTGCAGGGGTTGGGGCTCCCCACGGAGTTTGTTGATATGATCCCCTACATCCTAACCATCTTGGCCATTGTTCCTTCTGGGTTTAGACGCAAGGGCATCTTTAAGCATCTATAAAAGACCGAAGGAGGTTGGGCAGAATGAAAAAGTACATCAAAGCTAAGTATTTAATCGATGGCACGGGAGGTCCGGTCAGAGAAAACCCGGTAATAGTGGTTGAGGATGGGATGATTACCAAGGTGGACACAGCCGAGAACATCCCCATCCCCGATCATGCAGAAGTGTTGGACATGGGTGAGGGCACCCTTATGCCGGGGATGATTGACTCCCATTCGCATGCGGGGCAGGACTACAACCGGGAGGAGACCATCAGAGATCAACACCTTATGCCCGAGGGACTGCGGGTGCTGCGGGGATACAATTCTCTGAAACGGGACCTCATGTCGGGCGTAACCACCGTGCGGCTGTTGGGGGATGGTCAGGGTTGCATTGACAAGATTCTCAGGGATGCTATCAACGCAGGTGAGATCGTTGGTCCGCGGCTACTTGTGGCTTGTCAGGCCATTCGGCCCCGCCATGGTACCGCTCCGGAAATCTCAGCTTGTGCCGATGGCGTAGATGAGGTTCGCCGTCGAGTAAGGGAGGCCATTTTCTTAGGCGCAGATGTAATCAAGATCTTTGTTTCCAATATATCCAACGGCGATACCTTCCTAGATTATCTAAGGGGTGACCTAACAAAGGTTCCGGCTTACACCAAGGAAGAAATAGCGGTTGCGGTAGAAGAGGCGCACCGGGTAGGTATCAAGGTGGCTGCACACTGCATCGGCGGTCCGGCCGTGCGTTGGTCCCTGGAAGTAGGAGTCGATTCATTGGAACACGTTAACCTCATTGACGAGGATGATATTCCCTACTTCTTGGAATATGGCGGCTATATCAGCGATCCCAATCTGATCCTGTTCTTCGACCCCGTCTTAGGTTATGAAAGCCCGTTAAACAAGACCCACAAATTAGAGGATTTGCCCCGCTGGTGGCAGCAAAAGGTGAAGATGACCAAGGAACAGACCAAACGAGTGATGTCCAAAGCCCTGCAGGCCGGAGTGAAGTTTGCCTTGGGTACGGACCCCAATCACGGTCTTCTCCACCTTGAATGCAAGTACTTTGTAGAGGAGATCGGGGCAACTCCAATGCAGGCTATTCTGGCTGTGACTCGCGACTCGGCGGAACTTATGGGCCTGGCAGATCAGATCGGCACAATTGAGGAGGGCAAACTGGCCGACATTATCGCTTTGCGAGCTAACCCTCTGGATGACATCAACAATCTGAGAGATGTGATCATGGTGATGAAAGAGGGCCAGCTGGTTAAGGAGAGCAGTTTCTAGAAAAAAAGGAAAGTGAGGGAAGGCAATGGGTGGTCTCAGGATTCTGTTTGTAGGCGAGTCGGTTGTTGTCAACACTACCGAGTATAAAGGCTTCGACAATTTCTTTACAACCAGGTATAATGAAGCTGCCCGGATCATGAAGAACCTGTTTGAACAGAAGGGACATGAGTTTTCGCACATTCCTTGCCACAGGGTGCCCTTCGATTTTCCCAACACTTTGGAGCAGCTGCAGGATTACGATGTGGTACTGTTCAGTGATGTGGGTTCAAACACATTCCTCCTGCACCCAGAGACAGTCCGTTTCTGTAAGCGC
This sequence comes from Bacillota bacterium, assembly GCA_029776155.1. Lineage (GTDB taxonomy): Bacteria > Bacillota > Limnochordia > Darwinibacteriales > Darwinibacteriaceae > DTU010. Next base: position 44,105 of record JAKOTU010000060.1, on the reverse strand, counting down.
ACCCCCAACCTGCTCAAACTGGTGAAACAATATGTGGCCCATGGCGGCGGTTTCGGTATGATCGGCGGTTATATGACCTTCCAGGGTATCGAAGGGAAAGCTAAATACAAGGATTCGCCGATTGAGGAGATTCTGCCCGTCAACTTGATCACCGGGGATGACCGGGTGGAAGTCCCAGAGGGTGCAGATCTCTACGCCGATCCTTCCGCCCACGCCGTACTAGAAGGAATGCCCAGAGAATGGCCGTTCATTCTTGGTTACAACAAGTTGATTGCCAAGCCAGAAGCCATGGTGTTGGTGGAGTACGAGGGTGACCCTATTATCGCCCTCGGGACCTTTGGAGAGGGGAGAACGCTGGCTTATGCTACCGACTGTACCCCACACTGGGCACCCCCAGAGATGTATGAATGGGAGCACTATGGAACGCTGTGGGATCGATTAGTTAGGTGGCTTGCACGAAAAATATGATATAATAAAAATGTAGCGGTGATTGGATGAGGAGTGCGGAATTGAATGAAAGTTACCATAACAGATGTGGCGAAAGCGGCTAATGTCTCCATTTCGACTGTTTCGCGAGTACTCAACGGGAATTACCCTGTGAGTGAAGAGCTGAGAACGAGAGTCCTCAAAGCTGTGAAGGAACTCAACTTCCAGCCCAATGCTTTGGCCAGGAGCTTGAAACAGCAGAAAACCTTCTTGGTGGGTGTGGTGGTTGCCGACATCTCCAACCCCTTCTTTATGGAGATCGCTAAAGGCATTGAGAGCGCGATGCATTCCGAAGGATACAATCTGATTTTCTGCAGCACCGATGAGAATCCCGAGAAGGAAGTGACCCTGCTCAGGCTCCTCAGCGAGCGGCGGGTTGATGCCATCATCTTGGCTTCCTGCGGCAATGATCCCGCCCACATCAACCAGTTGGTGGAACGGGGTTTCCCGGTGGTGCTAATCGACAGGAGAGTGGAAAACTGCGCGGCCGAAGTCGTCGCTGAGGACAATTTTGCCTCCTCATTCAAACTGGTCCGTCACCTGATCGAAAAAGGACATAGGAAGATAGGCATCGTCAACGGCCTGCTGTCAGTAAGTTCGGGTAGGGAACGGTTCGAGGGGTTCAAAAAGGCACTGGAACACAACGATATTCCCCTCGAAGAGAAATATGTCATCCAGGGCAACTTTCAGCGCCGCGACGCCTATGAGGCGGTCACGGCCATGATTCACGATAACGGTGATGATCTGCCCACTGCTCTTTTTGTGGCCAACAACCTGATGGCCGAAGGAACCATGGCAGCCCTGCGCAAGTGTGGTTTGAGGATCCCAGAAGATATCTCCCTGGTGTCCTTTGGTAGCATCCGCAACCACGACCTAATTGACGTGCGGCTCACTTCAATATCCCAAAATGCCTTTGCTCTGGGACTCAAAGCAGGGGAAATTGCATTGAAGAGAATTAGGACTGGCCCTAACGGCGAGGTGAAGGAGTTTATCATGGTTCCGGAGATCATCTATGGCAATTCCGTCAAAACACTGGAGTAGCTGTTCGTATGTGAAATAGCCAGCGAATGAAAAGGTTGTCTGAACCTTGGGGGAGACACTCCGCCAAGGTTCTCTTGTTTTTCGCGAACGACCAGGTCAAAAAGATGTTGTGGATTGTCAAAAAGTGAGGCAAAAAGTTAATCTAATAAGAAGGAATCTGAGGTTGCGCCAAGAATAGTGGAAAAAGAAAAGGTTTCCTGTGAAAAAGCGGAGAGCGGAATCCGAAGTAAACAGTCCTTTTAGTGACTGGGTTAGGGTGAAACGCCGTTAGTGAAAGGTTTTGCAGGTCGGGCTGTGTTTTGAAGACCAGGTGATTGTGGAAAAGGTTTTCTCAGTCCTTGGCGACAGGTCTCTGTCAAAGTAGTGTCTTTGACGTAAGGGAGAACGGTTACGTTCAGAAATCGGCTCGCACACAAGAGGAGGACAACCGAGATGGATAGGGCGATCAAAAACAGCTGGAACGCGGGGTTTCCCAGTGTCCTGCCCATGAGGGAGCGGGCGGCAGTGATCAACGAGGTGCTTAGGGAACGTTTGGATAAGGTTCTGCCCGTGGCTATGAGAGAGGCCAATTTGGATATGTGGATCATTCTGTGCCAGGAAGATGATCTCGATCCTATATACAGGACCATGATTCCAATGGATTGCTGGAGTCCCATCCTACAGATGCTCATTTTTGTGGACGAAGGAGAACAAGGTATTGCTCGGTATAATGTTTCCGGAACCGACACCAAGGATCTTTACGAAAGGCCTTACCGCGGTCAGATTGAGGAGCAGCAGTGGGCTATCCTTCTCGACTTGGTGCAAAGGCGGGATCCGCAGACTATAGGTGTCAACATTGGCAGAGTGAAGTGGGCTAGTGGTGGCTTGACGTATAACCTTTTCGAACAGCTGCGCAGCAGATTGCCCGAGAAGTACGCGCAGAGACTTGTTTCGGCTGAGCAGGCGGCGGTGCGGTGGGGAGCTACCCTCACCGGTACCGAAATCGAGCTGTTCAGGCACGCAGTAAAGATCGCCCAGAGCATTATCGCTGATTGCTTCAGTCGAAGCGTGATCACACCCGGAGTGACTACGGTGCAAGACCTTGTGTGGTTCTACTGGCAGAGAGTCACCGATCTGGGTTTAACCGTATCGTTCCGCCCTTACTTTTCCATTATTCGTCCGCAAAAAGCAATCGAGAAGTACGGTACCGGGGATCAAGTGATCCGGCCAGGTGACGTCCTTCACTGCGATGTGGGGATTCATTATCTTAGGCTTAACACGGACAACCAGCGCGTTGCTTATGTGTTGAGGCAAGGCGAGACCGAGGCTCCCCAAGGACTTCGGGCATTGTTAGCACAGACCAATGAACTGCAGGATATTTTCATGAGCGAGTTTCAAGTGGGCTTGACAGGCAATGAGCTCCTTCAGAACATACTGAGCAGGGCACGCCGGCAAGGACTGATCAACCCCAGAGTCTACTCCCACTCTCTAGGGCTTTTCTTGCATCAACCTGGTCCCCTCATCGGCCTGCCTTGGGAACAGGAGCAAGCGCTGCCCCGCGGCGAGACTAAATTGGAGTACAACTACGCCTTTGCGATGGAACTGAGCACGGAAATGGCCATTCCCGAGTGGGATAACCAAATAGTGCGCTGCAGCCTTGAGGAACCCGTTGTCTTTACGCAAGAGGGGTGCCGCACGGTAAGTGGCAGGCAGACAGAGTTTTACCTCATTTGACATTTGGAAAGAGGGAAGGTGAGAGCGGAGCCAACCGGCGAGAGGTAACGGACGGTTGTGTAGGTCAGTTTTTGAGCAGAAACCAATTCTAGGAGGGAAAGCGATGAAGCGGTTAGCAGCTAAGAGTCTGATTCTCGTCCTCTTGGTCTTCACGCTGTTGTCCCCTGTGGTGGCGGCGGAAAAAGTGCTGTATCTACCTCTGGCCAGTAGCTTAGACAATCTAGACCCTCGCATCCTAACCTCAACAGCACACCAATTAGTTCAATTTGCCATTTTCGAATCACTTGTGCGTACCCATCAGAATGATGTTCTGCCAGGGATGGCCGAGCGATGGGAGGTTTCTGAGGACGGCAAGGTGTACACCTTCTATCTGCGTGATGCCAAGTGGTCCGATGGCAAGCCTGTGACGGCCGATGATTTCGTCCATGCCTTTGTACGTATGTTCGAAATCTGCCCAGCGAGTCCCATTTATGACGACATTCTAAATGGTGCTCAACTTCGTGCAGGCGAAGTCCCCCCAGAAGAACTAGGGGTTAAGGCACTGGATGAGAAAACCGTACAGATCACACTGAGGAATCCGGTCCCCTATTTTCTAAGTCTGATCGGCCATTCCTTCGGCTCGCCTGGCAGGGCAGATCTGGTGGAGAAGTTCGGAGAAGGATATGGTGCCAGCGCAGAATCCCTGGCCAGCAATGGCCCCTTTGTGCTTAAGGAATGGAAGCACGAGGATATGATCGTTATCGAAAAGAATCCGGATTATTGGAACGCCGATGCCATTAAACTGGACAAAGTAGTGTTCTATGTAATCCCCAACCACGATACGAGAAGAAACATGTTCGATAACGGAGAGCTGGACTGGTTTGTACCAGCAACCACGAGCGAGGTCGAGTGGTATAGGTCACAAGGTCTTCTGCATGAATACGCTCGCGGCGGCGTCTCCTATCTGCAGCTCAATCGATATGGTCAGAATGATCCCATCAAAGCCAAGATTTTGAGCAACCCCAACTTCGTGAAGGCCATCTCCTACGCCATCGATCGCCAGGGTTACATCGACAGCGTATTGCAGGGTAATGCACTTCCCGCAACGGCCATGGTGCCGCCGGCCACAGGCATTTACCCCGGCAAGACCTGGGGCGATGTAAGTCCGAACTTCGGGAAGTTCCATCCTGAGACAGCAGACCTTGCTAAATCACAGGAGTATATGCAAAAAGTCTTGGATGACCTGGGCTTCAAGTCTGTGGACGAATTCCCAGAATTCGACTTACTCACCTCCGCGGACCCAACTGATCCCAAGGAAATCACCTCCTACATTCTCAGCGTACTCATGGATATGGGGCTGAAGGTTAACGTCAGAATCGCAACTGGCAAGCAGTTCTGGGACAGCATCTACGAACCAGCGCTAGAGTATGACTTCGCTCGCCTGGGTTGGGGCCCGGACTATGATGATCCACATACCTACATGGGCTACTGGGTGACCGAGTCTACCGACATGGGTGTAACTTACGACAACGCTGAGTACGACGCTCTGTTGGATAAAGCCAACAAAGAGGTAGATCTGGTGAAACGTGCCGAGATCTTGGCTGAAGCTGAGGCCCTGTTCCTCGATACGGCACCGGCTGTTCCCCTTTTGTGGAACAAAGGGACCATTGCCATTCAGCCTTGGGTGAAAGGCGTTACTTTTGCCCTCTCTGGTTTGACGACAGACTACATCTATGCAGATATCGAGAAATAGAGGGTTAGTTACGTTTCATTGCCGCTGGAGTTTGGCTGTATGCCGAACTCCAGCGCTTTAGGATCCGGGACATATGCCAGTGGAAGGTGGATGTCTGCATGTTAAGGTACGTGCTCAACAGGGCTTTAATTGCCATCGCAACCATGCTTGTCTTGGCCACAGCTACTTTCTTCCTTTTGCAGTTGGTACCTGGTGATCCCTTTGCGGGACCTCGGATAACGCCAGAGGTGAAGGAAAAATTAAGGGCTCATTACGGTCTGGATAAGCCCTTATGGCAGCAGTATATCGTGTACATGACCAATATCTTTGTGCGCGGTGATTTCGGCTATTCGTTGGCCAAACGGGGTGTTCAGGTGAACACCATCATCCGGGATGCCTTTCCTTATTCCTTAGACCTGGGTATAAGGGCCATGATCGTTTCGGTAGTGTTTGGCATCTTTTTCGGGGTGGTTGCGGCCATCAACCGCGGTAAGCCCATGGATTATTTCACGGTCATTTTGGTTCTAATCGGGATTTCGGTCCCCAGTTTTGTTGTGGCGGCTTTTCTCCAGTATTTCCTCGGTGTCTACCTCAAGTTACTGCCTGTGGCACGCTATGACACTTTCCGACATACCCTCATGCCTTCGTTTGCTTTGAGTCTGGGAACTATGGCGACGCTGGCTCGGTATATGCGGGCCAGCATGTTGGAGGTCCTGAATGCCGACTTCATCAAAACGGCCAAGGCTAAGGGACTGCGCAAACACCAAGTGATTATCCGGCATCAGGTACGCAATGCATTGCTGCCAATTCTGACTATTCTCGGACCGGCCATTGCGTCAGTCTTAACCGGTTCATTCATCATCGAATCGGCTTTTGCCATACCCGGTTTGGGCAGACACTATGTGCAATCTATGCAGAACCTGGATTATCCATTGGTGCTTGGTTTAACTCTGTTTTTTGGTTTCTTCTTGATTGTCATGAATTTCATCGTGGACTTCGCTTATGGAATTATCGATCCACGAGTAAGGCATGCCCGCGACGGAAAGGGGTGGTAACATGGCAATCCCTGAACATGATCTTTTTAGGCCCCTCCTGCCTGAAGAGCGCATCATCTACGAGACAAAGACGGAAACGGTCGCCTTTTGGAGTGAGGTGTGGAGGCGTTTTCACAAGAACAAGCCGGCTATGGCGGGGGTAGCCATCATTTCTCTGTTTGTAGTTCTGGCCATTGTCGGGCCAGCCATGGTTCCTTACCGTTTTGACAAAGTGGACCTGTTAAGTTCGTATCAGCCTCCCAATGCTAAGCATTGGTTCGGTACCGATGGTTTAGGGCGCGACCTGTGGGCGCGAACCTGGGTTGGTGCTCGGGTGTCTTTGTATATCGGAGTTGCTGCCGCGCTTTGCCAGATGGTGATCGGCATCCTCATCGGTGCATTTTCAGGGATCTACGGTGGACGGGTGGATATGCTCATTATGCGTTTTGTGGACATCCTCATTGCTATCCCTTTTTTGATCTGGGTGAGTCTGTTTATGCTACTGCTCAAACCGGGCATTGGGTCAATAATAGTGTCGTTCTCACTTACTCAGTGGAGCGGTATGGCCCGCTTGGTACGAGGAGAAGTACTCAGACTGAAGAACTCCGAGTTTGTCCTAGCGACGCAGCACATGGGTGCCAGCAGATGGCGGATCATCTTCAAGCACCTGTTCCCCAACTTCTTGCCTGTGGTGATTGTCAATACCACATTTCGGGTCACGGGTGCCATCTTTGGCGAATCTTTCCTCAGTTTTATTGGGCTGGGTATTCAGCCGCCCATGACCTCCTGGGGCGTGCTTATTGCCAATGGGATATCTGAGATGAGGGAACATACCTATCTGCTGATCTTTCCTGCTGTCTGCATCAGCCTGACCATGCTCTCCCTGCAGTTAATTGGAGATGGACTAAGAGATGCCATTGATCCCAAACTGCGTCAGTAATCTAGTGCATGTCCGCGAGGGAGGTTCTCAAGTGCCGAAGAATTCTCAAGAAACCTTGCTGGAAGTTCGAAATCTGTCCATTTCGTTCCATACGTACGAAGGAGAGGTCGCAGCTGTCCGCAATGTGGACTTTTCGCTGCGCAGGGGCGAAGTATTGGCTATTGTTGGTGAATCGGGGTGTGGCAAGAGCGTCTCTACTCAAGCCATCCTAGGGCTCACACCTATACCTCCGGGGGAAATCAAAAGCGGTCAAATCTTGTTCAAAGGACAAGATCTTCTGAAACTTGATGATGTAGGTTTGAGCAGAATCTGCGGCTCTCAGATTTCCATGATATTTCAGGACCCCATGACCTCCCTTAACCCCACCATGAAGATCGGCAATCAAATCGCCGAAATCATCCGCCAGCATCAGAAGGGTAGGAGCAAGCGGGACTGCATTCGGGAGGCTGTGGAACTCTTGAGGTTGGTAGGAATTGCCGAACCGGAAACGCGCGTGAAGCAGTATCCCCATGAACTCTCGGGCGGAATGAGGCAGCGAGTCATGATTGCCATGGCCATGGCTAATCGGCCAGAGATTCTCATCGCTGACGAACCTACCACTGCACTGGATGTAACCATTCAGTCGCAGATTATCCGCTTGATAAAGGAGCTGAAGTCTAGGTTTGGCACAGCGATTATCCTGATCACCCATGATCTGGGAGTAGTCGCGGGAATAGCGGATCGAATTGTGGTGATGTATGCCGGAAAGGTTATGGAAGAAGGCCTAACAGACCAGATTTACTACGCACCCAGGCATCCCTATACCGCTGGGCTCCTGCGGGCCGTGCCGGCCATGACTGACGACTCAGAAAAGGAGCTGCGCACAATTAAAGGTGTCCCTCCATCGCTGCTGAATCTTACCCCGGGTTGTCCCTTTGCGCCGCGCTGTGATTACGCGATGAAGGTCTGCGCACTGCAAGAACCAGAGTATCATTACCAGGCTGAAAACAGGGTGTTCTGCTGGTTGTACGATCAGCGAGCGGCGGAACAGTTGGCGAAATTCGAAGGGATGAAGGACAGATGGGCATGACAGAGAAGATTCTTGAAATAAAGCGATTGAGTAAGTACTTCTATCTATCTAGAAATCGGGTGCTGAGGGCTGTGGATGAGGTCACCCTTGATGTTCGCAAAGGGGAGACCTTTGGCCTGGTTGGAGAGTCGGGTTGTGGTAAATCCACCCTGGGCCGGACGATCAAGGGTATCTACAAGCCCACCGGCGGGCAGGTGTTCTTTGAAGGAACAGATATCGCCACGTATAACAAGGAACAGCTAAAGCGTTACATGCGCTTCATGCAGATTATTTTCCAGGATCCCTACTCCTCGCTGAATCCGCGCATGACGGTGAAAGAACTGATTGCAGAGGGTCTGGAGATTCACGGCATGGGAACAAAAAAGGAGAGGGAGCAGAAGGTTTTCGAGGTCTTAGAAAAGGTTGGGCTCAATCCAGAACACGTGACCCGATTCCCCCACGAGTTTTCTGGCGGCCAACGTCAGCGCTTGGCAATCGCTCGCGCCCTGGCCGTTGAGCCTCGCTTTATAATCTGCGATGAGCCCATCTCTGCTTTGGATGTTTCCATCCAGGGGCAAATAGTAAACTTACTGAAGGAGCTCCAGAAGACATATGGTCTAACGTACTTGTTCATCGCCCACGATCTGTCCATGGTCAAATATATCAGTGATCGGGTCGGCGTGATGTATATGGGAAGGTTAGTTGAGTTGGCTGACAAAAAAGAACTGTTTGCGAACCCCAAACATCCATATACACAAGCACTGTTGTCCTCCATTCCCATTCCCAAGCCGCATCTGGAGCGCCAACGCAGGGAGATTCCCATTAGCGGAGAGATACCGAGTCCACTGGAGCAGATTGCCGGATGCAGTTTCAAGACGCGCTGTCAATACCGGACCTCCAGGTGTGACCATATGGAGAAGAGATTAGTGGATGTGGGCCGCGGACACCTGGTCATGTGTACGCTGTACCAAAACTAGAAGGTGGACAATACCACTGGAAGAAGGGACGAGCCCCGCGGGTAATACCCCGGGGCTCACTGGTTGAGAAAAACTTTGAGTATGGGGTTTCGGTGGCTTGGGTGAGGAACCACGCAATCAGGGAACAGGGTGCCACCGTACTTGGTTCCACGTACACCTCCCTTTGTCTTGGGTCTCCCTGGGTTCAGTATAAAACGGGACTTAAAGGGCGCCTAGACACTGGTAGTTACCTATCCCAGGCGCCCATCTGGGTTTAAGCCGGCCCCGCAGGAGGATTTTTCCGGGCATGTGCTGAAGATGACCAGCAACCAAGAGGCTCGCATGCAGGAAGATGGAGGCTAGGGACGCAGCTGGATCACCACAGTAAAGTCACCATAGTGGAGCAGCAGAAATCGGAAAGAAGGCTCTACGGAGGGTTAACGATGCGCATCCCCGGATTTATCTATGTGCTGCAAAACCCCGCGTTCCCAGGTTTACTGAAGATCGGTTATACAACGCGAACTCCCGAGGAAAGGGCGGAAGAGCTCTCGCGCCATACGGGGGTACCCACGCCCTACCGCGTGGTCTTCAGTGAATTCTTCGAGGACTGCCAAGGGGCGGAAAGGGCGATCCATAACGCTTTAGCAGCACGGCGCTGGAACAAAGAGTTTTTCCGCATTACAGTGGAGGAAGCCGTTGCGGTGATCCGCCAGGAGAAGCGGCGCGAAGGAAAAGGGCGCAGATGGGGCTGTGGACGTTCGCCTAGAAGGGCAGGGACAAGAAGACGTTTGGGTGTAGTGATTCTACTGTTTCTACTGCTGATTCCCGTTACGGCAAGTATCCGAGGTTGTAGGCAGGCGAGGCAGCAACGGTGGGCGGATTCTTCGCGCTTTACCACGCGGGAAGTGGTGGTTGAGCAGGAAACACCACGGGCCATGCCTTTACAGGAAGTGGAAACCCTCTCCAGCACTGCAGCGGAGCCCGAACCTAGTGTTCAGGATGATGAAGCCCCGCTGTTTACCGACAAGAGTGATGTGGCGCTTTCGGAGCAGTCCGTCTCAGAGGTGTTTTTCACGGAATCGGACGACTATCTTATCATGGGGGGCTGGGAGCAGGCCCCACCTACGCAGGTAGGGGATGGTGCGGAGGGAACCCCATCTGCTGCGCTCCCTGAACGCTCCGCTGATCCTGCAGATGATGAGGTGGAAGAAGGCGTGCACCTGACTAGGGAATAGCCCGGGATGCTGCGGCAGAGCGCCGCTGCGTCTGAACTGACAGAAGAAGGGGCGACAGGATGGATTTCAGACAGCTTGAATCGCTAGTGGCCATTGTGAAGCACGGCAGTTTCACCAAGGCGGCGGAAGAGCTCTTTCTCAGCCAACCCACGTTGACCAGTCACATTCAATCCCTGGAGAACAAGCTGGGTACAGTGCTCCTGAACCGCTGCGGCAAAACGGTAACGCTTACGGAAGCGGGGCAGATCTTCTACCGATATGCCCTGGACCTTTTGAACACTAGGGAACTGGCGCTTTACTCTCTGGCGCAGTACGAAGGAACGTTGGAAGGGGAACTGGCCATTGCCGCCAGTACCGTTCCCCAGCGCCATATTGTCCCGCGCCTGCTCGCCGCCTTCAGTCAGCAGTACCCCAAGGTGACCTTCCGCCTCAACCAGCACGACAGTAAAGGGGTGATCCAGGCCATCGCCGCCAGCGCCGTGGATTTTGGCTTTGTGGGAACCAGTGTAGGCGGGAATGAGCTGGAACAGGTGGAGCTGTGCCGAGGGCGGCTGGTGATCATCACACCGCCCCGGGGGAAGTACTCCCAGTTGGTGGGGGATCGTGTGGGCTGGGAGCAGGTAAAGGACGAAAAGCTTATTCTCCGGGAAGAGGGTTCCGGGAGCAGGACCATCTTTCTGCAGGCCCTGGAAGAAAAGGGCCTCAGTCTCAAAGACCTGCGGGTAGTTGCCACCATGGAAAACCCCGATACCATTAAGCAGTGCGTTATGGCGGGTCTGGGGATTGCGGTGCTTTCGGAGCTGTGCGTGCAGGAAGAAGTGCGTTTAGGCCTGCTTAAGGCCTTTTACTTAGAGGGCTTCGATCTGACTCAGCGCTTTTACTTCGTGGTGCACAAAAACAGGGTGCTCTGTCCAGTGGCCAGGGCGTTTCAGGAATTTACCCTGTCCTACGCTAAAACTCTCCCAGAAGCTTGTGCACAGCAGCAATAACCAGTTGCATTTCCTCGACGGTGTTGAACGGGCCTGGTGAAAAGCGCACCGTTCCCTGGGGAAAGGTGCCCAAGGTCTTGTGGGCAGCTGGGGAGCAGTGCAGGCCGCACCTGGTTTGAATGCCGTAGTCTTTGTCCAGCCGGTGCGCTATCTCCCCATTATCCCTGCCGGGGAAATCGACGGAGATCACAGCGACCCGCCCTTCCGTGGTAGGCAGTCCCACGAGCTTAGCCCCTTCAATTTGCGCCAGGCCCTCCAGGAGGATTTCTGTAAGGATTGACTCCCGCTGCCGAATGGCTTCCAACCCAGTTTTCTCCAGGTAGTCCAGGGCAGCATGAAGTCCGTAGATGCCGGGGAGATTCAGGGTGCCCGCCTCGAATTTGTCCGGCAGGTAGGGCGGGACGTATTCGTGTTCGGAAAAACTGCCCGTGCCGCCGCTGATTAAAGGTTCCAGTCTTGCCGCGAGTTCAGCGCGGAGCACAAACCCGCCAATGCCCTGGGGACCCAAGAGCCCTTTGTGCCCGGTGAAGGCGATGGCATGGGCCTTGGTCTTGGCCAGGTCAATGTCCAGTACTCCTGCGGTCTGGGCTGCATCAATGATGAAAACAAGACCGTGGCGCTCACAGAGGGCGCCAATTTCTTCTGCGGGTAGAATGGTTCCGCAGACGTTGGAGGCGTGGGTGATGACCACCATTTTGGTGTTTGCTTTGATCTCCTGGGCAAACTGGGCCGCCTCGATTCGCCCCTGCTGATCGCCCCAAACCCGGGAGAACTCCACCCCCTCCTTTTCCAGCTGCAGGAGGGGGCGCATGACCGCGTTGTGCTCCAGGGAAGAAACGATCACGTGATCTCCCGGCTGGAGCAGCCCTTTCAGCAAGAAGTTTAGGCTCTGGGTGACATTGAGGGTGAAGATCACGTTTTCGGGCTGGGCGAAGCCAAACAGCCCCGCGATCTTTTCCCTGGTCTCCCACACCAGCTCCTGGGCGCTGGCCAAGCTCCCTGCTCCACTGCGGTTAATGCTGCCGCCCACTTCGTCCAGGCAGCGCTTTACCGCTGCGCTTACCCCTGGAGCCTTGGGGTAAGAGGTGGCAGCGTTGTCGAGGTAAATGCGTTTCATGGTTATCCCCTCCACCTTCATTGTACCTGAGCCCTTGCCCCGGGCAGATAGAGTTTGCTTATGGGAGCGCTGCTTCCATAGGGAAACCTTATTGTACAAGACAGGCCGCCCCCGCCTATAATGGAAGTGATATTGACAAAAAAATATCAATAAATGCAGCGGCAGGAGGTATGGATGTGTACGGCAAGAAGGGTATAGCTTTAGCAGGAGCCATCGTGGGTGCCCTGGCCGTGGCCCTGGTCGTGTTGGGCAACCCCGTAAACATGGGTATCTGTGTGGTCTGCTTTATCAGGGATACCGCTGGAGCTTTGGGCCTGCACCGGGCGGCGGTGGTCCAGTACATCCGCCCCGAGATCGTAGGGATAGCTTTAGGGGCTTGGCTCGTGTCCCTTACAAGCGGTGATTTCCGGGTGCGGGGCGGTTCGGCTCCCTTGACCCGCCTTATCTTAGGCTTTTTTGTGGTGATTGGTGCCCTCATGTTTCTGGGCTGCCCCCTGCGCATGGTGCTCAGGCTCGCCGGCGGGGACCTAACGGCTGTCTTTGGCCTTTTGGGCTTTACGGCAGGCATCTTAATTGGTGTGGGCTTCTTCAACAAGGGGTTTACCCTCCAGAGAACCTATTCCTTGCCCAAGACCGAGGGCTACCTCTTCCCAGCTGTACAGGTTGCCCTGCTGATCCTGCTTTTGACAGCCCCGGCCTTTATCTTTTTCAGCACGGAAGGGCCCGGCTCTCTGCATGCCCCCATCTTGGCTTCCCTAGCGGCTGGATTGATCGTGGGCGGCCTCGCCCAGCGCAGCCGGCTGTGTATGGTGGGGGGAATCCGGGACGTAGTCCTGTTTAAAGATGCCCATTTGATTACGGGTTTTGCCGCCATTTTCGTCGCGGCACTGGTGGGCAACCTGCTTACGGGTAACTTCAGACTGGGCTTTAGCGGGCAGCCTGTTGCCCATACCGATTGGTTGTGGAACTTTTTGGGCATGCTGTTGGCTGGCTTGGGCTCGGTGCTATTGGGCGGCTGCCCCCTCCGGCAGATTGTGCTGGCTGCCGAAGGCAACATCGACTCGGCCATCACTTTTCTGGGCATGCTCCTTGGCGCCGCCTTTGCCCACAATTTCGGGTTGGCCGCATCGGGGGCGGGGGCCACGGCCAACGGCAAAGCGGCCACCATCATTGGGTTGGCAGTTGCTTTGGCCATTGGATTTCTCAACATGGAGCGGGCGGAAGTAAGTATGAAAGGGGATGTGACCGTTGGCTCTTAAGACGGTGGATGCACGGGGAAGGGCCTGCCCCGAACCGGTGCTCTTGACTAAGAAGGCTCTGGAGCAGAGTCCAGAGGGCGTGCAGGTTCTAGTTGGGAACTCCACATCCAGGGATAATGTGCGGCGCTTTGCGGAAGCGCGGGGCTACAAAACCCAGGTGCAAGAGCAGGGAGAAGACTTCCTGCTAGTTATCACCAGGTGAGCCCATGGAGTATATCGCTACCTTTTTTACCCACTCCGGAGCGGTGAATTATAAAAGGTATCTCGCCCGGTTGGGCGTCCACGCCGAGCTGCTCCCGGTGCCCAGGCGCTTAAGTTCCGACTGCGGTATTGCTGCCCGCTTCTGTACGGAGCAGGAGTTGGCTAACCTGATCACCAGGGGCCTCCACCAGCTGTATGTGGTTGAAGCGGGTGGTGAGAAGTTAATTTACAGTGCAGATAACTAAAGACGGCACCTCCCCTGCCAGCCGTATTGGTAGGGGGGTGCCTTTCTCTGCTCAGGTTACCATTTCAGTTGTGGTCTGCCCCCACCAATAAAGAGGGTTCTGCGACGAAATAATGTAATTACTGCAGAAGAAGTTGAACCTTAACTAGCTGGAGGGATGTATCCTATGGAGCAGCAAACCTGGGGCCTTGTCCTCTGCCTGCTGTTGCTTGTGGCAAGCTCTTTCCCTGCTTGGGCTCAATCCCCGCCTGTGCTCACCTTTGCCCAGGCGGTTGAGCTGATGAATGAACATAATATTGCCCTGCAGATCGCCCAGCTCAACTTGGAGCTGGCGGAACTGGATTACCAAAAGGCAGTGGCGGCCAACCTGCTCTCCGGTTCCCAGCAGGGCGAGCTGCAGGCCGAGCACAGTTTGGCCCGGGCTCGCAACACCTATCTCACGGCTAAACGTAACAACTACTTGGAAGTATTCCGCGCTTACAATGACGTTTTGGCCGCGCGCCGCACCTTGGAAATCCGGGAGTTGGAGCGCATCCTGGCCGAGCACAACTATTCCATTGTCCAGGAAAAGGTCCGCCTGGGCGATGCAGGACGCCTGGAGGATCTGCAGGAGTTGAACCGGGTGGAAGCGGCCCGGCGCAATGAGCTCACCGCCCAGCAGAACCTGGCGGAACGGGAGAGGCACTTTAGGCGGTTGACCGGCCTGGACGAAGATGAAGAGCTCGTGCTGGAAGCTGATTTTCCCCTGCCCAGCCTAGAACTGACCTTGGAAGAGAGCATTGAGCTGGGGCTAGAAAACAGCTTCGCCCTCTATGATCAGCAGTTCAATCTGCAGCTGCAGGAGCGGCAGCTGGAAGCGGCGCGCCTGGAAGGGAGCGCCCCCATAGATCTACAGCGCGCCGAACTGAGCATCAAAGTGAGCCGCTTGAATTTGGAGCAAGAGCGGGCTTCCCTGGTGGAGAACATCACCTCAGCCTATCATTCCCTAGCGGATAACTTGGCCCGCCTCACCAGCAGCCAGCGGGATTGGGAGATCGCCCAGGAGACCTTTGAGATCTACCGCCAGCAGGCGGAGGCGGGGTTGATTACAGATATGCAGCTGCTGCAGCAGCGCATTGCCCTGTTGAACTCACAGCACAGTCTGGAAGAGGCCAAGGTGGCGTACTTGGTTAGTTTCCTCCAGTTCCAGCATCTCCTCGGATTGGATGGGGATCTGCAATGAAGTGGCGGGCTTTAGCCGCGGCTGTGCTTCTGCTCGGCCTCGCCTGTACACAGGCGGCTGCCCAGGATCTCCTCACCTTGGAGGGGGCCCTGGCCCGCGTGGAGCAGCACAGCGATTACCAGGCTTGGCTGAAGAACTTGGAGGCAGTGGAAGAGACCTTGGAGGGTATCAAAGACCGCCATCTCTTAGGGATAGAGCTGACAGGCAGCATTCTGCGCTTCAACCACAACTTCTCCCGGGATAGCTCGCGCTGGGATACGGCAGGGGGTTTGTCCTTCTCCAAATCCACAGCACAGGGAGCTACCTTCTCCGGCAGCCTTAACCCCAGCTTTAACTGGCAGAATCAGGAGATCAGCGCCAGCTGGTCCCTTGGTTGGCAGCAGACCATCTGGCCGTCTCCGCGCTTGGGCAGTGAGGAGATCAACCGGGTGGTGGCCGAGGTGAACAAAGCCGGATTGGAAGAGCAGCGGGCTTACGTGCTGGCGGGTGCCCGCCTCAAAATTGAAGAGCTCTACCGCTCAGCCCAACTCGCGCAGGCCAGGGTCGCTCTAGCGGAAGCGGCTTGGCGCAGCGCCCAGGAGAATCTGCAGCTGATCACAGCCCGCGTGGAACGGGGCGAGGCGGGGGAGATGGATCTGATCAGCGGCCAACTGGCTGTTCTGCGGGGGGAGCGGGAACTGGAATCAGCCCAGCTGGCGGCGGCCAGGGCCCTGGAAAGCCTTCTCGCCGCAGTGGATCTGGCAGGAGGGCAGTACACCTTGGAGCCCTTAGAGCTGACCAGCCTGCCCCGCAGCGGCATAGAGCCGGATTTCGCCGCCCTCCAGGCGGATCTGGAAAAGCATCCCCTGCTCCTTAACTACCGGGCGGAGCTGGAGCGGGCCCGCTTGGAGCTGGCCGCGGCGGAGGCGGCAAAGAAGCCCGAGGCCAGTTTAACCGTGCGCCTGGAGAACGCCCCGGAAACGGCCACTGGGGGAGGGTTTAGCTTTCAAGCTGCGGTGAGCATTGGTTACCCCCTCCTGGACCGCAACCAGCGGACCAAAACCACCCAGGCGCGGGAAGAAGCCTTGGAGGATGTGGAGCAATCCTATGCCCAAGCCCTAGCTGATCTGCACAAGTCCCTGGAAGATGCCCAGGCTGAGCTGGCCCGCTTGGCCAGGGACGAAGAGATAGCCAGGCTCAGCCTCAGACAGGCGGAGCTGGAGTGGCAGGCGGTGCAGAAGCAGTATGAACTGGGCGCGGTGGAGGAGGGCGCACTGAACCAGGCGCAGCTGGCCCTGCGCCAAGCCCAACTGGACTATTGGGACGCATGCCACCGCCATGACCTGGCCAAGCGCCGCTTGAGCCTGGGGATTGTTGGTGACCTTCTGGGAGGGGTGTCGCGATGAGGAAAAAACGCTGGTTGATCCTGCTGATCCTGGTCGTTTTAGCCGCGGGAGGCTTCTATGCCCTGCGCAACCGGGGGAGATCGGCCACCTTGGAAGTTTGGCGGGAACAGGTGCGTCAGCCCACCATGCCGGTGAGCCGGGGTACCCTGCGTAAAACCATCAGCGCCTCGGGGACCATCAGGGGTGCCCGCCAGGCCGATTTGGGCTTTACGGTTGGCGGCAGGATCGAGCGCATTTTGGTGGAAGTGGGCCAAGCTGTGGCCGAAGGAGAACTTTTAGCGGAAATGGACAGCACCCAGCAGGAGCTGGCCCTGCTCAGGGCCCAGAATGCCTATGAGTTAGCCAAGATCAGCGGAACGCCCAACGCCCTGCGGGAAGCGGAGCTCGATCTTAAGCTGGCCCAGACCAATTTGGCCAACACCAAAATCCAGGCTCCCTTTGCCGGCGTGGTTACCGCGGTGAACTTCCAAGCGGGTGAACAGGTTTCCGCGAACAACCCCGTGGTTTCCCTGTTGGATAACAGTGTGTTTTATGTGGAGATCGCCGTGGACGAGCTCGATGTGCATCAAATCCGCCAGGGGCAGTTGGCCCTGGTGGAAGTGGATGCCCTGCCTGGCGTGCCCTTCACGGGTACAGTGGACAGTATCGGCTTGATTGCCCACAGCTCAGGAGGGATCACCACTGTGCCCGTCACCATCCGTCTGGCGGAGAACACCGCGGAGCTGCGGGTAGGTTATTCCGCCTCCGTAACCATCGAGGTGGCCAGGGCTGAAGATGTGCTCAAAGTGCCGGTGGAAGCGGTGGTTGTGCAGGGCAACCGGTCCTTTGTGACCGTGGTACGGGATGGCGAAACCAGGCCTGTAGAGGTGCAGACAGGCCTTTCCGATGGGTTGGAAGTGGAGATCATCTCCGGCCTCGAGCCGGGTGATCAGATCGTAGGCTTTAATGTGGCCCTGTACGGCGGCCCAGGCCAGACCGCGGGCTTCCGCCTGCCTTCTGCCGTACCCGGGGTGCGCATAGGTGGGTTTGGCCGATGAGTACAGTGATTGAGGCGCGCCAACTGACCAAGGTCTACCCCATGGGGGAGGAGAAGGTGCACGCCTTGCGGGGCGTTTCCTTTTCTGTGCGCAGGAATGAGTACATTGCCATCATGGGGCCTTCAGGTTCGGGCAAATCAACTCTCCTGCACATTTTGGGCTGTTTGGACCGGCCCACCTCAGGGGAGCTGATCATCGAAGGGACAAATGTGCTGCAGGCTACCGATAACCGCCTGGCGGAAATCCGCAACCGGCGCATCGGTTTCGTGTTTCAGAATTTCAACCTCATGTCCAGGGCCACCGCCCTGGAGAACGTGGAACTGCCCCTCATCTACGCAGGTGTGCGCAAAAAGGAACGGAGGGAGCGGGCCGTGGCCGTTTTGGAGCGGGTGGGTTTAGCTGATCGTCTGCATCATCGCCCCACTGAGCTTTCCGGCGGGCAGCGGCAGCGGGTGGCCATCGCCAGGGCCTTGGTAACCGAACCGGCCTTTATCTTAGCCGATGAGCCCACCGGCGCGCTGGACAGCAAAACCAGTGTCCAGATCATGGAGCTCTTTGCCCAGCTCCACGAGGAGGGCAATACTCTGCTCCTGATTACCCATAACCAAAGCGTGGCCCAGGAAGCGGAACGCCTGATTGAGATCCTCGATGGGCTCATCATCGGCGATTCTGGGCAGGAGGGGGTGGGGGCATGAGTCTAGGTGAGGCGGTAAGATCGGCACTGTGGAGCCTGCGCAGCAACAAACTGCGTTCGTTCCTGTCCATGCTGGGGATCATCATCGGTGTGGCCGCGGTGGTGGGCATTGTGTCCATCGGCCTGGGCGCCCAGGGCCAGGTGTTGGATATGGTTTCGGCCTTAGGTTCCAACCTGATCATGATTTCGCCGGCACCCACTCTAGGCAGGGGCGCCAGGGTGAGCAGTGATGCGGTGGATGTGTTCACCATGGATATGGCCCAGCATCTCCAGGAGATGGCCCCCAGTTTGAGCCTAGTTGTACCCCAGGTGCAGAGCAGCGGGCTGCTGCTCTATGCCGGGGCTAACCTTAGATCTACGCTGGTGGGAACCACACCCCAGTACACCCAGGTGGCCAACTACGAGGTGGCTTCCGGGCGCTTTATCCACCCGCTGGATGTGGAGCAGCGCACCCCCGTGCTGGTTCTGGGCTCGCGCCTGGCGGAACGCCTCTTTGGCGAGGTGGATCCAGTGGGGAAGGTGGTGCGCCTGGTGGTGGGGGAACGCCGCTACGACTTGGTCGTGGTGGGCGTGATGGCCCCCAAGGGTCAAGTGGTCTTTGGGAACTACGACAACCAGGCGTATGTGCCCATCACCTTCGTTTTGGAGCGGCTGCTGCGCACTAACCGGGTGGGAACCCTCATGGCCCAGGCCCTTTCCGCGGAAGCGGCTCCCCAGGCGGTGCGGGAGGCGGAGTTCTTCCTGTATTCGCGGTTGGGCACCACCGATGGGTTTTCCATCACCAGCCAAGATGAAATGCTGGAGACCATTGGCGATGTGGCCTTCACCCTCCAACTCATGCTGGGCGCCATCGGCGGCATTTCCCTGGTGGTGGGGGGGATCGGCGTGATGAACATCATGCTGGTTTCGGTCAGCGAGCGTACCCGGGAAATCGGGACCCGCAAGGCCCTGGGGGCCAAGCGCAGGGATCTGCTCTTGCAGTTCCTGGTGGAATCGTTGGCCCTGACCACCAGCGGGGGAGCCTTGGGCCTAGGCTTTGGTGCCGCGGTGGCCCAGGCTGTGTCCAAGTACGGGGGCTGGCCCGCGAGCATCGAGGCTTCGGCTCTAGCAGTGGCCTTTGCCTTTTCTGCCTTGGTGGGCCTGGTGGCGGGGGTATACCCAGCGCTTCGGGCCGCCAAGCTGGATCCTGTTACAGCCCTCAGCTTTGAATAGGGAATAGAAAAGGCGCGGGTTCCCCTCGCGCCTTTTTCCGTATGCTCTCCTTTTACTTGAGCAGTCTGTGGGCTGCAGCGATGATGCTCTCCACAGAAAGGCCCAGCTCTTCGTGGAGCAGATCGGGATTGCCGCAGCCGCCGAAGCGATCCTGCAGACCCACCCTAAGCACCCTGGCAGGGTAGCGTTCGCTGAGCAGCTCACAGATGGCTCCCCCCAGGCCCCCCAGAATGCTGTGGTTTTCTACGGTGATGATGCCCTTGGTCTCCTGGGCTGCTTTGAGGATCAGCTCTTCATCCAAGGGTTTCACCGTGAGCAGGTCAATCACCCGGGCGTGGATCCGCTCCTTGGCCAGTTCATCGGCTGCCAAGAGGGCCTTTTCCACCATGTTGCCCACGGCGATGATGGTCAGATCATAGCCATCCCGCAGCTGCGCTCCCCTGCCGATTTCAAACTGGAAGTCTTCAGCATAGAGGAAGGGCATTTCCGCTCGACCGAGGCGGATATACGCTGGGCCGTAGGTTTGGGCCACGGCCTCCACGGCCTTTTTGGTGGTAATGGGATCAGAAGGTACAATAACCGTTGTGTTGGGGATAGCCCGCATGATGGCGAGATCCTCCACCGATTGGTGGCTAGCTCCATCGGGGCCGTTTTCAATGCCGGCATGGGTGGCCACCACTTTTACATTCAAATTGGGATAGGCGATGGAGTTGCGGAACTGCTCCACGCCCCGCATGGTGGCAAAAACGGCAAAAGTGCTCACAAAGGGAATGAGGCCTGTGGCAGCCATTCCCGCGGCCAGGCCCATGAGGTTTTGCTCCGCGATGCCCGCGTTGAAAAAGCGCTCGGGAAAGGCCTGACGAAACCTCTCGGTCTGGGTTGCTTTGGCCAGATCCGCATCCAGTACCACTACCTTAGGATCCCTGCGGCCCAGTTCTACCAGGGCCTCTCCGTAAGCAATGCGATTGGCGAGCCTTGTCATTGCTGCATCCTCCTTTGCCGCAGTTCGGCGAGTGCCTGTTTCAGTTCCTCATCGCTCGGGGCTTTGCCGTGCCAGCCCGCCTGGTTTTCCATGAAGGAAACCCCTTTGCCCTTCACGGTCCTGGCGATAATCACCGCGGGCTGTCCTTGGACCTTTTGGGCCTGCTCGATGCTGTCCAAAATGGCCTGCACATTATGGCCGTCAATCTCCTGCACATGCCAGCCGAAGGCCCGCCATTTGTCGGCCAGGGGCTCCACTTCCATCACTTCCGCATTGGTACCGTCGATCTGCAGCCGGTTGTAGTCGATAATGGCGATGAGGTTATCCAGCTTGTAGTGGGCTGCAGCCATGGCGGCCTCCCACACTTGCCCTTCCTGCAGCTCACCGCAGCCTAAGAGGGCATAGACCCGGCTGGACAGCCCCTGGTACTTCAGCCCCAGGGCCATGCCCACCGCAGCACTGATGCCCTGGCCCAAAGAACCGGTGCTCATGTCAATGCCCGGCGTTTTGTTCATGTCGGGATGGCCCGGCAGGATGCTGCCGTTTTGCCGCAGTTTAAACAGCTCTTCTGTAGGGAAAAAGCCCCGCTTGGCCAAGGCCGCATACAAAGTGGGGCAGCCGTGGCCTTTGCTCATCACAAAGCGGTCCCGCTCCGGCCACTTCGGGTCCTCTGGCTTAATGTTCAGTACGTGGAAGTACAGAACACTCATGATCTCCGCAGAGGACAGACTGCCGCCGGGATGGCCGCTGCGGGCGCTGTGGAGCATCTGCAGCACCGTCTCCCGCAGCTCCCACGCTAAATCCTGTAATTCTGTGACCGACCTGGTTGTCATGCTGCTTGCATCCTCCTCATTGTTATCCTTTTACTGCTCCAGCTGTTAAGCCCTGCACCAAGCGCCGCTGGACCAGCATGAAGAAGATCACAATGGGGATGGCGGTGATTACTCCCCCCGCAGTGAGCAGATCCCAGCGGATGATGTACTCGCCCATGAAGGTGTTCAGCCCCACGGGCACGGTGCGCATGTCTATACTGGAGGTAAAGGTTAGCGCATAGATGAACTCGTTCCAAGAGTAGATGAACACATAGGTCAAAGCTGCCACCACCCCAGGGGCAGACAAGGGCGCCAGTACATACCAAAAGGTCTGCCAGCGGGTTGCCCCGTCAATGGTGGCCGCCTCATCTAGGCTCTTGGGTATGGAGTTGAAAAACCCCGTCAAGAGCCAGGTGGTGAAGGGCAGGGCAAAGGTACTGTGGGCCACGATTAAAGCCAGCCTGGTGTTGAGCAGTCCCAAGGTCCGCATGATCAGGAAAAGGGAAAAGACCAAAAGCACAGAGGGGAACATCTGCGTGACCAGGAACATGCCGAACAGCTTACCCTTACCCCGGAAATCAAACCGCGAGAAACAGTAGGCCGCGGCGGTGGAAACGGTTCCGGTAACCAGCAGTGTTCCGCCCACCACCAGCAGGCTGTTCAGGATAAACTGGGGAAACTTGGTCGTTTCCATGAGCAGTTTGTAACCTGCGAAGGTGGGCTTTTTGGGCAGATACTGGATGGGTGAAGTATACAGCTCGCTGGGCTCCTTTAGAGAGGTGAGGAACATCCACACATAGGGAAAGAGCACGAAGGTCAGCCACAGTGCAATGGGGATCCAGAGCAACAGGAACTCCTTTACTCTCTTATACCTCATAGAGTGACAGACCTCCTTCACCCTTCCTGTTGACCAGGCGCAAATACACAAACAAAGTGATGATCAGCAGTATGGCCTGCAGCACAGCCATGGCCGTTGCTTCGCCCACTTTCAGCTTTTTGTAGGCGGTGATGTACGACAAAACAGGCAAGATGATGCTCGCGTTACCCGGGCCGCCGCCGGTCATGACAAAGACCAGATCCATGTAATTCGCGGTCCAGACGATGCGCAGCATGGTGGTAATGACGATGGTGGGCATGATCAAAGGAATGGTGACACTGCGAAACTGCTGGAACCGGCCGGCACCATCAATGCGGGCGGCTTCGTACAGCTCCTGGGGAACGCTCTGCATGGCAGCCAGCAGCATGACTGCAAAGAAGGGAGCGCCCTGCCAGACGTTGGCGGCGATCACCCCTCCCAGGGAGATGGGCAGGGCCAACCAGGGCCTGTACTGGCTGATCAGTCCCAGGCGCACCAAAATGTCGTTGATCACTCCGTAGTTGCCATCCAGCATCCAAGTCCACATCAAGGAAACCAGTACTCCCGAAGTGGCCCAGGGAATCAAGCTCAACCCCCGCACCAGACCCCTGCCGGGGAATTCCCTGTTCAACAGGAGCGCACCCAGCATGCCAATGGTGAACTGCAGAGTTACACAACCCACCACCCAGATGGCCGAGTTGAGCAGGGAGCGCAAAAAGAGGGGATCACGTAGTACGTTGAGGTAGTTGGTGAGTCCCACAAAACGGGCCCGATCTGGCCTGAGCAGTGAAGCATCGAACAGGGACAGGCGCAGGGCCTGGAAGAGGGGGTAAGCCACAATGAGCAGCATCAAGAGCAGGGCTGGTCCGAGGAGAAGGAACGGTGTGAACCGTTCCTTCTCGTTGAGGCGCCGCAGCATCTCAATTACCTTCCCTCAAGGCCTGGGCGATTTCGTCCAGCATCTGCTGGCTGGTGATTTCACCCAGCAGAGCCCTCTGCATGGTGTTCTGCCACACGTAGGAAGCTACGTAGCCTGTTCCCGGCAGCGGCGGCCAGACGATGGCGTAGTTACCACCTTCCAGGGAGACCCGGAAGAACTCGTTTTGGGTGTAGTAATCCTGCTCTGCGACGGACTGGAGTACCGGCAGCTGACCTTGACGGGATTTGCTCCACTTATCCATGGCCTCGTGTTCACTGAGCCAGCTGATGAACTTGAAGGCCGCATCCTTCACGTCGGAGGTGGAAAAGACCACATTACCGCTCATGGTGCCCATGGTGGCCGGATTCTCGGGATCAGCGACGGGAATGGGCAATACTCCCACGTTGTCACCGAACACATCGGTCATCATCACGGAAGAACCCACGTGGTGCGCCATCATGGCTGTGTTGCCAGCCTGGAAGGCACCTACTACCTGGGCATAGGCATCGGTGGGTGCGCTGGGCGGGGCCACTTGATGCTTTCTGTACAGGTCGATGTACCACTGGTTCACTTCCACAGCCTTGGGCGAGTTGATCACGATGTTGCCCGCTTCGTCAACGATGCGTGCGCCGCCCGCGACCATGAAGGCCAGCCACTGGTCTTGACCGCCTGCACCGCCGCGCAGGCCAAAGCCGTAACGGTTGTTGGCGGGATCAGTCAGCTTCAGGGCAGCTTCCAGGAACTCATCAAAGGTCCTGGGGGGATTCAAGCCGGCCTCTGCAAACCAGTCTGCCCGGTAGTAGAGGTAGAAGGTGATGTATTGATGGGGCAGCATGAAGACGCCGTCCACCCCGGGGATCATACCGGTGTTCCAGAGGTTGGGAACAACATCATCTGCTCCCGGCCAGTTGGCGATATAGGGGCTGAGATCTTCCAGGAGATCTGCATCGTAGAAGGCACCCAGCCACCAGTCCTTAAACCTGGCCGCATCGGGTCCTCCACCGCCGCTGATAGCCATGAGCAGCTGGTCGTAGTAGTTGGCTAGGGGGATGGTCTCGGTAACCACTTCAATGTCGGGATGCAGGCGGTTGAACTCCTCTACCAATTCCTGAACGGTTGTGTCCGTGGGATCGTCCAGCCACAGCCAATAGGTGACCCTGGTCTTGGCTGCGGCGGTGGATGCGAGCAAGAACACAACTAAGGCGACAACTGTCAGAGCTACGCTGCTTTTACGCATTTTACTCCCTCCTGTTTTTTTGGTTTGCCCGTCATACCTACCTAGTTCTGCACCAGCTTAACGCCTGGCATCACCTCGCTTTGCTCGGCTTTTCGCACTGCACCAAGGCAGGAGATTCTAGTGCAGGCGCTCGAAAACGTCGGTGAAATGGTGCTGCAGAAGTTCCCTGGCGCGCCTGATGTCTTTGGCTTGCACAGCTTGGAGAAGATCCACGTGGTGCTGTAAGATGGTATCCCAAAAGGTGGGGAGCTGCAGTTCTTCTGGCAGGGCGGTAATGAACAGTTTCCAGAAGGTGTCCAACAGGTCCTTAAAGAGCTGATTGTCTACTTTGCTGAAAAGGGTGAGGTGGAAAGCCATATCCTCTTCCGCGAAGGACCGTCCCGCCTCCATTTTGCCCTTCATCTTCTCCAGGATGGCAGCCAGCTGGGCATGCTCCCCTGCGGTTAGAGCTGCCACAGCCTCGCCCACAAACTGGGTTTCCAAAACCATACGGATTTCCAGCAGATCGGCCAGGTTGGCGCTGCTCACTTCTAGGTTATAGGCCAGGTCGGCAATGACCTCACTGAAGGCCACTTTGCGCAAGTAGCGGCCGCTGCCCTTCTGCACATCAATGATTCCCAGGGTTTCCAGGCCCCGCAGGGCCTCCCGCACTGCAGTGCGGCTGGCGCCGAGCTCAGCTGCCAGCTCAGCCTCGGTGGGCAGCTTATCCCCAGGGCGCAGGGCGTTGTCGCGAATATAGGCTTTGATCTTATCTTGGATGAACTTACTGAGGGGTTCGGCCTTCAAATCCCTTTCCTCCTCCGTGCAAGGGGATTGTGACCTCTTCATCTTGACAAACGGTTGGGGAAAAGTTGTCCTACAAAAGATGTCATACAACTTTTAGTATACATTAACATAAAACGAATCTCTTTGCAACATGGGGCCACTTTGTTAGCAAATCATTGCCGAACCCCCCTAAGTTCCTGCTCTCGGGCCGCAGATTTGGCGATGTTCATCTGGGATTAACATAAATATTGCATAAACTACACATAAATACTTGGCGCAGGAAAACGCCAAGCCCGCGGCCCCAGGGCGCGGGCTTGGTAGGGAGTCTAGGGCATGAAAAAAGGCGGAGGTTACTGCTCCTCCGCCACAAGTACTTTCGCTGGTATGGCTACCTGCCCATTGATGGTGTAACCCCATTGTAGGCATTCTGTGATGATCAGCTTCTCCCCCGAGCTGAACTGCTCCCCGTTTTCTGCCTGGTGCAGCTGCCCATGGAACTGGTCACCGGGTGCCGGAGCAATGAGGCCGATCCCTAGAGGGGCCATCAGCTGGGCAAAATGCTTGGTTGTATCTGAAAGGGCCTGGGCATAGTCCTCCACGGTGGAAAAAGTGCTGGCGCGCAGCCGCTCCAGCTCACGCAGCATTTCCACGCCGTTCTGCTGCCAGGCGGCCACTGCGCTGCGCAGCGGTCCGGTTTCCTCCGTGAGTTTGTCCCGTTCCTGCCGCAGCGACTGGACCTGTTCCTCCAGGACCTGCACATACTTGCCGAGTCTCACCCGGGCCACGTTTTCCGGCTGTTCGCTCCCTTCGGGAGCAGGGGGTGGGGCAGGGCTGGTTTCTTGGGCCGCGGACTGCTGGCTGCTGCTGCTGCGGGCACTGGCCAAAAGGCCCAGGATACTGCCTACAAGGCCCACAGTCGCTAAGACCAAGAGCACCGCGGGGTGCACCCCACTAATGGGCTGCTGGAGCAGGCGTACAGAAACGATGAGCAGGGTTGCTGCCAGGGCAAAAATGGCCAAGAAAATCAACAGCGCTTCACCACTGGACTGCCTTTGCTTAGTTGGCTCGGTGCTGGCCACAATCATCACTCCACTTCCACGAGTCTAAAGACCTCTTCGTTCAGGGGGACGAGCAGGTCCTGCCCGATCCTGAGCCGGTAAGGATCCACCTGGTTGAGTTCTACGATCTGGTTGATGAACTCCTCACTGGGGGGAGACTGGAAGCGGTTGGCGATGTCCCAGATGGTATCGCGGGCTTTAATCTCCAAGACTAAAGCCAGCCGTTTCTGATCAACTTCTGGTTCTTGGGAGATCAGGACGGGAATGGGCCGGTACTCGGTGCTCTCCGGCTGCAAAGGCGTAGCCGGCTGCCCTGCCCGGTCTGTTTCCGCCGCGCTCTGAACCGGGGCCGAGAGCTCCAGAGCTGGGGACAGGGGATCCACTGCCGGTTGAACCGGAGCCACAGCAGCCACAGCTGCAGCGGCGCCCTGTTCTTCCAGGGCTTCAGTAAGCGCGGTGAGCTGTGCTTCCACGTTCTGGGCATGCCCAGCAACTTCTTCGGCCAGGCTCTGGATAGCTTCGGCTAGGTTCTCAACTCCCAGCTTCTGCTCCGCATGTTGGCCTTGGAGGGTCTCCAGGTCCACTTGGAGCTGGGCGGTTTGGGCCGCCAGTGCCGCAAGGGACTGCTCCAAGGTCTGCGTGGCCGCTAAAACGCCGCTTAGATCCAAGCTTTCAGCATGTTGGGCCAGGACCTGCAGCTGCCCGGCGGTGGTTTCGGCCTGCTGCGCCATCTGTTCCGACAGGGCCCGCAGCCCCACCGCTAGCTCCCGCAGCGCCTGCCCCTGGTCTGCGCTGTGGTTCTCCAAGGCTGCGGACAAGGACGCCACCTCCAGCTTGTGCTCTGCGCTCTGGTCCTGCAGTGTATCCAGTTCCCGCTGCAGCTGGGCCACCTGCTGGCCAAGGTCCGCGAGGGAGGCGCCCAGGGACTGCACAGCGTGCAGGATAGTGTCCAGCTCCCTGCTTTCCGCAGCGGCGGCGAGCACCTGCAGCTGGGCTGTGGTCACTTCCGCTTGTCCTGCCATCTCTGCACTGAAGGTGAGCACAGTGTTGGCCAAAGCCTCCACGGCCGTTTCCTGCTGGGCCATGCGGCTCTGGAGATCACTAAGGCCCGTGTGGAGCTGGGCCACCTGCTCAGACAGGCCACCCAGGGAGCGATCCATGGTCTGCAGCGCCTCGATCAACCGATCCAGTTCGGCAATTTCAGCCACCACCGGCTCTGGTTCCTCCGGTGGTCCAAACTGGGTGATGCCCAAAAGATAGCCGCTGGCTAGGAGGGCGAGGGTGAGCAGTGCTCCAGCTACAAATCGGAAGGCTGAACCTTCAAACCGCTGTCCCATAAGCCGTGGTCCGTCCTTTCTGTGCAGATTTGCAGGTTAATCAGGTAAGCAAAAGGTTAGTTATGCTAAGTATTCCACTAGCCGTAAGGGAACTCCTTCCATATTTCCCAGGGAAACTTCAAGGTGGCGCTGAGCTGGGCCTGGGGCAAAAGAAAATCCCAAACAGTGGTCAGAAGTCCCCTGCTTGGGATCTGCTTGCCTTTAGAACCTAAGTGGATCATCAATTAAGGTGGCAAAGGCAAACTCATGGACATGGCCCCGGTTGAGGGTACTAATGCCGCTGGCAAAATGGATATGCCGGCCGTTACCAACTGGAATGGAAGGCCCAGTAAAGCCCCCTACCCCGTGGAGGTGGATTTCGGTAAAGTCGGTGCTGAGCTCGAAGGAGTGGATATGGTCGCCGTTGCCTATGGGGATAACCTGGCTGGTAATGCCGGCGAAGCGGTGGTTGTGGGGTATGTCGGGGAAGATGGCCGTACTACCTTGGACTTCGTGGACGTGGGTTTGGGTGGAAATCACATCCTGTGCCGGCGTGAACATGGTGTCGTTCACAGTGCTCCCTCCTTATCTCCGCGTTTTTTTCAGTATATGTCCAACCTCCTTCACCTGCACCGCAGGGGGCAGCAAACGGGAACCCAGTCCCGAGCCCCAGAAGGTATTACCTGTTCTGTGACGAAGTGATGATGCAGAAACGGGAAAGGAGGGGCCATGATGAAGGAACGGGAAAGGCCATCCAAGGAGCAGCTGAGGGACCTGTATGCAGCGGCCATAGCTTTCAAGCAGGCCGAGCCCTGGCGGAATTTATACGATACTGATCTCATTGCGGTGGAGAACCCCCTGGATGGGTTAGTTGGTTACTGTTCCGTCATGGGGCGGATGGGGCAGCATTTCGGGCTGTGCGTGTTCTTGGGTGCGCAGGGGCTGGAGGGGTTTTTTCAGCTCCTGGAATTGGGCGATGATGAGGATGGTTTTGCCGATGCGGCCTTTTCCCAGAACTATATCATGTGCTCCTTTGAGAACCGGGAGCTTTTGGACCAGCAAGACCTCAAAGACATCAAGGATTTAGGCCTCAGATTCCGGGGGAGGAATGCCTGGCCCCAGTTCCGCCGCTACGAACCGGGTTATCATCCCTGGTATCTCAACCAGGAGGAAGCAGTTTTTCTCACCCATGCCCTGGAGCAGGTTTTGGCTGTGTACGAGGAGCATCGGCGGGGGGAGGTTGCCCTGGATTTTGAAAGCAGGCGCACTGTCCTGCGGGTAAGTGAAAAGCGTGGCGGGGAGCTGGTCTGGCACACCAGGCCCTGGAAACTGCTGAGGCCTGTACGGAGCTACGAACCGCTGATCATGGAAAACGAACTGCTCCTGTGGCAGCTGCGCAAGGCTCCCCGCAGCCTCAGGGCTGTCTGGGAGCTGGACGTGTGCTACCTGCCTGTGGTGGTTCAGGAAAGCAAACAGGAGCGGCCCCGCTTTCCCCGGGGCTTTGTACTGGCGGATCACCAAACGGGGATGATTCTGGACTGCCATGCCTATGAAGACGCCACAGAAGATGTGCCCCAAGTGGTTACCCGGCTCACCCAGCACATTGCCAACTATGGCCTGCCGAGGGAACTGCGGATCAAATCAGACCTCATGGCAGCCATTTTGGGGGATCTCTGCGCCAAGACCGGCATCAGTCTCAAGCGGGCGCGGAGACTGCCGAAGGTAGAGTACTTCCTGGAAGAGCTGGAGCAGGGCCTATCCTAGGAAGAGCACTTCCTGTACTTCCCCTGGGAAAACCGCCCGGGCCTTTTCGGTGATCAGTTCCTGCTCCCTGCGGCTCAAAGATCGGAAGGGGGTCACCAGGAGCTTGCTCCGCTCCTTTTTCCAGCGCGCTTTCAGCCTGCCGCCCAGGAGAATTGTGGGGAAGACGATCCCCGTATTGGTGATCACCTTGGACTTATCTTCCTCATCCAAAAACCGGCTGCGGTCCCGGTAGCCCATCACCAACTGATCAAAGCCCGCCAGGAGCAGGCAGTCGGGGATGGCGCCGCGAGCAGGCAGTTCTTGGAGGTAATAGTACTCCTTGCCCTGGTAGGAGATGCTTTTCAGGGGCAGAGCGGCTGCCTCCACCAGCGCGGTAACCTCCCGCACCCGCCAACCGGTGAAATAGGCGCAGCCGCCGAAGGTCGCCGGACCGAAGGAGCGGAAGTAGCGGCGGATGATCTCCACCCGGGCGCTGTGCCTGTCCGGAAACGGTACGTCAAAACAGGGAACAAAGTGCTTAGCGGTGCCGGGGGCGTAGGCGATCATACCCCTGCTGCACATGTCCCGGAGCAGTCCGCCCCAGCCGTGAAATACCCTGTTGAGAGTGTCCTGGTCCAGGCCTGCGGCCAGGCATTTTTCTTTTAGGGCGCTCCTTTCTGTGATGCCGGAGGCGATCCACTCCCACAGCTTTTCGGCCCAGTGCGCCTTAAGCTTTGGGTCCAGATCCCAGCGGTCATCCCAGGTGTCGGGAAGCCCCACCGCGGCCAGAAACAACCCCAACTCTTCTTTCAAAACAGCATGGAGGGTACCCCTGAAGGTCCAGGTTGTCAGCAGGCTTTTATGCCAGCTGTCCTCGTGGTAATCGGCCGCCCTGATCCTGAGGGCGTATTTGGGGTTGTTGGCGAACTGGGCCTGCAGCCCCAAAAGGTCAGCCACAACGGTAGCCGTATCCCTTTTCTGCAAGAGGTGCAGATTGCACAGGGATGCATAGAGAAACTGTTCAAGCATGATCCTCAGACCCTTTCGTTGGTGAATGCCGCGGGACAAAGTTCACCGCGGAAGTTCCAATTCCTAGCGCAAAAATCTCTTTACACAGAGATTCTTGCCCCCTGCCCGCAGTTCCTCTACAATGGCTAGTATGGAAATCGGGGAAGGGGATGAGCATGAGCAAGCATGTAATTGAGGATGCCATGCGCTGCCTGCAGTGCCGCACGCCCATGTGCACCAAGGGGTGCCCCGTGGAAACACCCATTCGCGAGGTGATCCGCCTGCTTTTGGACAGCAAGATTGCCGAAGCTGGCAGCATGCTCTTTGAGAACAATCCGCTCTCATTGGTCTGCAGCCATGTCTGTCCGCAGGAAAACCAGTGTGAAGGCCACTGCGTGCTGGGGCGCAAGGGTTCGCCAGTCCAGATCAGCGCCATTGAGCAGTACATTTCCGATTATTACCTGAACATCCATAAACCCCACGTCTCCAAGCGCACCAGGGGCAAGGTGGCCATTGTGGGCTCAGGCCCCGCGGGGCTGACCATCGCCTTTTTGCTGTCCCGGCGTGATTTTGATGTTACCATCTTTGAGGCCAACGACCGCATTGGCGGCGTGCTGCGCTACGGCATTCCCGAGTTTAGGCTGCCCCGAAGGGTGTTGGATCAGCTCATGGATGCCCTCTTCGCCAGCGGAGTACGCATTCGGCCCAACACAGCGATCGGTACTACCTTGACTGCGGATGATCTCTTCCGCGACGGTTATCAGGCCATTTTCCTAGGTACGGGTGTGTGGCGGCCCCGCAGGTTGAACATTCCCGGAGAGAGTTTAGGGCATGTGCACTACGCCATTGAATACCTGCGCAATCCCAGCGTGTACCGCCTGGGCAAGACAGTGGCGGTAATCGGAGCCGGTAATGTGGCCATGGATGTGGCCCGCACCGCCTTCCGCCAAGGCGCCGAAGAGGTGTACGTGATTGCCCGGCGGGGCGAAGAGTCCCTGGCCGCACTCCCCATCGAAGTGCAGTTTGCCAAAATTGACGGAACCCAGCTCATGTGTTATAAGGAACCGGTGCGCTTTGTGGATGAGGGAGTGGTCTTGGCCGACACCAAGCTGGAGCGGGACGAGGCAGGCAGGGAGAGGGTTGTACGCGTTCCAGGCACGGAAAACCTCTTTCCCGTCGATTCGGTCATTATTGCCGTGGGGCAGGGCCCCAGGGCCGTGATCGTTTCCTCCACCCAGGGGATTGAGGTGACGGAACAGGGTTTGGTGGCGGTGGACGAGAGCGGCCGCACCAGCCGTCCCGGGGTGTTCGCCTCTGGCGATGTGGTTACCGGTGCCAGGACGGTGGTGGAGGCGGTGCGCCTGTCCAAAAAGGTGGCCGCGGCCATAGAAGAGTATATTACCAGCCTAGCTGGGTGAAAAGGGGAGGGATGCCCTCCTTTTTTCTTGTTCTGCCCAAGCCTGGCAGGAGATGGGTTACAGCAGGTGGAAAAGGTGGGAAAAAAGAAAGGGGGCGCGTCCAAGTGCCCAGACTGGTAAACTTCGAGGTTAAAGAGCTGCCGCGGCTCTGTGTGGTGGGCAAAGCGATCCAGGTGCAGAGCGCCGGCCAGGAGAATCCCATTCCCGCGCTGTGGGATAGATGTTTTGCCGACGGAACGTTTGAGGTCCTGGAGGGGCTGAAAGAGTACCATCTGGGCGGGGATTATGTGGGCTGGATCGGCGAGTGGGGGCCTGAAGGTTTCGTTTACATTTGCGGCATGCTCATGCAGCCGGAGGTTCCTGTGCCGGAAGGATTCAGCCTGCGGGAACTCCCCCCTGGCAAGGTGGCTGTAGCTTGGATCAAAGGCCAAAGGGCAGAGGTTCTGCTCCAGGCCCATGCCCTGGCGGAGGAGGCTCTGCTCAACCAAGGGTACGAGTACGACCCCGCGGCCTGCTGGTCCATGGAAGTGTACAACTGCCCGCGGTGGACCAATCCCGATGAGCACGGGGAGCTGATCCTGGATTATTACATCCCGGTAAAATAGGGGAAAAGCGCACCGCTTGGGTGCGCTTTTTAAGCATTGAGGATCTGCATGAACTCTTCGCCGGTCATGGTCTCCTTGGCCAGAAGGTGCCGGGCCAGTTCGTGGAGCTTATCTGCATTATCCTTGAGGATGCTGATGGCCCGTTCGTGGGCCTTGTTGATCAGCTCCATGACCGCCCGGTCCACTTCCGCCGCGGTTTCGGAGGAGCAGACCATGGCCGTATCTTCACCCAGATAGGGATTGGTTAGGGTCTCCAGGGCCACCATGCCAAACTTGTCGCTCATGCCATAGCGGGTGACCATGGCCCGGGCCAGGCGGGTGGCCTGTTCGATGTCGTTGGCGGCGCCGGTGGTGGCAGTGTTGAACACCAGCTCCTCCGCGGCCCGCCCTCCGGTGAGGGTGGCCAGGCGGGCGAAGGCTTCCTCCCTGGTCAGGAGGTAGCGGTCATCCTCCTCGAGCTGCAGGGTGTAACCCAAGGCGCCCGAGGTGCGGGGGATGATGGTAATCTTGTGCACCGGCGCGGAGTTGGTCTGCTTGGCTGCCACCAAGGCGTGGCCCACCTCGTGGTAAGCAACAATCTCCTTTTCCCTGGGGGAAATGGTGGCATTCTTCTTCTGGTAACCGGCGATGACCACTTCCACGCTCTCCTCTAGGTCTTCTTGTTCTACGCGGCTGCGGCCGAGGCGCACGGCCCGCAGCGCGGCTTCGTTGATGATGTTGGCCAGATCCGCCCCAGAGGCACCGGCAGTGGAGCGGGCAATGGCCTCCAAATCCACATCGGGGCTCATTGCTACCTTCGCGGCATGGACCTTTAAGATGGCCGTTCTGCCGGCCAAGTCAGGCAGCTCTACGGGGATGCGCCGATCGAAGCGTCCGGGCCGCAGAAGGGCCGGGTCTAGAGATTCGGGACGGTTGGTCGCAGCCAACAGCACAACCCCTTTGCGGGAATCGAAACCGTCCATCTCCGTAAGCAGCTGGTTCAAGGTCTGCTCCCGCTCGTCATTGCCGGCAATACCCCCTTGGCCCCTCTTTTTGCCAATGGTGTCGATTTCGTCGATGAAAACGATGCAGGGGGCCTTGGCTTGGGCCTGTTCAAAGAGATCCCGTACTTTAGCCGCGCCCAGTCCCACAAACATTTCCACAAACTCCGAACCAGAGATGGAAAAGAAAGGGACGTTGGCCTCGCCGGCCACCGCCTGCGCGAGGAGGGTTTTTCCGGTACCAGGTGGGCCCACCAGCAGCGCCCCCTTGGGCAGGGTGGCGCCAATACGGGCGTATTTCTCCGGGTCATGGAGGAAATCCACAATTTCCTTGAGGGCTTCTTTGGCTTCCTCCTGACCGGCCACATCGGCAAAGGTCTTGCCGGTTTGGGCTTTCACATACACCCGGGCACTGCTCTTGCCAAAGGCCATGATGTTGCCCATGCGGGTCTGCAGTCTGCTGGAAAAGAGCCGGCCCAAGCCGAGGATGATCAAAATAGGGACGATCAGGCTGAAGAGGTAGGTGAGGAACGGATTGGGCTGGCTGGGCTTAATTCGGGAAAAACGGATGTTGTTGGGGCTGTCCCGCAGCCGTTCCAAGAGATTGGGATCGGGCATCACCACGGTTACGTAGGTCTGGCGCTGTCCGTGGCGATCCAAGGCCACAAAGGCAATTTCCTGTCCATCGGCGCTCATTTCCACTTCTAAGACGCGGTTTTCCTCCAGAGCCTGCAAGAAGGTGCTGTAATCAACTTCGGTTACCTGGCGGCGCAGGAACATGGGTAAGACCACTGCGTTGATGATGATCAGGATAAGCAGGGAAATGAGGTAATAGAAGATTAAAGGCTTTTTCGGGGCGCTATTGCGGTCAGCCATGTTCTACCTCCTTCCGTGGGTGGTTTCCAGGGCATGCTGCAGACTGGTCACCACCTCTTTCAGTTTCTCCATGCCAGCGATAATCTGCTGGAAATCGGCGGGGGAATACCCTTGCAGTACGGGGTTGAAGTTGCTGCTGAGGTCCTGTTCAATCCGCTGCAGTACGCCCCGCCCTGCGGCGGTGAGGGTAATGAGTACCATGCGCTCATCTTCGGGGCTGCGGTCCCGGCTGAGCAGGCCTTTTTTCTCCAGGGCCTTGCACATGGCCGAGGCGTTGCCTGGAGCAGAGCCTAGAGCTTGGCTCAGTTCCCCTACAGTTACTTCGCCGCGCTGCTGCACTTCCACGAGCATGCGCATTTGGGTCATGGTGATCCCGTGGGCCTGCACAATGGTGCCCAAGGGGCCGTCTAGGCTTTGGCTGATGGCCCGGAACAGCTGCCAGAGATGGTGCTGGAATTCCCGGATGTCCATGTAACCCCTCCTTTGATTATGTGTGGGAAAGAATATATCACCATAAATTTCTGCTACATAAATATTCTCAGTTAGATCTGTTATTGTCAATAAACAGGGCGTGAGATCCCAGCTAAAAGATGGTAAAGGCAGCCGAGGCCAGGCCGGCCTGCCAGGACTTTTCCGGGTGATGTCGTATTCTAGCTCCAAGGTTTGTTGGAGAAGGGGGCAGGGGCATGAAGACCTTTGTGATTGCAACTGTGCTGGTACTGGTGATAGTTGGGGGCGGATTGGCCGCGGCCAGCTTGCACTTTTACAACTTGGCGATCAAGCGGGGCAGTAAAGAGTTTCTGCGGGGTAATCCCGATCTTCAGGCCACAGGGAGCCAAACATCCAGGGCTGCCCAGTCCCCTGAGCTTTCTCCCGCAGAGTGGCTGGACAGGCAAGGACCTCAACGTTGGGAAATCCGCTCCCACGATGGTTTGACTCTGGTGGCCCACTTCTTGCCTGCACCCCAGCCCACAGGTAAGACAGTAATCCTGGCCCACGGGTACACTTCCCAGGGCAGGCACATGGCCCGTTTTGCCCGTTTTTACCACGAGCAGCTGAGCTTTAATGTACTCCTGCCCGATGCCAGGGGCCATGGACAAAGCGCCGGGGAGTATATCGGCTTTGGCTGGCCCGACCGCTTGGATTACCTGCGCTGGATTGGGGAGATCCTCAGCAGGGTGGGGGAAGATGTGGAGATTGTGCTCCATGGCCTGTCCATGGGAGCGGCCATCGTACTTATGGTCAGCGGTGAAAAGCTTCCCCAGCAAGTAAAAGCTGTGATCGCCGATTGCGGGTATACTTCCGTCCGCGCCCAGCTGGCCTACCAGCTGCAGCGCATGTTTAAACTCCCCACTTTTCCGCTGTTGGATACCACAAGTTGGGTAACCAAACTCAAGGCTGGGTACAGCTTCCAGGAAGCCTCAGCCTTGGGGCAGGTCAAAAACAGCCGGGTACCCCTCCTATTCATCCACGGCTCGGAAGATCGGTTTGTGCCCACGGAAATGGCCTGGGAACTGTATCGGGCAGCACTGGGTGAGAAGGAGATCTGGATCGTGGAGGGGGCCGGCCACGGGACGGCCTATGAAACAGCTAAGGAAGCCTACGAAGCGAGGGTGCGCAGTTTCCTAGAACGTTACCTGCAGATCTAAATGGGCAAAGGGCAAGCCGAGCTCCCCTAACGAGCTCGGCTTTGCTGCGCTAAATGCCTATTTCCCTCTGCTTCCCAGGACGATCTGCTTGTTTGTTCCCCCTTCCAGGTGGAACGGACCGCTGGAGAAGGTGAGGGTGGCCAGATCAGCCAGCTTTACGGCTGCTTCCAAGGTGTATTCCCCCGCTGGCAGGCTGGTGACTTGGAAGCTGAGTACCCCATCCTGCAGCTCTGCGCTCCAGATGGGGTGTTGATCCCCCACCCTCAACAGCTTGAGTTCCACGGTCAGGATTTCACCAAGTCCTGGAGGAAGCTCGATGGTTGCTGAAAGGGAGGCGAACTCTTGCCAGTATGAGTCCAGAAAACGCAGGGCTTTGCGGGGATTCACGGTGTAGCCGCCGCTGCCCCGTTCGGCGAAGTAATCTAGGTTTACGTCAAAGACAAGTTCCACCGCGCTGTCCCGGGCAATAACCAGGTTCAGCTCCGGTTTGAGCTCGCGGCTGGGCAGCTTCAGGGGCTCGATCCTTCCATCAGCAAAGACCAGGTAATTGTACAGGTGTCCCCCCGCTTGGTTTTCCCGGAGTTCAAAGCGGATTTCACTGAGCTTCCCAGCGGGGATGGAGGTTGCGCCTAAGAGCTGGGCCCTAAACAGGAGCTCCTTAAGATTGATCTCCCCAGCATCTGCAGGCAGCTCCAGCAGGGTTACCCACTGTCCGTTGATCCGGGCTGTTACTTTGGCCATGGAAACCCATACTTCCCTGATTTCCTCCGCCCCTAGGGCCTGCAGGGACAGGGAAGGGAACGCAGTCTGGGTCAAGTAAACACCGAGCTCAGCCGTGCCCGGGCCCCCAGAGCTGCCCAGACAGCCGGTGAACAGTAGAGCGAACAAGGCCAACACAAACAGCTTTAGTTTCAAAGTAGTTCTCCTTTCTCTGCGGTATGTTGGTAGGTTCCCCCAGCATACAATGGGCATAAGATGGGGCTGAGCTGCGGGTATCTTCATCGGACG
Organism: Bacillota bacterium; assembly: GCA_029776155.1. Classification (GTDB taxonomy): domain Bacteria; phylum Bacillota; class Limnochordia; order Darwinibacteriales; family Darwinibacteriaceae; genus DTU010. Next base: position 7,349 of record JAKOTU010000060.1, on the reverse strand, counting down.
ATGCGAGGTAAAAAAAGGAAATCCCTAGCCCGATCACCGTTCCCCCTCGGATCGTTAAATTTCCAGCTACGCAGTCTTCTTTATAGGAATCTGGAAACACTTGCCTAATATAGGCAGTAACTTCCAAATGAGGAGGCGGAATTGATGATCCGCAGACTGACCATGCTTGTGCTGAGTGTTGTGGTAGTTCTGTCTTTGGGGTTGGCGGCCGGGGCTCAGGAGTTTTGGAACTACAATGTGTTTCCCTATCAGTACGAAAGGTTCCGCTATGAAGTGGTCAACTATCGAACCGAGTGGGACTGGGAGCTGGAGGAAGATGTTGTTGTAGAGAACAAGCAGTATCAATTCTTGGAGCTGCGCAGGGTAGATGACCAGACTATGGAAGTCACCCAGGGGAGCACGCAGTTGATGCCCATGGAAGGGCTCTCCGATAATCTCACCTTCTTAGGCGGATTGATGGGCTTATCGGCCTTGATGAGCGGCGGCGACTGGTTTGGGGAACTGTGGCTGTTGGGCATGTGGGCCGCCGATCTGGAACTTGAGGTGGGCAACAACATGCAGATGTTCGACGGCTCCCGGGTGCGCGTAGTGGAGGAGACCTCCGTGGCTGGGGTCAGGGGTTATCTGCTGCGCAAGTTTGTGCGGGAAACGGATGAAAGCGGGAACCGGGTGGATATTACCAAATCGGAATGGGTAGTAGCTCCCGATGTGGGCTGGCCGTTGGCCCTGACCATGTTCTCGGAAGAGGGCGACGTTGTCTACCGCATGACTTTGGTGGAGTACGAACGGAAATAGGGAAAAGGCAAATTGCACGCATGAACGGCTAGCTGCGGCTGGTCGTTCTTTTTTTCAGTCCGTGCAGGCCCAACGTGGAGTACCTTTTCCAGTTGATTGACACCTAAAGGCAGAAAGTGCTAAAATGGACTTAGTTAACCGGTTAGTCAAACTGGAGGATAACCCATTGAAAACCGAGGATAGAATGGAACCCAAGGCCCGCATTCTGCAGGCCGCCAGCCGCCTGTTTTCTGAGAAGGGCTACGATGGAACCAGGGTTTACGAAATCGCGGAAGCCGCGGGTGTGAACAAAGCCCTGATTTACTATTACTTCCACAACAAAGAGGACATTTTAGACAGCCTGGTCGATTCCTTGATGACCGGTGTATACAACATCTCCTTGGACTTTGTGAACAACTGCATCCGTACCATGATGCGGGAAGGCCGCTTGAGCTTGGCCGGAGACCGCTTCCTGTTCGCGGACCAGGGGGCAGTGAAATATTTCAAGCTTAACTTGAATAGGTATTACGCGGACATAGTTGATTATGCCCTGCAAAACCGCCACATGGTACGGATTGTGATGCTGGAGTCGCTGAAAGGGGGGAAACACCAGGGGAGTCTGTTTAAGATTATGGAGCTGTTGGACAGCGGGCCCGCAAGTTCCCTGCACAACTCGGAAAAGGCAGCTGATCAGGAAGCCCATTATGGTGAGGATCTGGTGTTTTTTGAGTTTTTCTTCCTGATCATTCCCCTGTTGAGCATGGCTGCCTTTTATGACGAGTACAAGGCGAAAAGCCACCTCAGCGATGAGCGGCTGCGGGATTTGGCCCTCCGCTCCTATGCCCTGTTGGCTGAGGGGTTGGGCGGGCGCCACATTGCCGTGGTCGAGGACAAGAACTAAAACCTGGGCGGGCCCGTGGAGCTGGTCTGGCGAACGGAGGCTTGGTTGGAGAGAAGAGTTCAGGGAAGGAGAGATGTTTAGATGTCGGTGAAGCAAAGTCTTCAGGCTGCTGCATTAAGGGAAGCTTTACGGTACGTCAGACGCAATCCTGAACAGAATTTCACTCGCCTCATCAGTTTAATCCGTCCCTTTGCCCGCATCCCCTGGCACCGGGAGATCATCGGCCAAGCCGAGGCCATGTGGGCTGATCCCCAGAACAACTGGCGCAAATTTACCGAGCGGGCCCTGCGGCAGCTGGCCCCCAATGTTGCTGAGAAGATCGTGATGAACTTTTTCCTCAATGCGGCCCTCATTGGCGTACCCATTGCCCGGGCGGTGGAGGAGGAGCACGGGTGCAACGTGCCCTGGGCCATCCTCATGGATCCCACTTCCAACTGCAATCTGCGCTGTGAAGGCTGCTGGGCGGGGGAGTACGCCAAGGGTGCACACCTTAGTTTGGATGAGCTGGACAGCATCATTCAGCAGGGTAAAGAGTTGGGAGTATTCTTCTATTTATACTCAGGCGGCGAGCCGCTGCTGCGCTCAGCTGATATCCTCACTCTGGCCCGCAAGCACAGTGATGCCGTCTTCTGTGCCTTTACTAACGCCACTTTAGTCACCCCCGAACTGGCGGAGCAGCTGGCTGAAGTGGGCAATGTGGCCCTGGCCATCAGCGTGGAAGGTTTTGCGGACGCCAATGACTTCCGCCGCGGCGCTGGCACCTACGCCAAGACGGTACGCGCCATGGATCTGCTCCGGGAAGTGGGGGCGCCCTTCGGTTTTTCCACCTGCTACCATGCGCAGAACACGGAAGAGGTTGCTTCAGAGGAGTTTGTGGATGCCATGGTGGAAAAGGGGTGCCTGTTCGGCTGGTACTTCACCTACATGCCCATTGGGCAGAACGCCCGGCCTGAGCTTTTGGTCAGCCCCGAGCAGCGCAAGCTCATGTATGAGCGGGTGCATGAGTTCAGGGGCAAAAAGCCCATCTTCCTCATCGACTTTTGGAATGATGGGGAGTACTGCAATGGCTGCATCGCCGGAGGACGGCACTACCTGCACATCAACGCCCATGGTGATGTGGAACCCTGCGCCTTCATCCACTACGCCGACAGTAATATTCGGGAAAAGAGCCTCTTGGAGGCCCTCAAATCTCCCCTGTTCATGCAGTACCGCCAGCATCAACCCTTCAATGAAAATCCGCTGCGGCCCTGCCCAGCTTTGGATAACCCTGATGCCCTAGTGGAAATGGTGGCCAAAGCCAACGCCTATTCCACCCAGCGGTTGGATCACGAACCGGCCGAGGTGTTTGCGGGCAGATGCCGGGAAGCCGCGGCTAAATGGGGCCCGGTGGCCGATGCCATCTGGCAGGAACGTACTGCCCAGGAAGTCAAGCAGGCTATGTAAGCCTGCAAGTCGCCAAGAGCGCCGCGGGGCGCTCTTTTTTGTTTCTTCCCCGGCAGCAGGAATAGCTTAGTAACATGGTGAAGTATTTTCCCAAATCTGGCAACACAGAAGGGAGAATTCCGATGGCCCGCCTTTGGGGCAGTATCTTCTTGGCCGTGCTGCTGGTGGCATCCCCGGGAGCCGCTGGGGCAGCAGAGATTTGGAGTGAGCCGCTGCAGACCAAGCAGTGGTCAGAGGCTGAGTACGTGGAACCCTGGACCAAAGCTGAGTACACCGATCTGTGGGAAGTTGAGCTGTCGGGGGAGGAAGCAGGGGAGATCGATCCATTTTTGCTGGACTTTGCAAACCTTTTTGGCTCCTGGCGCATCTGGCTGAACAGCATTCCCTTGGGGGAAGGTAAGGTGCAGCAGGGGCTGGATCAAGGGGGGGTGTACATCGGCAGCGATGGCACCTATCTGTTCCAGCACGCCGCTTGGAGTAGGGATGTGGTGGCAGGAAACTGGCGCCTGTCTTACCCCAGGGAGATCAATGGCGAGGTGGTGCAGGCTATCATCCTCCTCGACGGCCCGGGTGATACCGATTGGGCCGTGGCTCCTGAACCTGGTGGCAAGGTGCGCCTGCTGTGGGCCATGAAGTGGGACGATGGATCGGCTTTGTGGATTTTCGACTCGGAGCTCTACCGTGACTGATCAGCAGGTCTCCAGGGCGGTCCTCCCTTGAGGGGATCATTCGTGAAAAGAAGGGAAAAGCATTGCGGAAATTGATATTCATAACTGTCTGCAACACGTAAAAAGATCGAACTAGGGGGCCAAAGACGGTGAAGTTTGTTGACAGGGGGCAGGCCCGGGAATATACTTAATAATAAATAACCGCTGGAGGGTGAAGAACTACCATGGCTAAGTGGCAGAAAGGCTTCAAGACAGCGTTGTTGGGTTTGTTTACAGCGGCGGCGTTGCTCTGCTCCCTGTGGTTTTCCGGGGCGGCCAGCGCAGCTGCAGTGGGCATTTATGCAGGCGGGCACGAAACCGCAGGCATGGGCGGCTTAATCAACTATACATACACGGTGGAACTGAAGGCCGATGGCAGTTATGAGCTGAAGAGCTACTTTGTGGTGGGCGATGCCCTCTACGACTTTGTGGAGACGGGAACTTACCAAGTGGATGGCTCAAGGCTCGTGCTGGTGCCTGAAGGTGAGGACGCCCTGGAGGGTACGGTGAACGCGGATGGTTCCATCACCGTGCCGGTGAAGCCTTCCCAGATGGCCCGGCAGCGCACCGAATCCACCCTGGTGCTTACGGACAACCCCGCGGCTGGCATCTACCGGGCCACCCTGCAGGGCCCCACTACCGTTGAGGCCACGTTATACCTCAATGCCCAGGGCGGCTACTATTACCTAGCCGTTCCCGGAAATGATTCTGAAGCCGTGCATGAACAAGGTTTCTACAGCGTACAAGGGAGTACCATCACCTTTACCACCAGCGCTGGGGAAGTGTTCACTGGCACTTTAGGTGAAAACACTGTGCGCGCCCCCTTTGTGGTGGCTAAAGTAATGGGCATCCGGGTCGAAATCGAGCTTGCCAGGTAACTGTGGGCTCTAAAGGACTTAGGAGGGGGTGTCCCAGGGGCAGCCCTTTCTAGGCCTTTTTTCTAAAAAGGGGACTAGTTGGGAGGATAGTTTAATGGCAGAAAACAAGGTAAGAACAGCAGAGGCCTTTTTCAACTGGGCATTTAACACCAGGGCCAATACGGTTATGGCGCTCTATGAAGGAAAGGAGATGTCCCGGGAGAAGATCTTTTTGAGTTTTTGCTCCCATAATCCAGCACTTGTTACCCATGGACCAGCTGGCTTGAACGCTAGCATCAAAGGTTTTGGCTTCCTACCCAAGGAGGAATATTTGGAAGAGGTTTTAGAGGCCTACCTGGAACATATTGACTCCTACGATGGCGATGATCGGGCCCACAGCCAGAGGGGCCTGCAGGTGTTGGTGGAACAGATTTACCATCCCGACAATCACCACCGCATTGACTTTACCAGAATTGGTAGTTTAGAGATGGCCAAGAAACACACCTGGGCCAACCTGCAGGAAAATCCCGAGGCTACCCTGATCTATTACCAGCCGCCCATGATCTCCTTTGAAGTACGGGGGCGGGTACGCATTTTCGATGAGGCCCAATCGGGCAAGCGGGAGCTGTACCAGCAGTTCATCAACGCCCAGCATGATGTGTATCACCGTCCCGATAAGAGCCGCTGGTTGAAATACCCGGCGTACGTGTTTGAGATTGAAGAGATCTATGACAACTCCTCCACCCGGGAGGGTTTCGGTACCAAGCTGCAGTTTCCGTTTTGAACAGAGCAGTAAATGAAAGGAACAAGGGAGAGGCCGCAGCCCCTCTCCCTTGTCTGCAAAGTGGGAGTGATCTTATGAGGCGAAAAGTATGGCTTTTTACCACCTTTGTTGTGCTCATGGGCTTAAGCTTGCTCCTCTCCGCCTGCGGTAGGTCGCCCAAACAGCAGGCTGAGACCAGCTCTACTCAGGGCACGGTGGCGGTGCAATCTGCTCCAGCGGCGGAAGAGCCCCTGGCCGGCGATTATGTCATTGATATTACCGACTTAGGCATGGCCCTCCAGTTTTATCTCCGTATCAACGAAGATAACACCTTTGTCCTTGCGCCCAACCGGCAGTTCACCAGTGAGCGGGGGAGCGGTAAGATCGGTGAGCTCGAAGGTACATACGTGATGATCTACTCCGATTCCACTCCCGAATCCCCCAAGACGGCCACCTTCGAACGGGAAGGTCCCAACTTGGTGTTCAAAACCACCCTGCCCTATGGTACGGCCAATATCATGTATGAGCGGGTGGATGAGGAAAACCCCGACATGATCTATCGGCTGGTGGCCCATAAGTACATCTATGAAGAGTACTATGATACCTATCTGGCCTTCGTGGAAGAGGAGGGCCGGCGCTACGACTATGTCCTCAACCTCCTACCTGGGGCTAGATACTCCTTTAAAAGCTCTTTAGAGGGTAGTCAGCTTTATGAGGAGACCGGTACCTTTAGGGTGGCCGGACAGAACCTGTTCATTACCCCGGAAGGCGGGACGGAGCTCAGGGGCAGCGTGAACGATGCTGGAGCCTTAGAGCTGGCATTTAAGCCCCGGGCGGAAGAGGAGCGCAGCACGACCCTCTTTAGGGTGGCTACCACCGCGCAGCACGCCGGTACCTGGTTGGCCCAAACTGCTGCCGGCGGTGAGGCCCGCTTAGAGCTGGACTACTTCGGTGGCTATACCTTCACCGCAGGGGAGCTTAGTGAGCGGGGAAGTTTCACCGCGGATCAGCGCAGTATCACCTTAAGCCCCGAGCAGGGCGAGACCCGGGAAGGGAGCAAAACGCCCTATACCCTTACTGCCGCCTTCGGAACTGAAGAGCTGCTCTTTTACAACTCCCAGATCCTGGGACGGTTCAGCGGCGGTACCATGGGTGCAGAATCAATCGTGGCGCAGCTCGAGCTCGGCGTGGATGGCCAGTACCAGCTCACCATTGTAGATGAAGCAAATGGGATCGAGCTGCTGCAGGAGAAGGGGACCTTCAGCATTGTGCCTGGTCCCATGGCCTATCAGTTGGCCCTGGAGTCGGAAGGGGCAAAGCGGGTTGGCGACATCTGGCCCACTGGCTTCAACATGTCCTTTAACATCGACGGCACCGATTACAGATTCCTGCTGACCTTCTAAGCGGAGGGCGAGGTGAACGCTGTGACCAAGAGGCTGATGCTCTTTGTGATGGTGGGCCTGCTTGTTGTGCCTTTGGCAGGGTGCCAGGGTGGGCGCGGCAGTCACCGGAGCGATCCTAACACCCTGTATGTGGGCTCGGTGCAGTCCTCCTTCCCTTCCGCGTACATGCCCTGGCTCTCCCGGGAAGGAATTGCGCCTACCATTGCCAGTATGCTCTACGATTCCCTGTTTTCCTACGATGAAGACACGGGCCGGTTCCTGCCCCTCATCGGTAAGGAATGGTACTACGTGGATGAACAAGGGGAGCCTATCCTCACCGCGGACGGCTCCATTGACTATGCCCGCCTGGAGGAGATCTACAGCGATCCCAAGTACGACTACCTGGCGGTCAAGGTGGTTATCCACGACAACATCACCTGGAGCGATGGTGTGCCTCTGACTGTGGAGGACATTTACTATTCGTTTGATCTGGCGGCCAACCATGCCCTCTCCAACCATGCG
>JAKOTU010000022.1 GCA_029776155.1 Bacillota bacterium | reverse complement strand
TCCTCTACTGAGTCTGGCTCTGCCCAACCGATGGTTCAGGGAGATTGGCCTCTTGGACCTAACGAAGTACAGTGTTGGTATTGTGTCGCAGTTCTACGAACGGCGGTAGATTCTTCAGGAGCGGTGTACGCGGCCCGTACGCACCGTTCTGTGAGAGGAAAGCCGCTAGGCTGATCACCTAGCGGCTACCTACTCGATTTCAGGGCAGTTAACAGAGGTGGGCGCACCTGGCATTTATCGCTTCCCAGCGCTGCGCATCATCGCCCCGTTCAGTGAGTTTGTGCTTGTACATCCAGTCTTCGGCGGATCTAACCACCTGGGTAAGTGGCTCAGCCAATGTGGTGCGGGTCGCGACCCCCAGGGCTACGCTGAGCTGCACCGGGCCGGCCTGTACCTCCTCGCAGGCGGTGCGGATGCGCTCACAGATGGCCAAGGCTTCGCTTTCGCTGGTATTGGGCAGCAGAATGGCGAACTCATCACCACCCCAGCGGGTGACAATATCGTCGGCGCGGCAGTTGCTTTTCAGCACCCGGGCTGCGTTTACCAGCAGGGAGTCGCCCGTATCATGCCCGAAGGTGTCATTGGCCAGTTTGAGGAAGTTGAGATCACCAATGATCACGCTCAAGGGCAGGGCCTCGGCCCCATCGAGTTCCTCCAGCTTTTTGTCGAAGTAGGTGCGGTTATACAAGCCGGTGACCGGGTCTTTGTAGCTCAGTTCCCTCAGCTGCAGCTCGGCCTGCTTGTGCCCAGTGATATCCACGGTTACGCCAACAACCCTGGTGGGACGATGGTGTCGATCACGGGCCACGATCACCGCCCGGGCCAGGGCCCAGCGCCAGGTGCCGTCGGCGGCTAGGAGCCTGAGTTCCTCTTCAAAGGCTTTACTCTTACCGGTGAGATAGTCCTCCAGGGACGAGCGCAGGCGCGGCAGATCCTCTGGATGGATCAGGGCAGTGTCAAACACCAGCTGGCTGGCTAGGGTATCTTGATCATAGCCCAGCAGTTCGGCATAGCTCTGCCTGCGGATGGAAAACCCATGTGTACTGGACCAATCCCACAGCCCGATTCTGCTGCCTGCCAGGGCCAATTCCAGCCTTTTACGCTGGTACTGCAGCTCCTGGTGAATGTGAATTAAATACCAAGACCCCACCAGCAGCGCCAGGGCCGCCAGCAGGATCCGCAGCACAGTCATTGTCATTGCAGCAAACCCCCAACCCCTTGGGTCTTATCTTCAGCAGCTCTTCAATTATAGATAAACTAAGTAATATCGTCAACAAAGTGAAACCTGGTGCAAGCCGCTCCCTTTGCGAAAAACGAAGCGGGGGCCCCTGCGGGCGCCCCGCCTTGGTGTTTGGAAACTTGGTATCAGCGCTTAACAAAGAGCGCTTAACGATGAAAAGCTCCATCCTGGGGCCCCAGTAAAACGCCGGTCCCGTGGGGCCGCCAGCCCGCGGCAGCCATGGTTACTTGGCCCCGGGCCCAACCCTGGTTGATGCGCCGTTCCACCTCGGCCAAGAGGGGAACTCCTTCCACCACGGAAGCACTCTCCACGGTGTAGGCGCCCACAGCTGTGGCCAGGGTTACTGCATCCTCCGGTGCCTTGCCGCAGGCCAGCCCGGCGAGGAAACCGGCGATGGTGGTATCCCCAGCTCCGGTTGTTCCCCGGGCCGTGACTTGGAAGACCGGGGAGTGGAGTTGGCGGCTGCGCCACTGCTCTCCCAGTAGGGCAGCTGCCCGGGAACTTGAACAGACATAAAACCCTTGGCTGCCCAGCTTGATGCCTACCAGCGCGCTGCCCAGATCTAAAAGGCTTCTGCCCAGCTCATCCAGGAGAGCTGTGCTGAGCTGGAGGCGGCCTGCCTGCAGGGCCGCGTAGTGCTCCCGGGACACCATGAAGAGAAGTTCGTCTAGACTGGGCAGGAAGATGTCCACAAAGGGGAGGGTACGCGCCAGTATTTTTTTCCAGTCCACCTGACCGGCGGGGGCATTGGGGTCGGGCACGGCCATATCTAGGCTGGTGATACAGCCCGCCTCCTTAGCCCTCTGAAACACAGCTGCCAGGTGCTCACCATTGTTAATGTACATCTGGCGCATGAGGGGCGGGTACCCGAAATGGAAGAAGCTTGCTTCGACTGCGCCAAAATCGATATCTTCCAGGGAAAACTCATGGTTGCAGCCGGGATAGTGGAGGAACACCCGGTCCGTGCCTGGGGGGCTGAGCACGATGGTGTAGGAAGTGGTCCCCTCAGAACGGTGCAGATAACCCGCGGAAACTCCCTGCTGCTCAAAGATGTTGCGGATGATGTTGGCCAGATGATCGCTGCCCACCCGGGCTATGAGGATGGGGTCAAAGCCCAAGCGCTTCAGGCACAGGCCCGTGTTGGCCACCACCCCACCCGTGGAGAAGCTCAAACCGTCCATCTCCACAATCGTACCGGGCTTGAGGGCATCCAGGCCCCCCCGGCGCCAGTTAGGGATGATATCTAAACAGAGATGTCCCACAACCGCAATGCGCATAACTCCACCTCTAATTCTAGCTGATTATTTTCATACTTCGTGAAAGCGGGCGCTTAACCCTTTTTCTCCCCGCGTGTTCGTTCTGGGGAGGAGTAGGGAGGCGGAAACAGAAAGCTATAAGCAAAAAGAGTTCGGAAAGGAAGGGTGCTTACCATGAGAAGGCGTTGGCGTGTGTTGGCTTGGGTGCTCGCCTTGGCGCTGGTGGTGGGCGGCACAGCGCTGGCCAGTACCATCACCGGTACCGTGGCCGGGGTGGATAAATACGGCAACCTTACCTTAGACCTCTTAACGCAGACCCTTTTGGATGCAGGCTTTGAATTCGGGGACCTGCTCCAGGTGGAAATCGGTGGGGAAGTTCTGCAGGCCCCCTTTGTCACGGCCTACAGCGACGTTGATGTGGGCAGCCTCCTGGTGCGCGGCCCCGGCGGAGCAGGGGAGGCCCCGGTGATGCTGGCCATCAACATGGGCAACTTCGCCGGCACCTATGGCGCTGGGGAAGGGACTGGGGTCTTTTTATCTGTGGCGGAAAAGGGCAGCTACCTCGCGGAGTGGCTCAACCGCCAGCTGGTGCGCACCAATGAGCGGGCTGATTACCCCAGCGATGAGGTGTTTGCCAACTTCCGGGAAGTGGCCCTAGGACAGATGGCCCGAGGTCTCTATTACCGCTGCAGCAGTCCGGTGAACAACGAACTGGGGCGGGCGGCCTATGCCGATGCCCTCATCAAGGCCGCGGGCATCCGCACAGTGATCAACTTGGCCGATGGCCCGGAAGAACTGGAAGGCTACTTCGCCCAACCCGATTTTAATTCCCCCTATTACAAGGAACTGTACGAGCAGGGGCGGGTCATTCTGCTCAATATGGGCGTGGATTTCCGCTCTCCAGACTTTCAAGCTAAACTCAAGACCGGTTTGGAGTTTCTCCTGGCCAATGAGGGCCCCTATCTGATCCACTGCACAGAAGGCAAAGACCGGGCGGGGTTTGTCTCGGCTCTGCTGGAGGCTTTAATGGGGGCAACCGTCCAGGAGATCAAGGAAGATTACATGCTCAGCTACGTGAACTACTACGGGGTGGAGTACGGGTCGGAGCAGTACAACAAGATCGCCGAGAGCAATGTGCTGGCAGCCCTGCGGGAATTGGCGGGCCTGCCCAAGGAAGCAAGCCTAGAAGGTGTGGATCTGGCGGCAGCCGCTGAAAATTACCTGCAGGCCATCGGCCTGGGCAGCGCACAGATTGGGGAGCTCAAAGCAAGGCTCAAGGCTGCGCCCAACTAAAGGACGTGGGGGATAAGAATGAAGGCACTTTTGGTTATCGATATGCTGAACGACTTTATCGCCGAAGATGGTGTGCTGACCACCGGTGCCGCGGGCAGGGAGATTATTGGGTTCATCAAGGAAAGGATAGCAGAATTTCGGGCCCAGGGTGCTCCGGTCATCTTCATCTGTGATCACCATGAACAAGATGACAAGGAATTCGAGATGTTTCCCGCCCACTGCCTCGCCGGCAGCCCAGGCAGTCAGATCATAGCCGAACTTGAGGTTCAGCCCCGGGACAAGATCATCACCAAACGGCGCTACAGCGCGTTTTTCGGTACGGAGCTGGACCTCTACCTGCGGGAGAAGGGTGTGGAAGAACTGTATCTGGTGGGAGTGTGCACCAACATCTGCGTGCTCTACACCGCGGCCGATGCCCGCAATCTGGGTTACCGGGTGCACATCTACGCCCAGGGCGTGGCTTCCTTTGATGAGCAGGCCCACCACTTTGCCCTCAAAGAGGCCCAGCAGGTACTGGGCTGCACCATCTTGTAGATAGAGACTTTGTGCTCCGGGGAGGCCAGCTGATGAGGATTGTGACCCTGCGGAAAGAAGATGAACAGCAGATCAAGCAGGCGGCTGGCCTCCTCGTGGCCGGTTTCCGAGACAACTGGCCGGAGGCCTGGCCAGATCTAGAATCTGCCCTAGCTGAGGTGCACGAATGCTTAAGCCCCGAGCGGATCTGCCGGGCCGCCCTGGATGACCAGGGCCGGGTACTGGGTTGGATCGGGGCCATTCCCCAGTACCAGGGCCGGGTCTGGGAGCTGCACCCTTTAGTGGTTGCTGCCGAGTGCCGCGGGCGCGGCCTGGGCACCAGGCTGGTCAGGGACTTGGAGGAACAAGTGCGCCTGCGGGGAGGGATTACCCTCTATGCCGCCAGTGATGATGAAATGGGGCAGACCTCCTTGGCCCATGTGGACCTCTATGCGGATCTACCCAGCCGCATTAAAAACATTCAGAACTTCAAGGGCCACCCTTATGAGTTCTATCTGAAACTCGGTTTTCAGACCATCGGTGTAATCACCGATGCCAATGGGCTGGGCAGACCAGATATCCTCTTGGGCAAACGCGTTATTCCCTGGGACCGGGGAGGAGGCACAGCCCCCGTGTAGAAAGTAGGGCTATTATCTCCCTGCCGCGCAGCGCTGGGGGGAAATGCAAGCAGCCGCGGGGCTGCGGCGAAGCGGAGAGATTTCTATTGGACAAGCATACTGTGGAAACCCTGGCCAAGCTGGATGAACAGGGCAAAACGCAGCTCCGGCGGGGGCAGTGGACAGAAGCCATTCAGACCTTCAGCGCCATGCTGGAGCTTGAGGATCATCCCATGATCCGCAACAACCTGGCCACCGCCTATTACAGCAGCGGTCAGCTGCAGGAAGCCTGGGCCGCCCTCAAACCAGAACTAGACCAAGGGGTGTTCGGCCCCTACTCCTGGGCCCTGGCCAGCATGATTGCCTTCGATTTGGGGCGGAGCAGTGAAGCCCGGGAATACTTGGAGCGGGCCATCGCTTTGTTTGAACTGGGAGGCCGCGACCCTGAGGAGCTGGGGTTCGACCCCGACGGCTGGTGGGAGTACACCGTAATTATCAAGCGCGCCGCCGGCCATTTGGGGGATCACCGCCTAATTGTGGATCTGCACCGCCGCTGGGAGCGTTTTTACCGCACCCCAGAGGGCTTTTTCCAGGCGGGAGTGGCCCTGTTTAACTTGCATTATCCCCTAGAAGCGGCTGAGGTGTGGTCCCAGGTGAGGGATCGCCAGTGGAGCTTCCTCCAGGCCTATATTTCCGTGGCCAAGTTGGTGGACCAGGGGCTGGTGCCCAGCTTCACCCTCCCCTATTCCCCGCCTGAATTCCGCAAGCCTGAAAACTCCAGCTCAGAGGATGTCCAGAAGCTGCTCAGCCACGGGGGCAACCGGGTTTTGGTTTTGGACACCCTCTTTACCCCCGGGTTTCCCAGGGAAGCGGCGCAGCAGAGCATCAGGGCCCTGGCTTCCTTGGGGGAGTGGGGAAGCGCCTTTGCCCACTCCCTCTTCCAGAGCAGCATGGTGCCTCAAGAATGGAAATTTGCGGCGGGCATGGGCCTTTTAGATCAAGGGGCGCTGCAGCCTGGAGAGCCTGTGACCATGCTCATCGATGGTGTGGAACAGGAAGTGAGGATGACCGTGCGGGAGGTGGCCCCCAATGCCCGTGCAGAAAGGGAAACGCTGCGGCAAGCCGAGGAGCTCTTCCTGGCTGGCGAGTACGAACAGGTAAAGGACCTGCTCATAGGGGCAGCCCGCACCGAAAAGCTGTCCCTGGAAGGGCTGCAGATCCTGGCCCGGGCGCACATAGGCTTGGGCGAGCTGGAGCAGGCCTTGGCCATCGTGGATCTCTTCGCGGGGTTGGGGGATCAAGGGTACGACCTGGGGTATTTGGTTGCCGCGGATCTGTGCTCCTTATGCGGCTTGAAAGATCGGGCTTGGGAATACTTGACTCTCGTCTCTTACTCCAAGCTCAAACCAGGTGCCCAGCAGACTTATCGGCGCATCAAGGAGCAGTTGGCAGCGGAGTAAAGGCGGAGTTGTGTGCGGGTGTGTCGGGGATGTAAAATTCGCCTTGATTTCTCGGGGGATTAATGTATTATATTATTATAACAACTTAGTTGAGGGGAAGTTATGGAGCTAATCAAAGAGAATTCGCCGATAGCCTTGTACCACCAGTTAAAGTCCATCTTAGCGGCTAAGATCATGAACAACGAGTGGCAGGCTGGCGATCGACTGCCCACTGAATACGAGCTGTGCCAGCAGTACGGGGTGAGCCGGATCACGGTTCGTCAGGCTTTGGCAGAGTTGGAACGGGAAGGTTTGGTGAAGCGTCGGCAGGGGGTGGGAACGTTCGTATCCATTCCCAAGATCGAACAGCAGCTCACCAGTTTCTACAGCTTTTCAGAGGAATTCCGCAAGCGCGGCCTCAAGCCCCGCAACGAAGTGGAAAAGCTGATGCTGCTGCGCCCTGAGGCCCAGATCAGCAGGGCATTGGAGCTTCCCGATACGGAAGAAGTGTATTACCTCAAGCGGCTGCGCTACGCCGATGAGGTGTTAATGGCCATCGAAGAGACTTACCTGCCCGCGCGGCTCTTCCCTGGGTTGAGCAAGGAAGAACTGGATGCCGCAGCCCTCTATGATGTGATGCGCAATAAGTACGGCATTGTGGCCGATTCCGCCACAGAGACCTTCGGAGCTGTGGCCATCGATGAACACGAAGCGGCGCTGTTTAAGCTGCCCGCAGGCCATCCCGCCTTGGATTTGGAACGCCGCACCTATGCTGGGCAGCAGTGCGTTGAGTACACGCGGGGTATTGTGAGGGGGGATAAGTTCCGGTTCGAAGTCAAGTTGAAATAGATGGTTGGCGAGGAAACCCTGGTGTTTCCTTTCTTTCCCCCAACCATTGTCATGACAACATAACAAGAAAGGGCTGAGAATCGTGTATTTGACTGAGAAGGAGATCTTTAGTCAGTACGCTGCGCTGCGCCAGACCTATGCTTACATACTCACCCGGGCTCAAGAACTTAAGGATCTGTACCAGAGTCACAGGCCGCGCAGCCTCACTTTCATCGGCTGTGGCTCGGGCTTTTGCCTCTGCCAGTCGGGGGCAACCTCGGCCCAAATGCGCCTGGGGGTGGCCGCGAATGCTCTGGCCGCAGGGGATCTTTTGATCAACTTCCGGCACTACCGGGGCATGCTTCAGGAGGGCATGATCATCGCTCCCTCCCGTTCCGGCGGAACCAGTGAAGTGGTTTTGGCCGTGGAGAAGGCCAAGGAGCTGGGTATACCTGTGATTGCCATCTCCGCCAAAGCAGCTTCGCCCTTAAGCGAACTGGCTGACTTGACCTTGGAGATTCCCTGGGCCTTTGATGAGAGCGTCTGCCAGACCCGGACGGTGACCAATCTTTATACCGCTGACCTTATGCTGATCGCTATCTTGGCCCAAGATGACTCGCTGCTCGCGGAAATCGATGCGGCCATCACCGCTGGTCCTGCCTTCATGGAGCGGTACACTCCAGTGGCCCAAGAAATCGCCCAAGGGGACTTTGATCATGTGGTCATCCTGGCCGATTCGGAACTGGATGGCATTGCCAGCGAAGCGGCTATTGCCTTTATGGAGATCCCCCAGGTCCAGGCCAATTATTTCCATGTCCTGGATGTGCGCCATGGGCCCATGGTGCTCATTGGAGAAAAGACCTTGGTAATTGCCGCCCTGTCTCCAGAAGAAGGGGATCTGCAGCGCGACCTGATTCGGGATCTGAAAGGTAAGGGTGCTAAGGTGGCTGTGGTGAGCCGAAAGGGCACTTCCTGGGGGGCGGACTGGGAAGTGGAGCTTCCAGAGTATGAGCACTTTGCGGTGGCGGGCATCCCCTTCATCTTCTTGCCCCAGTCCATAGGCTTCTACAAAGCGCTGCACAAGGGCTTGAATCCAGACCTTCCCGCGGGTCTCTCAGCCATGATCGATTTGAGTAGGGAGAGCTAAGGGAAGAAGGGAGGTTGGAGCAGTGTCCCATTATCTCCAGGAGCTGATTAGGGGATACAAGGCAGGTATCCCCCAGGGAATATTCTCTGTCTGCAGCGCTAATGGCTTTGTGCTGGAGTCCCTCTTGGAATTCGCCCAGCGCAGCGACCAGGTGGCTTTAGTGGAAGCAACCAGCAATCAGGTGAATCAGTTTGGCGGTTACACCGGGATGAAACCTAAGGATTTTGCGCAGTTCGTGTGGGATCTTGCGGCCAAGGTTGGTTTTCCCCTGGAAAAGGTGATCTTGGGCGGAGACCACTTGGGCCCCAACCCCTGGCGCGGGGAACCGGCTGCGGCAGCCATGGCCAAGGCCGAGGTTTTGGTTAGGGAGTATGTGCAAGGGGGCTTTACCAAAATCCACCTGGATGCCAGCATGCACTTGGGGGACGATGGTGATCCCGGAAGGCCCTTAGAGCCAAGGATAATTGCCCAGCGCACCGCCCTGCTCTGCCAGGCCGCCGAGCGCGCCTATGGAGAGCTGCTCCAGGAAAACCCCAAGGCTGTGGCGCCGGTTTACATCATCGGTACAGAGGTGCCGGCCCCAGGTGGTACCCAAGGGGATACAGGGCTGAGCGTGACTAGGCCCGAGGACTTCCATACGACAGTACAGGTGACTAAGGAGGCCTTTGAGAAGTTGGGCCTTGCCGCGGCGTGGGAGAGGGTCGTGGGCGTTGTGGTGCAGCCTGGTGTGGAGTTCGGGGATCAGGCCGTCCACGAGTACGACCGGGAACAGGCCCGGGAACTCACCAAGGAACTGGAGAAGTACCCCCGCCTGGTATTTGAAGGGCATTCCACCGACTACCAGCAGCCGGAGGCCCTCAAACAGATGGTGGAAGATGGGGTGGTGATCCTCAAGGTGGGGCCCGAGCTCACCTTTGCCCTGCGGGAAGCCCTGTTCTTGCTGGAGCATATGGAACAGCAGATTCCCGCTTTGGCCGGCGCAGAACTATCGAGGCTGCAGGCCACCATGGAAGAGATTATGCTGGCTGAACCGGCCAACTGGGCCCCCTACTACCAGGGCAGTCCGGCGGAGCTGGAGTTCGCGCGCAAATACAGTCTTTCGGACCGCATCCGTTACTACTGGCCCCATCCCCAGGCCCAGGCCGCGGTGGCTCGGCTTTTGACCAACCTGAACAGCGTGGATCTGCCCCTCCCCCTGCTCAGTCAGTACCTGCCCCGGCAGTATGCCAAAGTGCGGGCCGGTGCCCTGACTAAGCGGGCTGAGGACCTCATCAAAGACCGTATTGCCGAGGTCTACGAGAAGTATCTTGGGGCCACAAAACCTGCCTGAAGGCGGTGCAGCTGATGTTAGCAACGGTAAAAGAGATTCTGCACATGGTTACCCCTGGCTGGGCTGTGGCGGCCTTTAACGTACATAACTTGGATGATGCCCGGGCCGTGGTGGAAGCAGCGGAGGAGCTGAATTCCCCAGTAATCCTCATGGTGAGCCAAAGCGCCCTGGAGTATGCGGGCCTTTCCTTTGCTGCCCGCATCTGCCGCACAGCTGCGGAAGAAGTGCGGATACCTGTGGCGGTGCAGCTCGATCACGGACGCAGCGTGGAACTGGCCCTAGCGTGCATGCACCACGGCTTCACTGCAGTAATGTTTGACGGCTCCCACCTCCCTTTAGAAGAGAACATTGCCCAGACCAGGCAGGTGGTCAAGGCCGCGGCCCGCTTTGGTGTCTCGGTAGAAGGGGAGCTGGGGGTAATCGGCGGCAAAGAAGATGAGCTGGCCGTCGCGGATCAGGAGAGCAATCTCACTGATCCCCAGGAGGCCCAGCGCTTTGTGGAAGCAACGGGCATTGATGTATTTGCCCCCGCGGTGGGTACGGCCCATGGGTTTTACACACGGCCGCCCCGCATCAATTTGGAGCGGGTGCGGGCCCTTCGGGCTCAGGTCAAGGTGCCTTTGGCTCTGCACGGCTCTTCGGGCTTAAGCACTGTGGTACTTAAGCAGCTGATTGCTGAGGGTATAGCCAAAGTGAACATCGGTACAGACCTCAAGGCTGCCTACACCGCCTCTCTGCGGGGCTTTCTAACGGAGCTTCCTGAAGAACACGAACCGCGTAAAGTCTTTGCCTTCGCCCGTGAACAGATGAAGAACTTGGTGCGGGAGCGCCTTGGCCTCTTAGGGAGTGTGGACAAGGCGCGCTGAGGGGAGAAAAATCCTGCGCATATTTAAAGTTATTGTTCAAATTAACAAGAAGAAAAGCAGGGAATTATGGAGTTATGTTGAAGAATATGGTTATCATGATGTTATGACATCTAGCCATACTTAGTTCAAAACAGCTGCAGCCATCATTTCACCACGATCCTCTCATATTGTCCGAACTACCCGTTCAGAAAAACTCCCAGGTTTAGGTTGGTAAAAGGGGGGGTGAAAAGGGGTCTAGACAGGCGGAGTACACCAGCGCTGATTGGCAGAGCATTCCGGTTTTGGTTCTTAGGCTTTACGGCATTGCATCCAGAATAGTGTACAAGGAGGGTTCCCTGAAGTGAGAAGGCTCGTTATTGGTGCTGTGACCGTATTGTGTTTGGTTATGCTGCTGAGCAGCTCCCTCTTGGCCCAGCAGCGCTCCTTCACCTTCTGGTCCATGTGGAACGAGGGCGAACCGCAGCAGCAGGTACTGGCCCGGGCTATTAAGGATTTTGAAGCCCAGTACGGCGTGAAGGTAGATGTGCGCTGGGCTGGCCGCGAAGTACTGTCCACTGTGCGTCCGCGGCTGCTGGCGGGTGAAAACATCGACTTGGTAGACCAAAATGCCGCCGAACTGTACGGTGCCTTGGTGGTGAACAACATCGCCGGGGCCATGAACGATGTTTTGGACATGGTGGTGCCTGGCGAAGACAAGACGGTACGCGAGGTCCTCAAACCCCAATCCTATGAGGGCTTCTTTAAAGAAGATGGCAACTTGTATGTCATTCCCTATAACCTCATCTCCGCGGGCTTCTGGTACGACAAGGATCTGTGGAATGACCTGGGCATCAAACCTCCCGCAACGTGGACTGAGTTTTTGGAGGTTTGCGATGTACTTAAGGCTAACGGTATCGACCCCATCGCCTTCGGGTTGCTCACAGAGGTTTACCGCAGCTACTTCCCAACCGAAGTGGCCGTGCGGGTACTGGGGGCAGGGGCCCTCAATGCTGCGGCTGGGGATCCCACAGGTGAACTCTTTAAGGATCCGGCCTGGGTGACCGTTGGCGATATCCTCTATCAGATGAGCCGGAAAGGCCGGAACCTCTTGATGCAGGGCTATGAAGGCAGCGTCTATCCCGCACCTCAGACGGACTGGGTCATGGGCCTGGCCGGGATGTTCTTCTGCGGTTCTTGGATCCCCGTGGAAACCAGGCCGCTGGCTGGTCCTGATTTCAACTACGGCTGCTTCATCTTCCCGGCCATTGAAGGCGGCCAGGGCGATCCCACCAGCGTGAGGATTGACCCCTATGGCTTTAACGTGTTGGCCGGCGCCAAGAATGCCGATTTGGCGAAAGAGTTCGTGGCCTTCTTCCTCAAAGAGGAGTACTGCCGGGCGTGGGTTGAGGAGACCCTGAATATGACGCCCCGCGATGGCATTCCTGCCCCTGCCGAACTGGCTGATCTGCAGGCGGCCATTGAGAGGGCCCAATCCACCCACACCGACTATGATGGCGTCCATGCCGATTACCCAGGCTGGTACCTGGAAGTGTTCCTGCCCTTGAACGCAGAAATCCTCTTAGGAGATATTACTGGTGCCGAGTATGCTGAGAAGCTGAGCACCATGACCAAAGAATTCTGGGCTCGCCAGTAGGGAAGGCTCCCGTGGTGCCGGCCTGGCCGGCACCACCTTCTCAACGAGCTGTGAGGGAGGAGAAGTAATGGACCCCAGGAGTGAGATGTATAAAAACAGGTACAAGAACTTCATTCTTGTAACTACCGTGCCTGTTTTTGCTTTTTACGTGGCCTTTATGATCGTACCCATCGGCATGTCCTTGTTCTACAGCCTGTTTGACTGGGCGGGTTTCACCGCGGATATGGACTTCGTGGGGTTGAGCAACTACTCTTCGCTCCTGTTTAAGGACGAGATCTTTAGAACAACCATCATCAACTCCTTGAAGTACGTCATCTACGGCGGGGTGCTGATTTTCGCCATCACTCTGCTCTTTACCTACCGCATCTCCAACTTCAAATCGAAGCGGCTGAAAGACTTCATCCAAATGCTTTTGTTTGTCCCCAACACCATTTCTCCGGTGGCCTTGGGGATCGGGTGGACCTTTCTGCTCAATCCCCGCTGGGGTGCGGTGAACAACATCATCGATGCTTTGGGGTTGGGCGCGATTAAGCGGCCGTGGCTGTCTGAGGAGTTTATCTTCGCCTCTATGATGTCGCTGTTGGTGTGGATTCATGTGGGCTTCTTTTTGGTGATGTTCTTGGCAGCCGCCGACAGGATCCCCCCCAGTCTGTATGAATCGGCCCAGCTCGATGGGGCTAGTACCTGGAAAATGTTCACCACGATCACTGTTCCCTTGGTTCGGGACATCATCAGCACTTCCGTGGTGATGTGGATCATCTTTTCCTTCAAGATCTTCGGCTATATCTTCGCCTTCATCGGCGGCGCAGCCAGCGACCCACCGGTGAACATCAGGAACATTGCGGTGCAGCTCTACTTAACGGGGTTTGGCAAACGGACTCCCCTGTACCGCTTGGGCTATGCCAGTGGGATGGGCATTATTCTGCTGCTGCTGGTTGTGCTGTTGACCTACATTGCCCAGCGCTTGTTCCGGACCACGGAGACACTGGAGTTTTAGGGGGGGAAAACGGTGCGTCGACTGCGTCTCTCAGAATGGCCCAGATACCTTGTGAGTATCTTTCTCCTGCTGTGGATCGTTTTCACCGTGTTCATCAGCGCGTGGCTTTTTGTCTCTTCCTTTAAGTCCACCCGGGAGATCTTCCAGGGCATGTGGAAACTGCCCAGCAAGTGGACCTTGGATAACTATGTGCGGGTCTTAAGGGATTTCGGGCTGGCTAGGTACATGGCTAACAGCTTGTTTGTGGTCACCGTGGCTACCCTCCTTGTGCAGATCCTCTCCACACCCGTGGCTTACGTTTTGGCGCGGCTGAAGTTTCCCTTTTCCCCCTTTGTGCTGTTGTGCTTTATCGCCGGTATTGCCATCCCTGTGCAGACCATTTACATACCCCTCTATCTGATCATGAAGGAGATTGCCCTGGTGGACACTTACACGGGCATTATCTGGCTCTACGCCATTACCTCCGTGCCCTTTGCCATCTACCTGTTGATCGGTTTTTTCCGCAGCATACCCTCGACTTTGGAAGAGGCAGCCTTAATTGACGGTGCCTCCGCGGGCCAAGCCTTCCTCAAGATTATGCTGCCCATGGCTCGGCCGGGGATTATCTCTTCGAGCATCTATGTGTTCATCATGACTTGGAAAGAGTTTGAGCTGGCCTTGGTATTCCTCAGCCTCGAGGAAAAGAAAACCCTTTCTTTGGGACTCTATTCCCTGATCACCCGCTTGACCTACACCGGTGACTGGGCCGGGCTGTTTGCCGGTGTGATCTTGGTTGTGGTTCCCTCCACCATCTTCTACATCCTGGTGGCCCGCCACTTCATTTCCGGGATTACTGCCGGGATCGGCAAGAGTTGAGGTAGAGGTGCGGCACTTGCCTGGTTAAGTTCTTAAGGAGGAGGCCTGCCTGGTGAGTGAAGTGAAGGTTTATGCAGACAAGCTGCCCATCAAGACCTATCTGCTTGAGGAGCCCGATCCCAACCCGTTCTTTGTGGAGTATCTGGGCATGCCGAACTTCTACCCTTATCCCCTGAAAAACAGGGTGGCCAAGGAAGCGCGGGATGTACTGTACAACGTGTACTGCCTGGAAAACGAGTATTTCAAACTGACTGTGCTGCCAGATCTAGGCGGAAAGCTCTATGCCTGCTATGACAAGCGCTGTGGGCGGGATATTTTCTACCGCAATCCCGTCATCAAACCGCAGATGGTGGGTACCACGGGCGCCTGGACTTCTGGCGGGGTGGAGTTCAACTACCCCAATCGGGGACATCGTCCCTCGGCTGTGGATTACACCGATACGGTGATGCAGCAGTATGGGGATGGGTCAGCTGCCATCATCATCAGCGAAGTGGACCGCATCTCCTGGCTGCGCTTTTCCGTGGAGCTGCGCTTGTATCCGGGTAGAGCCTACATTGAGCAGATAGTCCGGCTGTACAACCCCAATGCCTACCACGATTCCTATTACGTCTGGAGCACCAGTTCGGAACTGGAAACGCCAGGGCTGGTCTGGCGCTATCCCACCTTGTGGTACATTGAAGAAACAGATCTGATCCGCCACCTCTGGCCCCTGGGTCCAGGGGGCCAGGATTACCGCTACAACGACACCATCAAACAGTTCGCGCTGCCCTTTACCAGTGAGGTGCTGAAGGATTACATGGGTCTTTTTGATCCCGCCACCAACAGCGGGATCGTACATCTGGCCGATTACCGCCAGGTGCCCGGCAAAAAGATCTGGTCCTGGGGTAGTGCCTCCGCAGGCCGCCTATGGTGCAAGCGGCTCACGGATAACGACGATTGCTATGTGGAACTGCAGGCAGGGGCGGTGGAGACCCAAAATCAGTTTAACTTCTTAGAACCCCACAACACACTGCTCTTCCGGGAGTATTGGCTCTACTCCCTGGATAACGGGCCCTTGGGCGCCGCCAGCAGAGATCTCATCTGTTCTTACCAGCTGAAAGAAGGCCGCCTCCAGTTCAGCGTAACAGCCACGGGCCAGTTCCCAGGGACTACCATGATGCTCAGAAGCGGTGGGGAGGAAGTTTTCAGGCAGGAATTGGACCTAGATCCCCTAACCAGCCGCCAAGTGAGCATCGAGTTGGACCTGCAGTGGCTGGATGGGGATCTGGAAGTGGTCTTTGTCCACGGTAAGCAGGTCTTGCTCCGGGAGACGGTACTGGATCATGACGAGGCCTTAGTGATGATTGACCGTGAGGAGTACATACCCGCCGATCGGCCCCCTGCCCCCACTGAACAGGCGCTGCGCGCTGAGAAGTCTAGGTTTTACAACCAAGCCATCGAGCTCGCCGAAAAGCTCAGGGCCAGCAACCCCGACTGCGTGGAGGCCGCGCTGCAAGTGGGGCGCTGCTACCTTAAGAAGGGTTTGGCCGAAAAAGCGGTGGAAACCCTCGCCGAGCTTGCCCTCAGCAATCCCCAACATGCAGAGCTGCAGTATTATTTTGGCTTGGCTCTGTGGCGTACTTCTCAGCAGGAGCGAGCCCTCAAGGCCTTCTTCCGGGTACCCAACTCTTCCAAGCTGTTTGCCGCGGCTTCGTATTTCATGGCCCTAGCCCACATCCACAGCGGTGCCTATGAAAAGGCCGTACCCAAGCTGGAGTACAACCAAGAAGTGCAGAAGTTCCATTACAAGAGCAGGCTGCTTCTGGCCTACGCCCTGCTGAAACTGGAAGACAAGGAGCGGGCCGCAGAAGTACTCGAAGCATACCTTCAGGAGCATCCCGTGGACTATGTGGCCCTGTATCTTCAGGATCAGTTGAAGGAAACCCCTGGGGCACGGGATTTAATCTTTGGCCAGCCGCAGAACGTGTACGAGGTGCTGGAATTCCTGGATGAAGCAGGGGATTGGCCTGCCTGTGCCGAGCTTTTGCGCGCCTATGCCGTCCAGGAGGGGGCGGATCCACTCCTCAAATGTTATGTCCATTACTATACGGCCCTGCTCTCCGGCACCTCCAGGAAGGATGGGCTCAAACAGGCGGTGGAGGCCATCTCCTTGGACTACGTCTTCCCCAACCACGGGCTGGATCGCAAGATCCTCCAGACGATCCTGGATGTTTCCCCTAAAGCCCAGTACCTCTACGGGCTGCTCGCCTTTAAGGCCCAGAATTACCAAGAGGCTAAGGGCTTGTGGGAGGGCTTGGTGGAGCAGGATTACCCCTACTCGGTGGTGTACAGGAATCTCGCTTTCTACTACCAGAAACATGAACAGGACTACACAAAGGCAAGCGCCATCGCTAAACGGGGCTTAAGCAAAGAGCCGCCCAATGCTGATCTGTATGCCATTTTGGCCACCTGTTATCGGAAGCTTGGTGACAGGGCAGCATGCCGCACCCTCGTTCAGGTGCTGCAGGAAAGGGCAGAGCTGAAGGAGCAGGAGGCCGGGGTGCTCATTGACCTCCTCAACTACCTGGGAGAACATGACAAAGCTGCGCCCATTCTGGAGAGAACAGAGTTCCTCATCTGGGAAAACGCCCCCGAGGGGCTGCTCAGTTACCATAGGCTGTATAAGGATACCTATAAGGGGATGGCCCGGCAGGCCCTTGCGGCCAAAGACTACGACCGCGCGGAGTGGGCCTTGGAGAAGTGTCTGCACATGGAAAAACGCTATGAAGAGAA
Organism: Bacillota bacterium; assembly: GCA_029776155.1. Classification (GTDB taxonomy): domain Bacteria; phylum Bacillota; class Limnochordia; order Darwinibacteriales; family Darwinibacteriaceae; genus DTU010. The sequence goes on along the minus strand of JAKOTU010000022.1, from coordinate 43,591 downwards.
GTTTGCAGAGCTGTACTTCTACATGGGGCTGCTTCAGGAAAAGCGGGGCAACTTCTCCAGGGCAGTGGAGTACTACCGGAGGGCAGTTGCTGAGGACATCACCGCGGCAGATAAGGAGAACTATCAATACTTGGTAAAGGCCGCCCACAGGCTGGTCAAACTTGATTGGCTGGGCATTCGTTAAGGAGGCTGCCAAACGTTGTATTTAGGCATGGATGGTGGAGGCACCAAGACAGATTACATCTTGCTCGATGAGACGGGGAGAATTGCTGCCCATGTGCGCACCGAAACCACCCATTACATGCAGATCGGGCTCGATCGGGCGGTGGCCCTGATGCGCAGGGCCATTGAACGGGCCTGCCAAAGGGCGGGAGTGGGTCTTGAGGATATTCGCTGTGCCTTTTTGGGCGTGCCGGGATTTGGGGAAAACGCCGAGGCCGCCAGGGAGATCGAAGAGAAGATCGGCAGCTTCCTGGACAGCCGCTTCCAGTGCGGCAACGATGTGGAAGCAGGTTGGGCCGGTTCCCTGGCCTGCCGTCCTGGGATCAATTTAGTGTGCGGCACAGGCGCGATCGGGTACGGCAAGGACCCCAACGGGCTGGGGGCCCGTTCTAGCGGCTGGGGCTGTTTCTGCGGCGATGAGGGTTCAGCCTTCTGGCTGGGCAAGAAAGCCATCGAGCTCTTTGCCAAGCAGAGCGATTGGCGGCTGGAAAGGACCGTCCTCTACGAGCTTATGAAAACCCGTCTGCAGCTTAAGCGGGACTTTGATCTGATTCCCTTCGTCCACAACGAGCTGAAGCTGGAGCGGGATCAGGTGGCCCAACTTGCCCTGATCCTCTTTGAGGCCGCCCGCAGGGGCGATCCCCAGGCCCAAGAAGCGTACCGGCAGGCCGCCTACGAGTGCAGCCTGATTGTGCAGTCGCTGCTCAAACAGCTGAGCTTTCCCCCCGGTGTCGAGGTCCCCGTATCCTATTCGGGGGGTGTGTTCAAGGCGGGGGATTTAATCCTCACCCCCCTGCGCGCTTATCTCCAGGGAAGCAGGGTAGTGCTGAAGCAGCCCATCCTCAGCCCCGTTGTGGGGGCGGCCCTGTATGCTTGGCTCCTGGGGAACCCCGGGCGAGATTACCCAACGGATCTGGTGGCTAGGCTGCAAGAGCAGGAGGCAAAAGGGGCGCTGGCCCAGCCTGAAATAGTTGCTTAAGACCCCCGGGCTAGGGGGTCTTTTCGTCTTCAAGCAGTTTGGCCCGCATGTTCTCCAGCACCCGCACCGCTTCCTGGAAGCCTTCCTGCTCCCGCTTGAGCTCCTCCAACTTGGGGCGGTTTTTGGGCAGGAGATTGCGCCAGTATTGGAGGGAATACCAGGGAGGGTGCAGCACAGCCTCCAGTTCCGCCAGGCGCCCCTGCAGTTTGCCTATGCGCAGGGAGATGGCGCTGGAGATGATCTCCTTGGCCACCTCGCTGCGCTGGGTTGGGCGCCACTTTTTCACGGACAGCTTGTAGTTGCGCACCGCCTCATCCAGGTCGTCCTTTTCCAAGGCCTTGACCGCGGCTTTAATGTAGTTGGCTTGGGGCATAAAGCCATGTTTGGTGAGCTGATCTAGGCCGGCTGCAGCCACCAGCCCAGTCAGCACTTTTGTCAGGAAGGACAGGGCGGGAACCATGCTAGATCTTCAGGGCTTTTTCCAGCCACTCCGCGGTTTTGGGGTTCATTTCTTTGAACTGGCGCCATTCGGCTTCTGTGATGTCCAGGGGATCCTTGCCGAACATCTGCTCAATGTTCCGGGCCGCAGCTTCCACCAAGTCCCGGTTCACCGAGAGGGCTGCCAAGATCGAGCCGCTCACGGCGAATAAGCCGTCCACGAAATCAAGGCCAGTGATGCTCTCCAACCCTTTTTCCAAGAGCAAGCCCGCTAGAAAGCCAGCTCCGCCTGCCGCTGTGGTCTTCACTATTTTGCTCACTCTGCCAGCTCCTTTCGTTGTTCGTTCTCTTCTTTAAAGCTCCTTATGGCCCGGGCGATGTACTCGTCCTTCTGCCTGAGCCGTTTTTCCAGCTCGCGGATTTCTGCCCGCAGTTTCTGCTCCACTTTTCCTCTGCTCCCAAAGAGGCGGTAATAGAGAAAGGCGATATTGAGTCCTAGTATAATGCCTACCAGGGTGCCAAACAACAAATACAGCATGTTGTTATCTCCTGCCATAGCCTTATGACCCTTCCTTTGTTCTGGTTTTCCTGAGAACCGACTCCTTTCAGGGCATATATTCCACCGAGAACCTTGAAAATCCCTCCCCGCGTTCGCATTTTGCTGCCCAGCGATCCAAGGCTCATGGACGCTGGCGCCTGGAGGAGGATTATGCTTCCGGAAATAGAAATTCCCTGTGAAGGGGAGTAGGTGAAAGAGTGAATCAGGTTCACGGTTACAACTTGACAGATGTCAAGCTGCACAATCGCTTTTTAGTATACAACATCATTCGACTGTATGGGCCCATTAGACGGGCCAGCGTGGCCAGGAGGACGCGCTTGACTCGGGCGACCATAACCAATATCATCAACGAGTTTATCCAAGAAGGTCTGGTTCTTAGCACGCCGCAGTGCAGTACAAGCCACAGCTACTTACAGATTAATCCCCATGCCTTTTGGATCTGCGCAGTTCACCTCCAAGGCGCCGTGGCGAAGGTGGCGGTGCTCACGCCGGATATGGCCTTTTGGGAAAGCGCAACTGTATCCCTCGCCGGGTCACCTGAAGAAGCCCTGGGTAGGGTGGCTGAGACTGTGAATGCCTTGCGGAGCAAGTATGACATAAGGGTAATGGGTGTTGCCGTTTCCGGTGTTGTTGATGCCGATCGGGCCTTGATCAAGCATTCCGTGACCATGGGTTGGGAAAACGTGTGCTTAGTGGAGAATCTGCAGCGTTTGGTTAAGCTGCCCATGGTGGTGGAGCGCAATGCCAATGCTCCGCTGTTAGCCGAAGTCTGGCAGGGAGCTGCCGCAGGTAAACGCAACGTGGTGTACGTCAACTACGGCACAGGTATTGGCTGCGGCATTATGATGAACGGAGAGTTGATCGCCAGAGACGGCCTGGTTACAGGCGAACTTGGACACACAACGGTTGATCCCTCGGGCCCATTCTGCCACTGTGGGAATCAGGGGTGTTTGGAGGCTTTGGTTTCCGTTCCGGCCCTGCTTACGCAGTGCAAGGCCATCAGCCGCAACTTTGAACACATCGGTGATGCAGATGTGGAGCCTTTGTTTACAGCCCTCTATTCCCAGATCGAGCAGGGGGATGAACTCTGCCTCAACCTTCTCAAGCGCACAGCCGAGTACATCGGATTGGCCCTCGCCAACATGATTACCATGCTGGGGCCGGAAGTTGTGGTCCTGGGCAATGGTTTTGTGCAGGCGGGGGAAAGGTTTAGGAACATGATCGAAGAAGCCGTGGAAAAGCGGGTTCTTAAGTCATCTCGGGGTTCTTTCAAAATTGTGCCTACCTCCATCAAGTCCGATGCTATCCTCGTAGGGATAAGTTCCTTAGCGATCCGCCGTCTCTTTAACGGCTCAGCGGAAGCCTAAAAGCAGAAGTGAATGAAAACGCCTCGTTTCTCCCTGGAAGTTTCCCACTGGGAAACCGTCCCCCCTTTAGGAGATGCGAGGCGCTTTTTTGTGAGGTTAAAACAAAGCAAAAGCAGCTATTCTTTCACTGCTCCTGCCGTTAGTCCTTCCACGAAGTAACGGCCGGCAATGGCAAAGACGATAATGGCTGGCAGGGCGATCAACACCGAGCTGGACATGAGCAGCCCCCAGTCGATGAAGTACTGCTCTAAGAAATAGGCCATGCCGACGGGAAGCGTTTTATTGGCATCGCTCAGGATAAAGATGGCGGCAAACATGTATTCTGTCCAGCAGAGCAGGAAGGAGTTCAGACCCAGGGCCCCCAAACCAGGGGCGGAGATGGGCAGGAAGATCTTGTACAGTACCTGCAGTCTGCTGGCGCCATCAACCAATGCCGCTTCTTCCAGCTCGCGTGGTACGGAGGAGAAAAAGGCCCGCAGTAGCCACACGCTGAAGGGCGCCACTACTGTCACGTTAACTATCACCAAAGTCCAAATGGTGTCGATGAGACCGATCTTGGAAAAGGTGACGTAAAGCGGAATGAGCAGCAGCACCCGCGGGAAGATGTAAATGGACAGAAAGAGCCCGAAAAACAGGTTTCTCCCAGGATACCGGCAGCGGTAAATACTGTAAGCGCCTAGGGCCCCAAGGATGATGCTGATAACTGTGGCGATTAAGGCCACCCAGAGGCTGTTCAGGAAATACTGCACGAAGTTGACCTGCTTAAACAGGTTCACATAGTGCTCCAGCGTCCATGTGCGCGGCCAGAAAGTGGGCGTGGCACTGACCAGTTCTGGGGTTGGCTTAAAGGAGTTGACCAGGATCCAGTACATGGGCCCTAGTGCCAGCATAAGCACTAGGATCACGGAAAGGTACTTGAAAAAGCTCTTGACGTATTTCATGCTACCCCTCCAACTCTATATCCAACGCACGCTTGTAGTAGATCACCCCATAGATGGCCAGCACGACAAACAGGACGATGGCTGCAGTGGCCGCCTGGGAGATGCGGAACTCCTGGAAACCCTTAATGTAGATGTAGATGGGCAGCGTCGCGGTGGAGGAAGCCGGGCCGCCCCTGGTGAGCAGCCAGATCAAGTCAAAGATGTTCACCGACCATAGGGAGGCAATAAGCGTGGAGACCTTAATGACCGGTAGCAAGTGGGGAAGATCGATGTACCACAGTCGCTTCACCCGGGAGGCTCCATCGATTTGGGCTGCTTCATACATCTGCTTGGGGATGGTTTGCAGCGCGGCCAAGAAAATCACCGTGAAGAAGGGGAACCACCGCCATACGTTTAGGGCCGTGACCACGTAGAGGGCATAGGTGGTGTTACCCAAAAAACTGATCCCTTTTTCAATAAGGCCTAAAGAAACCAGAATGTAGTTGATTAGGCCCAGGGTGGGGTCCAGCAGCCATTTGCCCATGGTGGCCAAGACAATGGAGGGGAACACCCAGGGCAGAATGATCCAGTTGCGGACAAAGGTCTTGCCGCGGTAATCCTGGTTGAGGACGAAGGCGCAAACCAAAGCCAGCAGAATCTTCCCGGCGGTATTGAGCAGCGTCCACCAGATAGTGAGGCCGGCGGACCTTTGGAAGTCTTTGCTGAGCAGAATAGTGCGATAATTGCTCAGGCCGACATACTTGCCCGCGGTGCCCAGATACTGCACGTTCTGAAAACTGAGCCGCAAAGCTTCGAGCAATGGATAAATTAGGGTGGCAGCAACCCAGAGGAGTAGGGGTACGACTAGAGCGATCCCAAACCACGGATCCCTGCCTAGGTTGATGCGTCTACGCATAGTCTGCCTCCTCAGTCTAAAGTGCTGCCCGTCTGGGTGAGACGGGCAGCAAAGGGACACTATAGTTGCTTACTCAATTGCCTGCCGCATCCTCTCGGCTCCCACTTTGACAGCTTCTTCAGGGGAAAGGCCATCGTGGATCATACGCTGAGCAGTCCAGGACAGCAACTCTTGAGCCACAATCCGTCCGATGTAGGGATGGAAGGGCTCTCGGGTGAAGCCGTAAAGCTTACCGTACTGGCTCTCTTCGATCATGAGGTCGTATTTCTCACGATGCCTGAGCACAACCGGGTTCTCAGACAGAGTCTTGGACTGGGCAGCTTCCGTGGTTACCGGCAGGAAGAAGCCGGGGGCCGCGGTGAGCAGATGGCCTGCATTCTCCGGTTCATGCAGGAACTCAGCCAGCAGGCGGAATACTTCCCGGGCCTGGGGATTGTTGCTGGTGAGCATCAAGGCGTTGGACCAGTAAGGAGTGCCCCTCTGCCCATCTTCATCGGGCACCGGAATGGGAGCGGCTCCTAGATACTCCGGCGGCAGGGTTGTTCTCAGATCCCACTGTTCATTGTACTGGCCTTTTTCAATGACCATGGCCACGACGCCTTCCATAAAGGCTCCGATGGGCTGATCCCACTGCCATGCTTCGGAACCGGGTGGGGACATCTGGAACAGTTTATAGTACATCTCATAGGCCTGAACCGTACGTGGATTGTCGAAGATCACATTGCCCTCTTCGTCGAAGATATGCTCTGCCTTGTTAACGACCATGAGCGGATAGATCTGCTGGGTGGTGGCCAAATGCCAGTCGCCGGCGACCGCTATGGGGTATTCCACGACGCCACTGGACACCAGCTGCTGACAGGCATTCAAGAGCTCAGACCAGGTACGCGGCGGATTGTTCGGATCCAAGCCAGCTTTTTCGAACAGGTCTTTTCTGTACCACAGTACTTCGGCTTGGCCGAAGAGGGGCACACCCCAGTATTCGCCTTCGAAGTAGTAGGGCCGAACGGCTGGCTCGAAGAACTCATAGCGCCCTAGTAGATCCTCCATCACTTCAGTAACTGGCTTAACACCGCCCACCAGTTTCAGGTTCATGGTCAGGTCCGGAATGGTGAACATGAAATCCGGCGGACGGCCTGCTTGGATGGCGGCAATTCCCTTAACGAATACGTCACCCCAGCTCTGCACTTCTACTGTGATTTGGTGTTCAGGATACTGCGCATTGAACTTGTCAATTACCTCTTGGATTACCGCCACCCGGCTGGGACGGGCTTCCATGTGCCACAGGGTGTAGTTTGCGGCGGCCGCACTGCTGGCCAAGATTCCCACTACCAACAGTACAACCAACAATCTGGTAACAGCTTTCATGCTTAACCTCCTCCTCAAAGATATGACACCTCTAGCCTTCGGTTTTTCAGCGCAGTGCTCTAAACCTCCCCCTCCTTTCCTTCCGAGCTGAGCGATCCCACGATGCAAAGACACTGTTAAATTATTCTTTCTCGCCTCAGCAGAGTAATCCTGCCTAAAGCAATAAAATGATTAACAAAAAAGATATGCAAATAAACCAACATAAGACCTGGAAAACAATGCATGATTAGATTTAACTGGTCTTTTGAAAAAGACGTCTGCGTTAGAAGGAAATAAACCCTAGTGGGAGAAATAGGGATACTGTAAAAACGATTAACAAGGAGGCGTTCGTATGGGCGTTGGGATGACCAAGTACTACCAGGCTGTCTCGGAGTTAATTAAGAAGATTTACGAGAACGAACAGGAATCCATCTCCAAAGCTGCCGATTTTCTGGTGGAGGCAGTTAAGCAAGATCAAATTGTCCACTGTATTGGACCTGGCGGCCACTCCAACATGGGTGTGGAAGAGCTGTTCTGGCGTGCGGGTGGGTTGGCCATGTTTAATGCCATCTTGGATGCAGGAACGAACCTGATTCATGGTGCCAAACGTTCCAACATAGTGGAGCGTACTCCTGGCTACGCCAAGTCTGTCCTCGATGCGTACAGGGTAGCTGAGGGGGAAGTAATCATCATCATCAACGCCTATGGCATTAACTCCATGACCATTGACACTGCTCTGGAAGCCAAAAAGCGCGGGTTGAAGACAATCGGCGTGAGTTCCACCAGTTTCGCTCAAGCAGTTCCCTTGGGCCATCCAGCCCGGCATCCGAGCGGCAAAAACCTGTACGAACTGGTTGATGTGTTCATCAACAACCATCTGCCCTACGGCGACGCTGTGGTGGAGTTCGAGGGTTATCCGCAAAAAGTGGCTCCTACGTCCACCATTGCCAACTGTTTCACCCTCAACTTGCTGGTGGCTACCACAGTGGAGAAGCTGCTAGCTGAAGGCATTCAGCCTCCCGTATGGGTAAGCGCCAATCTGCCTGGGGGCGATGAAGCCAACAAGGCTCTGGATGAAAAATACCGTCCCAGGATTCCCCATCTCTAGTCTGGCGATGCGAGGTGACAGTGGTGAAGGTTCAGCTGCCCTATGGTTCGCGCGACATGGTCACCGTGGACTTACCCATTACCGAGGATCAGATTATTGCTCCCAAACCAATTAAACCCGCCCGAGATCCTGAAGCGGTAATTGCAGCTGCCCTGGATAACCCTTTGGGGACAGGTGGCCTGGAGAGTATCGTTAAGGCTGAACACCGGATCAACATTATCTGCGATGACATCACAAGACCTACACCCTGTCACCTCATTCTGCCCATCCTTCTGGAGCGGCTGCTTGTCCTCGGGGTGGAGCGAAGCAACATCAGAATTATTATGGCCCTCGGCAGCCACCGCTACATGACGGAGGCGGAGATGATCCGCAAAGTGGGAGAAGAGATCTATCAGCAGTACACCGTGGTGAACTCCGAATTCAAGCGGGAGGAGGACCTGGTGAGTGTGGGAACGACTGCTGAAGGGGTGGACATCACGGTAAGCAAGGTGGCTCTCGATGCAGATATTAAAATAGGCATCGGTAATATCGTGCCCCATCCGGCCATGGGCTGGTCCGGGGGAGCCAAGATCGTCTTTCCGGGGGTGGCCAGTGAGGAGACGGTAAAGAACTTTCATATCTACCAGGGCCTCAGTGACGAGAATCTCTATGGTTTGGATGAATGCTTTATCCGCACCAAGGTGGAGCAGTGGACGGAACTAATCGGCCTTGACTTCATCATAAATACTGTTTTGGATGCCGAAGGCAGGATTTACAGGGTAGTGGCAGGTGACTACCGCCAGGCGCATCGTCAAGGAGTCAAGTACGCTAAGGAAATCTACCACCGGCCCATTCGGGAAAAGGCTGATGTGGTTGTGGTCAGTTCCTATCCTGTGGACATCGATCTCTGGCAGTCCACAAAAGGATACCTCTGCGGAGACCATGCCCTCAAAGGGAGACAAGGAGGGACGATTATCTTGGTCAGCCCCAACTATGAAGGGGTGGGTCCGCACCCAGAGTATGTGGACTACATAGGCAGAGATTCCGATGAACTGCTCCTGGAGGTGGAAAGGGGAGGCCACTTTGCTGGTGATCCCTTGGCTCTAGCCATTGGCAACTGTGTTTCCAAGATCCGCCGTCGGCGTAACTTAGTGTTGGTTTCTGATGGGATAACAAAGGCAGAGGCGGAAAAGGCCAAATTGGTTTATTATCCAAAGGCGCAGCTGCAGGAAGCTGTGGATCGCGCGTTGGCTCAGTATGAAAACCCACGGGTACTTGTCATCACCCATGGGGGTGAGACTCTTGTGTCCTAGTCTGAGTCATGCCAGCAGGCTGCGTTGGTAAGGGAGTGATTGACATTAGGACGATTCTAACTAACGGCACAGTGATTACGCCCATCCGCACTCTTCCCGATCGCGCGGTCATTCTCGAAAATGGGCGCATCGCCGCGGTGGTCCCCAGCAGCAACGTAGAAGCGCATGAAGGGGACCGGCTCATTGATGTGGGGGGTAAGTACATCGCTCCAGGCTTTATCGATATCCATACACATGGGGCGGGCGGTCATGATTTCATGGATGGTACAGTGGAGGCCATTATGGAAGGGGCGCGCACCCATCTGCGCTACGGTACCACCACCATTCTCCCCACTACCTTAACATCCAATTTGGATGAGCTGTTCGACACTTTTGCTAAGTTTGCCCAGGCCAAGGCGGAACTGAAAGATGGTCCCAACCTGCACGGGTTACACTTGGAGGGCCCCTATTTTTCTAAGGAGCAGGCGGGGGCCCAGGATCCCCGTTACATTAAGAATCCTGATCCGGCGGAATACCAGCGGATTGTGGAAGCCTCCAGCGACATAAAACGCTGGACCATTGCTCCAGAGCTTCCCGGCGCCCTGGAGATGGGCCGTTATCTCTCGGAACGGGGGATTCTCTGCTCCATCGGCCATTCCAACGCTGTCTATGAGGAAGTTGTGGCCGCGGTGGAAAACGGCTTTAAGCATGTCACCCACCTTTATTCCGCCATGTCTGGAGTGCGCAGGATTAACGCCTACCGCTACGCGGGGGTGATTGAAAGCGCCCTCCTGTTGGATGAACTCACTGTGGAAGTAATCGCGGATGGCGTGCATCTGCCTAAGAGTTTGCTGCAACTCATTTACAAGGTGAAGGGGCCCGATCGGATCTGTCTTGTTACTGACTCCATGCGGGGTGCTGGTATGCCTGAAGGTGAGTCTATCCTAGGCAGCCTCAAAGACGGACAGCGGGTGATCATCGAAGATGGAGTGGCCAAACTCCTTGATCGCAGTGCTTTTGCCGGCAGTGTGAGTACTTCTGACCGCTTAGTGCGCACCATGGTCCAGATAGCCGAAGTACCCCTGGTGGATGCGGTCAAGATGGTTACCCTTACTCCAGCCAAGGTTCTGGGGCTGGAATATCGCAAGGGTATTGTGGGCCCCGGCAAGGATGCGGATTTGGTAGTGTTCGACTCAGCGATCAATGTATCACTGGTCCTAGTTGGCGGTGAGATTAGGTTTTCCAAAGATCAGGAGGTGTCTTCATGACAGTACGAGAGTTGAAGGTTGAAAACATAAAGGTGAAGATCTTTCCCACCAAAGAAGAGCTGGGGTTAGCCGCGGCCCAACACGCTGCGGAGGTAATCGCACGACTCGCTCCCGGCAGGGCCAATGTCCTTTTTGCCACCGGCACATCCCAGTTTCCTTTGGTTGAAGGTTTGAAAAAGCAGAACATCGATTGGCAGCGGGTGTACGGCTTCCATCTGGACGAGTACAAGGGCATTTCCCCGGATCATCCCGCAAGTTTCCGCCTGTGGCTGCGGGAGCGGATTGATCAGCAGTTCAAACCGGGGGCCTTCCACTACATCCAAGGGGATGCGCCCGATGTGGAGGCGGAATGCCAGCGCTATGCAGCCCTCTTGAAAGAGAACCCCATTGATGTGGGCTTTATCGGTATCGGCGAAAACGGGCACATTGCCTTTAATGATCCGCCCGTAGCTGATTTCCAGGACAAGCAGGCGGTGAAAGTGGTGGAGCTGGATGAGGCCTGCAGGAAGCAACAGCTAGGGGAAGGGTGGTTCCCCACCTTGGATGATGTTCCCCGGGAGGCTGTGACCCTCACCATTCCCACCATCATGTCCTGCAAGACCATTATTTCCGTAGTTCCCGAGGGCCGGAAGGCTCAGGCGGTGCGCGATGCCCTGTTGGGGCCCATTGAGCATGCCTGCCCCGCTTCCATCCTCCGGACCCACCCCGATGTGACGCTCTATCTCGACCAGGAGTCGGCAAGTCTATTCCTGCGTGATTTTGAGGCTTAGAGAAGGGCCGGAGCCGGGCGCTGCCCAGGGAGTCTCTGCCGGGGCACGCCCTTGCCAGCCTTTTACCTGGAATCAAAATCATTTACTTAAGCAGGAGTTCGTGTAAAGAGATTGAACGTAATCATAACACAACGGTGGGCAGAGGGGGGATGGCTGCAGCTAAGTTTTTAGTCTTTGGTCTCACAAGATACTGATCACTTGAAAAGGAGGTAGAGCTCGTTGAAAAAATCGTTTGTGATGTTGGTTATCTCTCTGTTGACATTGGTACTCGTAGGCGGCGCAGCTCTGGCCCAAACCGGTAATCTGGCCATCTGGAGTGCAGCTTCTGAGGAAGAGGCCCAGGCTCTGATTGCTGAGTTCAAAAAGCTTTATCCCGGCATTTCCGTGGACCTGATCCGCGCTGGTTCCGGCGAGCTGCTCACCAGGATGCAGGCCGAGGCGCCCCGCCCCGGCGGTGACATCATCCTGGGTATCGCCAAGGAATCATTAGATGCGGTATACGATCTGCTGGAGCCCTACAAAGCGGCCCATCATGATGAAATCCCTGAAAACCTCAGGGACAGCGCCGATGTGCCTCGCTACTACGGCTATTCCATGCCGCTGCAGGCTTTCATGGTGAACACTGACCTTCTGGCTCCGGAAGATTATCCCAGAACCTGGAAAGACCTGGCCGATCCCAAGTACAAAGGGGAAATCATCCTGGCTAACCCGGCCCTTTCCGGCTCCGCCTATGCCCAGCTGTATATGATGTATGACCTGTATGGCTTCGATTTCTGTGTGGCAGTGGGTAAAAACGCCATCTTCACCGCATCTTCCACCATGGTTCCGGAAGCTGTCGCCCGGGGCGAGTATGCCATTGGCGTGACCGGTGAAGGCAATATTGCCCTGGCCATTAACGATGGTGCTCCGGTAATTGCCATCTACCCAGAGGATGGAACTGGCGCCAGGTTCGACGGCTCCGGTATCCTCAAGGGCGGTCCCAATCCGGAGAACGCCAAGCTGTTCATGGATTTCCTCACCTCTTTGGATGCTTACCGCATTATCGTGGAAACCAGACAGCGCCGGGTAGTACATCCCGATGCCCCTGGTCCTGGGCCCCTGCCGCCCTTGAGCGAGATCGTGCTCATTGATTATGATGACGCAGAAGCTGCAGCAATCCGCGAAGATTTGACCATGCGTTTCTCCGACGCAGTATTCTAAACAGGAGAGCGACAAGTCTAGCCCGGAGCTGCTCCGGGCTAGATTTTAGGAGGTAGGATAGGTGAGTTCACGCATTAGATACCAATCAGTAGAAAAAATCTTTCCAGGGGATCCGCCGGTACACGCTCTGAAAAAAGTATCCTTCACCATTGAACCGGGAGAACTCTTCTGTCTGCTGGGCCCCAGCGGCTGCGGCAAGACCACCCTCCTGCGCTGCACAGCAGGTCTGGAGACGCTCAGTTCGGGCAGTATCTTCTACGACGATGAAGATGTGACCAACATTCCGCCCTTCCGGCGCAATATCGGGATGGTGTTCCAGAGCTATGCCCTGTATCCCCACATGAACGTGTTTGAAAACGTGGCCTACGGCCTGCGGGTGCGCAAAGTGGACCAAGCCACGGTGAAGCGGAAAGTGGAGGAGATCATGGAGCTGGTGGGCCTGCCCGATGTGCTCAAGCGCAATCCCAGCCCCACGGCCCTCTCCGGCGGGCAGCAGCAGCGGGTGGCGGTGGCCAGGGCCCTGGTTTACGATCCCCAGATCCTGCTCTTAGATGAACCCCTCGCCAACTTGGACGCCAAGCTGCGCCGGCATATGCGCGCCGAAATCCGCCGCATTCAAAAGGTGACCAACATCACCACCATCTTTGTCACCCATGACCAAGAAGAGGCCATGGCCATTGGCGACCGTTTGGCCATTATGCGGGACGGCATCATTGAGCAAATTGGTTCTTCCGATGAGATCTATCATAATCCCGTGAATGCCTTCGTTTCCAACTTCATCGGCAAAATGAACTTCTTCCCAGGCCAAATCGTGGCCAAGGATGGCGGCCAGTACCAAATCAAGCTGGACAGCGGCAATTACGTCTTAGCCTTTACGCCCAAGGTGGCCGCTGATGCCCAGGGGGCCAAAGAGGGAGATCGGGTCACCGTCGGTTTCCGGCCTGAACACCTGCAGATCGCCCCAGGTCCCAGCGAAGGACAGGTGCGGGGAAGGGTGCGCATCATCCAGCACCTGGGCCAGGTGGTGCGCTACGAAGTGGCCCTGGAGGACGGAGGCCGCGAGCGGGCCATTGAAGTGGATATGCGCCTCTTAGTTCCCGGCGTTCTGGAGGGAGATGAGATCGCCGTCCAGTTCCCGCAGGATGTGGGCTTCCTGTTTGCGGAAGGAGGGGAGGAGTAATGGCGCTCCGCCCAAAGGAATCGGAAAGCAGGCTTAGGCGCTTTCTGAGCAAGGACTTCACCCCTTATCTGGTGTTCAGTATTCCCCTGATCTTCATGGTCATCTTTCTGTTCTGGCCTTTGGTGACCACCTTTGTCCGGGCTTTCCTGCCCGCGGGCCGGCAGTTCACATTTGGGCCCTTTTCTCTGAAAAACTTTGAACGCTTCGCCACCTCGAATCTTTACCGCATGAGCCTGCGCAACTCATTTATTGTGAGCTTTGCCGTGGTGATCAGCACCCTGCTCATCGGTGTGCCCATGGGTTACTTTGTAGCCCGGGTCAAGATGCCCTTTAAGAACCTCATCCTTTCCTTGGGCATCCTGCCCGTGATCCTGCCTTCCTTTGTGGGCGCCTTCTCTTGGATTCTGCTGTTGGGCCGGCAGGGGTTGGTGCGGAGGTGGCTCAACGTCTTTTTGGGCCTCTTTGGTCTGGAGCTGCCCTCCATCTACGGGTTGTTTGGGGTCATCTTTGTCATGACCGTAACCTACTACCCCTTTGTCTTCCTTCTGGCCTACGGGGCCTTTGAAGCGGCGAATCCCCTGCTGGAAGAGGCGGCCATGATCATGGGGGCACGGCGCGGCCGCATTCTGCGCACGGTGACGCTGCCGCTGGTTCTGCCCAGCCTGGGCGCTGGAGCCATTTTGGTGTTTATCAGGGCCATGGGCAACTTCGGCATACCGGCCATTTTAGGTGGCGAAGAGTACGTGCTGCCTACCCTGATCTATTTCCGGGTGAATGGGTTCTACGATCTGAACGGGGCTGCTGCCATTTCCCTGCTCAGCGTGGCCATCACCGGCGGCGCGCTGCTCCTGCAGAAGTTTGTGGTCAGCAAGCGGGAATACGAAACCATCAGTGCATCCCGCTCCCAGTTTGCCCAGCATACCCATCCGGCCATTAGGATTATTGCCACCGTGTTCTGTCTGCTGGTGCTGCTCATCTCCCTGGCGCCCCAGATCACCATGATCATCATGTCCTTCTTCACCAGGTGGGGAAGGTCGGGTCCCGAGGGCTTTACCCTGGCCAACTACGCCCGTATCCCAGAAATTGCGGGCAAACCAATCCTCAACTCGCTGTATCTGTCCACTGCGGCATCCCTGCTCTGTGCGGTGCTGGGCTGCTTGGTCGCTTACATCACCGAACGGCGCAAGCCTAAGGGAGCTATCATCTTGGATCTGGCCATTATGGCGCCCTTCATTCTGCCAGGTACGGTGGTTTCGGTGGCGGTTATCTCCGCCTTTGGCAGCGGGTCCGTTTTTGCCCTGAGTGGAACCTACACCATCATCCTGATCTCGTACATGATCCGCAGAACACCGTATGTGTTCCGTTCAGCGGTGGCCAGCCTCTCCCAGCTGGATCCCACCTTGGAAGAGGCGTCCATGATTGCTGGAGCCAACTGGCTGTACACCTTCCGCCGGGTGAGCCTGCCTTTGATCCTGCCGGGGATCATCTCAGGTACCATCCTGACCTTTGCCACGCTGCTCCAGGAGCTGAGCACAACCATTCTGCTCTACTCGGCGCGCACCAGGACGCTGCCCATTCTGATCTGGGGTGCCGTGGCCGATGGCAAGTTTGGCGAGGCCAGTGCCCTCTCCACGCTGCTCATTGCCATGGTGTTCATCGTGGTGTACGTCATGAACCGTTTCTTGGGCAAGTCCATCAGTTCCAGCTTTAAGGTGGGATAACACCATGATCAGACCAAAACTCATGTTTTCCAGCCGAGTGTTCGGCACTGATACAGAGAAGATCCTAAGTTACGCCAAAGCCCAGGGCTACGGCGGAGTGGAATGGTATCTCAATACTTTCCGGCTGCGCACGCCGCAAACGCGGCGTGACGCCTTTTTCCGCAGCCTGGACCAGTATCCCGACCTGCATTACACCTTCCATCTGCCCACGGCCGATGTGGAGCTGGCCCACGGCAACCCCATTATCGCGGAAGCATCCCTGCGCTACATGCAGCTCTACATCGAGTACCTGGCTCCTTGGCTGCGCGCGCAGAGTGAGCCCCAGATCATCACCCTCCATGTGGGTTCCAACTCCATCCCCGTGGAGGAGCTGGATTGGGATACTGCCCTGCGCCATTTGGAGGAGCTGGGGAGGTTCGCCGCGGAACGGAACGGCATGGTCCTGCTGGAAAACCTCAAGGTGGGCTGGACCACCGATCCCAATACCCATCTGGAGATGATCCAGCGTGCGGGGCTGCAGGGCCTGACCTTTGACACCGGGCATGCCGCCTCCAACCCCAAAGTGCGCGGCGGGGAGCTTAGGCTTGTGGAGTATGTGGATCTGCTCCAGGGGCATATCCGCCACGTCCACTTCTATTTCTACGAAAGCCTGGATAAGGGCAGCCACGTACCTCCCCAAAGGTGGGACGAGGTGGCGGAGGTGTGGCGTAAGGTAGTGAACCTGCCCCACGTGCAGTCGGTGGTGCTGGAGCTTTCCAGCCAGGAGGAGTTGGAGCAGACCTTTAAGCTGCTCATGGACAACAAGGAGAAGTGGTCATAATGTCCAAGGAGCTGAACATCAGGGAGGAGCTGGACTTTTACCGGCGGGAGCTTCTCGAGAACATCCTGCCCTTCTGGATCGAACGTGCTTTGGATCGGGACTACGGCGGGTATTTTACCTGCTTCAACAACGGGGGAACGGAGCTTGTCAGCACAGACAAGTATGTGTGGTCCCAGGGCCGGCTGGTGTGGGTTTTTGCCGAACTTGCGGCCATGCTCGGTGAGGAGCGCTTCTTGGATTATGCCAAGCTGGGGGTGGATTTCCTCCTCCAGCACGCCCTTTTGGAAGATGGCAGCGCCGCCTTTCTGCTGAGCAGAACAGGGGAACCTAAAGAGCCCACACCTGGCAGCGGCTTCGCCACCAGCATTTACGCGGACTGCTTTGTGGTTTTGGGCCTGAGCCGTTATGCACAAGTGACGAACAGCAGGGACATCCTCCAGTTTGCCAAGGAGCTCTACCAAAGCATTGAACGCAGGCTCCAGGGGGAGTTCCGCACCGACCCCTACCCGATTCCCCCAGGGATGTGCGCCCACGGCGTGGCCATGATCATGCTCACCACCAGCCAAGAGCTGCGTGATGCCCAGCGGGCGCTAGGGGATGTGACTTGCGTCCAGACCAACGAAAAGTGCCGGGGTTATGTGCAGCTCATCTTTGACTACTTCTGCAAAGACGGCCTTTTGCAGGAAATGGTTCATCTAGATCAGCCAGGGGAGTCCCTTTTGGAGCGTTACATCAACCCAGGCCATTCCCTGGAGTGTCTGTGGTTTATGCTCCATCAAGCTTTGGAAGATGGGGATCAGGCCCTGGTGGAAGCCTGCGCCGATTTGATTGAGAATACTTACAAAGTTGGGTGGGACGAGCACTACGGCGGCCTCCTGCTCTTTGTGGATCGGGAAGGGGGGCCGCCCCGGGGAGAAGTGGGGGATCTGGCTGGGCATCCTATGGTGCACAAAGTGCAGCAGGATTGGTCCCATAAACTTTGGTGGCCCCATTCCGAAGCCCTGTATACCACCCTCCTGGCTTACCACCTGACCAAGCGCAGCGCCTTTTTGGAGCTCTATGCCCAGACCAAGGATTACACCTTCCGCACCTTCCCCCATCCTGACCCGGCGGTGGGCGAATGGATTCAGATCCGGGATCGCCAGGGCGCGCCCCTGGAGGCCGTGGTGGCCCTGCCGGTGAAGGATCCCTTCCACATTGCCCGCTGCCTGATGCTCATTCTTCAGCTCCTGGAAAAGATGGAGCAGCCATCTGGGGGCGGGGCGAAGTGACAGTGATCCTGCGTGCCGGGTTTGGCCGGGCTGAGATCACCCCTCAGCTGGGCCTGCCCATGGCTGGCTATCTGGCAAGGACTGGGGGAGCCCAAGGGGTGCATGATGAGCTGCAGGCCCATGCCGCCGTTTTTGAGCAGGGTCCGCAGCGGGCAGCCCTTTTGAACCTGGATCTTTTAGAGGTCCCGGAAGAGATCTGCCAGAAGATCCGCGGGCGTGCCGAGGCCGCCCTGGGGATCCCCGGGGATCACCTTTTCATCTGCGCTACCCACACCCATTCTGGACCGGCGCTGTCCAAAAAGTTCGGCTTTGATGGTCAGGAGAGTACTATAGAACGCATTGTCTCAGGGTCGGTGCTGGCCCTGGAAAAGGCCCAGGCAAGGCTGGGGGAAGTGCAGGTAAAAAGGGGCGCGGCAGCTGTCCCGGGAGTGGCCAAGAATCGCCGGACGCTGGAAGAAACCCCGGATCCTGTTGTGCAGACTGTCGGTTTCTACGCAGCCGGGGAGCTGGTGGGCTGCCTAGTAAACTTCGGCCTGCACCCCACCGTGCTGGGGGCGGAGAACTTGGAGTATACCGCTGACTATCCCGGTTTTCTCCGGCGGGCAGTGGAAGGGCAGCATCCTCAGTGCTGCACGCTGATGTTGACCGGCGCGGCGGGGAATATCAATATCGGTTATTCCGCGGATGCCAGTGCCTTAGGCGAGCAGATCGACTTTCGCACCTTTGCCAAGGCGGAGGAAGTGGGAACCAGCTTAGCCCACGCGGCGTTAGCTGCACTCAGGGAGGGGGTTGTGTGCACCAGGCCCTTCCTGCGGGTTCTCACGGATAAAGTCCCCCTTCCCTTAAAAGAGCTGCCCACCGCAGCCGAGCTGCGGAGCAGCCTAGCCGAGCTGCAGGAAAGGAAGGGTGCCTTCCCGCCCGAAAGCCCTGAAGCCAAGGAGCTCAGCATTGGGGAAGTCTACCTGACCATGCTCCTGGCGTCCCTGGAGGATTACCGCGCGGAAGGCCAGAGGGAGCTGCCCGTCCCCCTGCAGGCACTAGCCTTGGGGGAGATTGTGTTGGTGGGCATCCCCGGCGAACCCTTTGCCGAGCTGGGCCGAGCCATCAAGGAAGGCTGGGATGCGGTGCAGGTACTGGTGGTGGGTTACGCCAACGGTTACTTCGGTTATTTCCCCACCTGGGAAGCCTTCCAGGAAGGGGGCTACGAGGCGGAAACTTCAGTATTCCATCCCAGGGCTCCCCAAGTGCTCACCGCTGAGGCCAGAAGGCTGATTGAACAGATCTCTAAGCTTTGACCATGCTGAAAACGCAGGTTGGCCTGAAGAGGGCTCCCGAGAGGGGGCCTTTTTTGTATGCTTTTTGCACTGGGAGGGGATCCATTGAAAGATTTTTTCAGCTGCTGCTTGTTGGCAATGAATGGAAAACCCTGTTAGCTGGTCCCTTTTATTGAGCCGCCTTCGCCGGCACGCCAGCCGCGGAAAAATTGTCCGCGCCAATGAAGGATTCTTCGAAAAGGCGCAGAATGTAAATTCTAAGTAAGTGCAAGCGGTTGAATGTAAAAGGGGGCCCCGCAATGTTAATGCGAATGGGGGCAGATAACGAAAAGGAAATCTTTCACAATCTGCAGACCAGGCTGAACAGCATGGGCAGTGCCAGCCGCAAGGTGGCCCAGGTTGTGCTGGCAAACCCCGCCGAGGTGATCCACCTGTCCATCACGGAACTGGCGGAAAAGGCAGGGGTGAGTGAAGCCACTGTGGTTCGCTTCAGCCAAGACCTGGGCTTTAAGGGGTACCAGGACTTTAAAATCCATCTCTCCCAGGCTTTGGTGCGTCCCCTGAAAAGCCTGGATGTGCGCATTGAAAACGGCGATCCCCCCAAATTGGTCATGGAGAAGGTGTGCCAGACCATTGTCCAGACCATTTATGACACCGTGGAAGTAATCGAAGAAGAGGCCCTCAGCCGGGCCATTGAGGTTTTGGCCACCGCCCGGCGCATTCAGCTCTTTGGCTGCGGCCGCTCGGGCATAATGGCCCAAGATGCGGAAAACAGGTTTTTGAAGCTGGGCCTGTGGGCCAGGGCCTTTAGCGACAGCCATAATGCGGCGCAGGCCTGTTCCACCTTAGGGCAAGGGGATGCCATTTTAATCATCTCCTACTCCGGCACCACAAAGGAAGTGCTGAAGGTGGCGGAAATAGCCCGCAGTAACGGAGTGACCATTATCGCCATCACTCGTTACGCCAAAACACCGCTCTCCCGTTTGGCCGATATCAACCTCTGGACTTCATCGCCCGAATCCCACTTCCGCAGTGACGGAGTGAGCTCCCGCTTTGCCCAGCTGTGCATCATTGATGCCCTTTATGCAGGGCTCTTTGTCCACTTCAGCCACCGCTTCCAGGAGGCTGTCCACAAGGCAACCTCCGCTCTGGCGGATTTTCGGCTGTGAGTCGTCATGCCTAAGGGGAAGGGGGTGAGGGTGTACAGGAAGTGATCCTGCTGTGCTTTCCGTGCAAATTCCAGCTGAGATTAAGGAGGAGGAAAAATTGAGAAGAACGCTATCGGTTTTGCTGGTGATTACTCTGCTGTTGGCTCTGGGCATCGGCGCTGCGGCCGCGGATAAGCCCTACGCCGGGACTACCATTCGCGTCCTGTTTTCTAACCATCCCTGGACCGATGCGATCCGTCCGTTTTTGCCTGAGTTCGAAGAGCTGACTGGCATCAAAGTGCAGGCCGAGTCCCTCTTTGAAGATCAGCTCACCCAAAAGCTCTTGGTTGAGTTCGCTTCCGGTACTTCTACCATCGATGTTTTCATGCAGCGTCCGCTGCAGGAGGCCAAGCAATTTGCCAAAAACGGCTGGTATGCTGATCTGCGGCCCTTTGTGGAAAAGGACCCGGACTTTGATCTGGCTGACTTCTTCCCCTCGGCCCTTTTGGCCGAAACGGTGGATGGGATCTTGACCGGTATTCCCATCGTAACCGAGCAGGAAATTATCTACTACCGCAAGGACCTCTTTGAAGAGCACGGCATCAAGGTTCCCACCACCATGGAGGAACTGGAAGCTGCTGCTAAGTACTTCAATGATCCTGCTAATGGCTTTTACGGCTTTGTGTCCCGGGGCCAGAGGTCGCCGGCTGTCACCCAGTTCTCCAGCTACCTGTACAGCTTTGGCGGTAACTTCCATGAGGACGGCAAAGCTACCTTGAACACCCCTGAAGCCATTGCCGCCTTTACCTTCTACGGGGATATGCTGCGCAACTATGGTCCTCCGGGAGTGCTCAACATGAGCTGGCCGCAGGCCTTGGCCATCTTCGCCCAGGGCAATGCCGCCATGTACACCGATGCCTCCGTATTCTACTCCAACCTCTTGGATCCCAATCAGTCCGATGTGGGTGATGTGGTTGGGTTTGCCCAGTTCCCAGCTGGACCAGCCGGCTCGAAACCCTATTCTGTAGTATCCTGGGGCGTGTCCATGGCCGCCACATCCCGCAACAAGGAGGCTGCCTGGGAGTTCATCAAGTGGGCAACCAGCAAGGAAATGACCCTGCGCACCCAGGCCCGCCAGGTGCCTTCCGCACGGACCTCCGCCTGGGACGATCCCCGGGGCACCGCGGAGTTCCCGCCGCAGCTGGTTGAGGTCATCCTGGCCTCCTCTGAAGGCGCCATGCCCTTTGACCGGCCCAATGTGATTGCCGTTGGCGAAGCCCGGGATATTGTGGGCACCATCATCGTCACCGCCATTGAAGGCGGAGATGTGAAGGCTGTGGCTGACCAGATGAACCGGGAGTATCAAGACCTGTTGGATCGGGAGAAATAAGCTGAACAGCAGTGAGTGGCGGGCAGGGGCTTGTCCTCTGCCCGTCTTCAAGGAGGTAGGATGGTGCTGAGTAGATGGATCGATAAGCGGATTAAGTACGTGTTTGTTCTACCTGCCCTTATCTTCGTATTGGTTATGATGGTGTTTCCCATCCTGTACACCCTGCGCCTATCCTTCAGCCAGTGGAGCATGGGTTCCCTCACACCGCCGCGCTGGATTGGGCTGCGCAATTTCACTTCCCTGCTCGTCCAGGATCGCCGTTTTTGGCCCGCGGTGGGGCGCACCTTTGCCTTCACCATCATTGCCGTGGTGATTGAGACGGTGCTGGGCGTGGCCATAGCCTTGATTTTGAATAGGGATATGCGGGGCAAGAACGTGATCAAAACTCTGTTCTTGCTGCCCATGGTGGCTACCCCCGTGGCCGTGGGTATGGTCTGGCTGCTCATGTATGAGCCTTCCATTGGCGTGATCAATTACTTCCTCAAGCTGCTGGGCCTGCCCCAAGGCCTTTGGCTGGCCTCTCCCGCTCAAGCCCTGGGCTCTTTGATCCTGGTGGACGTGTGGCAGTGGACGCCCATGATCACCCTCATCGTCTTAGCTGGCCTGGCTGCCCTGCCCAGCGAACCCTATGAGGCCGCGCTGGTGGATGGCGCGAGTACGCTGCAGAGTATTCGTTTGATTACCCTGCCTCTGCTGCAGCCCACCATTTTGGCTGCCATGACCCTGCGGGCCATCGATGCTTTTAAAACGTACGACATTATCTACACCATGACCCAGGGCGGACCGGGTTATGCCACGGAAACCTTGAACATCTACTCCTTCGTCCTGGGCTTCCAATATTTCCAAATGGGCAAGGCTTCAGCTCTGCTGATCATCTTCTTTGCTTTGACCTTGGGCCTAGCTGTGATGATCAACTGGCTGAAAAAGCCCTTGGAGCTGTGATGGGAGGTGGCGGCAGTGCTGCGTGGTCGAAAAGGCAAGGTGGTTAGGGATATTCTGTACTTCGCTTTGGTGGCCATCATTGTCATTCCCTTTTTGTTCCCCTTCTTTTGGATGGTGGTCTCTTCCGTGAAAACCAACGCGGATATCACCCGCGTGCCCCCGGCTTGGACCTTCAAACCCACAACCATGCACTACCGGGGGGTATTTGCCGAACACGATTTTTCCCGCTACATGTTTAACAGTGCGGTGATCGCCTTTGGCTCCACCTTCTGTTCCCTGCTCTTGGGGCTTCCGGCAGCCTATTCCATCGCCCGCTTTAAGCAGGGTAAGCTGGCCCTGGCCATTTTGGTGGCTAGGATTGTACCGGGAATTACCTTTTTGATCCCCTGGTTTATCCTCTTTTCCCGGCTGCGCATGGTGGACACCTACACTTCCATGATTCTCGCCCATATGCTGGTGGGGCTGCCCTTTATCATCTGGGTGATGACTCCCTTCTTTGAGAGTCTGCCCGTGGAGCTGGAGCAGGCGGCCATGATCGATGGCGCCACCCGCCAAGGGGCCTTCTTCCGGGTGCTCCTGCCCCTAACCGGCCCCGGGGTGATTACCAGCTCCATCCTTTCGTTCATCTTTTCCTGGAACAACTTCATGTTTGGTGTGGTGCTCACTGGCGCCAAAACCAAAACCCTGCCTGTGGCCGTGTTCAACTTCATGGCCTATTCAGAAATCAACTGGGGCGGCTTAATGGCTGCAGCGGTGACCATTACCCTCCCGGTGATCATTATCGCCCTGGTGGCCCAGAGGTACATCATCCAGGGCTTGACCGCGGGCGCAGTTAAGGAATGAGGTGGCAGCAATGAAAGCACTGGTGTTGAAGGCGTATCAGCACCTAAGTTACGAAGATGTACCCGAGCCCAGCTGCGGGCCGGAGGATCTGCTGGTCCAGATCAAGGCCTGCGCCATCTGCGGAAGCGATGTGCACGGGATGGATGGCAGTACGGGCAGGCGCCAGCCGCCCATCATCATGGGCCATGAAGCCGCGGGAGTGGTGGCTGCTGTGGGCAGCCGGGTGCAGGGCTTCTCCCCGGGTGACCCCATTACCTTCGATTCCACCATCTACTGCGGCCAGTGTCATTTCTGCCGCCAGGGCAGGATCAACCTCTGCGAGAATCGGCGGGTGCTGGGGGTGTCCTGTGCCGATTACAA
This sequence comes from Bacillota bacterium, assembly GCA_029776155.1. GTDB lineage: Bacteria > Bacillota > Limnochordia > Darwinibacteriales > Darwinibacteriaceae > DTU010. The sequence goes on along the minus strand of JAKOTU010000022.1, from coordinate 20,280 downwards.
GCAGGATGGGGCTTTGGCGGAGTATATCGCCATCCCCAGCCGCATCGCCTACCACCTTCCCCCAGGGGTCAGCTTTGAACAGGCGGCCATGGTGGAACCCTTATCCATTGCCGCCCATGCCGTGGGCTTGGCACCCCTTTCCCTGGGAGATACGGCAGTGGTGGTGGGCGCGGGCACCATTGGCCTGCTGATCATCCAGGTACTTAAGGCCGCGGGCTGCGGCCGGATCATTGCCGTGGATGTGGATCCGGCCAAGTTCCCCTTGGCCGAGCAGTTCGGGGCTGCCCTCTGTCTGGATCCCCAAAAAGGTGATGTGCAGGGGAGAATCCTCAGCCTAACGAAAGGCAGGGGCGCGGATCTGGTTTTTGATGCGGTGGGGCTCAGTTCCACAGTTGAGCAGGCCATCAGCTTGGTGCGCAAGGGCGGAGCAGTGGTACTGGTGGGCAACTTAAGCCCCCAGGTCCAGTTTCCCCTCCAGTCCGTGGTGACCAGGGAAATCAAGGTGTACGGCTCCTGCGCCTCCAGCGGGGAGTACCCAGTGTGTTTGGATCTGATTGAGCAGAGAAAGGTGGATGTGGAGGCCTTAATTAGTGCCACTGCTCCCTTGGCGGAAGGGGCAGAGTGGTTTGGCCGGCTGTACAACAAAGAGCCTGGCCTGCTCAAAGTGGTGCTCAAGCCCTGAAGCAAAGTTGATCTGAAGGAGAATGGATATGAAGCGGATCAAAACCGGGATTATCGGCTGCGGCAAAGGCGCTCACCTCCATGCCCAAGCACTGCAGAACCTGCCCCAGTCCTCCTTTACCGGTGTCTACAGCCGCAACCCCCAAACCGCGCAGGCCTTTGCCCAAAAGTATGGGGTCGAGGCTTACGCCAGCATCGAGGAGATGGCCGTCCGAGGGGGTATTGAGGCGGTGATCATCTGCTCTCCCCATCCTGCCCACGCGGAGGGGGCTGTGCGGGCCTGCCGTGCCGGCATGCACGTCTTGGTGGAAAAGCCCTTGGCTTCTTCCCTGCAGGACTGTGATGCCATTATAGCTGCGGCCAAAGAACACGGGGTTACCCTGGGGACGGTGAGCCAGCGCCGGTTTTACCCGGCTGCCCAGCGGGTAAAACAGGCCATCGAAGTAGGAAAGCTGGGTAAGCCCGTTTTGGGTACGGTAACCATGCTGGGCTGGCGGGACCAGGCCTATTACCAAGCCGACCCGTGGCGGGGAACCTGGGAGGGGGAAGGGGGCGGGGTTTTGGTCAATCAAGCCCCCCACCAGCTGGATCTACTCCAGTGGTTTTTAGGGCCCATTGACGAGCTGTTTGGCTATTGGGCCAACCTCAATCATCCTTACATCGAGGTGGAAGATACGGCGGTTGCTGTGCTTAAGTTCAAAAGCGGCGCCCTGGGCCAGATTCTGGTGAGCAACTCCCAGAACCCGGCCCTCCATGCCAAGGTGCATGTCTACGGTGAGAACGGGGCGGCCGTTGGGGTGCAGACCGATGGCGGCGCCATGTTTATCGCCGGTATGTCCAGCATTACCGAACCGCCCATCAACGATCTGTGGACTGTACCTGGGGAAGAGCACCTTTTAGAGCAGTGGCAGGCGGAGGATCGGGAGCTGTTTGAGCGCATCAACCCCATGGTGTACTTCCACGCACGCCAAATTGAGGATTTCCTGAATGCCATTCTGCGCGGCACCAAGCCCCTGGTGGACGGGGAAGAGGGCCGCAAAACGGTGGAGATCTTCACCGCCATCTACCGTTCCAATCGGGACAAACGGCCTGTGAAGTTCCCCTTGGAAGCGGAGGATGCTGTGGATTTCGATGGAAGGTTCCTTACTTGTTGAAAACCTCATGGAATGACTTCTGTGTCCACTTCGTGGTATGGACACAATAAAAAGGCCTCAAACTGGGACGCGGGGCCTTTTTTGATTTACAGGACTATCACGCCACCAGTTGTTTTCCGGATGGACCTTTGGAGGAAAACGTCGCCATTTATTCTATGGTTTCGTCGCAATTTCGTTCGTGGAAGGCAAAGAAGTTATATCCAAGTAGAGATCAATGAGAAAATGTGAAATATATGCTTGACACTATTATGGCACTGATGCTATCATTTAGGCGTAGATATTTAACGGCATAGAATAATGATTTAAAAAATACATATAAAATAGGAGGTAGGCAAATGCTGACTGCGGCTGATTATGAAAAGATAGCTCGAATAATTGAGACCTATCGGTCTAAGGTGGACTTAACGGTACGTATCCCCCTCGATGAATATGAGAAGCGTTACGAAAGGGTTCACGAAAAGCTTAGAGAGAGAGAAATTGACGTTGCTTTCTTCTTTTGGTACAGGGAGTATCCAGGCGATGGGGTGTACCTAACAGGGTATAATCCCAACATTGAAAGGGCATCGGGGATTATCGCTCCAGGCAAGCGTCCTGCACTCATCGTCGGTCCAGAATCCGGTCTGCTTGCAGCAGAGATCGGCTTGAACTTAGAGACCCACTTTGTGGAAGAGTTTAGTATTCCCGATGAGTATTACGAAGGTCTGCCGCCCAAGTCTTTTATCCCCATTATTTCTGAATATGCCGGCAAAGAGATCAAGAGGGTTGGCTTCCTAAGTCCGCTGGACTACGTGCCTGTGAAGTTTTACGATGTTTTCCAGAGCAAAATAGGGGAAGGCATCGAGATCGTGGACGCTTCGGATATCCTGTCCGACTTGCGTTATGAGAAGTCTGAAGCTGAGTTTGCCTGCATGAAGCAGGCTAACACCATTGCGTGTGCCGCCGTACGCGCCATGCTGGCTGTGGCCAGACCGGGCCTGCGGGAGACTGAGGTAGCAGCGGTTGCAGACTACGTAGTAAAAGCGTTGGGTGGCGATGGGACAGGATTCGAGACTATTGTTAACTCTGGCGCGCGGGCTAGAACTGTAATCGGGCCAGCTTCGAACAAAGTCATTCGAGAGGGCGAGATTGTGCAGGTTGGTTGCAGCCCAAGTTATGAGGGATATAAGGGTGTGGCCCGACGTGCGTTTGTCATGGGCGAGAGGTCGGAGATCCAGAAGCAGTATTTCGATGCTTTGAACACTGGTTATGAGAAAGCTGAAGCTGAGTTGAAAAACGTAGTTGAGAACAATCTGCCATCAAATCGTGTGGATTTGGCGCCGCGCAACTACTTCGCTACTTTGACCATTGAAGGTTACAACATGAAACAGTGCCATTTCTTCAGTACTTGCCACGGAACGGGTTTGACTGAGTGTCTCGAACCCATGGTCATCCATCCTGAACGAGAAACCCTGTTTGGCACGAATGTTGGGATTATGCTCGACTTAGGGCTTTACGGGCACCCCAATGATCAGATTGCTGGTGGCTGTGTAGAGAATGCCTTTTTCAAGAGAGGTAGAGAACTGATTAAGTTTACCGATTTGCCGACGGACGTCCAACATCTGGTGGGTGTAGGCTTGTAGATGTCTATGTGAGGGGTTGTGGATGCAATGAGAGTGTTAAAGGCCGGCCGGACATCGTCGTTGTTGATGCTAATCGGCCTTGTGATCGTGGTCATGGGGTTGATCAAAGGTACAGCATTCTTAAATCTGGTCAACTTCGAAGCGATCTTGATTGGGATGTCGTATGACCTCTTACTTGCCCTAGGGATGACGGTAGTACTCATCGTAGGAGGCATAGATCTGTCCGTCGGTTCCGTCATGGCGTTCGCCGGCATCGTGACCACCTTATTGCTCCAAGATGGTGTGGCAGTGCCACTTGCTGTTGCAAGTGGCCTCGCCACTGCCATAGCGATCGGAGCAGCCAACGGTGTGCTTGTCGCGAAAGCAAATGTAGCGCCTTTTGTGGCCACTTTGAGTTCCATGTCAATCTTCCGGGGCATGTGTTATGTTATGACCAGCGGGTACTTCGTCAATAAGTTGCCAGCCAGTTACATCGCCTTTGGACGGGGGCGTTTTCTTGGATTGCCTGTCACGGTAGTCTTCTCCTTAGCGGTGTGTTTGGTGTTTATGGTGCTAGTGAATAGATTCAAGTTCTTTAAGCAGATGTTCTACACTGGTCAGTCACCTGATGCTGCGTACCTTACCGGGCTGCCCACGCGACTAGTCACTATAGTGGCTTACATGATCTGCAGCACTACAGCTGGTTTGGCTTCTATTTTGATGACCAGTCACCTTGCCATGGGACATGCCAGTTTTGGGTTGGGAGCAGAAATGCGCGCTATTGCAGCTTCGGTCGTTGGCGGTGCAAGTCTTTCGGGTGGGAAGGGAAGCGTTTTTGGTACCCTTCTGGGAGTAATCCTGGTTGCTCTCATCAACAACGCCTTCATTATGCTTAATGGCTCACCGAATTGGCAAAGCGCCATTAGTGGTATCATCCTCATCGTTGCGTTGGCAATAGACCGACTACAAGAGCGTCTTGTACACGCAAGGAGTGTGGCGGCATGACCGAAGCCATTCGCATCAGTGGGATCAGTAAGTCGTTTTCGGGGAACCTGGTTTTGGACAATATCTCACTGTCTTTCAATTCCGGTGAGATCCACGCCATATGTGGCGAGAACGGTGCTGGGAAGTCCACGCTCATGAAGATCATAGGTGGGGTATACACTGCGGACAGCGGCAGAATATGGGTTCGAGGCGAAGAAGTGCAGATTCGCAGCCCACAAGACGCTTTCCGCCACGGTATTGGTATAGTCCACCAAGAGTTGAGCCTCTGCGAGAACATGCCTGTCTGGCACAACGTGTTTGTCAACCGGGAACACGCAGGGCCTTTGGGTATGATCAAGAAACGTGAGATGCAAGAAGAGACGAAGACAGTCCTCGGCAAGCTGAACATGCACATAGATCCGCGAGCCCGTGTTTCAACCTTGCCCTTTGCTACTCGGCAGATGATTGAAATTGCCAAAATTCTCTCCATGAACATTGATGTGCTTATTTTCGATGAACCGACTAGTGCCCTGTCTGAACGAGAGACCCAGGCGCTTTTCGAGTTACTCTTGACGCTGCGCAACGAAGGGAAGGCCATCGTCTTCATTAGTCACAAGTTGGATGAAGTGTTGAGCATCTCGGATCGTATCACTGTTCTGCGGGATGGTTGTCTGGTGGGCACTCTGGATACCAAGGAGGCCACCTCCGGGAAAATCGTAAGCATGATGGTGGGAAGAGACATTAAGGATCTGTATCCGCCCAAGGCCAAAAACAGGAACGGTAAAACCATTCTCCAAGTTTCTGGGGTTTCCCGCAAAGCCAAGTTCGCAGATATTTCATTTGAACTCAAAGCTGGCGAAATACTAGGGTTGTATGGGCTGGTAGGTTCGGGCAGGACAGAGCTTGCGTTATCGTTGGTTGGAGCGGATAGACTCGATAGCGGAACCATGCTTCTGGAGGGTTCGCCCTTCGCACCACGATCCCCTAGGCAGGCGATTAAGAAGGGGGTTTGCTACCTATCAGAGGATCGCAAACAGCTTGGCCTGTTTCTGGAGATGTCGGTGGCGGACAACATCGTGGCCGCAGCACTTGATCGCGTTACGAGTCCCCTGGGGACAGTTCTGCGCCAAGAAGTCCAAAATGTTGCTGAGGAACTTATAGAAGAATTGGACGTAATCCCAAAGAAGAGTGACTTGGACGTGGGGAGACTGTCAGGTGGAAACCAGCAGAAGGTTCTCATGGGCAAGTGGTTGGCCGCTAGGCCCAAAGTCTTAATTGTTGACGAGCCTTCCCGAGGTGTTGATGTTGGTGCCAAGTCCAGGATTCACTTCTTGTTGAGGGATTTGGCGAATCAAGGCATGGCGGTTATGATGATCTCGAGCGATCTGCCCGAGATTCTGGGATTGTCTGATAGGATCATGGTCATGCATGAGGGGAAGTTGCAAGGGATCCTAGAGAACGAAGGCTTGACACAGGAGAAAATCATGAGTGTAGCCTATGGGGAAGAGGTGGTTTCTGCGTGATAAGCTTTCGGAGAGCAATCCGGGAAATAGACAAACAGATGGTCGTGCTACTATTCTTGATTGTCGTCATAGCTACCGTTATGGCACGCCGCAACCCCTTTTTCCTAACTCTGTACAACTTCGAGGTTATGGCTCAAGGTTTCCTCTTTGAGGCGCTAATGGCCTTGGGTATGACGTTGGTTATTGTCTCGGGAGGCATTGATTTATCCGTAGGTGGTGTGTTTCCCTTTGCGGCCATTCTGATGGCTTTGCTGCTCCGCAATGGCATAAACCACTTCTTGGCCATGCCTGTAGTGATAGCGGCCTCGGCCGTTGTTGGTCTGATTAACAACGAGATGAGGCGCATTCTCAATATTCCCCCCATGATAGTGACCATGGCCACGTTGTTGACGCTCAGGGGCCTAAACTTGGCCATCACTGACGGACGGGTGATCTCTCGCTTGCCATCTGCATTTGTTGAGTTGTCGTCCACAAGAATTCTTGGACTCCCAATTCCCATGGCGGTATACCTCGTGGCAGCGTTGTTGATCCTGATTCTATCTAAAAAGCAGCGCGCGTTACTTCACGTCTATTTTGTAGGCGGAAACCCTACATCAGCGGCTCTTTCGGGTGTCAAGACTGAACGGGTGTACAGGATGGTCTACACCTTGTCTTCCTGCCTGGCGGGCGTTGCGGGTATACTAGCCACCATGGTGTACAATAGTGCGAGCTCAAACTTCGGTCAGGGAATCGAGCTCAGGGTGATCACGGCGGTGGCCATCGGGGGTGCCAGCTTAACGAAGGGTGGGATCGGCAGCATCGAAGGAACGATTCTGGGCAGTATCTTCCTTGCGATGATCTATAATGCATTTGTCATGAGTGGCGTATCCACATATTACCAAGACGTCTTCACCGGAGTAATGCTGGTCATTGCTGTGTTGCTGAGATCGCAGCTGTTCAGACAAGAGTCGCATTAATACATCTGGAGGGGGTGACATGGGCTCAAACAACGTTCTGCTGCTTTTGTAACCAGAGAATACAAAGGGGGTATTCAACGTGCGTAGACGTCTGCTGGTGTTGTTGTTGACTCTTGCCATGGTTGTGGGTCTGGCTGGTGCCAGTGTCTGGGCGAAGGATCCAGAACACTATGTGATGATTGTCTTCACCAAAGGCGCTGAGTACTTTAATTGGACCTATGCTGGTATGATCGACGCCGCCAAGATTCTGGGGGACCACATAACCACTGAACTCCAGGGCCCCGCAGAATGGGATGCATCTCTGCAGGCCAGGACTATCGATCAAGTAATTGTGAAGCAGCCCAACGCTATCTTGGTAGCCTGTGCCGATGAAGCAACCCTTGTACCGGCAATCAACCGTGCCATTGACCGGGGCATTCCCGTAATTACCTTCGACAACGACGCCCCAGAAAGCAAAAGGCTTGCTTATGTCGGTACGGACAACTACGAATTTGGTGCCACGGGTGCTCGCGCCATGGGTGAACTGCTTGGTGGTGAAGGTGAGGTAGCTATCATTACCGTACCTGGCGCCGGTTCCATGGCAGAGCGAGCACAGGGGTTTGAGGAAGAACTGGCGCGCCTGTATCCCAACATGAAAGTGGCCGCCATCATCAATGATGAAGGCGACGTAGCTAGAGCCGAGTCTCTAACAGTTGCAGCGCTGTTGGCCAACCCAAACATTAAGGGCATATTCAGTACTCACGGCTATGGTGGCCCCGGGGCAGCAGCGGCGGTTCGAACTGTAGGTCGTCAGGGCGAAGTAGTGGTGATCGCTAGCGACTACGGTGGTCCTGTGTTGGAGCTGCTCAAAACAGGGGAAATCGCGGCCACGGTTGCTGATAACCCATATTTGCTTGGTTTCCAGGCAATGATGCTGGCTTATCAGGCCGCGCATCCCACTGACATGCCCTCGCAGAATCCTCCGTTTGGCCACGTGCCACCCCTGATCTACGGTGGTTCGTATATCATTACTTCTGAAGACCTACAGGATCCGGAAGTTGCAGCCATCTACGAGAACCCACCACAGTTCTAGTCAACTGTAGCTGGTGAGGACTTCCCCGAACGAGATGCGTTCGAGGAAGCCTCTTTCTAAAGCATATTGTCTATGCTGTTGCGTGATGAAGAATGTGTGGTAAAATAATGCAGTAATAGGACTGCCAAGAGGAGAATTCTAATGATTCAAGATGTTCGGGATATTCGTAATAACAATGTAAAAGACATACTCAGTGCCGTGAGGTTCCACGATAACATTACCCGGCGCGAAATCGCCGAAATGTGTAACCTTAGCTTCCCCACCGTGTCAAAGCTGTGCAACGAACTGATTGAACTCGGCATTCTCAGTGAAACGGATATCCCCACATCTCGGATCGGCAGGACACCCAAAGGGTTGGTGTTCAACTATAACCGGTTCTACTCAGTGGGTGTCGACCTGCAACTGCAGGGATACATGGGTTTTGCCATTCTAGATTTGCGTAGTCAAGTGGTCTTGGGGGAGGACTACGACATCACTCATCTAGAGAACCTGGATGAGATTCTCAGCTTTGCTGCAGCAGTGTTTACGGAGAAAAAGTCGGAGTTGGGTTTGGAGGATGAGTGTATTTGCGGGCTGGGCATTTCAGTTTCCGCCATTTACGACAAGGTGAAGCACAAGCTAGTTAACTCGGCCATACCTATGTTTGAGGATCAGAAGATTAAAGCAATTGCAGCACGCTACTTTGATTGCCCTATTTACGTCGACAATGAGTCCAACTTATGCGCCTTAGCGGTATCTAGTAGAGACAAGGACCTGCAAAATGCTGTCTATCTGCACATTTCTGAGGGTGTTGGTGTAGGCATAATAGCCGAAGGCCATCTCCTCCGAGGTAAGAATGGCTATGCTGCGGAGATAGCACATATTCCCATTGGCGATCCCTCGATAAAATGCCCGACTTGTCCAGGTTACGGATGTGTTGAACCGGAGCTGCACATTGCTGGTTTGGTGCGCAGTCTTCCTGATCGCTCGCATTCGGGCCGAAACTTGAGGGAACAGTGGAAGGTTTTTGTGGATTACATCAAAGGAAGTAACGGTAAAGAGGTGGCTAGACAAAAGGGCGTGCTTTTAGGTAGGCTTAGCTCAATCTTGGTCAATCTGTTTGATCCTGAAGTACTTTACATAGGAGGACATATCGCGGAAGTATACAGCGCGCTTGAACCGTATTTTTTGGACGAGCTCAGAAAGAGGTGCCCTCTGTGGGATGTGCATCCTGGGGTCAATGTGGTGTGTGATCTGGATAGTTCGCTTACCCGCTATGTGGGGATTGGCGAAACCATCTACGCAAAATGGAATCCCTTGGAAGCCAATGGGGTTCACTCTGCACCGAAGGAAACTGATCTTAACTCCCGTTAACTTGTTTTTCTGCAGATCGTGTCCTGGCGTATCAGATAGGGGTATTTGGGAAATATTAGGACAAAACACGCAGAAGGGGGTTACCCAATGAATTGGCTTTCTAGGCTGGCTCTGCTCCTCATGATCATCGGTGCACTGAACTGGCTGTTGGTGGGGCTTTTCCAATGGGACTTGGTTGCCGCCGTGTTTGGAGGAGAGACCATGCGGGCGTCCTCCATGCTGGCGCGGATTGTGTACACTCTGGTTGGCTTGGCGGGCCTTTACAGCCTGACCTTCCTGTTTGGGGATAACAGGGTGCGGGCAGAGTGAAGTGCCTGCCAGCGGTGGGAGAGTCTGCGGGTAGATCACAGTTGTCTTCCTCTGGCATATTTCTTGGGAAAAGGCCCCGGCTCAAACCGGGGCTTTTCCCTTTTAGATCCTGGGCATAATAGCCGTAGAGAGTAGGAAGGAGGTCTGATATGTCGCGCGTAATCGATGCCTATCTTTCTCCCCAGGAACTGGAAAACACCATCCTGGAGTTTGTCTGGGAGCGGGATACGGGCTACCTGGGCACCTACGGCCCCGGCGGTGTACACGTAAGTCCGGTCAAATACTTTGCCGATGCTGACCTGAACATTTACATCCACTCCCGGGGCGGAACTAAGTTCAGAAACCTGGCGGCCGATGATCAAGTCTGCCTGCTGGTGTCCACGCCCTTCGCGGATGATCTGCACCAAATCAAAGGAGTCCAGCTTTTTGGACGGGCCAAGGTTGCCGCAGCGGGCTCTACGAAATGGCTGAAGAACTCTGCCCCTGGGAGCACTCCGGGGAGATGAAGCTGATTCAGGTGACCGTGGTGGAAGCGGTGTACGTGGACCGCCTGCAGGGCAGAGACATCAAGCAGAGCTGGAGCCGGTCCTAAACCGAAAGGGATTTGCAAGCTGAGCAGGATTTGAAGATTAATTGTTGAATCAAGATTAAAACCCTAAGCCGCGGTTTTGCTGCCGCGACTTCCTTTTTTCTAAGGTTCGCGCTGTCCACGGAGCAGAAGTTAGGGTAAGGGGAGAAGATAATGGTTCGAGCATCGACGCGACAAGTGGTTTTAGCCGGCTTGTTTGTGGCTTTAGGGCTGATCATGCCCTTCCTGACCGCGCAGGTTCCCGCTTTGGGGGCGCGCTTTTTGCCCATGCATCTTCCTGTTTTGCTGGCGGGCTTGGTGATCGGCGGCCCGTTGGGCCTTTTGGTGGGCTTAGTCACTCCGCTACTGCGCAGCGTTTTGTTTGGTATGCCGCCCATGTTTCCCACTGCCGTGGCCATGGCCTTTGAACTGGCCGCGTACGGTCTGTTCATCGGGCTGGTCTACAAGAAAACGGGCTGGGTCTACCCTGCCTTAATCAGCGCCATGCTGGGAGGCCGCCTGGTGTGGGGTTTGGTGAGCTTGGTTCTGTACGGGCTTTCTGGGTCCTCCTTTACCTGGCAGATGTTCGCGGCCGGGGCCTTCCTCAACGCCCTGCCCGGGATCGTTTTCCAGCTCCTGGCCATTCCCCTGATCATGTTCGGCCTGCAGAGGGCTGGCATTTTGCATGTGCCCGGAAAGGGGCGCCGGTGGGACATGGGGCGGAGAATCTAAGGATCATGGGCCTTTGGCGTCATTGACAACATTGGGGAAAAATATGTATAATTAATCGCGAATATTTGCTGTCTTGGGCAGAGCAGCAGGCACTTTTTATTGGGCTGCTTGTAATCGTTTACAGGCTCGGGAGGCAGATGAGCCGTATTACAGAGAATAACTGGGAAAGGCAGTGGTGAGATGGATGTCTTAAAGCTTCTCAAAGAGGCTGCGCAGGTGGAAGCGGAGGCCGCGGCCCGTTTGGTGGATCAGCTGGATCAGAGTTTTGTGGATGCGGTGCAGTTGATCCAGCAGTGTGAGGGGAAGGTTGTGGTTTCTGGAGTGGGCAAGTCCGGCCTGATCGGCCGCAAGATCGCGGCTTCCCTGGCCAGTACAGGGACTCCCGCCTTTTTCGTCCACGCCTCGGAAGCGGTGCACGGGGACTCGGGCATGATTGAAGCCCGGGATGTGGTCATTCTCCTTTCCAACAGCGGGGAAACCAGCGAAGTGCTCAACCTGCTGCCCGTTTTGGAGCAGATCGGCTGCAAGAAGATCGCCATTACCAGCGGGCGGGACTCAACACTGGCCAGAGCTTGTGACTTGGCGCTGATCTACACCTATGAGCGGGAAGCGGATCATCTGAACTTGGCGCCCACCACCAGTGCAGTGTTGATGCTGATCATCGGAGATGCCCTGGCTGTGACCCTCTCTGTTTTGAAGGGGTTTGGGCAGAAAGACTTTTACCGCTACCACCCCGGCGGCAGCTTAGGTGCGCAGCTTTCTAACTTGTACAAGGAATCGAGGTAAGAGCTATGCAGAAACAACCGCGCATTTTAGTCATTGGCAGCTTCATGATGGATTTGGTAGTGCGTACACCCCGGGCCCCCCAGGAGGGAGAGACCATCATCGGCACTTCCTTCAACAGGTTCCCCGGTGGGAAAGGGGCTAACCAAGCTGTGGCCGCGGCCCGTTTGGGGGCTAGGGTGACCATGGCAGGTAAGCTGGGGCAGGATGTCTTTGGCGACCAGATGCTGGCTGCCCTGCAGCAGGAAGGGGTGGCCACAGAACATGTGCTCAGGGATGAGCAGGCCTCCACAGGCATTGGTTCCATCGTCCTGGATGATCAGGGCAAGAACCGGATTGTGGTGGTGCCCGGAGCCAATTTGAAGTACAGTTTAGCGGATCTGGCTGCTTTGGAACCAGTGGTTGCCGCCCATGACTTGGTCATGCTGCAGCTGGAGATGGATGTGGAAGTGGTAAAAGCAGCGGCGCAGATGGGCCGGAAACACGGTGTGCCGGTGATCCTGAATCCCGCTCCCGCCCGGGATCTCGATGATGAGTTTTTGGCTGCGGTGGACTTCTTGACACCCAATGAGACCGAGGCCCAGCTGCTCACGGGGGTGGAGGTGCACGATGTGGATTCGGCGCGCCGGGCTGCCCTCGAGCTTCTGCAGAGGGGTCCCCGCCATGTGGTGATCACCCTGGGTGATAAGGGGGCGCTGCTGGCCACAGGGGAGAGGACGCAGCATGTTCCCGGCTTCTCCGTGCAGACCGTGGATACAGTGGCCGCGGGTGATGCCTTTAACGGTGCCCTCGCGACCAAGATCGCCCAAGGCTTTTCCCTGGAAGAGGCCGTGGTCTACGCCAATGCCGTTGGGGCTCTGGCCGTCACCAGGCCGGGCGCGATCCCTTCACTGCCCACGGCGCAAGAAGTGGAAGAGTTCCTAAATACAGCTACCAGAGCATAAACAGCGAACTTGGGCTCAGCGTGTCTACTGCTAGAACAATACGGGACACGATGCACTACAAACAACTGCAAAAGGAGGATGTGGCATGGCAAAGGTTCTGTTTGCTGGGGAGTCGTGGTCGAGTTACAGCATCAACGTGAAGGGGTTCAATGCGTACAACATCGGAGGTTACGGCGAAGGCGGCAAGCCCCTCATCGATGCCCTGCAGAGTGAGGGCCACGAGGTTACTTACCTCAGGAACCATGAGGCGATTGAACAGTTTCCGCGCACTGTGGAGGAGCTCAAGGAGTATGACGTAGTGGTGTTCAGCGATATGGGTGCTGATACTTTGCTTCTGCCTCCAGCCGTTTTGCTGGATGGCCAAGTGCGCCCCAATCCCTTGGTCTCGGTCCGGGAATTCGTACGCCAAGGCGGCGGCTTTCTGATGGTGGGGGGATACATGTCCTTCTCTGGTTTTGAAGGCCGGGCCCACTACAAGAACACCGCTTTGGCCGAGGTTCTGCCCGTAGAGCTGTTGGGCTATGATGATCGGGTCGAGCGTCCCGAAGGCTGCACTCCCCAAGTGGTCAGTGCACATCCCATTCTGGAAGGCATTCCTGCTGAGTGGCCCCTGTTTTTGGGTTACAACCGCATTGCGGCCAAGCCAGGGGCGCAGGTGCTTCTGCAGGTAGATAACGATTCCTTCTTGACGGTGGGTAATTACGGCCAAGGGCGGGTAGCTGCCTTTGCCAGCGACTGCTCTCCCCACTGGGGCACCGTGCAGTTTACTGACTGGGAATACTACCCCAAGTTCTGGGGTCAGTTGATCAAGTGGCTTGCTGGTAAATAACTAAGAGGTTGATTGGGGTGGCTCCTGGGCTTCAGGGGCCATCTTTCCCAGGGGAGTGGTCCTATGGCAGTGAACAAGTCACCGAAAATTGTGGTAGTTGGCAGTTTCATGACCGATCTCATGTCCAAAAGCCCGCATCTGCCCAGCCCCGGCGAGACAGTGATGGGCGGCCCCTTTTTCCTGGGGCCTGGGGGCAAGGGCTCAAATCAAGCCATCGCCGCGGCCAAGCTGGGGGCGGAAGTGCAGATGGTGGTCTCTTTGGGCCAAGACAGCTTTGGCGATCTAGCCTACAACGCCCTGGTCAACTGGGGAGTTGGCGTGGACTTTGTGAAGCGGGTGGAGGGAGTCTCCACCGGTGCGGCCTTGATCATTGTGGATGATACCAGCGGTGAAAACATGATTGTGGTTGCGCCTGGTTCCAATGATCTCTTAAGCACAGAGGATGTGGAAAGGGCGCGGCAGGCCATCTGCGCAGCAGATTGTGTGCTCATGCAGCTGGAGATTCCCCTGGCCACGGTGGAGTACACCGCGCGGCTGGCCCGTGCAGCGGGTGTGCGGGTCATTTTGGATCCGGCGCCGGGGCGCAAGCTGCCCCCTGAGCTTTTGACCAACGTGGATGTGCTCACTCCCAACGAAACCGAAGCCGGCATTGTGAGCGGGATTAAGGTAACAGACCTGGCCAGTGCGGAAAAGGCGGCCCGGGCTTTGAGCAGCCGCGGGCCGGAAACGGTAATCATCACCCTAGGCGGCGGGGGAGTACTGGCCCTGGAGCGGGGAGAAGTCATGCATATTCCCGCTTTCCAGGTGGATGTTGTGGATACTACCGGGGCAGGCGATGCCTTTAACGGCGCCCTGGGCGTTGCCCTCGCGGAAGGCATGTCCACTTTTGAGGCCTGCCGCTTTGCTGCCGCCGCGGCGGCCCTCTCCGTCACCAGAGTGGGTACTTCCCCTGCCAGTCCTCAGCGGGCAGAGGTGGAAGAGCTGCTGCAAAAAGTCAACCAAGGATAGGTACAGGAGCCCGGAGGGAAATTTCAAGATTTCCCTCTGGGCTCATCTTTTTGTTAAAGGTAATTGTGATAATGCTAACTTTCCCTTGACATATTTTAGCAATAAGTTGTGTAATGTAAGATAAGAAAACGATTGCGTAAACGTTTCGATGAAAGAGTATGCATGTAAACAATCGGACGACAAATACAACTATGGAAGGAGTTGCCCGCAGTGATTGATCTATCCAAATGCAGAAGCGAGTTCCCCGCACTCAAAGTGAAGGTTGGCCAGTATGCAGCTGCGTATTTTGACGGCGCGGGTGGTACCCAGTTTCCCCAAAGGGTTATCGACGCCATGGTCTCTTACATCTGCCAAGGTAATGCCAACATCCACGGGCATTATCTCACCAGCCAACTTACGGATCAGCTGATCCTGGATGCGCGGGAGGCTGCGGCTGTGCTGCTCAATGCGAGCTCCCCGGATGAGATCGCCTTCGGCGCCAACATGACCACGATGAACTTTGCCCTATCTCGGGCGCTGGCCAGAGACCTGCAGCCAGGGGATGAGATCATCACCACAGACCTGGAGCATGAGGCCAACAGGAGTCCGTGGCTGGAGTTGCGGGAGCAGGGGTTTGTTGTGAAGTCGGCTCCCATTAATAAGGAGGACTGCACTTTAGACTACGGCTGGTTGGAGAGGGAGATAAACTCCAAAACCAAAATTGTGGCGGTGGGCTATGCTTCCAACGCGGTGGGAACCATTAACGATGTGGAGCGGGTGGTGCAGCTGGCCAAGGAAGTGGGAGCGGTCACAGTCATCGACGCCGTACACTATGCTGCCCACGGGGTCATCGATGTGCAGGCCCTGGACTGTGATTTCTTACTCTGCTCAGCTTATAAGTTCTTTGGACCGCATGTAGGCATTCTTTATGGCAAGCGCTCAGCCTTTGAACGTCTGCGCACCTACAAAGTGCGCCCCCAAAGCCCCGAGCCGCCCTGCAAGTTCGAGACAGGAACGGGCAACTTCGAGGGACTGGCCGGTGTGATTGGGGCCGTAGACTTCATTGCCAGCCTAGGGGATGAGCTGCTCACTGGCGAGCATTCCCTGCGGGAGAGAATTGTAGCGGGGTATGAGGCCATCGAGCAGTATGAGCGCCCGCTCTTTAAAGTGCTTGTGGAGGGTTTAGAGGCCATCCCGGGGGTAACACTCTATGGACTGCCCTGGGACGGCAGGCGCACAGCCACCGTGGCCTTTACTGTCGCTGGGGTGCATGCTTCTGAGGTGGCCCGCCGCCTTGGTGAAGTGGGCATCTTTGTCATGTGCGGCGACTTCTACGCTACCCGGTTAATCGAAGTGCTGGATCTAGTGCGGGAGGGCGGAGTGATCCGCGCAGGCCTGGCCCCCTATAACACCCTGGAAGAAGTGGAGCGACTGCTGGCCGCGGTAAGGGAGATTGCTGCCCAATAAGCTGGACATGGCAGGTCCAGTGCTCAATGACACGGGAGGACGAAGAGTGGAACCTATCATTCGCATGGAAAACGTTCATAAGTGGTTTGGACAGCTGCATGTCCTCCGGGGAATCGATCTGGAGGTACAGCGCGGTGAGGTTGTGGTGATCATTGGTCCTTCGGGGTCCGGGAAATCCACCCTGTTGAGGACGATCAACGGCCTGGAACCCATCCAGGATGGGAGCATTACCGTAGATGGCATACGGGTGCAGGAGCAGAAGAACCTTGTGCCGCTGCGGCGGGAAGTGGGGTTTGTGTTCCAATCCTTCAACCTCTATCCCCATATGTCTGTGCTGCAGAATGTGACTTTGGCACCGCGCAAGGTGAGGGGGATGGGTAAAGAAGAAGCCGAGGAATTGGCCCTGCGCTTGCTTGACCGGGTGGGTATTAAGGATCAAGCCCATAAAAGGCCGCACACCCTCTCTGGTGGGCAGCAGCAGAGGGCTGCCATTGCCAGAGCCTTGGCCATGAACCCCAAGATCATGCTCTTTGATGAACCCACCAGTGCTCTGGATCCTGAGATGATCGGTGAAGTGCTCCAGGTTATGACGGACTTGGCTGAAGGCGGTATGACCATGCTGGTGGTCTCCCACGAAATGGGATTCTGCCGCCACGTGTCAGACCGGGTAATCTTCATGGATGAGGGGGTGATTGTGGAACAGGGAACAGCAGAGCAGATCTTTGACAACCCCCAGGAAGAAAGGACAAAACGGTTCCTTAGGCAGATTCTGTAATCGGGGGTCCAGGTCTGGAACCCCGTGGACAACCACAAAAAGGGAGGATACTGAATGTTCAGACAGCGTCGTATGATCCTGATCGCCCTGGTAATGCTGATGATCTGCGCTCTGCCGGGGTTGGCTTCCGCTTCGTTGCTGGATACCATTCAACAGCGCGGTAAGCTCATTGTAGGTATCCAAACGTCGGCACCGCCCGCCTCCATGGTTAATGAACGGGGCGAAATCGTCGGTTTTGAAGTTGACCTAGCCAAGATGATCGCCCGCAAGCTGGGAGTGGCCGTGGAGTTTAAGCAGTTGACGGACGCCACCCGCATCCCCATGATCCAGCAGGGTGCCGTTGATATCGTGATCGCCACCATGACCCACACCCGGGAACGGGACAAGGTTGTAGATTTCAGTATCACCTACTTCGTAACGGGCCAGAGAATCCTGGTACCCGTGGATAGCACCATTGAGACCATCGAAGACCTGGCTGGCAAGCGCGTGGGAACCGCCAGAGGCAGCACCAGTGAGCAGAACATCCTGGCGGCACAGCCCAACGCCATCATCCTCACCTATGATGATGCGGCTACCGCCTTTGTGGCGCTGCAGCGGGGCGCGGTGGATGCCATCTCCACCGACGAAAGCATGCTCCTTTCCCTGCGTGCGGACGCCCGGAATCCCCAGGATTGGAAAGTGGTGGGCCCCTACTTCAGTACGGAGCCCTTCGGCATTGCCATGCCCCAAAACGAATCTCCGCTGCGTGATGCGGTGAACTTCGCGCTCATGGAAGCCTGGGAGAGCGGTGAGTTCCAGGAGATCTACAACACCTGGTACGGCCCTGGAACCAAGTATGAACTGCCCCTGAGCTTCGAAATCGAAATTTGGCCGTAAAGAGGATACTCGTCTGCCGGTTACGCCAGCTCTTGGCGTAACCGGTCCTAGAAATACGGATGGAGTGTGATGTTGTGGGCCTCGATTTCAGTACCATACTTAGAGAACCCTACTCTACTTGGCTCTTGGACGGTATAAGGGTTACGCTGCAGCTCACTGGTGTGGCCATCTTGGGGAGCACTGCTTTGGCCCTAGTCTTAGTATTAATGCGCATGTCGGGCAGCAAAGTCTTGGAGAAGATCTCCCAAGTCTTTGTGCATTTCTTTCGGAACACTCCCTTTCCGGTGCAGATTCTCTTCTGGTACTTCGGCTTCCCAGCCATCCTGCCCAGGTCAGTGCAGGCCTTTTTGTATCGGGGAGGTTTTGAGTTTACCGCGGCCGCCTTTGCCCTGGTTTTGTACAGCGGCGCGTACATTGCCGAACACTTCCGCTCAGGTATAGTGTCCATCCCTAAAAGCCAGATGGAGTCTGCTTTATCCAGTGGGCTGACCTATCTGCAGAGCATGAGGTACGTGATCTTGCCGCAAGCCTTCCGCATCAGTTTGCCGCCGCTGATCAGCGAGTATTTGAGTATCGCCAAGAACTCCTCGGTGGCTATGACCATTGGCGTAGCTGAGATCACGGCCATGTCCAGGCGCGTTGAGTCTTATTCCTTCAGGGCGT
The DNA here is from genome assembly GCA_029776155.1 of Bacillota bacterium. Lineage (GTDB taxonomy): Bacteria > Bacillota > Limnochordia > Darwinibacteriales > Darwinibacteriaceae > DTU010. The sequence continues at coordinate 2,026 of JAKOTU010000022.1, read as the reverse complement.
TTGAGGCGTTTTTTGTGGCCAGTGCCGTGTACCTGACCTTGTCTTTGTTGACTTCCTTGATTTTGAATTGGTATAACAAACGCTTCTTGGCCGCACAGCACAGCTGAGTAGCAAAGGAAAGGGGCAGCTAGAAACGGCGTGGAAGTAATTATACGTTTTGCCAAGTATCTGTTTGTGGGAGCCTATCCCCACGGGCCCATCGGCGGCCTTCTGCTCACTTTGGTGCTCTGTTCCATAGCAGGCCTGTTGTCCTTCGCGGTGGGGTTAATTGGAGGACTGATGCGCACGGCGAAGAATAGGCTGATCAGGGGTATCGCCACGGTGTATGTGGAGGTGGTGCGGGGGATTCCCTTTATCATGGTCCTTTTCTGGTTCTATTTCCTAATGCCTAGGGTGTTGGGCCGTCCCCTCACCGAAGTGCCCACCAGCATCTATGCCCTCACCTTCTTTTTCGGCGCCTATGCCACGGAGGTGGTGCGGGCAGGTATCCTCTCGGTGCCTTTCGGCCAGCATGAAGCTGCGGCCTCCACTGGTTTGACGCCGGTGCAAGCTACGCTCTATGTGATTCTGCCGCAAGCTTTACGCAACATGCTTCCTTCCTTGGCTAATCTTTATGTGAGTCTTGTCAAAGACACGTCGCTTGTTTACTTTATTGGCGTTGTGGAGTTAACCGGTGCAGCCACGCAGGTCATGAGGCGGGAGAGCTGGGCAGCTTTTCAGCTGTTTGCCTGCATTTTGGTGGTGTACTGGATCATCTGTTCACTGCTCAATCTCCTGAGCGATCGCCTGGAAAGAAGATTGCTTGCCTAAAGGCGCAGGGATAAGGAGGGAAGTCTCTGGCCAGATGGCTACCATTGTGGATGTGGCCCGCCGGGCGGGCGTGTCAACTTCAACTGTCTCCCATGTGATCAACAAGACCAGATACGTCAGTGCCGAAGTCACCGCCAGGGTCTATCAGGCCATTGAAGAGCTGGATTACAAACCCAATGCGGTGGCGCGCAGCCTCAGGACCCGTGAAAGCAGGATAATTGGGGTAGTTGTCTCTGATATCACCAATCCCTTTTTTACTGCCAGCGTGCGCGCCATTGAAGAAAAGGCGAGCGAGCACGGCTACAGCATCATCCTCTGCGATACCGGCGAGGATCCTGCCCGGGAATTGCGGTATCTCAACATTCTCCTGCGCAGGCAGGTGGACGGTATCATTGTGGCCCCCAGCCACGAAAACGCTCCAGTGATTGAATCCATCGTCCAGGCCGGGACGCCCGTTGTGCTCCTGGACAGGGAGGTTACTTCCCTGCCGGTGGATGTGGTCAAGTGTGATAATGAAAGCGGATCCCTGCAGGCAGTAAGTTACCTGATTCGGTGCGGCCACAGGAGGATCGGCATTGTCGCCGGTCGAATTGATGTAAGTACGGGGGCCCAGCGCTTGGCAGGCTACAAAAAGGCACTAGAGCAGCACGGGATTGGGGTGCTGCCGGAGCTGATCAAGGTCGGTGACTACACCTTCGATTCGGGTTACAAAAAGACCCAGGAACTGCTGTCCCTGGAACCTAGGCCCACAGCACTTTTTGTCTGCAACAACCAGATGTCCTTAGGTGCGGTTATGGCCATTCGTGATGCGGGTTTGACCATCCCGGGGGATGTTTCCGTGATTGGCTATGATGATTCCGAATGGGCCCGCTTGATGGAGCCGCCCCTTACGGTTGTGGCCCAGCCAGTGCATGAGTTGGGGACCAGGGCGGCCGAGGTGCTGATCCGCCGCATCCAAGGGACAGACAGTGTAGAACCCTCTCTGCTCACGCTCCCTGTGGATTTTCGCGAACGGGGTTCCTGCAAAACGCTTCGACATTGATGGGAGGTCGATTATGCTCACAACATCGTTAGTCCATCCTGAGATTCTCTACCACTTAGCTGCAGCTGGGCATGGTGCCAAGGTGTTGATCACAGATGGCAACTACCCGGCAAGTACAAAGGTGAATGAGACAGTACCAGTTGTTTACTTGAATCTCAGACCAAACTTGGTTTC
>JAKOTU010000019.1 GCA_029776155.1 Bacillota bacterium | reverse complement strand
TCCTCTACTGAGTCTGGCTCTGCCCAACCGATGGTTCAGGGAGATTGGCCTCTTGGACCTAACGAAGTACAGTGTTGGTATTGTGTCGCAGTTCTACGAACGGCGGTAGATTCTTCAGGAGCGGTGTACGCGGCCCGTACGCACCGTTCTGTGAGAGGAAAGCCGCTAGGCTGATCACCTAGCGGCTACCTACTCGATTTTTGTCCGCCGCCATAGGCTGCTCACCCAGCTGCGCGGGTGCCTGGACCAAGCCGACACTTTTCTGCCTGAACCGGAGCACCTTTTGGAGGCAGATTACCAGGTTTTGATTAAGGATCTGCTGCAGGAGCGGGCCCACACTTTAGCCCAGGCCCAAGCCAGGGAGCGGGAGTTGGAGGACTACTACACCCTTTGGGTGCATCAAGTGAAGACGCCCATCGCCGCCGCCCGCCTGCTCCTGCAGACGGGAGCAGGAGGGGAGAACACTTCAGAGCTGGAGCTGGAACTGTTTAAGATCGAACGCTATGTGGAGATGGTGCTGCAGTATCTGCGGGTGGAAAGTCCCTCGGCAGATCTGGTGATCCGCCCCTACAGCTTAGATGGCATTGTGCGCCAGGCTGTGCGCCGCTACCGAACACGCCGAAGGGTTCAGCTGGTAAAATCCGGTTTTTCGGTGAGGAAGGTCTCCCTGAGGCCTTCCTCATTTAATAGTGAGAAGGTGGTTGCTTTGAGAATGGATTACATCCTGGAAATGAGGGGCATCAGCAAGGCGTTCTACGGCGTCCAAGCTCTGAAGGATGTGGACTTCTCAGTCATCCGGGGCGAGACCCACATCCTGCTTGGGGAGAACGGTGCCGGAAAGTCTACGCTCATGAAAATCCTCAGCGGTGCCTACCACAAGGATGCCGGAGAGATCTACTTTGACGGAGAAAGGATCGAGATTTCCACTCCCCTTGATGCCCAGCAGAAAGGCATCAGTATCATCTATCAGGAGTTCAATCTGATCCCCGGCTTGACTGTGGCGGAAAACATCTTTTTGGGTCGGGAGCCTTTGAAGGGGAACAGGCTCATTGATTGGAAAGTGCTCAATGAGAACGCCAAGGCCATCTTAGATAAGCTGCACGCCAATATCCCACCCAAGGCCTTGGTGGCCACCTTAAGCGTTGCTGAGCAGCAGTTTGTGGAGATTGCCAAGGCCCTGTCCTTTGGAGCCAAGCTCATTATCATGGACGAACCCTCGGCCACCTTGACTCCCGCGGAAAGGGATCGCCTCTTTGATGTGATCCGGGATCTCAAGCAGGCTGGGGTGTCCATCATCTACATTTCCCACCACCTGGATGAGATCTTTGAGATCGGGGATCGGGTGACCGTTCTGCGGGACGGTCAGCTGGTGGCCACCGATGAGCTGAAGAACGTGACCAAGGATCTGATCATCCGCTGGATGGTGGGTAGGGATTTGACCAATACCTATCCTCCCCGTACCACCAAGCCTGGGGAAGTGGTCCTGGAGGTCAAGAACCTCAGCCGCCGGGGTGAGCTCTACGATATCAACTTCCAGTTGCGGCGGGGAGAGATCCTGGGCATCGCGGGCCTAGTGGGCTCGGGCCGCACCGAGCTGGTGCGGGCGCTGTATGGGGCAGATCCCATCGACAGCGGCGAGATTATCCTGCGGGGCAGGAGGATGAGGATCGGTACGCCCAAGGAGAGCATTAAATACGGGATCGGGCTTCTGCCGGAAGACCGCAAGCAGCAGGGGTTGGTGTTGGAGCAGCCGGTGCGCAGCAATGTAACCTTGGCTAACTTGAAGAGGGTGGTGCGCAGCGGTTTGATCCGGGCTTCTGAGGAAAAGAACGCGGTGGACTCCTACATTAAGAACCTGAATATTAGAACACCGGGCCAGCATGTGCTCATTAAGAATCTGAGTGGTGGAAACCAGCAGAAGGCGGTTTTGGCCAAATGGCTGTTCACCGACAGCGACATCCTCATTTTCGATGAACCCACCCGGGGCATCGATGTGGGGGCCAAGTACGAGATCTACCAGTTGATGAACCGCCTCACCGAAGAGGGTAAATCTGTGATCATGGTCTCTTCGGAACTGCCGGAGATCATCGGGATGAGCGACCGGGTTCTGGTTCTGCACAAGGGTAGGATCACCGGTGAATATACAAGGGATCAGTTTGATCAAGAACTGATTATGAAGAATGCAGCGGGGGAGGCTAGTTAAGATGCAGGGAACCAGTGTGGCCAGGAAGCAGAACATATGGTACAGGATCAATCACAGCTACTACAAACCAGAGATCTTCGCCGGGGTTGGTTTGGTGATGCTGTCAGTGGTGCTGGCCTTTGCCAGTCCCTACTTTCTGACCCGCAACAACCTGATCAACTTGGTGCGGCAGATTTCCCTTTACGCCATCATTGCCTCGGGCATGACCTTTGTGATCCTCACCGGGGGTATTGACCTGTCGGTAGGTTCCATTGTTGCGGTTACGGGGACCTTTACTGCTGGCTTTATGAAGGCGGGTACGCCCGTGTGGCTTTCTGTGCTGGTGGGCTTTGGCATTGCCGTTTTGTTCGGGTTGTTTAACGGGCTGGTCATCTCCAACACCCGTATTCCTCCCATTATCGTTACCCTTTCTGCCATGTCCATTGGACGCGGTGCCGCGTTGCTGTATTCTAATGGTTATCCCATTTCGGGCCTGCCCTCTTCCTTTACATCCTGGGGCCGGGGGTACTGGGGGCCCATCCCCATCCCGGTGTATGTAATGGTGGCCATCTTCATCATTGCCTATATCATTATCACCAATACCCGTTTCGGTAGGTACGTCTACGCCCTGGGCGGCAGCGAAGAGACGGTGCGCTTGTCGGGAATTGCCGTGAAAAGGGTAAAGACCATGGTGTATGTGATCTCCGCCTTTATGGCCGGCATCAGCGGCATGCTGCTCGCTTCCCGGCTGGGTTCCGGGCAGCCCCTTTCTGGTGATGGCTGGGAGCTGGATGCCATCGCGGCTGTTGTGGTGGGCGGCACGGACATCGCCGGCGGGCGCGGCACCATTATCGGCACCATCATCGGCTCGTTTATCATTGGTGTTTTGAACAACGGGCTCAACTTGCTCAACGTTTCGCCGTACCTGCAGCTGGTGGTCAAGGGTTTCGTGATTGTAGGCGCGGTTTTGGTACGGGCCGGATTTGTCAAACACAAATAACAAAGAGAAGTGCTGCCCAGCCGGGAGGTTGGGGAGCACTTTTTGGTTCAGACCGCTTGTGGACGGAAAAACTTACAGGCTTGTAAGGTTTGGCGGAGAAATGTAAGCCAGAGCAATGGCAGGGCATTTCTCCGCTTTGTTATACTCAGGGTGACCATCAGCAGTGGGAGGTTGCAACATGTATCTACTAGAAGTCAAGAATCTGCGCAAGGTCTACACCCCCCGGTTTGGCGGTGCCCAGGTGGAAGCACTGCGCAGCGTCTCCTTCAGTATGGAGCGGGGGGAGTACGCTGCGGTGATGGGCGAGTCAGGCGCGGGTAAGACCACGCTGCTCAACATCCTCGCCGCGCTGGATCGCCCCACCAGCGGGGAGGTGATCCTCAACGGACGCAAACTCAGCGACCTAAAAGATCAGGAGCTCGCTTTGTTTCGCCGCACCAACTTGGGCTTTGTGTTCCAGGACTTCAACTTGCTCCAGACCTTCTCCCTGAAGGACAACATCCTCCTGCCCCTGGTTTTGGCGGGGGAAACGTATAAAGAGATGGAGCGGCGGCTGCAGCCCTTGGCCAAAAAGCTTGGGATCAGCCATCTTTTGGGTAAGTTTCCCTACGAGGTCTCTGGGGGCGACCAGCAGCGCGCGGCCGTGGCCCGGGCCCTGATCACCAACCCCCAGCTGGTTTTGGCCGACGAGCCCACGGGGGCCCTTGATTCCAAGGCCAGCGACAGTCTCTTGCGCTTGTTTGGGGAGATCAACGCCGCGGGCCAAGCCATCCTTATGGTCACCCACAGCGTCAAGGCGGCCAGCCATGCCCAGCGCGTCCTGTTCATCAAAGACGGGGAGATCTTCCATCAGCTCTACCGGGGTTCCTTAACCGTAGCCGAGTTCTATGAGCGGATCGCCGACGCCCTCACTCTCCTGACCACCGGGGGTGAGCGTAATGCCTAGGCTGCTTTATCCCAAATTGGCCCTGAGCAGTATTAAGCGTCATCTGCAGATCTACGGGCCCTACCTGGGAGCCTGCACCGTGATGGTGAGCATGTACTACCTGTCCATGTTCTTGGCCGCCCACAGCGGTCTTCAGGCGATGCAGGGCAGTGAGACCCTGCGGCAGCTGCTGCTCTTTGGGGCAGCCGTGGTGGGGATTTTCGCCTGCATTTTCCTCTTTTACACCAACAGCTTTTTGATCAAGCGCAGGAAAAGGGAGCTGGGGCTGTATAACGTTTTGGGGATGGAAAAACGCCATATTGCCAGGATCCTGGTTTGGGAAACTCTGTTTGCCGCCCTCTTCAGTCTGGGGATAGGGTTGGGGGCGGGCATCCTGTTTTCCAAGCTGATCCTCTTGGTGCTGCTGAGATTGGTGGATTTTCCCATTCCCTTTGGCTTTGAGGTGCCCGTGCAGGCGGTCCTCACCACGCTGCAGCTCTTTGGCCCCTTGTTTCTGGTGCTCCTGGCCAGCAGCCTCTACCAGGTTCGGCTGGCCCAGCCCATTGAACTTCTGCGGGCGGAAGCCGCGGGGGAGCGGGAGCCCAAAGCCCGCTGGTTTTTGGCCCTGCTGGGCCTGGTGGCACTGGGCGCGGGCTACTTTTTGGCCCTGACTATCCATCATCCCCTGGATGCCCTGGTGTTCTTCTTTGTGGCCGTAGTTCTGGTCATCATCGGCACTTACCTGCTCTTTACCACCGGGAGCATTGCCCTGCTGAAGCTGCTGCGCCAAAGCAAGCGTTTTTACTACCGCCCCCGGCCCTTCCTGGCCGTCTCCGGCATGCTTTACCGCATGAAGCAGAACGGGGTGGGGCTCGCCAACATCTGCATCCTGTCTACCATGGTGTTGGTCACCCTGTCCACCACCGTGTCCCTGTATGTGGGATTGGAGGATGTGCTGCGCACCCGCTATCCCCGGCAGATCGTGCTGCGGCTGGACAGCTGCGAGCCGGAGGTGATGGCCCCTGTGCAGTCGGCGGTGGCTGCCGTCCTGGAACACTACGAGCTGGAGGCGGTGGATCGGGTGGAGTACCGCTTCTTGAGCTTCCCGGTTTCCAGGGAGGGTGACACCTTTTCCACCTCCCGGGAATATCTGACCGGCTTTGCAGGGAGTGCGGCCAGCCTGCAGCTGATTCCCTTGGAGGATTACAACCGCCTGGTGGCAGAACCGGTCTCCCTGGAGGAAAACGAGGTTCTGGTCTATTACAACCGGGAACCCTACGGCCGTGCCACCCTGCAGTTTCTGGACCGGACCTTTGTGGTGAAGGAGAGCCTAACCAGCCTGCCCGGCAACGGTCTGAGCAGCACGGAGACCTTCGGCGCCTATTATGTTATCGTCCGGGATCTGGGTATTATGGCACAACTGGCCGAGCATCCCACGCTGCAGTGGCCGGGCGCTGTCCTGGCCACCTACTCCTTGGGCTTTGACCTGAATACCTCCCGGGAGCGAGCCGTGGCTTTCTACCAGGACCTGAAAAGGGCCCTGCCCCAGCAGGCTGCTGCCCCGGTGTGGGTGGAGTCCCGGGACGAGGCCCGGGCGGACTTCCACGTGCTCTATGGAGGCCTGTTCTTCCTCGGTGCCTTCCTGGGAACCCTGTTTGTGCTGGGCACCGTTTTGATCATCTACTACAAGCAGGTCACCGAAGGCTTTGAGGACCGCCGGCGCTACTTGATCTTGAGGCAGGTGGGCATGTCCAGCTCTGAGGTGCGCGGCTCCATCAAAAATCAGGTGCTCTCCGTCTTTTTCCTGCCCCTGGCCGCGGCCGGAGTGCATGTGGCCTTTGCCTTTCCCATGATGACCAAACTCCTTTTGGTCTTGAACCTGGGCAACAGCAGGCTGTTTGCCCTCTGCACCGCCTTAACCTTTGCCGCCTTCGCCCTGCTTTACACCTTGGTGTACAGGGCTACCACCCGGGCCTACTACCGCCTAGCGGCAGTTTGAACAGACAAAGGGGCTGGCCCCGTGAAAGGACCAGCCCTTTATTCGTTTCCATAGGTTTAGCTGAGTGCCTGCACAATCTCGCCTAGGTTTTCCAGCACCAGGTCCGGCTGCACTTCCGAGTGCTCCAGATCCTCCCGCTGCGTCTCACCGCTGAGGACCAGGATGCCCACGATCCCCGCGGCCTTGGCCATGGCCATGTCGGTGTAGAGCCTATCGCCCACCATGGCAATTCTCTGGGGGTTTTCCAGTCCGTACTTGGCCCTCAAGGCTTCGATCATCTCCGGGTAGGGTTTCCCGATGATCTTGGGCTTGACGCCGGTGGAAGCGGTGATCAGTGCGATCATGGCTCCGCAGTCGGGAATGGGCCCCTCGGGGGTGGGGCAGTTGAAGTCGGGGTGGGTGGCGATGAAGGGTACGCCTTTTCTAATGAGAGCGCAGGCCGTGCGCAGCTTCTCATAGGTTAAGGTGAGATCAAAGCCCAGCACCACCGCTTCCGCATCGTCCGCGGTGAGGATAAAGCCTGCCTGGCGGAACTCCTCTTCCAGGGCGGGCGTTCCCACTAGGTAGAGTTTGCGCGGGTAGTTGTACTTTTTCAGGTAGTAGATGGTGGCCTGCCCGGAGGTGAACACCTGATCCTCGCTGAGCTCTACTCCCATTTTACGCAGCTTGTGGAGGTAATACTGGGCATTCTGTGAAGAATTGTTAGTCACAAACACAAAACGTTTGCCCAGCCTACGCATGGTTTCCACAAAGGGCAGGGACCAGGGGTAGAGGTTGTTCCCTAGATAAAAAGTTCCGTCCAGATCCAAAAGATAGGTGTCGATGCTCTGCAGCCTGTTCAACTGATCTCCCTCCGTGCAGGTGATTTTCGCGCTTTACATTCGTGAACCATTTATGTCATAATGTGAACAAAAGGTGCCTTGAATACGAGCGGGAAACACAAGGCTATTATAAAGTGCTGTCCTTGGAAAGTCAATCGACCCGCGGTTTGCCACTCCCGGGTGAGGGGTGTCCAACCCAGGAAAAAGGTCCCGTGCTTGAACAGTAGTTCAGCTGCTGCAGCAGAGGGGGCCGCTCCGGGTCGCAGCAGGGGGCAGTGAAAAGGAGCTGTGGACATGCTGGAGCAAGATGCGGAACTTTATGAAAAGGTGCACATCGCTTGGCTTTATTACATGGAAAACCTCACCCAGTCGGAAATCGCGGATCGCTTAGGGCTCACCCGGCTGATGGTGCACCGCATTCTGCAGAAATGTCTGCAGGAGGGTTTGGTGCATGTGGTGATCAACCATCCCCAGGTGTACTGCCAGACCTTAGGGTCGCAGCTGGAAGCCACCTTTGATCTGAAAAATGCCCTAGTGATCCCCAGTTCCCCCGATCCCCAGGTGCAGAAGCGCAATCTGGGCACGGTTTCGGCGCGCCTGATTGGGCGTTTCATCACCAACGGTACCACCGTTGGGGTGGGCTGGGGTTCCACCTTAGCTGAGACTGCCCGGTACCTGCTGCGCAAAAACCACGACAACGTGACCGTGGTTTCCCTCATGGGCGGAATGATCAAAAGCGCGGGCAACAACTCCTACGAGGTGGCCCTGCAGGTGGCGGAAGCGCTCAATGCTGTGTGCTACAACTACATGGCGCCCATGTTTGTGGACACCCCCGAGGATCGGGAGACCATTATGCGCCTGCGGCACATTGAGGCCGTGCGCCAGCTGGCCAGGAAGGCCTCGGTAGCTGTGATTGGCTTGGGTGAGGTCTCCGCCGAGTGTACCTTTGCCCGGAGCGGGGTGATCACCGCCGCGGAGGTGGATGAGCTGATGCGGGCCGGTGCCGTCGCGGATATTCTCGGTAACTTCATCGATCTCAACGGTCAGTTGGTGGATGTGGATCTGAACAGGCGGGTGGTGGGGGCCACTTTGGAGGATCTGGCCGCCATTGAAAATGTGTTTGTGGTGGCCGGCGGCCTGAGGAAAGCCCAGGCCATTTCGGCAGCCCTGCGCTCGGGGTGTGTGGACTATATCATCACCGATGCGGAAACGGCGGAGCAAGTTCTCCAGCTGAACCGGGCTTTATAGGCTGTATGGGGCTAGTGTGTTGGTAGTAAGATCTCACCGGCTTAACCAGGTGGGGTCTTTTTTACTGGGCGCGGTCAAGGGTACAGGGGGTTGAAATTGGGATCTCCGTTGAAAAATTGTTTCTCCCGGGAGGGATTTCCCAATTTCCCTCGAAACTTCTTTTTAAAAGGACGGACACTGCCGGGAGTAAGGAGGTATGCTGGAAAACACTGGCTCGGCGGAAAAGGAGAGCCTGCTGAGCCGGCACAGAGAGCCGTTTTTTTATGACCTGGACTTGTGAACTTTTGTGCTAATGAATCGACAAAAGAGCAGGGAATTGCCCGCTGCGGCGCCTTAGCTGCAGGGAAACAAGATTCTCAGAGGAGGGGAAAGCGTGAAGAGGTTTGCTGTACTTATCACCATCTGCCTGCTTGTGATGGGCCTGCACAGTGGTTTGGTCTCGGCTGATCCAGGCGGGTATTTTATCCTCACAGGCGATCTGCACTGCCACAGTGAGTTCAGCCACGACAGCGAGGTGCCTGTGGAACAGGTGGTCCGGGAAACGGGGCTGGCCGGTTATGATTTCCTCGCCCTAACCGAGCACAACACCACCAGGCACATGACTCGGGATTGGAGCACAGATGAAGTCTTGGTGATTGCCGGCTATGAGCATACCACTCCGGCAGCCCATGTGAACATCTTTGGTCTGCGCTTCATCCCCCGCAAGAGCGCCATTTACAGCCTGGAGGAAATGGAAGAGTACTTGGCGCCTCTGCGGGAACAGGGGGCGGTAATCCAGCTGGATCATCCCAACGATCCCCTGTATTATTCCCGTTTTGGCTACGCCATGGAGATGGATCTTTTAGAGGTCTGGAACGGTACTTGGCGGGAGGATGACCATAAGACTCTCCAAGACTGGCACCAGATGCTGGTGGAAGGGCGCTATATTCCCGCAACCGGGGGTACCGACGCGCATGCCAACCACCTGAGGCGCTCGCCTTATAACAATGTCTATGTGCAGGAAAAAAGCGAACAGGCTATTTTAGAAGCCCTCACCTTGGGCCGCAACTTCATCACCCGCCGCCCCGACGGCGCGCAGATCTGGATGGAGTGCGACGGAGAGATCATGGGCGGCACGGTGCCCTACAGGGAAGGGCAGACCATGCACATCCGCATCACCAACGTGGATCCAGGCATGATCCTGCGCATCTACTCCGATCAGGGGCTGCACCTGGAACACGTGCACACAGCCGGCGGAAGCTACAACCTGCAGCTGGACACCTCCCAAGTCCGTTTCTACCGGGTGGAACTGTGGTCCAGCGAGGATGTGATCTACGGCTTTTCCAACCCCATGTTCATCCAGCATTAAGGGGACTTAGGGGGACTGGTGCGGGAGGGAGGCTGCCTGGGGCGGCCCCCTCTTCCTTGTGAGCAAAATAATGTAAGAAGCCTGTACAAAAGTTCACGATTTATGCAGGAAATTGTGCCGAGAAGTAGAACGTATACACCTGAAGGTGATTGGACTGTTTTTGCCAAGATGTGGGGGGAAATGCGCGAGTTTCTGGGACTTTTGCTGGGTTTGTAAAGTGTAATAGACGGGGCCCTGGAGCCCTTACGCATTTTCTCCCCAAAGACAGAGTTGTCTTCGCCTGTCAGCTTAAGCTCAAAGAGAAACTGGGAGTGATCAACTGTGGCTCAGATTGAGTTTATTAATGTGTGCAAGTTCTTTGGGGAAACCCGGGTCATTGAAAACTTAAACCTGACCATTAAAGATGGCAGTTTTACCGTGCTTTTGGGCCCGTCGGGCTGCGGTAAGACTACACTTCTACGCATGATCGCCGGGATCGGTCCGGCCACCTCGGGCCGCATCCTCTTGGACGGCAGGGATATCACCCATACGCCCCCGGGCAAGCGGGGAGTAGCCATGGTGTTCCAAAACTACGCCATCTATCCCACCATGACCGTGCGGGGGAACATTGAGTTTGGCCTCAAGAACAACAAGGTGCCCAAGGCGGAGCGGGACCGCCTGATCCGGGAAGTGTCGGAGGTTGTGGGCCTGACCGCCTTTTTGGACCGCAAACCATCCACCCTGTCCGGCGGACAGCGCCAGCGGGTGGCCTTGGCCCGGGCCATGGTGAAAAACCCCAAGGTATTCCTCATGGACGAACCCCTGTCCAACTTGGATGCTAAGCTGAGGGCAGCCATGCGGGTCGAGCTCATCGAGCTGCACCGCAAGCTGCAGACCACCTTTGTGTATGTGACCCATGACCAAGTGGAGGCCATGGCCATGGCCGACACCATTATCCTCATGAACGACGGCGAGATCCAGCAGGAAGGTTCTCCGGAAGAGATCTACCGGGATCCCAACAACATCTTTACCGCCCAGTTCATCGGCACTCCGCCCATGAACATCTTTACCTTAAGTGAGCGGGCAGGTGTGCAGATCGGGTTCCGCCCCGAGAAGGTGGATCTGGCCCATGAGGACCAAGGCGGCTTTTTCCGGCGCAAGGGTAGGATTGCCACCCGGGAGATGCTGGGCTCCGAGACCCTGTACAAGATCGATTTTCCCGATGGGATCAGCATTATGGTTAAAAGCCTGGAGGAAGGTTTCGGCGTTGGTGAAGAGGTTTACGTCAGCGTGGACAGGGAAGAACTCTGCTTCTTCGATCGTTCTGGCCAGCGTATTCGTGAGGGGTTAGACGAACTGCTGGCGCTAGCGGGAGGGTCTAATTGATGAACCAACACCTAGAGACCAAGCGGAGGTTCTTCGATAAGGAGAAGATCAAAGAGAAGATCCTCCCCTACATCATGGTGGCTCCGGCCATGGCGTTTCTGCTCGTGTTCACCTTTTACCCCATGGTCAACCTGGTTTACTTGAGCTTCTTTGACTACAACCTGATCAACCCCAACAAGAAGTTTGTGGGTTGGCGCAACTACTCCGATCTGTTTTTCCTGCGCAAAGACTTCGTGGTAGCCTTGAAAAACACCGCGGTGTATACAGGCGCGGTAGTGTTCTTTGTGATCCTCTTGGCGCTGCTGCTGGCCCTGTGGATCCGCAAAGATGGAAAGCTCAATCATTTCGTACAGAGCTGCGCCTTTACGCCGCATTTGGTGGCCATGCTGTCCTGTGCGATGATCTGGGCGTGGATTATGGACGCTAACCGTTACGGGCTTTTCAACACCGTACTTTCCTTTTTCAATCTGCCGCCCCTGCGCTGGCTGAACAGTTCCACCACAGCCATGCTTTCGGTGGTCATTGTTTCGGTGTGGAAGAGTATAGGCTACTACTGCTTGATTATTGTGTCCGCCCTTAAGGCGATTCCGGCGGAGATTTACGAAGCAGCGGAACTGGATAACACGCCCAAACTGCGGCTCTTTTTCCGCATCATCCTGCCGCTCCTTTCGCCGCAGCTGTTTTTCCTTTTGGTCACCATTACCATCAACTCCTTCCGGGTGTTTGATACAGTGCGCATCATGACGGAAGGCGGACCTGGAAATGCCACGGACGTAATTTCGTTTTACATCTACCGCTACGCCTTCAGGCATTTCCGCATCGGTTACGCTTCGGCAGCAGGCACCATTTTGATGCTCATTTTGATGGTACTCACAGCCATCTACTTCAAGGTCCTGTCCAAGCGGATCCATTATCAATAAGGGAGTGTCAGTCATGCATTCGGAAAGCACCTGGAGTCCCAGATTAAAACAGTTCGCAGCCCGTTTGCCGGGGATCATCGGCAAACTGCTTGTGGCCTTTATCTTTGTGTTTCCCTTTTATTGGATGGTCATCACCTCCTTTAAACCATACATCGAGACTATTCAGTTTCCACCCACACTCTGGCCCCAGAACTTTACCCTGGATGCCTACCGCAGCATTCTGGGGAAGATGAACCTGGGCATCTATGTAAAGAACAGTATCATCATCAGCGTCTCGGAGATCATCCTCCAGCTGGTGGTCATGATTCCCGCGGCCTATGTCTTTGCCCGCTACAACTTTGTGGGTAAGGGCCTCATGTTCGGCATGGTGCTGGTGGCCTTGATGATTCCGGTGCAGGTAACCTTTATCACCGTGTACTTGCTGATGGCTAAATGGAAGCTTCTAGGCACCCTGCTGCCCCAGATCATCCCCTTCGGCACCAACGCCTTTGGGATCTTCCTTTTACGCCAGAGCTTTTTGCAGATTCCCGAAGAGGTGATCGAATCGGCCAAGTTGGATAACGCCTCGGAGCTGCAGATCATGACCCAGATCATGCTGCCCATGGTCAAACCCACGGTGATTACCATCTGCATGTTCAGCTTTATCGGCCGCTGGAATGCCTATTTCTGGCCCCTGGTCATGACGGACGTGGAGCGCATCCGGCCCTTGACCATCGCCATTGAGAAGCTGAAGGACGTGGAGTACGGGATCAACTGGAACATCCTTATGGCTGGCAACGTGCTGTTGGTGGCACCCATTTTGGTAGTATTCTTCTTTGCCAGCCGCAAAATTATGGAAGCCTTCGCCTATCGCGGGGTGAAATAACGTAGGTTGCCTTAAGCAAGGGGGTGGTGTGGACTTAGGTCTTCCTGAACTGTGCAGCTTGTGAGCCATATAATTAGGAAAAGGAGAGGATCAGTTTGAGAAGGATTGTCACACTTGCACTCTGCCTTGTACTACTCGCTTCCTTGGGTGCTTTGGCGGCAACGCCTCCGTATCCCGAGGGACCCATTACCATTACCGTTTGGCACACCAGGGCCGCCGGTGCCAACGGCGACCAGATCGCTAATGCAGTGGCCCGTTTCAACGCCACCAATCCCTACGGCATTGTTGTAGAAGAGATCTACCAAGGCGGCTACCCCGAGACTCTGGCCAAGACCATGCAGGCCATTGCTGCCGGCACCGCTCCTGAGATCGTGCTTTTGGAGAGGGCAGCTGGTGTACCGGTGCTGGCCAGCCAGGGCGTCCTTTTGGATATGACTCCCTATGCCGAGCGGGACGGTTTTGATCTGAACAATATCCCACCTGTACTGCTGGGCTACTCCTACTACGAGGGTCAGCTCATTGCCGTACCTTACATCCGTTCTACTCCTCTGTTCTACTACAACAAGCAGATGTTTGCTGAAGCCGGCTTCACTGAAGCTCCCAAGACCATTGAAGAGCTCATTGAAGTGGGCCGCGCTCTGCACCAAGTGGACGAAAACGGCGAGACCGTGCGCTGGGGCTTTGCTCTGCTCAATGACCCCGGTTGGTTCATCCAGAACATGATCTACCAGATGGGCAGCAACTTGGTCAGCGAAGACGGCACCAGGGTGATCTGCCTAGAAGACGGCACCATGCTCCAGGCCCTTTCCGCCTGGCGTCAGTGGGTTGATGAGGGCTGGTGCTGGCCGCCAACCGTAACCCGGGGCGAGTCCACGATGAAAGACCTGTTCAACCAAGGCAAAATCGCCAGCTACTTTGCGAGCTCCGGCGGTATGACCAATATCCTGCGCAACGCCGAGGCCGCGGGCATTGAAGTTGGCGTGGCTTTCCTGCCCACCTGGAACCCTGAGCGTCCATCTGCCCCCACCGGCGGCGGCAACCTGGCCGTGATTAAGGCCGGCAAGACCGAACAGCAGATGGCTGCTGCTTGGGAGTTCATCAAGTTTGTCATGTCCGATGAAGAAGTGGCTAGAAACGCAGCCGAAACTGGTTACCTGCCTGCCACCTATGGTTCGGTAGAGCAGCCCATCATCCAGGAACTGTGGGCCGAGCGTCCCGAGTACAAAGTGGCCTTTGATCAGCTGGAGATCGCCCAGGAGATGCCCTGGTCGCCCCACAACTCCGAGTTCATCGAGCAGTGGAAGGTGATCTGCTCCCAGCTGATCATCGACCGCAGCATCACGCCTGAAGAAGCCGTGGAGCAGCTGAAGATCGAAGCTCAGCTCATCTACAGGTAAGAGCACCGCAGGAGAGGGCTACCCCAAGCGGGTAGCCTTTCTTGCCTGTCATTGATGATTCACTTTGGGGGGTTCCATCATGCGTGTATCAACATCCACGTGCATTCACGAAAAAGTATTATGGGGCAAAGATATCGTTTTTACCTGCAAAGAAGCGGTGCAGACCTGCGTCAACGCCGGATACAAGGTGCTGGACATGAACTTCGCCAGTTACTCCCGGGGCACCTTGCCCATGACCCAGCCCAACTGGGAGTACTGGGTGAAGGATGTGAAAGAGTTTGCCGACAGCTTAGGGGTGGAATGGCAGCAGGCCCATGCCCACTTTTACCGCTGGATCAAGGCCTCTCCCGAAGAGAAGGTCTGGCATGAAGAACTGATCCGCCGCTCAATTATCGGCGCGGGCATTTTAGAGGCCAAATGGCTGGTGATCCATCCGGGCACCGTGTACGATGACACCTGGTACTCCCAGGCGGAATCGCTCAAGGCCAATGTGGAAGCTTTCCAGCGCTACGCGGAACTGGCCAGCAAGTACAATGTGGGCATAGCTATTGAAAACATGTTCGAAGGGCAAGGCTACAGGCGTTTCGGAGCCCCCGTTGATGATCTTCTGGAGCTTTATGAGCAGCTGAATGATCCAGAAACATTCGGCATCTGCTGGGACACCGGACATGCCCATCTGCAGAAGATCAACCAAGCGGCAGCCCTGCGCCGGATCGGCAGGCGCCTGAAGGCGCTGCACATTGCGGATAATAAGGGGGAGAAGGACGATCACATCGCCCCTTATTTCGGCACCATTGAATGGGAGCCCATTCTGCGGGCCTTAAAGGAGATTGGGTACGAAGGGGATTTCACCTTTGAGATCCACAACTTCACCGCCGGTTTGGCCCACGGGCTGCATGAAAAGGTGGTTCGCTTCAGCTACGAGTTGGGCGAATTCATGATCGACTTAGCCAACAACAGCAACTAAGCCTTGGTGAAGCCTGGGGTCACGCTGGGTGGGGCCTGCCGCCAGCATGGCCCCGGGCTTCCCTTTTGTGCCCGCCAGGTAGGGGCAAAAAATGTATTATCGCGACAAAAAAGTTCAAGCCCAATACAGGAGAATGGACCCCTGTGCCGAATATGCTATGTGGTTGGCTGCAGGGGCTCCAGTGCGTAACTAGAAGTACACTTCAGATTTGTCCATTTTTTACCAAACCCTTACCCGGCGGCGAATGGGCCTGAAAAGATGTATCATTCACATTACTAAAGTTCAAGCGCGGCAGGCCGACTTACGAGGAGGGTGAAGCGTGGCTCAATATCTAATCGGTATTGATGCGGGAACTTCGGTAACGAAAACTGTGCTGTTTTCCACCCGCGGCGAGCAGCTGCTGGTCAAGGAGAAGCGCACCAACCCCATCAAGCTCGAGGGCGGGCGAACGGAGCACGATATGTGGGAAGTGTGGCTGAGCGTCAAGGAAACTTTAGCCCAGGTGGTCCAACACAGCCCCGTACCCGCGGAGGAGATTGCCGCCATTGGACTTACAGCCCAAGGTGATGGCACCTGGCTTTTGGGCCGTGACGGCCAGCCGGTGTGCCCGGCCCTGTCCTGGCTGGATGCCCGCAGCGCGCCCATCGTGGCTGAATGGGAAAAGTCAGGTACCGCCCAGGAGATCTTCCGGCGCACGGGCACTGTAGTGTCCACCTGCCTGCAGAGTGCCCAGCTGCGCTGGCTGAAGCTGCACCGTTCGGAGCTCTTGGGCGAGACCCAGGCGGTGTTCCACGCCAAGGACTGGGTGTTCTACCAGCTTACCGGCGAAGTGTGCATCGATGCTTCCGAAACCACCCACACCTACTTCGATCGCAATCGAGGCGACTTCAGCCCCGAGCTCTTCCGCCTGCTGGATGTGGGCGGCTGGCAGGAGAAGCTTCCGCCTCTGCGGTCCGTTTTCGATTCGGCTGCTCCCCTGCGTAGGGAACTAGCTCAGGAGCTCGGTCTGCCCCAGGATGTGCCCGTTGTGCGGGGGCCCTTTGATGTGGTCTGTTCCACGCTGGGGGCCGGGGGCCTTCGGGAAGGAGATGTGGTTTCCATCGTGGGCAGCTCCAGCATTCACAACCAGGTAATTGACAGCTGGCGGCCTCCCCAAGATTACTGCGGGCATACGGTGGATGTGGGCTTTTCAGGCAAGCTGTTGCGCATGTTCGGCTCCATGTCCGGTACCTTGAACTTGGATTGGGCCATAGGCAAGCTCCACACCAAGCAGGCGCGGCATCTCACCAGCCGGGATTTTGCCGAGGTGGAAGCCAAGATGGAGGGCATTCCCCCAGGATCGGGCGGTGTGGTCTACCTGCCCTTTATTGACGCCGCGGGGGAAAGGGCACCCTTTGTCAAGCCCACAGCCCGGGCGGTATTCTTCGGGCTCCATTCGGGGTTGGATACAGCCCATATGCTCAAGGCAGTGTACGAAGGGGTTGCCTTCAGCGCCCGGGATAACTACGTCCGCATGCCCATCGCCTTTGATGCGGTGCGTGCGGTGGGGGGAGGCAGCCGCAGCCGGGTCTGGATGCAGATTTGGGCCAATGTGACCGGCAAACGGGTCTACCGCATGGAGGCCAAAGAATGCGGGGCTTTAGGGGCAGCCGCGGTGGCGGGTACCGTCGCGGGGGTGTTCTCCTCCTTGGAGGAAGCCCTGGGAGCGATGACCAGGGTGCGGGAGTGCATTGAGCCGGATCCCAAAGAGGCGGCCGTGTACGATGAGCTCTATGGGCTTTATGTCCAGCTCTGCCGCTCCCTATGGGAAAGCTGGGATCGGGCCGCGACAATCAAGCTTGCCGGTAAGGCCCCCAGTTACAATGGAGAGGAGAGGATGGTCAATGGATAGTTCCCTCTTTGCGGCGCGGGAGGAGGTAACGGCCAGCGGCCGCTACGTTCTGGCCACCTATGCTCTGAAAGCCCCCGCGGATACGGATATCCTTAAGGTAGCCGGCAGTTTCGCGGTGGGCCAGACCGTGGGCACCTGGGCTCCCGTACCCAACATTACAGAGCGCATGCGCGAGCTGTACCAGGGCAGGGTGGTAGGCATCCAGGAAGTCCCTCCCAGGGATATTGCCACTGCCGAAGATGAGCCGGAAACCCAGTATCTGCTGCACATAGCCTTTCCCCATGCCAACTTCGGCCGGTCCTTTGCCGCCTTACTCACCACCCTTTTGGGCAATGATGCCTCCACCTCCATTCGGGCCAAGTTGGTGGATGTGCAGTTTCCCCAAGAGTACGCCAAGCTCTTCCCCGGTCCCCGCTTTGGGATTGCCGGGGTGCGGGAGCGCCTGGGAGTTATGGGGCGCCCCCTGCTGCTCAACATGATCAAGCCCTGCTTAGGGTTTCCCGCTGAAGTGGGGGCGGAAATCTTCCGGGAAGTGGCCCTGGGCCAGGTGGACATGATCAAGGACGATGAGCTGCTCACCAATCCCGAGTATCTGCCTCTGCCCGCAAGGATCAGGGCCTACGTGCAGGCCCGGGAGCGGGTCTACGAGGAGACGGGTAAGCGCGTGGCCTACTTCGCCAACATTACAGACCGGGTGCCCCAGATCTTGGAAAACGCCCGGCTGGCCGCGGAGCTGGGGGCCGATGGCGTGATGGTCAACTTCGTGTTTACCGGGCTGGATGTGCTCACCGCTTTAGCGGAGGATCCCAGGGTGAATGTGCCCATCTTAGCCCATTATGCCGGTTCGGGTCCCTGGATCGAATCCACCGCGAGCGGGATGGACAGCCTGCTCTACTTGGGTAAATTAGCGCGCCTAGCCGGTGCAGATCTGGTGCTTTACAACACCCCTTACGGCGGTTATCCTTATCTGCGGCAGAAGTACATGCTCATGGCCCAGACCCTCAAGCAGAAGCTCCATCACCTCAAGCCCAGCCTGCCCGCGGTGGGGGGAGGGGTGACTCCGGGCATGGTGCCCCGCCTCGTAAGGGAGCTGGGTACGGATGTGGTCATTGCCGCGGGGGGGAGCATCCAGGGACACCCCATGGGCCCTGCAGCTGGCGCTAGAGCCATGCGCCAGGCCATTGCGGCTGCTGTGGATGGGGTGGATCTAAAGCAAGCTGCGCAGAGTGCCCCCGAACTGGCCGCGGCCTTGGAACAGTGGGGTGTGCAGTAAAACATACAGCGGAGGTTTGCAGATGAAGCGCGAGGAGAAAAGGAGACAAGCAGTGCAAGTAGCCATCATCGGTGGTGGAATCGTGGGCACCCTTACAGCCCGGGAGCTCAGCCGCTATGAGCTTGATGTTCTGCTTTTGGAAAAGGAAGCGGAAGTGGGCTGGGGCACCACCAAGGCCAACAGCGGGATTGTGCACGCGGGCATTCATGAGGAGCCTGGAACGCTCAAGGCCAAATACTGTTTCCCCGGCAACCAGATGTTCCCCCAGCTCTGTGCGGAG
>JAKOTU010000005.1 GCA_029776155.1 Bacillota bacterium | reverse complement strand
ATCGTGGGCACCCTTACAGCCCGGGAGCTCAGCCGCTATGAGCTTGATGTTCTGCTTTTGGAAAAGGAAGCGGAAGTGGGCTGGGGCACCACCAAGGCCAACAGCGGGATTGTGCACGCGGGCATTCATGAGGAGCCTGGAACGCTCAAGGCCAAATACTGTTTCCCCGGCAACCAGATGTTCCCCCAGCTCTGTGCGGAGCTGGATGTGAGCTTCCGCCAGAACGGCATTTTAGTAGTGGCCCTCAGTGAAGAGGAACTGGAAACGGTGCACCTGTACTACCAGCGGGGCCTGGAGCGGGGTGTGCCGGTGCGGCTGCTCAGCCGGGAGGAGGTTTTGGCCCAGGAACCCAATTTGAACCCTGAGGTGGTGGGGGCAGTGTTCGCCCCCAACGGCGGGGGAGTGATGCCCTTTGAGCTTGCGGCCGCGGCCATGGAAAATGCGGTGGCCAACGGGGCTAAGCTGCTTGCGGAAAGCCCGGTTATCAAGGCCTGGGTGGAGGGTGAGAAAAAATACCTGGAGACCCCAACCCACATTATCGAAGCGGATGTGGTGATCAATGCCGCGGGCCTCTTTGCCGACGAGGTTGCCCGCATGTTTGGGGACGACTACTTTACCATCCAGCCCCGCAAGGGCGAGGAATACTTGTTTGATCTGAGCATGCGGAACTTGGTCAACAGCACCATCTTCCCCGTGCCCACGAGTAAAGCCAGCAAGGGCGTTTTGGTTATCTCCACCGCGGACGGCAATGTGATGATCGGGCCCACCAGCGATCCTGTACCGGAGAAAGATGATCTGGGCACCTCCTACGAGGGTTTTGAACGCATTTTCAGCGAAACCCGCCGCTTAGTGCCTAAACTCGATCCGCGTAAGATCATCACCCAGTTTGCAGGTTTAAGGGCTTCCAGCGACCGGGGCGATTTTATCATCGAGTTCTCGCCCAAGGTCCCAGGCCTGCTCCATTTGGCGGGCATTGAATCCCCGGGCCTGACCGCGGCCCCGGCCATTGCCGCGGAAGTGCCCAAAATGCTGGAGGAACAGGGCTTGAAGCTCATCCCTAAAGAGAACTTCAACCCCCGCCGGGAAGGGATAGTGCGCTTTCGGGAGCTGTCCCGGGCCGAGCAGGATGAGCTGATCCGCCAAAACCCAGCCTTCGGCCGGATTGTGTGCCGCTGCGAAACGGTAACGGAGGGGGAAATAGTGGATGCCATCAGGCGGGGAGCAAGGACGCTGGATGGGGTGAAATTTAGAACCAGGGCCGGCGCGGGCCGCTGCCAGAGCGGATTCTGCCAGCCTGTGATTATGGAGCTGCTCAGCCGGGAACTGGGCATTCCCGTGGAGCAGGTAACCAAGCGGGGAGCTGGTTCGGAACAGGTTCGCTATGCAGCCAAGGAACTGCTGGCTAGGGGGTGTCGGAAGTGAGAAAAATGCAGGTTGATGTGGCTGTAATCGGGGGCGGGCCAGCGGGCCTGGCTGCCGCTTTGGCTGCCCGCCAGGAGGGAGCAGCCCAGGTTTTGATCATTGAACGCAATCATGAGCTGGGGGGGATTCTCCAGCAGTGTATCCATCATGGTTTCGGGCTGCACCGCTTCAAGGCCGAACTGACTGGTCCCGAGTACGCCCAGCGCTTTATGGACGAGCTGAAGGAAACGGACATTAAGGTCCTGCTGAACACCATGGTGCTGGAGCTGACCAAAGAACGCACCATTTACGCGGTGAACAGCAGGGAAGGGATGCTGGAGATCCGGGCCAAGGCCGTTGTTTTGGCCATGGGCTGCCGGGAGCGGACCAGGGGCGCCCTGCGCATCCCAGGCAAAAGGCCAGCGGGCATCTTTTCTGCGGGGACTGCCCAGCGCTATGTGAACATCGATGGGTACATCCCCGGAAAGAAAGTGGTCATCCTCGGCTCCGGCGATATTGGCCTGATCATGGCCAGGCGCATGTCCCTAGAGGGCGCCCAGGTGCAGGCAGTGGTGGAAATCCTGCCCTATGCCGCCGGGCTGGCCCGCAATGTGGTGCAGTGCCTCGAGGATTTTGACATACCACTGCACCTTAAGTCCACCGTGATTGAGATCCACGGCGAGGAGCGCTTAGAAGCGGTCACCATCGCCCAAGTGGATGAAAACTGGCAGCCCATTCCCGGGACCGAGCGCAGGATTGAATGCGACACCCTGCTCCTTTCTGTGGGCTTAATCCCCGAAAACGAGCTTTCCAGCGGGGCGGGGGTGGAACTGGACCCGGTAACCAACGGGCCCAAGGTGGATGACACCTTGATGACCAGTATCCCTGGGATCTTTGCCTGCGGCAATGTGCTGCATGTGCACGACTTGGTGGATAACGTCTCCAAGGAAGCGGAACGGGCCGGGGCCTATGCGGCGCAATATGCCCTGGAGAAACTGCCCGCGCCGAGCCGGCGGGTGAAGGTGGAAGCTGGGGCCAACATCCGCTACGTGGTGCCCCAGGAGATTGCCTTGGATAAGCCGGTGGAGTTTTTTATGCGGGTGCAGCAGCCGGAGGAAGATGTGTACTTGGATCTGGGGGGACTGCGCCGGGTGAAAAAGCAGTTTGTCAAGCCCAGTGAGATGCTGAACATCACCTTAACGCCCGAGGTGCTCAGTAAACTTGAGGGCGATACGCTCACTGTGCGCATCGTGTCCCAGAAGGAGGTGGGTGCAGATGCGTAAGACCATCACCTGCACCGTCTGCCCCTTAAGCTGCCAGGTGGTCCTGGAGCTGGGGCCAAGGGGGGAGATCCTCTCCCTAACGGGCAACCGCTGCGCCCGGGGGAAGAGCTATGCCACCAAAGAGCACACTGCCCCCGAGCGGACCCTCACCACCACGGTGAAAATCAGGGGAGGAGTGCATCCCCTGCTGCCCGTGCGCACGGATCGGCCCATTCCCAAGGACAAACTTAGGGAGGCCATGCGGGCCACGGCAGAGCTGGAGGTGGAAGCCCCCGTTAAGATGGGCGATGTGCTGGTGGA
>JAKOTU010000095.1 GCA_029776155.1 Bacillota bacterium | reverse complement strand
GCGCCGGTTCGGCATCGTGTATGTGGACTTCGCGACCCAAAAACGAATCATCAAAGACAGCGGCCTGTGGTACCAATCCTTCTTGAAGGGTCTTGCCCGCGGCCAAACACTGTGATAGAATAGTCGCGTAGTGCTAGCAAGGAGCAGGGAGGTGTCATCTAACTGTGGGAACTTTCTTGATGGTGATCCAGTTCCTAGTCTGCATCGCCCTCATCGTAGCCGTTGTGCTGCAGGAAAGCAAAGGTGAAGGACTGGGTTCCATTGGCGGCGGCAGCCGGATGTTTTTTGGCAAGCGCGCCAAAGGTCTGGAGCAAATGCTGGAAACTGCCACCACCTACCTGGCTGTAGGTTTTATGGTCCTCTCTGTTGTCCTGTCCCTCTGGTTTTAATTAAGTGTGGAGAACTAACATAGATTGCCAAACCTTTGCCCCACCGGCGAAGGTTTTTTGTTTGGGCACAAAAAAACGCCTGCCAGAGGCAGACTCACTTGACAATCAGTTTTGGTGGAGGTGAGCGGAGTTGCACCGCTGTCCGCAAGCGAAATCGCACCAGCATCTCCGAGCGCAGCTGCAATTTTAGTTCTCGCTCATCTTTCAGCCTTGCAGCGGGCCGTAAAGTTGAGCCAGCCCGTCAGTTTCCCCCTTCAGCCCCGGGCACTGCCGAAGGAGTAGTCTGTAATGTGACGCCGGCCTTGCTACCTACAGACGGAGGAGGCAAGCGGCGTTAGCCGACTTAAGCGGCTAAAGCGTAATTGTTGTTTGCAGTTATTGCTTTCCCGCTGTTTAACGAGGCTGCGGGGACCTCGGCTCGCTTCTGATGCTCTTCCTGCCCACGTCGAACCTAATTCACCCCCGTGGTACCTTTAGCATAGCAGAGAGGGGCTGGGCTGTCAAGGCAGGGGCGGCCCGAAACCAAGCTGCCCAAGAGGTTACCGGGAGTGTCCATCCAAGGGGAGGAAACTCCTGCCAGGAAGCGTAATGCTCAAGCAAGAAGGTAAGGAGGTGGGCAGCATGGACCTGCAGAGACTATTGGAGCGGCTTGATCGTGCCCGGGACGCGGTAATCAGGGCAGCCCTGCGCTGCTCCAGTGCCGGGGAGCTCCTGGAGCTGGCCCAAGAACGGGGCATCGAGCTGAGTGCATCAGAAGCCGAGGAACTCCTGCCCCTTCTCCAGCGCCCCGCGGAAGAGCTGTCCGAGCTGGAGCTGGACGCGGTCGCAGGGGGCATGGGGGTCCTTAAGTGCCCTGAGTGCTATTCGTCATCGTTAACGCCCCTGGGTAAGAAGGGACCTTACACCGTTTATGAGTGCAGCAATTGTCACAAGAAGTTTATACGCTGAGCAGGCCAGGCTGGGGACACCGCGCAAGCGGTGTTCTTGTTTGGCGCCAGTAATCAAACCTCCCGGCGCAGGGCTTGCCGGGCCCGGCGCTCCGCATCCCGCTTGGCGTAGGCTTCCCGTTTGTCGTACTTGCGCTTGCCTTTAGCCAAGGCCAGCTCGACTTTGCACTTGCCCCTGGTGAAGTAGAGCCTGGTGGGGACCAGGGTGTAGCCCTCTTCCCGGGTCTTGCCTAAGAGACGGCGAATCTCCCGCTTATGCAGAAGCAGCTTCCTGGGCCGCAGAGGGTCGTGGTTGAAGCGGTTACCCTGCTCGTAGGGGCTGATGTGCATGCCGTAAAGGAACACTTCCCCGTTTTCCACCCGGGCATAGCTGTCCTTGAGGTTGACCTTACCTAGGCGGATGGACTTGACCTCCGTTCCCTGCAGCACAATGCCGGCCTCCATGGTCTCTTCCAGGAAATAATCGTGGCGGGCCTTCCGGTTCTCCGATACTACCTTGATTTCTGACATAGGCTGATCCTCCCGGGGTTATTATACCAGAGTCTGGGCGGCGGAGAAAGGACCAGGCGTTCTGGGCGCGCGGCCAAGACCTCCCGTTTTGGAAAGATTAAGGGGAAGCCCCCTCCGGGCAGGATTAAGCCCTTCCAGGGCGAAATCATGGTAATATTATCTGCTGGAGGTAGGAACATGAAACGGCCCGCACTTATAGCTTTTTTTCTTCTCTCATTCCTCCTTTTTTCCCCTAGCTTAGCGGATGCCTCGCTGAAGCTGTTTGTGGACGATGTGGAAGTGGCGCTGCAGCGCGATTTAGTCATGATCAACGGGAACTATATGATCCCCCTGTGGGTCTTCGCCGAACATCTCGGGGCACAGGTCCAAGTGGACCAATCCCATCTGCAGATCGTTTTTCCCGATCAGACCATCCAGATGCAGCTGGGCGCAGAATTGGCCCTGGTGGATGGCAAGGAGTACAAACTAGAGGTAGCCCCCCAGCTGCTGGATGGGGAGATCATCGTGCCCCTGCGCTTCATGGCGGATCAGAGGCATCTGAGCTTGACCTACATTCAGGAACTAAACGGGTTTCGCCTGTCCCGCAAGGCTCCCCGCTTTTCGGGCCTTGGCTCGCTCTTGTCCGGGGAGGGTCTGGGCGCGCCAACCGAGGGCGGAGAGGCGCAGCCAGTTGGATCTGAAAGGGAAGAAAAGGAGCCTGGGGCAAGTGTGGTGCTCTACGAGCCCAGCACCGAGCGGGGCCTGAAGGAGATCGCCTTTCTGGGCGGACCCAGGGCTACCATCTTTTTGGACCTGGAGTCTTACACCGGTTACCAAACCTACCTGCTGGAGCATCCTGCCCGGCTGGTGATCGATCTTTACGGGGTCAACGGCGATCCCCCGCCGGCGCTGGAGGTGGACAGCCCTGTGGTGAGTTCCATCCGGGCTAGCCGGTTTGATGAGCAGACGCTGCGCGTGGTGTGCGATCTTCAGGCGCCCACGGGCTACCAGGTGCTGCCCGCTCCCGAGGGCGGGCTGACCATCGAATTCAACTACCAGCTCACTGCCCTTCAGCTGGAGGAAGTGGAAGGCAATCTCGTGCTCAGCTTTGCCAGCTCGGCCGCGCCGGAAGTGCACACTACTTATCTCCAGAATCCGCTGCGCCTGGTGCTCGACTTTCAGGACACCACGCTGATGACCAGGTCCTTTGATCTAACCGTGAACCTAGGGCCCGTGGTGCGCTTTCGGGCAGGTCAGCATTCACCCTCGGTAACCAGGGTGGTGCTGGAGCTTAGCGAACCCTTAGCTTCTCTGCCCATTGAGGAGCGGGCCGCGGGCAGCTTCATTGTGCCCCTGTTCCAGGGGACAGCCTCTGACCTGGCCGCTTACCTGCGCACCCAGCAGGACCAGCGCAGCGGAGGCGAGGGGACAGAGCTGCTGCCCGTACAGGAAGGGGTATTATCTGGGCTGGTGATTGCCGTGGATCCGGGACACGGCGGTTCGGATCCGGGCACCATCGGCTACCGCGGTACCTTTGAGAAGGACGTGAACCTGGCCATCAGCTTGTACCTGGGAGAGCTGCTCAGCGAAGCTGGGGCCAAGGTGGTATATACCCGGGACAGTGATGTCTACGTGTCCATTTTCCGGCGACCGGAGATCGCCCTGGAGGCTCAGGCGGATCTCTTCGTTTCCATCCATGTCAACTCCCATATCGAGCGGGGGCGGGCCCGGGGCACCGAGACTCTGTATCGGGCGGGTGATCCAATCTCAGAGCGCTTTGCCCGCATTGTCCAGGATGAGCTGGTGAAAGCCATTACCCTCATCGACCGCCGGATCTGGGGCCGCAACGATCTCGCCGTCTTCAACGGCTCCGACATACCTTCCATCTTGGTGGAGGTAGGCTTTTTGGATCATCCAGACGAAGAAGTGCTCCTCAGGGCGCCCGGTTTTCAAGAGGCGGCCGCGCAAGGAATCTTCAACGGTATTGTCCGCTTTTACCTGGAGAATAAGCGGTAGGAGGCGAGCATAATGAAAAAGGAACGCATTTTAGCCGGACTGCTCTTGGCTGCCCTGGCAGTGCTGGCGGTGCGGGCCGCGGTGGGCTGGCCGGTTAGCCAGGAGGCCGTGCCGGTTGTGCTTGACGTTTCTCAGCCTTTCTA
Source organism: Bacillota bacterium (assembly GCA_029776155.1). Classification (GTDB taxonomy): domain Bacteria; phylum Bacillota; class Limnochordia; order Darwinibacteriales; family Darwinibacteriaceae; genus DTU010. The sequence goes on along the minus strand of JAKOTU010000095.1, from coordinate 53,125 downwards.
CCCAGTTTACTTCGGCTCCCGGGAAAACGGCCTGCTGGCTCCCGAGTTCCACCAGGGAACTGGAACAGTGGAGGAGGTGCTGGCCCACTTGCTCGCGGGGCCAAGCCTGGAGCAGTTGATAAGTGTCATTCCGGCGGAAACGGTGCTCTTGGGGTACCGCCAGTCGGGGGAGACTTTGTATGTCAGTTTCAGCCATCACTTGGTCACGAATCACCCCGGGGGCAGCACCGGGGAGATTCTCACGGTGTACAGCATAGTGAACAGCCTCACGGATCTGGACGGGATCGAACAGGTCCAGATCCTCGTGGAAAACCAGGTCATCGATACGCTGGCCGGCCATCTCAATTTGCAGAGGGCACTGCGCAAAGATCACACCGCTTTGGGCAGCAGCGTATTGTAGGGCCGTGTGGAGGAATTTGCTTTGATCATCGGTGTTTATGATTCGGGTTTGGGAGGGCTTTCTGTCTGGCGCGAGCTGCGCCGGAGGATTGGAGCCCATTTAATCTATTTCGGCGACACTGCCCACCTGCCCTACGGGGATAAAAGTCCGGAGCAGCTCGAAGAGTATTTCCGCGCCAGCCTCGCTTTTTTCCAAAGCAGGGGCTGTCATGCTGTTGTGGTGGCCTGCAACACCACCAGTTCGGTGGTGCTGCCCAGGCTCCGGCACGAGCTGCCCCTTCCGGTGGTGGGTATGATTGAGGGCGCTGTGCAGGCCGCGGCCGCGGTGAGCCGGGGGTGTTTGGGCGTGCTGGCCACCCGGGCCACCGCCGCCAGCGGTATATACCAGCAGGCCCTGCAGGAAGGGCTGCCTGGAACGAAGGTGCTGATGCAGGCTGCCCCGGAACTGGTGCCCTTGGTGGAAGCGGGGCAAGTTGCTGGGGCTGGGGTTAAGCAGGTCTTGGCCAGGTATTTGGAACCCCTGCTGGACGGGGGCATTGACAGCGTACTTCTGGGCTGTACCCACTATTCATTCCTGCTAGAACCCATCAAGGAGCTGGTGGGCGCCGGGGTTCAGGTGATTGATCCCGCTCCTGCCGTGGCCCACAAGGTGGAAGCAAGCTGGGCAGTCCCCAGTCTCCAGGATGGAACGACCGAGTTTTGGGTGAGCGCCCAGCCCCAGAAGTTTAAAGCCACGGCTGAACGGATCCTAGGGGAGCTGCTGCCCACTGTCAAGCTGGCTAAGCTGCGGGGGGAGGACAGGTGATGGAGGAGCGCATTAGGCAAGACTGGCAGGGTAAGAAAGTGGCCGTGATCGGCCTTGGCATCAGCAATGCTGCGCTGATTAGGTTCTTGAAAGACGCCGGGGCTGAAATCAGCGCCAGAGACCAAAAGACAAGGGAGCAACTGGGAGACCGCGGCACAGAGCTCCAGGCCCTAGGTGTGGAGCTGGTTTTAGGCCCTGGCTACTTGGATGGCCTGGAGCGTTTTGATGCGGTGGTAGTCAGCCCAGGGGTACCCAAGAGCCTGCCCGAGCTGCAGGCCGCTGCCCGTAGGGAGCCCTTGGAGAGTGAAATCAGCCTGTTCTTCCGTTACTGCCAGGCCCCGATCTACGGCATTACAGGCAGCAGCGGCAAAACGACCACCACCAGTTTGGTGGGGGAGATCCTGAAGGAATCGGGTTTTAGCACCTTCGTAGGGGGAAACATCGGCAACCCCCTCATTGCTGAAGTGGGCAGGCTCGGGGTCCGGGATCGGGTCGTTTTGGAGCTGTCCAGCTTTCAACTGGAAGATCTAAAGGCCAGCCCCCGGGGCGCGGTGCTTACCAACATTGCCGAGAACCACCTGGATGTGCACGGCAGTATGGAAAACTACATCGCGGCCAAGAAGAATATCTATCTCTGGCAGTCCCCCGACGACTTTGTGGTGCTGAATTACGATGATCCCCTGACCAGGGCCCTGGCTCAAGGGGCTCCCGGAAAGGTTTTCTTTTTCAGTATGGAGAATAAGGTAAGGGACGGCGCCTACCTAGATGGTGAAAACCTCGTCTATGTGCGGGAGGGAGAGGAGCAGATCATACTGCCCCGCGGGGAGCTGCGCCTGCGCGGTGAACACAATGCGGCCAACTTCCTGGCTGCCGCGGCGCTCAGCCTGGCCGCGGGCGCGGAGCTGCAAGCCGCGGCCAAGGTGGGCAGGACTTTCCAGGGCGTTCCCCACCGACTGGAGTTTGTGGCGGAAAAAGGGGGAGTATCCTACTACAATGACTCCATAGCCACCACTCCCCAGCGCACTTTGGCGGCCCTTAAATCTTTCTCAGAACCCATTATCCTCATTGCCGGAGGCTACGACAAAAAGCTCTCCTTTGCTCCTCTGGCCGAGGCGGTGCACCGCAGGGTGAAGTACCTGGTGCTGCTGGGGGCCACAGCCCAGAAGATCCGGGAGGCGGTTTTGGCCCTGGGAGATTTTCCCCTGCAGGTGGTGGACGATTTGGAACAGGCTGTGGCTGCCGCGCAGGCCCAGGCCGAACCAGGCGACTGCGTGCTCCTTTCGCCCGCCTGTGCCAGTTATGATCAATATGCCGATTTTATGGAGCGGGGTGCCCATTTCCGCAGGCTCGTACACGGGCTGAATAAATAGAAAGGTGGAGAGCAGAGCATGATCCGTTTAACAACGCCCCTGGAGAATGTGGAGCATCTGCGCGCCGGTGATGAAGTGGCCTTAAACGGCGTGATCTACACCGCCCGGGATGCAGCTCACCAGAAACTAGTGCAGCTCATCCGCGCCGGCGAGCCGCTGCCCTTTCCCATTGAAGGGGCGGTCATCTACTACGTGGGGCCAACCCCTGCGCCGCCGGGCCGGCCCATTGGCTCGGCAGGTCCCACCACTTCCATGCGCATGGATGGCCTGACCGTGCCCCTGCTGGAGCTGGGGCTCAAGGGCATGATCGGCAAGGGAGGCCGCAGTAAAGAAGTGGTGGAGGCCATGAAGAAGCACAAAGCGGTTTACTTTGCCGCGGTGGGCGGGGCAGCTGCCCTCATCGCCCAGCACATTAAGGAAGTGGAAGTGGTTGCTTATCCTGAGTTGGGAACGGAAGCGGTCCACCGCATGGTGGTGGAAGACTTTCCGGTGATTGTGGCCATCGATGCCCAGGGCAATAATCTCTATGAGCAGGGAGTGGCCAAGTACAGGCAAGCTAGCGCTGAAGGGGGAAAATAAATGAGCATTATTCGGGCTGATGGGCGCCGCCCAGACCAGCTGCGTCCAGTCCAGATTACGAGAAATGTGAACATGTACGCGGAAGGATCCGTACTCATCGAAGTGGGCAACACCAAGGTACTCTGCACGGCGACGGTGGAGGATAAGGTGCCCACGTTCCTGCGGGGTACAGGGGAAGGTTGGATCACCGCTGAGTATTCCATGCTGCCCAGGGCCACTGCCGAGCGCAATCCCCGGGAGTCGGCCAGGGGCAAGATCGGCGGACGCACCCACGAAATCCAGCGGCTCATCGGCCGGTCATTGAGGGCCGTGGTGGATCTAAAAGCCCTCGGGGAGCGCACCATCTGGCTGGACTGCGATGTGCTCCAGGCGGATGGGGGGACGCGCAGCGCCTCCATCACCGGTGCCTTTATCGCCCTGGCCGATGCCCTGCGCAAAATCGAGGATGCGGATGTGGGGGTGAAAGAGTACCTGGCCGCGGTGAGTGTGGGCATTGTTAACGGCGAGCTCCTTTTGGATCTGGATTATGGGGAGGACTCCACCGCGGAAGTGGACTTTAACGTGGTCATGACCCAAAGCGGGAAGCTGGTGGAAGTGCAGGGCACCGCAGAAGGCAGGCCCTTCAGCCGCGCCGAGATGGAACAGCTCCTGAACCTGGCGGAAAAGGGAGTTTTCGAGCTTATGGAGATACAAAAGGCTCTGCTCATGGAAGATCTGTCCAAGAAGTTTGGGGGGCAGTAGATGGGTTTCAGGCTGGTGGTGGCAAGCCGCAACGCGCATAAGATCAGGGAAATCAAGGAGCTCACAGCCCACCTGGACCTGGAGGTGGTGGGCGTGGAAGAAGTGGGTGACCTTCCCCCCGTGGAGGAAGATGGGGAGACTTTCCAGGATAATGCCCGGAAAAAAGCGGTGGAGACCGCCCTTTTCCTAGGGACGTGGGTGCTGGCCGATGATTCGGGCTTGGAAGTTGATGCCTTGGGCGGTGCCCCAGGAGTGCATTCCGCCCGCTTTGCCGGGGAAGGCAGAGGTGATCGGGCCAATAACCAGCTGCTCCTCGCCAAGCTCGGTGCTCTGCCCCTGGAGCAGCGGGGGGCGCAGTTCCGCTGCGTGATGGCCCTCGCTTCGCCCCATGGCGAAGTGGAGTTTGCTGAAGGAGTATGCCGGGGAGTGATCGGCTTTGAGCCTAAGGGCAGCAATGGTTTCGGTTATGATCCCCTGTTTATCGTGCCGGAACTGGGGCGCACCTTTGCCGAATTGAGCCTGGAGGAGAAAAACCGGATCAGCCATCGTTCCCGGGCCATGGCTGGGATGCTGGAGATTCTGGAGAGGCGGTTGACAGAAGCGCGGGGTATATGGTAATATGTTGATTGTCAGTTCGGGAGTAGAGCGGGGCGTGGCGCAGTTTGGCTAGCGCGCCTGCCTTGGGAGCAGGAGGCCGGAGGTTCAAATCCTCTCGCCCCGACCAGACTTGCGGGTGTAGCTCAATGGTAGAGCTCCGGCCTTCCAAGCCGGCGGTGTGGGTTCGATTCCCATCACCCGCTCCAGTAACTAACCTCTGGCGCCTGTAGCTCAGGGGATAGAGCATCGGACTTCTAATCCGAGTGTCGCAGGTTCGATTCCTGCCAGGCGCGCCAAAGATCGCGGTGGGTATAGCTCAGCTGGTTAGAGCGCCAGGTTGTGGCCCTGGAGGTCGCCGGTTCGAATCCGGTTACTCACCCCAATTTCAACCAAAAAGCAGCCCTTGAACATTCTCAGGGCTGCTTGTTTTTTTGGTCATTCCCTGCCATGGCGGCCAGCCTTTCCGCGCTGCGGGCCATCTCTTCCAAGGCGGCGTGGAGCTCTTGAGCCAGAAGGGCCTGTTTGGCTTCGATCTCCTTGATTTCCGTAACTACTTTCTGCACGCTTGTGGCTATGCTCATCAGCACTCCCTGAATCTTCTCCATGGCCTCCTCCACGGAGCCCACGGAGTTGATGGTGCTGGCGGAAAGCTTGTGGATTGCTTCAGCTACCACCGCGAACCCCCTGCCCAACTCTCCCGCCCGGGCTGATTCAATGGAGGCATTGATGCCCAAGATGCGGGTTTGGGTGGCCACATTTCCGATAATGCCCACGACCTGCTCGGTCTCCTGTACCAACGACTGGCTTTGGGCCGCCAGCTCGGACAGGGTGTCGATATCCTGGGCAACTGCCTGCAGCGCCTGGCCGTGCTCTGAATGCAGAGTCTCAATGTGGGCCAGGCCCTGCTCGATAAAGGTGAGCAAGCCATCCGATTCGGCTACCAGCTGGCTGTTGATCTGCTCCCGGGCATCCACCATCTCCCAGATCAGCTTAGCTACTTCCGGAACGACCACGATGGTGGTTTCGGACGCGGCCGCCGCCAGCTGTTCTGCCACCGCGGCACTCCCAGTGGCGTCGAAGATGATCTTTTTTCCTGGCACCTTCAGCAGATCCCGGAAGTCCCTGGTGGTGAAAATCCCGTGCTGCCGCGCCAGCCTAATGCCCGGACAATTGGGATTGACGTCGGCAATGCCCACAATGCGCACTTCCGGACTGTCCATCAGTGTCTTCAGCAAGGCTGCCCCGCCCGGGCCGCCACCGATGATTGCTACTTGTTCCACTGCCGCACCTCTTTCTATTGGGGTAACGGCTAAATATATTCTGGTCAGGGCGCACAATTCCTGCGCGACTAGGCAGGATATTGCCCTGCGCAAATTGAACACAACAATGTGTTAAATAAATGTCGGACTACGGGGGAGATTCGTAAATGGCGCAGACAATGCGGGCGGCAGCTAAAACCAAAGCCGCTCCGGGTTTTGAACTGATCGAAGCACCCCTTCCCCGGCCTGGCCCAGGGGAAGTGTTGGTGAAAGTGCGGGTGAGCGCGATCTGCGGGACTGATGTCCACATCTACCAGTGGGATCAGTGGGCCCAAAACCGCGTTCAGCCGCCGCTCATTTTCGGGCACGAGTTCTGCGGCGATGTGGTGGAGCTGGGCCCAGGGGTGAAGGGGGTCAAAGAAGGGGACTTCGTATCAGTGGAAACCCACTTCACCTGCGGAGTGTGCCGCTTCTGCCGTACTGGGCGGGGGCATATCTGCCAGAATGTGCAGATCGTAGGGGTGGACCGGGACGGCTGCTTCGCCGAGTATGTGACTGTGCCCGCTGAAAACCTGTGGGTGTGGAACTATGCGGTGGATCCGGAAATAGCCGCCATCCAGGACCCTTACGGCAATGCTGTGCACACCGCCCTGGCCTGTGATTTGGTGGGGGCCTCCGTGCTGATTACAGGGGTGGGGCCCATAGGCTTGGCCGCCATTGCAATTGCCAAACGGGCAGGGGCGAAGCAGGTGATCTGCTCCGATGTGAGTCCCTACCGGCTGGAACTCGCGGCCAAGCTGGGCGCTGATATGATTGTGAACGCCGCCATCCAGGATCTGCCTGCGGAAGTGGCCAAGGCCACCAAGGGCTGCGGAGTGGATGTGTTGCTGGAGATGTCCGGTCACGAGCAGGCCATCAACGATGGTTTCCGCTCTCTGGCCAACGGGGGGCAGGCTGCCCTGTTGGGGATACCTTCCAAGCCGGTGAGCATCGATCTGGCCACTGCCCTGGTCTTTAAGGGTGCAACTGTGTTTGGGATCAACGGCAGAAAAATGTTTGAGACCTGGTATCAAGGTCAGGCCCTGTTGGAGAGCGGGCTTGATCTTACTCCACTGATCACCCACCGCCTGCCTCTGGAGAGAATAGGCGAGGGGTTTGAGCTGATGAAGTCGGGTCAATGCGGGAAAATCATTATTTATCCGGGGGAGTGAATGTTGATGGACGCACTTAGTTTCTTGGATGAGGAACTGCAGAGTCTAAAGGATCAGGGGTTGTACCGGGTGCCCCGCACCCTTTCTGGTCAACAGCGGGCGCGCTGCGTGTTCGACGGCAGGTCGGTGATCAACCTCTCGTCCAACAACTACCTGGGTTTGGCCAACCATCCCAAGATGATCGAGGCTGCCATTAAGGCCACCCAGGAGCTGGGCGTTGGTTCCGGTGCTGTGCGCACCATTGCGGGACAGATGGACCTGCACAAGCAGCTGGAGCAGAAGCTGGCTGAGTTTAAAAAGGTGGAAGCCTGCCTGGTATTCCAGTCCGGGTTCACTGCCAATGCCGGCACCGTCAGCTGCATCTTGGGCAGGGAAGATGTGATCATCAGCGACCAGCTGAACCATGCCAGTATCATCGACGGTTCCCGCCTGAGCCGGGCCCAGATCAAGATTTACCCCCATGCGGACATGGACGGTCTGCGCCAAGCTTTGAAGGAAGCGGAAGGGCGCCGGAAACTAGTGGTTACCGACGGCGTCTTTTCCATGGACGGCGACATTGCCCCCCTGCCGGAAATTGTGCAGCTGGCTAAGGAGTACGGGGCCGCCGTGATGGTGGATGACGCCCATGCCAGCGGCGTATTGGGGAGCAACGGTCGGGGAACCGTAGATCACTACGGCCTCCACGGCCAGGTGGACATTCAAGTGGGCACCCTCTCCAAGGCCATTGGCGTGCTGGGCGGTTATGTGGCTGGGCCCCAGAAGCTCATTGATTACTTGGTGCAGAGGGCGCGGCCGGTACTCTTCAGCACCACCCATCCGCCGGCAGTTACCGCCGCCTGCATAGCGGCCATCGATATTCTTCAGGAGCACCCTGAGCTCATCGACAAGCTGTGGGAGAACACAGAGTTCTTCCGCTCTGGACTTAGAAATCTCGGCTTCGATACCGGCGCCAGCGTCACACCCATTATCCCTGTGATCGTAGGCGAGGAGCGCAAGGCCATGCAGCTCGCGGACGACCTGTTTGAAGCGGGAGTGTTCGCCCAGGGAATCGCTTACCCCACAGTGCCCAAGGGCGCGGCTAGGGTACGCACCATTGTCACTGCGGAGCACACCAAGGAAGACCTGCAGTACGCCCTGGATGCCTTTGCCAAGGTGGGCCGCAAACTAGGGCTCATTGAATAACAGCAAGCCCCGGCTTAAGCCGGGGCTTTTGGTATCACAACCTGTGCTGCTTGGGGCATGAGCTTGGCCCGCACGGGCCGTGCGGGGAACACATCACCATCGAGCATAATGGGCAAGTCTTCACCCTCAATGGTCACTTCCCTACCCGTAACCAGGGAAACCGCGGGGTGGTCCAGGTGGTTTCCTGCGTACACTTTGGGCAGAGTCACGGCCAAGCTCCACTTGGATATGTGCTCCACGACGAGCACGTGGAACTCTCCGCTGTCGTAGCGGGCATTGGGGGCGAACTTCATGCCTCCCCCTCCGTAGGGCATGTTCATCACGAACACGCCCACTACGTCTTTGTCCAGCACCTGGCCGTCGACGGTAATCCGCAGGGAATAATGGCGCAGATGGCGCAGCGTTGAGGCCACCCCCATGAGAAAGGCGGGGGAGCCCTTAATTAGGCCGTCCCGGTGTGCATTCACATGCATGATCACATCCACGGCAAAACCGATGGAGGCCAGCTGGCCAAACACATCATTATGTTCCATTCCCACATCTAGGCGTCCCAGAGCGCCCTCAGTCAAAACTTTGAGGGCGCCGGGCACATCCCGGGGGATCCCCAAACTCCTAGCATAGTCATTGCCGGTACCGCCGGGGATGATGCCCAAGGCCACGGGCTTTTGCCAGATGGCGGTCAAAACCTCCCTGGCTGTTCCATCGCCTCCGAGGGCGGCCACGATGGGGTGCTTGTCGCTGGCTCTGTCCGCCAGTTCCACTGCGTGCCCCGCGTACTGCGTAAAGATCATCTCAAAATCTGTGTTCTGTTCAGCGAGCAGCTGCTGTACCTGGTGGGCTACTTTCCGGCCGCGGCCTCTGCCTGCCAGGGGATTGGCAATGATGGCTATGCTCATGCTGTGCCTCCTCAGCAATTTCTCCCTGTGGGATTCGCCATTATAAATCAAAAGTCCTCCGTCCATACTAGGTGAAGAAGGAGGTGCCAGGGAAGTTGCCGCAGGACAAAAAGAAGCAGAAGCAGCCGCAGAAAAAAGCGCAGAGCAAGCAGGCTTCGGGACTAGTGAACGCCAATCATTTTTATGAGACCGGCGAAGAACTGGCCAATCGCCAGATGGCAGCGGAGCGGCAGGCCCAGCAGGCTAAGCGCCAGCAAGGGCAGCCCAATCCCGAAGGGCCAGGCTAATAGGGGGCAGGCAGCAGGCTGAAGGCGGCAGAGACAGCCTGCCGGGTAAAACCAAAAGGTGCTGCCCAGCGTTTTTCCAACGCTGGCAGCACCTTTTTGCTTCACGTGCAGCAAAAATGGTGGAGATGAAGGGACTCGAACCCTCGACTTCCACGTTGCGAACGTGGCGCTCTCCCAGCTGAGCTACATCCCCACCCTATAACAATTCTATTTTAAGCGCATTGCACTCAAAATGCAAGTGGGGAAAAGGGAGTCTGCCTATGAAGAGAATGGGCAGTTTGGGTAGGCACAATTAGCCCAAGGAAAAAAAGGGGTAAAACCAATAAATACGCAAGGAAAATGCATAAACATGCAGAATGATCCTCATAGTTCTGCTAGCAGAGGTTTTTCCGAAACCGGCGATAATCTATGAGGAGGTTATGTCTGTGAAGAAGTTAATGCTGTTCGTGGTTACTCTGGCACTCTTGTGCAGCGCGGCTGCCTTTGCCCAGGATCCTGTGCCGGGCGGCACTTTCCGCTACGCGCTCACCACCAACCCCCGGGGCATGTTTAACCCCATTCTCCATACCGAAGTGTACGACTCTTATATCACCTCTGTCGTGTTCGACGGCCTGATCTACATCGATGAGCAGTTGGAGCCCAAACCGAAAATCGCCAAGGACTGGACCATCTCGGAAGATGGCCTGTCGATTACTTTCCACCTGCATGAAGGAATCAAGTTCCATGACGGGGTAGAACTGACCTCCAAAGACGTGGAGTACACCTACAAAACCATCCTCCATCCGGAATACACGGGCGTGCGCTACGGCGATTTCAGTGTGCTCGTGGGTGCCGAGGATTACCATAACGGGCTAAGCCAGGAGGTGCCGGGAATCGAGGTGCTGGATGACTACACCATCAAATTCACCACCTCCGAGCCCTTTGCCCCCCTCTTGTCCCAGTTTACTTACGGCATTCTGCCCAGCCACCTGCTGGCCCACATTCCCGTGGGCGAGCTGGAGCAAGCCGACTTTAACCAACATCCCATCGGCTCCGGCCCCTTCAAGTTCGTAGAGTTCCTCACCGACCAGCATGTGCTGTTGGAGGCCAACGAGGATTATTTCCTCGGACGTCCCCTGATCGACACCCTCGTGTTCCAGCGCGTTGCCGAGGACGCCCTGCCCATCTACATCCAGCAGGGCAGGGTAGATTATGCGGAGATCTCTCCCGAGCAGTACCTGGAGGTGCAGAGCATTCCAGGCGTGGATGTGTACGTATACGAGGCCCTGAGCTACAACTATATCTGCTTTAATATGCGTCAGCCCAGGTTCGCCGATCCGGTAGTCCGCCAAGCCATCACCTACGGTTTTGATCGGGAGACCTACGTGCAAGTGCTCCGGGAAGGATTTGGCATTGTGGCCAATGCTCCCATCCCCACTGCTTCCTGGGCCTTTACGACCGAGGGAATTAACGAGTATCCCTACAATCCTCAACTGGCAGCGCAGATGCTGGCCGAGGCGGGGTGGAAACCAGGCCCAGACGGCATTTTGGAAAAAGAGGGCATGCGTTTGGAGTTTGAGTTTTTGGTGCCTGAAGGCACACGGGTAAATGAACAGATGGCCCTGCTCTTCCAGCAGAACATGGCAGAATTGGGGATAAAGGTGAACTTGGTCTTTATGGAGTTCAGCGCGGCAGTGGATCGGGTGGACGCCCGACAGTTTGACACCTTCACCATGGGCTGGAGCCTCTCGGTGGATCCGGATCCCTACGGAATTTGGCACTCTACATCCCCCTGGAACGACCCTGGCTTTTACAACCAGCGCTCAGATGAGCTCTTGGAGCTCGGCCGCAGGGAGACCGATCCGGAAAAGCGCAAGGAGATCTATGCCCAATGGCAGCAGCTGATCAACTACGAACTGCCCACCATGTTCCTCAGCTACGGTGTAACTATTGCCGCCGTGAGCGAGCGGGTGCAGGGCATCGATACTGAGCCGGGTCCCCTGGGACCCCTGGTAAGTCTGGAGAAACTGGCCCAGATCTGGCTGGCCCAGTAGACATTTGCGCCGCAGCCCTGGCAGGGCTGCGGCCCCCATTAAGACATGAGGTGATCCATTTGTGGCGCTACATTGTAAGACGGATCTTCCTGCAGGGAATACCGGTGCTCTTAGGCTTTACCTTCGTGCTCTACTTCGTGATTACCATAGCCCCGGGCAGTCCCGTGACCCATCTGCGGGGTCTGCCCAATATCGATGAAGAGACCATCGCCAGGCGCGCTGAACAGTTGGGCATTACCGAACCCTTTCCTGTGCAGTACGTGAAATGGCTGGGCAGGGTGCTGCGGGGGGATTTGGGCCGCTCCTTTGATTCTTCGCGCCGGCCTGTGGCCGAGCTGATCCTAGAGCGCATGCCCGCGACCATCCTGCTTTCCCTTTGTTCAATCCTGCTCGGTTGGGGGGTGGGCATTCCCGCTGGTATCCTCTCGGCCCGCCGTCAGTATTCCTTTCTGGACTACATGATTACGTTTTTGGCCTTTGTGGGTATTTCGGCCCCTAGTTTTTTCATTGGGCTCTTACTGCTCTACGTTTTCGCGGCCAAGCTGAACGTCTTGCCCGCAGGGGGGTTCTTCCTGGCCGGCGAACCGCGCACCTTTTTAGGTTATGTGCAGTACCTGCTCCTGCCCAGCCTGACCCTGGGGTTGGGGAACATCGCGGGCATCGCCCGGTATATGCGCTCGAGCCTACTGGAAGTACTGGGGCAGGACTTTCTGCGCACTGCCCGGGCCAAAGGGCTTTCGGACAACCTGGTGGTGTACAAGCACGCGCTGCGCAACGCCCTCCTGCCCATTTTGACCCTCATGGGCTTTACCATTCCTTCCATCTTTTCTGGTGCCGTGATTGTGGAGAACATCTTCGCCTGGCCCGGCCTGGGGTCCTTGGCTGTTCAGGCCGTCAATGAACGCAACTATCCGGTGATCATGGGTATTAACCTCATGTTTGCCGTGCTCATTTTTCTGGGCAGCCTGATTGCCGACGTATCCTACGCCCTGGCCGATCCCCGTATCAGGTATGAGTGAGGTGGAAGTGATGGGTAAGTTTTGGCGGCGGTTCTGCCGCAATAAGCTGGCCCTGGCCGGCCTGATTGTCTTGGTGTGGTTTGTCTTATCTGCGCTGTTTGCGCCCCAGCTGGCACCCGACGATCCCAACCGGGCGGACCTGCGCCAGCGCAACCAGCCGCCCAGCAGGGAGCATCCCCTGGGCACAGATGACATGGGACGGGATATCCTCTCCCGCACCCTTTACGGCGGCCGCATTTCCCTTGCCGTGGGACTGGTGTCCGCGGGCATCTCTTTGACCATCGGCGTTTTCCTCGGCGCCCTAGCGGGTTTCTGCGGTGGAGTTGTGGACACGGTGATTATGCGCTTGGCCGATGTGTTCTACAGCTTCCCCTTTTTGATCCTCGCCATTACCATTTCTGCCATTTTTGGGCCCTCCATTTACAACACCATGATTATCCTAGGTATTCTGAGCTGGCCCGGCCCGGCGCGGCTGCTGCGGGCAGAGTTCCTGAAGTTCAAGACCACCGATTTTGTGGCCGCGGCCACTGCCCTGGGGGCCCGTCCAGCGCGCATCATGTTCCGGCATATCCTGCCCAATGCTTTCTCGCCCCTGTTGGTGTCGGCAACCTTAGAGGTGGCCGCGGCCATCTTGTCGGAAGCGGGGCTGAGCTTCTTAGGCCTGGGGGTTCCGCCCCCTGCCCCTTCTTGGGGCAACATGCTTAACCGGGCGCGCCCTTTGCACATTCTGTCCCGGATGCCGTGGATGTGGATTCCTCCAGGCTTGGCCGTGTTTGGGGTGGTGCTCAGCATCAACTTCGTAGGTGACGGCCTTCGAGATGCCCTGGATCCTAGACAGGAGCAGAGTTCACCCTTAGGCTCCCAGGCGGCCGATTAACCCCGTAAGTTCTTGGGCAGTTTGCAGCACGCCCCGCCCATCCTGGCTCAACACCGCCTGCTGCAGGGCCTGGAGCAGCTCGTCGATGCGCCTTTCCATATCCAACCTACCCTGGCCTCGGGTCCTGACCCGTTCCCACAGCTCCTGCAGCTGCTGCTGAAGGCGCAGGGCCTGGGGCCAGCTGCCTTCCAGGGCCGCCTGGGAGAGGGCATCAAGCCGATCCTGCAGCTCAGCTAAGGGCCGTTTGGTGACGGACAGGGGAGTGGGAGCTTCCTCTTGGAGGAAGAGGATCTCCCGCCCCGGAGTCGGCTGCGGCCGTTGGCTTGCGAAACGGAACGTTGCCGCGAGCAGGGCCAAGCCCAGCACCACTGCCGCGGCCAAAAGCTTGCGATTCACAGAATCTCTCCTTTCCCCCACAGTATTCCCCGTATTGAATGATTAGTTTTGTTCACAATAAGTGAGAGAACAGCAGGGGGGAAGAGTACATGAAGGTTGTGTGGGTGGTTAGACCCGCAGAAGGGGGCATGCTGCACCATCTACGCCATCTTTTGACAGGGCTTGGAGATTTTGAGATAACGGTGGCGGCTCCGCCGGCTCTGCGCGAACTGCTGCCTGTACAGCGCTTCCTGGACGTGGAGATTGTGGATGGCTTTCGGCCCCAGCAGGACCTGGCTGCTGTACGCAGGCTGAAGCGCATTTTGAAACAGGAGAGCCCCCAGATCGTCCATGCCCATGGCCTCAAGGCGGCCTTGATTACCGCCGCGGCCTTAGCTCCCAAAAGGCACCCCCACTTCCTGTTCACGGCCCACAACAGCCTGCCCCAGAGTCCTTCGCCGTTTATGGGCTGGGCTTCCACTTGGGTTCAGCGCTGGCTGTTTAGCGGGATGGCCACCATTATCAGCGTCTCCGATGCCGTGCGGGCACAGTTAATCCGCTATGTACCCGAGAGCAAGGTGCTCACCATCTACAACGGCATCTCCTCCAGCGAGTTTGGTGGTTTCCCCCGGGAACAGGCCCGCCGGGCCTTGAATCTATCCCCAGAAGACCAGGTGGTGGGCACCGTGGCCCGTTTGATCCCTGGGAAGGGTGTGGGTACGCTGCTGGAGGCTGCCTCTTTGGTGGCGAAAATCCTGCCCGGACTGCACCTGGTTGTGGTGGGTGATGGCCCGGAACGGGAGCGGCTGAAGGCGTATGCGGAGCGCTTGGGGCTGCAGGGCCGCGCCCATTTTGTGGGCTGGAGGGATGATGTACCTAGTCTCATGGCGGGATGGGACTGTTTTGCCCTGCCCACCATGGGTGAGGGATTCAATTTGAGTGTCCTGGAAGCCATGGCCAGCAGGCTGCCTGTTGTGGTTTCCGATCTGCCTGCGCTGCGGGAGGCTGTGGTGCCCGGGAAGGGGGGCCTGCTAGTTCCCCCAGCTAGTGCCCCCGATTGGGCTGCTGCGCTGCTGCACATTCTGAAAGACCCGGCCAAGGCCAAAGCCATGGGGGCGTTCAACCGGGAGCGGGTGGAGACCTTCTTTGGCGCGGAGCGCATGGTGAAAAGCACCAGGGCGCTCTATGAAGGCATGATCACATGAGGGGCCAAGCCAAGGCGCGGCTGTGCGCACTGGCCTTAGCCTTGCTGCTCTGTTACTTTCCCGCTGCCTGTGCAGAGCAGGCGGGAGCGAGGCAGGTGGTGCTGGTGCTCTGGCACGGTCTGACCTGGGATGATGCCCGCATGCTCCAGTTCCAAGGCCCTGCGGCCTGGGGCCTGCTCAACACCCGCGCTGGAGGCGGCGACCCCCTGACCGGTGCTTACCTGAGTATCGGCGCCGGGGCCAGGGCGGTGGGCTTGAGCGGAGCGGCGAACTTCGTGCCCCGGGAAGCGGCGGAATACCTCTACAGGCTCCATACCGGCTTGGATCCCGGTGAGTACGTGCAGCCCAATATCGCCCTAATCCACCAGGCCCAAACGGTGAACTACACGGTGGAGCCCGGGGCCCTGGGCACAGCCCTCCTGGAGGCAGGGGCCGGAGTGCAGGTCTTGGGAAACAGCCGTGCAGAGGCGGACTACCACTGGGCCGCGCTGGTGGCCATGGACCGTTTCGGCCGCATCGACAGGGGCGAGCTTAATGCCCAGTTCACGGCGGCTGATCCCCGTTATCCCTTCGGCCTGCGCACCGATTATGCCAAGCTGGCCCAAGAAGTATTAGCTGCCCAGGAAGAAGTTGTTGTGGTCGACTTGGGCGATCCCTTCCGTTTCGACCGTTACCAGCAGTTTTTGCTCCCTGGCCAAAGGGAAGTGGTACGCACGATTATGGCGGCGGAGGCAGGGCGGTTTGTTCAGGAGCTAGCCGAAAGGCGCCCCGAGGGCACGGTGATCTTCCTGATCAGTCCCCATCCCGGGGAAAGCGCGGCCGCAGGGGGTAGGTGGCTCACTCCAGTACTCTGTCTGGGTTGGAAAGGGGGACTATTGGATTCCCCCACCACGCGCTGGCCGGGGATCATCACCAATATGGATGTGGCCCCAACCATCCTAGAGCTTTTGGGCCTCACCCACAACCAGCCCTTCATCGGACGGGCGGCGCGGGTGGTGGAGGTGGACGATGCCCCCAGGCGGCTTGGGGAACTGGTGGGGAAACTAGAACTGCTTGCCCGCTGGCGCAGCCCTATTCTGCGCATGGTGGTGCTCTCCCAGATCGTGCTCTACGCCGCGGTGCTGGTTGTGCTCATGCTCCAGGCCAAGCTTCCCCCTTGGCCCGTGCGCCTGCTGCAGACTGCGCTTTTGGCCCTGTTAACGGTGCCTTTAGGTCTGTTGGTGTGGGATCTGAGCCCCTTTTTGGGCGGAGGGATGGTGGTGGGTGTTGCTCTGCTGAGCTGGAAGCACCCGCGCCCCCTCTTCTGGTCTGGGGTGGTTTCCCTGCTTACCGCGGCCGCGCTGAGCGTTGATATTCTCCGCGGCAGCTGCCTGATGCGCTATTCACCCTTGGGTTATGATCCCATGGGCGGTGCTCGGTTTTATGGCATCGGCAATGAATTCATGGGCGTTTTGGTGGGTTCAGCCATCATGGCCTGGGCAGCCTTGGTGGGCTGCAGGACCGCCTCCGCCAGGTGGAGGTGGGCAGCTTTGCTCCTTTTCGCAGGGGTGATTGTGCTCATAGGTGCTCCCGCCTTGGGTACCAACGCGGGGGGGGCAGTGAGTTCAGTGTGCGGTTTTGCCGCTGTGTGGTTGGCCTTCACCAGGCGCCGCGTGGGTTGGCTGGAAGTGGTTGTGGTACTGGTGTGCGCAGCAGTCGTGCTGGGGGTGTTCACGGTGCTGGATGGAGCCAACTCCCCAGCAGTCCAGTCCCACTTTGGCCAGACTGCTGAACTGCTGCGCCGGGACGGGGTGGGGGCAGTGGTGCCCATCATCCGCCGCAAACTGGAGATGAACTTGAGGCTCCTGCGGGTCAGTATCTGGAGCAAAGCCCTCATCGTCACCCTGGTGGCCATGGCCGCCAGCTTCATCTGGCCTTCCCGCTTCATTTCCTGGGTAAGAAAAAACCACCCCCACGCGGTAAAAGGAATCGGCGGGGTGGTCATCGGGGCAATTGCTGCTCTCTTTTTCAATGATTCGGGGGTTGTGGCTGCAGCCACCTGCATCAGCTTCGGCTCCACGCCCCTGCTCCTTTTGGCCCTGGAGCTAAAACATGATCTTGCTGCGCCTTAAGCCCACATTGAGGATGATGCCCACAGCGATCAGGCTGATGATCATGGTACTGCCTCCAGCGGTGATAAAGGGCAGCGGGAGCCCGGTTACGGGCATCATGCCTAGGGCCATGCCCACATTGATGATCAGGTGGAAAAAGAAGATACTGGTGGCCCCTGCCGCCAGCAAAGTGCCGTAGGTGTCTTTGGCTACTGCGGCAATATGCAGGCCGCGCCAGATCAGCACCACAAACAAGCCCAACACGAACAGGGCGCCCAAAAAGCCGAACTCCTCGGCAATGACGGAAAAGACGAAATCTGTGTGGTTGGCGGGGAGAAAATGGAGCGAACTTTGGGTTCCGCCCAGAATACCCTTGCCAAAAAACCCCCCTGAACCGATGGCAATAATGGACTGGATCACGTTCCAACCCGCGCCGTCCCGATCCGCGTAGGGATCCAGGAACACCAAGATGCGGGTGAGCTGGTAAGGTTTAATGATACTCACCCACCCCTGGAGGGAGGCGACAATGACCAAGACCGCGGCGAGAATGAGAATAAGTGCGGTTAGAAGCAGGCTCTTAAGCGGAGCGTTGCCCACGTACCACATGGTGAAGAACAGCCCCACAAAGATAACAGCGGTTCCCAAGTCCGGTTGGATGAGAATAAGGCCCATGGGAATTACCGTGAGCAGGGCAGCTTGCAGGACGCCGCGCAGCGTCTGGGCGTTTTCTTCCTTTTCGAACAGCTTCGCCAAGGCCAGCACTAGCGCAACTTTGGCCAGCTCCGAAGGCTGGAGGCTCAAGGGGCCGAACCGCATCCAGCGCTGGGAACCAAAAATGCGGTTCCCGAAGACGAGCACACCCACCAAAAGCAGGACGGTGCCCAGATAAGCCAGCTTGGACCAGCGCTTCCAGGCCCGATAGTCAAAGAGGATGACCACCACGGCCAAAAGCGTGCCCAAACCGAAAGCCAAAGCCTGGCGACCGACGTAATAAAAGGGGCTGAGGCCGGCCGCGACGAGCTGGGAGTAGGACGCGGAGTAGATGACCACCATGCCGACGGCGATCAAGCAGAGTACTGCCAGGATCAATGGCCAGTCCAAATTGCGCCAATAACGGCGTGGTATGTTCACCGGCATCCCCCTTTCCAACCTTCATTATACCTGTTTTTTGGACGGCAAACTAGTCCAAAAGAGTTGACCCTCTTTTGGCGCTTTGCTATAATACAATAGCATGATAAGCAGGAGCCATAAGCTCAGCGCGCAGGGCGCCGGCTGTTCAGCCCGGATGGCTCGAGATCTATATTTTTTGGAGTGTTGTGCAGGCGTGGCGGAATTGGCAGACGCGCTAGACTTAGGATCTAGTGGGCAGACCCCGTGAGAGTTCGACTCTCTCCGCCTGCACCATTTTCATATACATAACTGGTTACGCTGCCTAGCTGGTTACACTGTAAAGTGTGCTTTTTTTACGTTAGGGCGAGGAAAGGAGAATGTGTATTATGGCTGCTAAATTGGAAAAACTGGAGAACAGCCGCGTTAAACTCACCGTAGATATAGATGCCGCCATGCTGGAACAAGCAATGGAGGAAGCTTACCGCAAGAACGTCAAGAAGATCACCATCCCCGGGTTTCGCAAGGGTAAAGCTCCCCGCAAGCTCATCGAACTGAACTACGGCCCCAATGTCTTTCTGGAAGATGCGGTGGAAATCCTCCTCCCCAGGCTGTACGAACAGGCGGTGGAGGAGACCAAAATCCAGCCGGTGGCACAGCCCGAAGTGGATGTTACCGAACTTGAGCGGGGGACGGGCGCGACCTTTACCTATACCGTAGATGTATACCCCGAACTGGAGCTGGGCAACTACAAGGACCTGGGAGTAGAGCGGGAGATTGTGCAGATTACCGATGAAGATGTGGAAAACGTCCTCAAGCAGCAGCAGGAACGCAGCGCCCAGCTGGTCGTTTCCGAGCGCAAGGTAGTGGAAGAGGGCGATTTCTGCGTGATTGATTACATGGGCTACATAGATGGCCAGCCCTTCAGCGGGGGCGCCGCGGAAAACCAGCTGGTTGAAGTGGGCGCGGGCAGGTTCATCCCCGGTTTTGAAGAACAGCTGGTGGGTCTGGAAGTGGGGCAGAGTGCCAAGATTGCCGTCACTTTCCCCGAGGACTACCACGCCGAACACCTCGCGGGTAAAGCGGCCGAGTTCCAGGTAACCGTAAAAGAGCTCAAGGAGCGGGTTTTACCCGAGCTTGACGATGAATTTGCCAAGGATATCAGCGAGTTTGAGACCCTGGAGGAACTCAGGGCCCACATTCGCAAAAACTTGGAGGACGAGGCTACCCGCAGAACCAACGATAAGATGGAGAATAAACTATTAGAGCTCATTGCCGAGAACAGCAAGGTGGAAATCCCCCACTCCATGATCCACCGGGAGGCGGAGTATCTCTACAAACTGTTTATGCAGCGCCTGGCCATGGACGGGATCAGCGAAGAGATGTACCTGCAGATCACCGGCCAGAGCCCGGAGGATCTGGTGGAGAATTTCGAGCCCCAGGCGGAACAGCGCATCATCCATGAGCTGATCCTGGAAGCCGTGCGTGAAAAAGAAGGGATTGACGTTTCCGAAGAAGAAGTGGATGATCGAATTAAGGAATACCTCAGTGGCTATGGGGATGACGAGCTTGATCCAGAGGCCCGGGAGCGGCTGCGGGAATACTGGAACGGGCAGAGGGAAAGCATCGCCTTGACCCTCGCTCGGGAAAAGGCCATGAAGCTTATCGTGGATAACGCCCGCATTACCGACGTAGAGGCGCCTTCCAAAGGCCAAGAGCCTGAGGCAGAGGGTGCAGAGGAGGACTCTGCTGAGAATTAAGAACAGAAAGGCGGGGAGAGGCTTGAGTGTGTTAATCCCAATGGTTGTTGAACAGACGAATCGCGGGGAGCGGGCCTTTGACATCTATTCCCGGCTCCTCAAAGATCGCATCATCTTCTTGGGAGGACCCATTGATGACCACGTGGCCAACTTGGTCATCGCCCAGCTTTTGTTCTTGGAATCTGAAGACCCTGACAAAGACATCCACTTGTATATAAACAGCCCGGGCGGGGTAATCTATTCGGGATTGGCCATTTACGACACCATCCAGTACATCAAGGCTGATGTGTCCACCATCTGCGTGGGGATGGCCGCCAGCATGGGTGCCCTGCTGCTCAGTGCGGGGACCAAGGGTAAGCGCTTTGCTCTGCCCAACTCCCGCATCATGATTCACCAGCCCCTTGGTGGGGCTCAGGGGCAGGCCAGCCAAATTGAGATCCAGGCTAAGGAGATTCTCCTCCTCAAGTCCAAGATTAATGAGATTCTCCACAACACCACCGGCCAACCCCTGGAGAAAATTGAGCAGGATACGGACAGAGACTTCTACATGTCGGCCAAAGCGGCCGTCGAATACGGGATCATTGATGGTGTCCTCACCAAGAGGCAGGTTCAGAACAGTGCCGGGCAGTAAGTGGCGAGTGAGGTGATTGGATGTTCAAATTTGGCGATGAAAAGGGGCAGCTGAAGTGCTCATTCTGCGGCAAAATGCAGGAACAGGTGAAGAAACTCATCGCCGGGCCAGGGGTCTACATCTGCGACGAATGCATCGAACTGTGCAACGAGATCATCGAAGAAGAATTCACTGAAGACCACGACCTGGAGCTAGATAACGTACCTAAGCCCAAAGAGATTAAAGCAGCCTTAGATGAGTACGTGATCGGTCAGGAAGAAGCCAAAAAGACGCTGGCCGTAGCAGTATACAACCACTACAAGCGCATTAACAGCAATTACAGAAACGAAGATGTGGAGCTCCAGAAGAGCAACATTCTCATGCTGGGGCCCACGGGCAGCGGCAAGACCTTTTTGGCCCAGACCCTGGCCAAGATCCTCAACGTGCCGTTTGCCATTGCCGACGCCACCAGCCTCACCGAGGCGGGTTACGTGGGCGAAGATGTGGAAAACATCTTGTTGAGGCTGATCCAAGCTGCCGATTACGACGTGGAACGGGCTGAGAAGGGCATCATTTACGTGGACGAAATTGACAAAATCGCCCGTAAGTCTGAGAACCCATCCATCACCCGCGATGTATCCGGCGAAGGTGTTCAGCAGGCCCTGTTGAAAATTCTGGAGGGGACCATTGCCAGTGTTCCGCCCCAGGGCGGGCGCAAGCACCCCCATCAGGAGTTTATCCAGATCGACACCACTAACATCCTGTTTATCTGCGGCGGCGCCTTCGACGGGTTGGAAAAGATCATTGAGCGCAGGATCGGCCAAAAAAGCATAGGCTTCGGTGCCGATGTGCGCAGCCGCGAAGAGAAGAAGATCGGCGAGATTCTCCGCCAGATCATGCCAGAAGACCTGCTGCGCTACGGGTTAATCCCCGAATTTATCGGCCGGGTCCCCGTTGTGTGCACACTGGACGCCTTGGATGAGGAGATGCTGGTGCAGATTCTCACCGAGCCCAAGAATGCGCTGGTGAAGCAGTTCCAGAAGCTTCTGCAGATGGACGGGGTAACCTTGGAATTTGAGCCCGAGGCGCTGCGCTTAATTGCCAGCAAAGCCCTGGAGCTGAAGACAGGCGCCAGGGGCTTGCGCACCATCGTGGAGGGACTTATGCTTGATGTAATGTACACCGTCCCTTCCGAAGAAGATGTTTCCAAGTGCGTGATCACCAAAGCTGTCGTGGAAAAGCGGGAACAGCCTCTGCTGGTCCGCAGCAAAACCAGGGGCAAAGAAGAGACGGCGTAGCGGTCAAGGGGCAGAAAACAACAAGCAAAGGGGTAAGCTGGGAAGCCGGCTTATCCTTTTTCTTTCTCCTGGGCATACTAGGTGCGGTAAGCTTGGGAGAGGAGTGGGTCCATGGAGATCCTGGGGTTGATCAATCTGTTTTTTGCTGTGGTGATCGGCCTGTATTTCTGGAATCTCCTGCGCCAGCAGCAGGGGAGCAAAACCGCGGTGGACCGGGAGTCCCGCCGGGAAATGGAAAAGCTGCGGCGGCTGAAGAGCGTTGCCCTTAGCGAGCCCTTGGCGGAACTGTGCCGCCCCAGGGGCCTCCAGGACATTGTGGGGCAGGAAGATGGCCTCAAGGCCTTGAGGGCAGCCCTTTGCGGCGCTAATCCCCAGCATGTGCTCATCTACGGGCCGCCTGGAGTGGGCAAGACCGCGGCAGCTAGGGTAGTGCTGGAAGAAGCCAAGAAGAATCCCCTGTCGCCCTTTGGCCCCGATGCTGCCTTTGTGGAAGTGGACGCCACCACCGCGCGCTTTGATGAGCGGGGCATCGCCGACCCCCTGTTGGGATCGGTACACGACCCCATCTATCAGGGAGCGGGGCCCCTCGGGGTGGCCGGGATCCCCCAGCCCAAACCAGGCGCGGTGACCAAGGCCCACGGAGGAGTGCTGTTCATCGATGAGATCGGGGAACTGCACCCCATTCAGCTCAACAAACTGCTCAAGGTGCTAGAGAACCGCAGGGTTTTTTTGGACAGCGCCTACTACTCTCCCGAAGATCACAACATTCCTGCCCACATTCACGAGATTTTCCAAAACGGGCTGCCCGCGGATTTCCGGCTGGTGGGGGCCACCACCCGCTTAGCGGAGGAGCTGCCCCCCGCTTTGCGCTCCCGCTGCCTGGAAATCTACTTCCGCCACCTCACTCCCGAAGAAATCGGGATCATCGCCGCGGGCGCCGCGGAGAAGATGAAGCTGCCCCTCGAGCCTGAGGCTGTGGAGGAAATCAAACGCTATGCCGCCAACGGCCGGGATGCAGTGAACATGGTGCAGCTTGCGGGCGGGGTGGTGTTAAGCGAAGGGCGCCGGGTGATAACCAAGGCCGATGTGCAGTGGGTGCTCAGCTTAGGACAGCACAGCCCCAGGCCCCAAAACCGCGTTCGCCCCGAACCGGCGGTGGGCATCGTGCACGGTCTGGCCCTGTACGGACCCAATTTGGGGACCGTCATTGAGGTGGAAGCTGCCGCCGTCTTGACCGACCGCAATCAAGGGAAGGTCACAGTGACGGGAGTGATGGAGGAGGAGGAGTTTGGCCGGCAGGGCAGGACCATGCGCAGGCGTTCCCAGGCCCGCTCGTCTGTGGATAATGTGCTTACCGTGCTCAGATCTTGCCTGGGGCTGCGGCCCCAGGATTATGACATCCACATCAATTTCCCCGGCGGCGTCCCCGTGGACGGCCCTTCGGCGGGGGTGAGCATGGTGACTGCGGTGGCTTCAGCCCTAACTAACCAGCCCGTCTGCAACCTTGTGGCCATGACGGGGGAGGTGACCATCCACGGCCAGGTCAAGGCAGTAGGGGGAATCATGGCCAAGGTCAAAGCCGCGGCGGAAGCGGGGGTGCAGAAGGTGCTCATACCCCAAGAGAACTGGCAGGACATTTTTGCTGCCCAGGATGGGGTGGAGGTGGTGGCAGTAAGCAGCATCCATGAGGTCTTAAGGCATGCCCTGCTCACGCTGGGCGATGATAAGCGCCTTTCCGCGAGCTCCCGGAGCCCTGCGAGCTTATTAGGAGCCTCTCCTAAAATCACCCCTGGGATAATTCCCTGATTTTCCAAACTATGATACAATAAAGGTACATTGACCAATGGGGGTGTAGAAATGGCAGAGAAGGTTTCCTCTCAGATGTTTCCGTTGCTACCTCTCCGTGGAACGCTTGTTTTCCCCTATATGGTAACCCCTTTGGAAGTTGGGCGCCGCCGCTCAATTGAAGCGATTGAGCAGGCCGTGGTTGGAGACGGGCGTATTGTTTTGGCGGCACAGCATCATGTGCACACTGAAGAGCCTCAGCCTGAAGATATATACTCTGTCGGCACTCTGTGCGAGATCAAGCAGCTGCTCAAAGTGCCTGAAGGCCAAGTGCGCATATTAGTAGAGGGACTGTCCCGGGTCACCCTTGAACATATAGATGATGCTAATGGTTACTACGAAGCGTTTGTAACCGTTGTCCCCGAACTCGATGGAGAGATGGGCAGCCTGGAGCTGGAAGCACTTATGCGCAGCGTCCGGGATGAGTTTGGCAAATACGTGCGGCTGGGCAAAAAGATCCCCGCCGAAGTACTCATGTCGGTTACTAACATTGAAGATCCACACCGCTTGGCGGATACAATCGCCAGCCAGCTTCTCATTTCCTTCCAGGAAAAGCAGAAGCTTTTGGAGATCTTCCCTGTGGACAGAAGGCTGGAAGCCATTTTAGGCCTCCTGTTTAGGGAAGGGGAGATCCTGAGCCTTGAGAAGTCCATTCAGCAGCGCGTGCGCAAGCAGATGGAAAAGGCTCAACGGGAGTACTACCTCAGGGAGCAGATTAAGGCCATCCAGGTGGAGCTGGGGGAGCGGGATGAAAAGGGTAAGACGGAAATCGAGGAGCTGAAAGAGCGCCTGCAGGCGGCCAAACTGCCCAAGGATGCCAAAGCAAAAGTGCTCCACGAAATCCACCGTCTGGAACGGATGCCGCCCATGTCTGCGGAAGCCACTGTGGTCCGCAATTACATTGACTGGATGCTCTCCCTGCCGTGGTCCAAACGGACGCGGGACCGTCTGGATTTGAATGTGGCCGAGGAGATCCTCAACGAGGATCACTACGGTTTAGATCAGGTTAAGGAGCGCATTTTGGAGTTTCTGGCGGTGCGCC
The DNA here is from genome assembly GCA_029776155.1 of Bacillota bacterium. Taxonomy (GTDB): domain Bacteria; phylum Bacillota; class Limnochordia; order Darwinibacteriales; family Darwinibacteriaceae; genus DTU010. Next base: position 28,538 of record JAKOTU010000095.1, on the reverse strand, counting down.
AGCTGACGAAGAACTCCAAGGGTCCCATCCTGTGCCTAGTGGGACCACCGGGTGTGGGCAAAACCTCCCTGGCCCAGTCTGTGGGCAGGGCTCTCAACCGCAATTTTGCCAGATTGTCTTTGGGCGGAGTGCGGGATGAGGCGGAAATCCGGGGGCACAGGCGCACTTATATCGGATCGATGCCCGGGCGCATCATCCAGACCATGCGCACCGTGGGCAGCCGCAATCCGGTACTGGTGCTGGATGAGATTGACAAGCTGGCCTCCGATTTCCGGGGTGATCCAGCCTCTGCCCTGTTAGAAGTGCTGGACCCAGAACAGAACAGCTCCTTCGTCGACCACTACCTGGAAGTACCCTTCGACCTTTCGGAAGTGTTTTTCATCACCACAGCCAATGTGCTGCACACCATTCCCCCTCCCCTGCGGGACCGGATGGAAGTGATCAGCATCCCAGGCTACACCGAATACGAGAAATATGAAATTGCCAAGCGCCACCTCTGGCCCAAGCAGCTCAGGGCCAACGGGCTCAAGCCAGAGCAGATCCAAATCTCGGACAACGCCATCCACAAGGTGATCACCGAGTACACCAAGGAGGCGGGTGTGCGCACCTTGGAGCGCAGGTTGGGCACCATCTGCCGCAAGGTAGCCACTGAGATCGTCAAAGGACAGACAGCCAGCGCCCGCATCACCGTGAACAATCTCCATAAATACCTGGGAGTACGCCGTTATATCCCCAGCGCTGCCGATGGGGAAGACAAGGTGGGCGTGGCCACAGGCCTGGCCTACACCCAGGTGGGTGGCGAGATCCTCACCATCGAAGTGACAGTGGTGGAAGGCAAGGGTAAACTCACCCTCACGGGCAAGCTGGGTGAAGTGATGCGCGAGTCGGCCCAGGCCGCGCTCAGCTATGTGCGCTCCCGAGCTGCGGAGCTGGGTATTGACCCCAAGTTCCATGAGAACAAAGATATCCACATGCACATCCCGGAAGGCGCGGTGCCCAAAGACGGGCCATCGGCAGGCATCACCATTGCTACCGCCTTGGCCAGTGCCCTCACCAACCGGCCGGTGCGCCACGATGTGTCCATGACCGGGGAAATAACCCTCAGGGGCAGGGTGCTGGCGGTGGGCGGCATTAAAGAGAAGCTGCTGGCGGCCCACCGGGCAGGTATAGCGAAGGTGCTTCTGCCTGCGGAGAACGAGAAGGATCTGGAAGAGGTGCCGGCCAACATCCTCAACAAACTCCAGATTACCTTTGTGGACCATATGGATCAAGTGCTGGCCCACGCCCTCAATCTCCAGCCTGTAGAGCCGGAGACGCCGGCCTTCATGCTGCCCGATGCTCCACCCCCGGGCGAGGCGCCTTGGATGGGAGAACATGAGGCATGATCCTTAATGTGCATAAGGCGGAATTCCTCGGCAGCGCGGTGAATGCCCGGGGTTATCCCGCCCACGACCTGAAGGAAATTGCCCTGGTGGGGCGCTCCAATGTGGGCAAGTCCTCCCTGATCAACGCTCTAGTCAACCGCAATAAGTTCGCGCGTACATCCAACCAGCCTGGGCGCACCCAGACCATCAACTTCTACAGGGTGGACCGACTGTGCCTGGTGGATCTGCCAGGTTATGGCTTTGCCAAGGTGCCCGCCTCTGTGCGCGCCGCCTGGCGGTCCATGATCGAAGGGTACCTGACCGGTAGACCCAACCTGGTGGGAGTGCTGCACTTGGTGGATGTGCGCCACGAGCCTACCCAGGATGATCGGGTGATGAGCCTATGGCTTAAGGAAATGGACATGCCCTCGGTCCTGATTGCCACCAAGGCGGATAAGATCAGCCGGGGCCACTATCAGAGGCAGGCCATGCTGATCAAGGAAGCCTTGGGCGTAGAGCCTGTGCTCTTTTCCGCCCACACCAAAGAGGGGCGCGAGCGGGTGTTGACTATCATCTGTCAGCTGGCCGGGCTATTGTAAACCGTGGACCAAAGGGGGGGTAGGTGCGGAAAACGCATCCCGGCCCCCCTTTCCCTTTTCATTCTCGCCGGCAGTTTTTTCGGACCAGCCCACCCATAAGCAGGATATCCAGAATTGATAAAGAATTACCATTTATGGTGGGATTGGGGGGGTGCTGTTATGGAGCAGCAGCGAGCGGAACGGCTGCAGAAGATCACCGCTGTGCTCAGTGCCGCAGTAGCCTTAGGCTTGGGCGTTATTTTTTATAACCATGCAGCCTGGAAGGATTGGCCCTTGCTCCTTAGCCTGGCGGCAGTGTTTCTCTACCTACAGACCATCGTGGTGCGCATTGGGGAGCGGTCCGATTTTTCCCTGGCCACTGCTTCCGTACTGCCCCTGGTCTATTTGTGCGGCCCCACGCCGTCCATGGTGGTATCGGCTCTGGCCGGTGTGGCCGATGGGCTGGTGCACAAAAAGGAATGGCTGCGGGTTGTGTTCAACGCGTCCCAGCTGCCCATCTCCGCCTTTTTCAGTGCGGTGGTGTATGGTTGGCTCCAGAATTACCTCGGCAGCCGGGGGCTGCCGGGTGTGCTGGCCATGGTAGGCGGAGCGCTGGTGTACATTTTTGTCAACATTTCCCTGGTGGCGCGCATGGTGTCCATCTGGCGCGGCGCACCCTGGTGGGAGCAGATCAAGCTGCTTTTGTCGCGCAGCCTGCGCAGCAGCTTGAGCAGCGTGCTCATTGGCCTGGTGTTCACCCTCTTTGTCAGGGCCTACGGGTTTTGGGGCGTGGTGGGCTTTGGCGTGCTGTTGATCAACCTTTCGGGTATGCTCAGGGATGCTGTGGAGGTAACCTGCGAACGGGCCCGCAGGAAAGAACTTGAGGAAGAGCTGGTAATTGACGGCATGACCGGAGCCTTCAATTTCCGTTTTCTGAACAAGTGGCTGAACGAGCCTTCGGATGGGGCTGTGACCGTGCTCTTTTTCGACATTGATGATTTTGCTGCCTTTAACAATGAGTATGGCCATGTGGAAGGCGATAGGGTTCTGAAGATGTTTGTGGAAACCATCACCCGCAGTGTACGGCCCCAGGATAAGGTGGTCCGCTACGGGGGAGATGAGTTTGTGGTTATTTTGGAGGATATTGGGGCTGAAGGAGGGGCCCGTGTTGCCGAGCGCATCATGGCCAATTTGAAAGCAGTTAAAGAAACCAGCTGGGGCAAGCCCATCACGGTTTCGGTGGGGATTGCCTGCAAGCCGGGGCATACCACAGACAAACACCAGCTTTTGCTGTTCTCCGACCAGGCCATGTATGCAGCCAAAGCGGCCGGAAAGAACACGCTCCGGGTCTGGAGTCACGAATGCGCCCAGGCCGCGGCCGCCAAGGAGGACCCGCGTTAGGGTCTTTCTTCGCTCACTGCGCCAGGAGCGTCAGGCCTTGAGGGAGGAGAGAAGATGAGCACAGGGTTTGAGTATACAGCGCTCCTCGAGGAGATAGTGGAAGAGTGCCGCCCTTATGCGGAAAAAGGCCAGCTCCCAACGTACATTCCCGAACTGAGAAAGGGTAACCCCAAGCTGGCCGGCATTGCCCTGCAGACCCCCACGGGGCTGTTCGAAGCAGGTGATACCCGGGTAGATTTTACCCTGCAGAGCATTTCTAAAATATTCAGTTTGCTGATTGCCATTGAAGAGCGCGGCCCAGAGGCCGTGTTTGCCAAAGTGGGTGCGGAGCCCACCGGCGACCCCTTTAACAGTATAGTTAAACTCGAAGCATCGGAAAAAAAGCCGCCCAATCCCATGATCAACGCGGGTGCCATCGCCGTGTGTTCCTTGATCCCCGGCGCCTCTGTGGAGGAAAGGTTCGGGCGCATCGCGGGCCTTTTGGAGAGCATTCTGGATCGGCCAATTGCCATCGATGAAGCTGTGTACCAGTCCGAGAAGGCAACCGCCTACCGCAACCGGGCCCTGGCCTGGTTCCTCAAGGAGATCAACTGCCTGGAAGGGGATGTGGAAGAGGTCCTAGATCTTTACTTCCGCCAGTGCTCCATTTTAGTGAATTGTGCTGATTTAGCCCGCATAGGCATGTTTTTCGCGACGAAGGGTATTAATGGGGCGGGTACGCCCCTGGTATCCGCCCGGGCTGTGCGCCTGGTTTCCACGTTTATGGTCACCTGCGGCATGTACAACGCCTCGGGGGAGTTTGCCATCCAGGTGGGAATCCCGGCGAAGAGCGGGGTTTCCGGAGGCATTTTGGGTGTGGTTCCCGGCCGTTTTGGCGTAGCCACCTTCGGACCAGCCCTGGATACCAAGGGCAACAGCGTGGTGGGCATCAGCATGCTGAAACGCCTCTCGGATGTCCTCGACTTCAGCATCTTTTAGGGGAGAGTGCTATGGGTAAGGAGCGCATTACATTTTCGACCAGGAGATTCCTGGTGGGCCGGGCCGGCCCTTTCCCGCGCGTAGTTTTCCGCGAGGAAGTTATGCAGGCGCTGGATCGGTACTCCCATCTGCACTCCGTGGGGGAACAGGGCGGATTCCTCATTGGGCGCAAACAGGAACTGAAAAGCGCAGAGCAGTATGAGGTTTTGGTGGAGCGTTTCGTACCCATTCCCCAGCGCAGCGGCGCTTCTCGCCTAGTGATCAACCAAGAGCACTATGATAGTGTGCAGGCAGCCCTCAAACGGAGTGGCGGCGGCGAGGAAATCGTGGGCTGGGCCCACACCCATCCCGGCTTTGGGGTCTTTTTGTCCAGCTTCGACCGGGAACAGCACGAGCGCTTTTTCCCCGAACCTTGGCAGATCGCCTATGTGATGGACAACCACACCCCTGAGCGAGCCTTGTACCGAATGGTGGACGGAGAATGGAAGCGCCTTGCCGGCTACTACGTGTTGAGGGATATGGCCGAGAATGAAATTGGAATCGCCGCAGCCCGCAGAGGCAGCTCCTGGCTGCGGGCGGTCTTGGTGGTGCTGCTGGCGGCGCTGCTCATCGCCGGCGGGTCCTATGGTTATACCCTGGTGCGGGATTTGTATTTCCGCCCCGCGGAGACCCAGACCGCCGGGAACCAAGCGGTTGAGCCCCTTCCGCCGCCTGAGGTGGAAGAGGAGGCCGCAGCCGAGCAGCCCCCTGATCAGGCCGCACCAGTCCAGACCACTTTGACACCGCCTCCCACAGTGCCCCGCTACACAGAGTATGTGGTCAAGCGCGGCGATAATCTGTGGTCCATTGCCCAGGAGCTGTGGGGCGATCCCAGCCTGTACCGGATAATCGCTGAGGAAAACGGGATTACAAACCCCAGCATGCTGGCGGTGGGCACAGTGTTGAAAGTACCCGTGGATCCCCGCGCTGCTGAATAAAATTTTTCCGGCGGCAGGGAGGACTTTCCCGCTCTCCCTCGAATAGGCATTAACACCCGGGGAGGGGTTGAGGAGGTGCTAAACGTTCAGCAAGCTAGATCCTGGGTACGTTCAAGCGTCGTTGGAGGTGCTGGGCCGGGCTTGCGCGGACTATCCCTATCTGCGGGTTAAGATCGCCTTGGACTCAGTGGCTAAGGGATATGCCACCCACGAACAGGTGGCGCCCTTTGTGGGACTGAGTACGGAGGGCTGGAAGGAGTATTATCAAAACTTCCAGGAAGGCGATCTGGGCAGGATACCCCGAGTGCTGAGCTCCCTAGTGCCGGCACGCGACCTGAGGTTCTTGACCGGCTTCACTGATGAACAACTGAACATATTAGAACGGAACATCAGTTCATCCCTGCAGAAGCAGCTGAGCACTTTTCTGCGGAGAGCCTTCGTTACCTGGGAAAGTAAGGCGGCGCGGGAAAGGCTGGGTTCTGCAGGCGAAGCCAAACGCTGACATAAAAGAAGAGTCGATAGACCGCAAGGTCCATCGACTCTTTCTTCTATGCGCTGGTTAGCCGTTCTTTTTGGCGGCGATTTCCTCCTGAATCTGGCGCAGGAACTCCGCAAGCTCCAGGGCGCCCAGATCTCCCTGGCGACGGTGGCGAACAGAAATCTTGCCGCTTTCCTGCTCCTTTTTGCCCACAATGAGCATGTAGGGGACCTGCTGCAGCTGGGCCTCGCGGATCTTCTTGCCCAGCTTTTCGTCGCGCTGGTCTACCTCCACCCGGATGCCCTCCGCGAAGAGCCGATGGGCAACTTCCTGGGCGTAGGCCAGATAATCGTCGCCTACGGGGATGACCTGTACCTGCACCGGAGCCAGCCAGGTGGGGAAAGCTCCCCCGGTGTGCTCAGTGAGGATGGCAATGAAGCGCTCCAGAGCGCCGTAAATCACCCTGTGCAGCATGACGGGGCGCTTTCTTTCGTTGTTCTCGTCGATGTATACCAGGTCGAAGCGCTCCGGCATGGCGAAGTCCAGCTGGATGGTGGCGCACTGCCAGGTCCGGCCCAAGCTGTCTTCCAGATGGAAGTCGATCTTCGGGCCGTAGAAGGCCCCATCCCCTTCATTCACCGCATACTCGAGGCCCTTGAGCTCCAACGCTTTGCGCAGAGCTTCGGTGGCCTGTTCCCACATGGCATCGTCGCCTATGGCGTTTTCCGGCTTGGTGGACAGCTCCACATGGTACTTAAACCCGAAGGTCTGGTAGACGTGGTCCACAAAATCTATCACCCCGATGATCTCATCTTGGATCTGCGAGGGCAGCATGAAGATGTGGGCATCATCCTGGGTGAAGGCCCGAATGCGCATGAGTCCGTGCAGGGTGCCGGAAAGCTCGTGGCGGTGGACCAGGCCCATCTCCGCCATGCGCAGGGGCAGATCCCGGTAGGAGTGCAGCCGGCGCTTGTACATGAGCATGGCTCCAGGGCAGTTCATGGGCTTGATGGCGAAGGTCTGCTCATCGATGGTGGAAAAATACATGTTCTCTTTGTAGTTGTCCCAGTGGCCGGAACAATGCCACAGCTCCTCGTGGAGCATGATGGGAGTTTTGATCTCCACATAACCACGCTTGCGGTGCTCTTCCCGCCAGTACTCTTCCAGGAGGTTGCGGAGCACCATGCCCTTGGGATGGAAAAAGGGGAAACCTGGACCTTCGTCCTGGATACTGAACAGATCGAGCTGCTTGCCGATTACCCTGTGGTCGCGCTTGGCCGCCTCTTCCAATAGACGCAGATGCTCTTCCAGATCCTCTTTTCTCAGGAAAGCAGTACCATAGATGCGCTGCAGCATCTGGCGGCTGGAATCCCCCCGCCAGTAGGCACCGGCGATGCTCTGCAGCTTGAAGTGCTGGACCTGGGAAGTCCTCTCCAGGTGGGGACCACGGCAGAGATCCACAAACTCCCCCTGCCGGTAGATGCTCACGTTTTCATCCAGCTCCTCCAAAAGCTCCAGTTTGTAATCCTGCTTCTTTTGGGCAAACAAGTTTACGGCTTCCTGATTGCTGATCTCCTCCCGGATGATGGGCAGATCTTCGGCGATGATTCTGCGCATCTCTGCCTCGATCTTCTCCAAATCATCGGGGGTAAACCTGTATTCCAGGTCAAAATCGTAGTAAAAGCCGTTCTTGATTACAGGCCCAATGGCCGTTTTCGCCTCCGGCCACAGTCTCAAGACGGCCTGGGCCATAATGTGGGCCGCAGTGTGGCGCAAAATCTCCTCCCGGTTTGCTAAGGCCATGTTCTCTTCCACGTTTTTCCTCTCCTTTCAGGCTGGGGAATAAAAAAACCTCCATCCACAATGGGACGAGGTTCTCGCGGTTCCACCCAAATTGATCGCCTGCCCAAGGCAAACGACCCTCTCATTGCGCAGGTAACGGCTGCTCCGGCTCGGCTTACTGCTAGTTCAGCCGGCGACTCCTAGGTGGTTTTCACCACAGCATCCCTGGGGGAGCTCTCAGCGTTCTACTCCCTTCTCTGTCAGGTAAGCGGCGGCTACTCGTCCTGATCATCGTCTTTACATCTGTTGGTTCTTAGCATACTCGCCTTTGACCCGTTTGTCAAGGGGGGAGCAGGAGATCGGGCCCAGCAAGCGAATATTAACTACCTAATTATTCCAAGTTACCGAGAAGAACTTACAGTCGCTGGTGATGAGAGGCGGTCGCGGCCTAGGAGTGGCTGTGATGACTGGTATCGACTAGGTAGTTCTGCACGGCTCTGCGGAGCCGGTGATCTCACGCTTTCAGCTCCGGGGCGGTGATGGGATGGGTTACCTGTCATACCAAGGAGCTGAGGCGTTCAGCAATTCTAATATACAAGGAGGCAAGACCATGCGGATCGGTATTATCAGTGATACCCACGGCAGCACCAAGGGCTGGATGGATGCCCTGCACGGGCCGTTCCAGGGTGCGGAACAGATCTGGCACTGCGGTGATGTGCTCTATCACGGCGCCCGCAATCCCCTCCCCGCGGGCTACAACACCGAGGAGTTGTTTGAGCTGATCAACTCCTGCCCCATTCCCATTAAGGCAGTCCGGGGCAACTGCGACAGCGATGTGGACCAGATGGTGTTGGATATCCTCCTGCAGGATCCATACTTTTTCGCGGAGCTCCCCTTCGGTAGGGCGCTGGTAACCCACGGTCATCACTACACCCCGGATATTGTGGAAGCCTTGGCTCAGCGCTTCCAGATTAAGCTCTGGGTGAGCGGCCATACCCACGAGCCTGTGCTGCAGCGCGTGGGTGGAACAATCTTTCTAAACCCAGGAAGCCCCGCCCTCCCCAAGGGCCGTGAGCCCAGGCGCAGCGTGGCTGTGCTCACCGACAGCTCAGTGGAGCTTTATGACTTGGACAAAGGGGAGGTATTTGCCCGGCTGGACCTCTAAAGGCCCAGCCTTTTGTTTTGCTGCTGCCAGTAGTGGCGGAAGTACAGGCTGCCGCGGATCTGGCCTGGGTTGGATCTGCTGCGCTTAACCACCGTTTCCACCAGTTCCCGTTCCCGGTGCCAAGCCTGCTTCATGATCACGTTCAGCTGCTGCGGGTTCAGCTCTTCGTGGCTGAGGGCCTGCACCAGGTCCAAAAACTCCCGCTCCAGCTCGGCGGCTTCGGCTAGATAGGCATCTAGATCTTCTACCTTGTTCTGCAGCACTAGGCGATGGAGTTCTTCCCGCAGCATCCAGAACTGCAGTGCTTGCTCTTCCTGATCCTCGCCCCAGATAATATCGTTATCCGTAAGCCAATAGGGCTTGAAAATGGAGATACAGGGAGTGGAGGCTCCCGTGAGCCAGTAGGTATCCAGGTGCTCCGTGAGGTGAGCCACGTAGCTGCCTGTGGTGTGATCCCCCACCACGCCTCCCGCGTGCATGCACACACTGCGCACTGAGGGCTCGGCAAATGGACCTTTCCGTTCCAGTTTGGGTTCATGGGAGCGCAGGATCTCCAGCATGGTAGCCACCGTGATCCGGCCCCGCCGCTCTTTCAGCCTTTGAGTGCAGGCCTGCTCGCGATTCTCTGCTCCGCTGAAATAGGTGAACAGCTGGTTGCTGTAGCAGCGGGCAAAGTGGAAATCCGCCTCTGATCTGCACCATTTGCGGGAAATGGCATACTCGATCAGCTCGGGGTGGGCCAGATCGAAGTCGGAGCCGATACTCAGGCGGTTGGAAATGGCGTACACATCCTCCACCTTTTTCGCGGCCCAGAAGGGACCCGCGGTTTCCAGTACCCAGGCCGACTGCCGATCGGCAATAAGGAAAGAGTTGTGGTAGTAAAAGCGCTTCTCATAACCGCAGTTGCCCCCTTGGCCGTGTTTGGCCAATAGGTCGGTAATCAGGTGCACCGCCTCTAAGCTGGTGCGGCAGCGCTCCAAAGCGAGCCTGACCAGGTCCATCCCCAAAAGGCTGGGCGGCCCCTGCTTGACTCTGGTAAAAACTGCTTCGTTGCCGATGTTGAGCCCGAACTCATTGGCACCCATTTCGGCTCCCCACATCCAGGAAGGCTTGAGCAACAGCACGGCGTAGGTCTCTTCCACCTGATCAATGGTGATGTAGGTGCATTTGACCTGTGCTCCCTTGGGATGCCTTTTGCGGGGTATGCGGATGAGCAGATGGGGCTCATTAGGCTGCCGATCGCTGTTCTTAGCAAAGATTACACTGCCGTCTTGGGTGGCATTGCCCAGGGCAACCATGGTGTCGCACACGGCTATCAACTCCCGTCCATGGGTTTCTAGCATCTATTTCGCCCTCAAGGGCGCTGATCCTGTTTTTTCCACAGTCTGAACTGCGCGCTCCGCTGATCAGGACGGAATTATGGGGCAAGGCGGATATATCAAAGGTAATAAATGAAGGAATCTGACGCTAGCCCTTGCTAGGGGGCGTGCGGAGTCGGTAACCGCTCCAGAACCCCCAAGAAGGGTTTTGATCGGTGCTTAGCGAAGGGATATAGTGATAGATGTGACAATGTTTATTAAACACGGCAATGGTGCCACGGAGGAATGAAGCAGGATGTTTTGGAGCGCAGCAGTAATACTTATTCCCATTTTATGCGCGGCAGGTGCGGCAAAAATTAACGAAAGACGTACCGAATCCCTTTTTACCATCGTAGTAGCCGCCATTACGTTCCTGATTAGTGGAGTGAATACGTACCTGGTGCGGAGCGGTGGGGCGTTCACCTGGGGAGTGGGTTCTCTGGGTGTTTTGGGATCCATCCTCCGGCTCGATTCCCTGTCCGCCCTGTTCAGTTTGTTCAGCTCCTTTGTATGGCTGGCGGCGGGGATTTACATGCACAGTTATATGCGCCATGAAGAGCAGGTCACCACTTTCTATACTTATTATCTGATCGCCTTAGGGGCAACCCAAGGCATCTTCTTGGCCGGCAACTTCATTGTCCTGCTCATTTTCTTTGAACTGATGTCTATCACCTCTTGCGAGTGGGTCACCCATCATCATGATCAGGAAGCGGAGCAGGCGGGCTCCATGTACCACCATTTGAGCGTAGCCGCTGGAGTGTTCATGGGCATCGCGATCATCCTTCTGTACTTCTCCGGCGTTGCTCCCTTGGTGGGTTCGCCCGCCGTCAATCCGACAAGGATTACCCCCTTTATTTGGGCTGTTCTGTGCTTGATGGCCGCCTTCGGCATCAAGGCCGGTATGTTTCCCCTGCACATCTGGCTGCCCCAAGCCCATCCTGTGGCGCCAACACCAGCCAGTGCCCTTTTATCTGGGATTCTAATTAAGACTGGTGCTTACGGCCTAATCCGCACGGGGCAGCTGGTGAACTGGGGGCAGGCTGATCTGATTCCCTGGGCGGGAACGCTGTTGGTTGTGGTGGGCAGTATCACCATGCTCTTGGGCGTGTGCCTGGCTTTACTGCAGAGCAATGCCAAAAGGCTTTTGGCCTACCACAGCGTGAGCCAGATGGGCTATATTATCCTGGGCATCGGTGCCGCCTTGTTCATGAAGGATAACGGTGCTTTCGGCATCGCCGGGGCGGTGTTCCATTCCCTGAACCACGCGCTGTTCAAATCCTCCCTCTTTTTCGGTGTAGGCATTATCATCCTGGGTACGGGAGAAGCGGATCTTTATAAATTGGGCGGTCTGTGGAAGCAGTTCCCCCTCACAGGCATTATGATGCTCATTGCCGCGCTGGGCATTACGGGCGCCCCTGGCCTCAACGGCTATATCAGTAAGACCCTGCTCCACCACGGTATTTTAGAGGCTGCGGAAACGGGCCGGCCGATCATGGTCTGGGCTGAACGCATTTTCACCTTGGTGGGAGTAGGCACAACCGCATCCTTCGTGAAACTGATTGGCCTTACGTTCTTGGGCAAGCAGAAGACGGCCGTGAAGTTTGACCGGGGTGAGAACAAAGCCCTGGCCGTGGCCATGCTTATGCTGTCCATTGCCATGCTGGTTATCGGCACCTTGCCCGAGAGAGTCTTGGGGCTGCTGGTGGAGCCAGCGGCTCAAAGCTGCGGTTCAGTGAATCTCGGTGTTTTAGAGCATGTGGATTTCTTTACCTGGCCGGCCATCAGGGGGATGCTCTTGACTTTGGCGGCTGGATTTATCCTCTTTGCAGTGGGCATGAAAACCCACCTCTTCCACCTGCAGCTGCCTTATTGGCTGAGCATCGACTGGGCGGTGCGCACCGCCTGCAAAAAGGTGCGGGAAGCGTTCAAGGAGCAAGCAGCTGGAAGCAAGTAACAAAGCAGCAAGGCACAAGGGGCAGGCTCGCGGGCAGGCCCCTTTTTTGGTGGCTGCTCGTGGGCTCTTCGTCTTGCTCCCCAGGGGCGGTCAAGCTGCGGGGATTACAGTCCGAAGTTTATAAATACCGCCCGCGTTGAATAGGGACCCGCGGTAGGGTATACTTAGGTTATAGGTAGAGAGCCAGGAAAGGAGAGGATCACATGGCCATTGTGGAACTGCAGGACGTAAAGAAGATCTACTATCTGGGCAAGGCGGAAGTGCATGCCCTCAGGGGCGTCACTTTTTCCATAGAAAAGGGTGACTTTGTATCCATTGTGGGCCCTTCGGGCTCGGGTAAGTCCACCATCCTCAACCTGATTGGCTGTATCGACCAGCCCACCTCGGGGATGGTCAAGATCAACGGCACCGTTACCCAGGGTCTCAGCGACAGGGAGCTCACCAACTTGCGCCACAAGACCGTGGGCTTTATTTTTCAGTCCTTCAACCTTATCCCCGTGCTCAATGTGTACGAGAACATCGAGTTTCCCCTGCTGCTGGGCAAAGATCGTCCAGGGAAGAAAGAGATGCGGGAATGGATTGAGTACTTAATTGGGGCGGTGGGCTTGGCCGATCATACGCACCACAAAGCCAATGAGCTGTCTGGGGGACAGCGGCAGCGAGTGGCCATAGCCCGGGCCCTAGTCACCAAACCGGAAATTGTGCTGGCCGACGAGCCCACAGCCAATCTAGATTCCAAGACGGGCCAGAGCATTATTGAACTGATGAAAAAGATGAACGCCGAGCTGAATACCACCTTCATTTTTTCCACCCATGACACCACCATCATGAGCATTGCCGATCACGTGATCCGCCTTCTGGACGGCGTAGTGGTGGAGGACAGCAAGGCCCAGGCTGCGGCAGGTGGGCTGGTATGAGGATCCTGCTGACCATCGCCTGGCGCAACGTGCGCCAGCATAAGGTGAAGACCACCATCATCGGGTTGATCATGGCCATCGGCATAATGGTTTTGGTGGTGGGCAACTCTTTCATGGATACGGCCGCCAAGGGCATCGAGCGCTATTACATTAAAAACTACACAGGTCATCTGATGATCACCGGCAAAACCAAGGGCAACTTGACCTTGTTCGGTTTTCAGGATGTTACCGCCATAGAGCAGCCCGTGCCAAGGATTCCTGATTACGCGGCTATTGTGGAGTTCGCCAGTTCGCTGCCCTATGTTGCCGCGCTCAATCCCCAGGTTTCCGCAACCGCGGTGGTTTCCAGGGGCGAGACCACCTTAGGAGCCACCCAGCTTTTCGGCATCATTCCTGAGCAATACCAGGCCATGTTCCCTGACAATGTGGAGATCCTGGAAGGGGGTTTCTGGGAACCGGGTCAGCAGGGCGTGCTCCTCAACAAGGCGGTGGCCGAGCTTCTAGAACAGCAGGTCGGTTTCACCTTCCGTCCAGGAGACAAACTCCTGTTTACCTCTGTGAGCACCCATACGGGCATGCGTATTCGGGAGGTGGAGATCACAGGCCTGTTCCGCTTCAAGCAGTCCAACGTGCAGCTGGATATGGTTTCCCTCATGGATGTCTCCAATGTGCGGGATCTGGCTGGTATGGTGGTGGGTTACGCTGACCCAGCGGAGCTTTCCAGCGCAGAACAGCAGTTCTTAGGGCAGATCGATGCGGAGAGCATCTTCAGTTCCCTCGATTCCCTGTTTGCTGAGGTGAGCGTGGAAGAACCTGCAGCCGACGAGGATTTCTGGTTCTCTGTTCTGGAGGGAAGCGGGGAAGTTCAGGCTGCGGTCGAGGATACGGGAGCTTGGCAGTACCTGCTGGTGCGGCTGAGTGATGAGAAATACCTCAAACAGGCAGAGAAGGATTTTGCCCGGTTTTTTGCCGAGCAGGGCATTGCTGCCCAGACCAGAGACTGGCGGCAGGGGGCGGGCGCCCTAGCTGATCTGTCCTATGGCATCAAAAGCGTGTTCAACACGGTGGTGCTGATCATCGCTGTGGTGGCGGTGATCATCATCATGAACACCCTGGTGATCTCGGTCACGGAGCGCATGAGCGAGATTGGCACAATGCGCGCCATTGGCGCCCAGAAAAGCTTTGTGCGCCGCCTGATTGTCATAGAAACCATGCTCCTTTCAGGCCTTTCCGGGCTGGTGGGAGTGGGCGCTGGGGGCCTGATTCTGCTGGTTCTAAACAGGATCGGGTTGAAGGCCACCAATGTGTTCTTCGAGATCATCTACGGAGGGCCTGAGCTGCGGCCTGAATTGAGCTGGTCTGCCGTCTTGCTCTCCTTCGCGGTGATCGCAGCCGTGGGCGCCGTCTCCAGCGCCTATCCCACCGCCATCGTCATGAAGACTTCGCCGCTTAAGGCCATGGAAAGCTCGAGGTGATCCCATGTTCACGCTGAAGGTGGCATTCCGCAATATTTCCCGCCAGAAAAAGCGCAGTTTTCTCCTCGCGGGCGCCATCGCCTTTGGGATGCTGGTTATTACCATCATCAATGCTTTGACCGGCGGCTTGGTGGAGAATATTAGGGAGAATTTTGCCCATGCCTTGGGCGGCCATGTGTTCATCACCGGACGGGAGTTCAACGAGCGCGGCCAGCAGATCACCAAAATCCGCCCCGATGAGCGCCTGGACCAGCTCTTAACCGAACACGCCCACCGTATTCAAGCCTTTACCAAAAGGAGCCAGGCGCTGCCGTCACTGATCTTTGGTTCGAAACAGACCATGCACCTGGTTTACGGAGTGGACTTCCAGGAAGAAGATAAGCTGCTGAAAAGCCTAGTGGTAACGGAGGGCTCTTTAGAAAAGGCGCTCAGCGTGGAAAACGCGGTGATCCTGCCTCTGCCTGCCGCGGAACGCCTAGGGGTTGAGGTGGGGGAGACCATTTTGATCAGGCTGGAGACCCTCACCGGTCAGCACAACGTGGGCGAGCTTTTGGTGGTGGCCTTTGTGGAGGACCAGGAGCAGTTTGGCCTGTCTGCAGCCTATGTGAGCAGGGCCTACCTAAACAGCCTTTTGGGCCTGGAGCCCGATGAGTACCAGATGCTCAACTTATTCCTCACTGACCTGGCCTTTGTGGAAGGGTTCACCCGTGCCTTTAGGGAAGGGCTGGCCAGCCCCGGGGAAGAACCGGAGGAAGAGGAGCCCCAAGTTACGGTGAGTGTGGGGGGAATGCCTCTGGATCCCGCCGCCACCCGCCAGCGCCTTGCCCCCTGGGAGGGAACGCGCTACCGGGTGCTGAACATCAACCAGATTATGGAGCCTGTGGAGCTGGCGGTGGGGGTGTTGAACCGTGTGGGGTTGGTGATCTTTTTGATTCTGCTGCTGGTGACCATGGTGGGGATTACCAACACCTTTAGGATGATCCTGATTGAACGCACCAAAGAGATCGGCACCATGCGGGCCTTTGGCATGCACCGCAGGCAGGTGCAGTCCATCTTCCTCTGGGAAGCGGTGCTGTTGGGGTTGGTGGGCTGCGCCGCTGGTTTGGCGCTAGCCGGTTTGATCATTCTGGCAGTGGGCAGCTGGCCGCTGAAGGCCGACCCTTCACTGCAGTTTTTCCTGAACCAGGGGCGTATCACCTTCCGGCTATCTGGGGAAAGTGTGGTGCTGAACATGGTTTTGGTTGTGCTCACCAGCCTCATTGCCGCTTACTGGCCTGCCCGGGCCGCGGCTAAGCTTTCCCCCATGAAGGCGCTCAGTTCTAACTTTTAGGGAGGTTGCCATGAGAAGAATATGCTTACTGTTGGCTGCTGCCGTGCTCCTGGTGGTTGCGGCGGCGCCGGTACAGGCAGATCATTTAGAGCAGATCCGGGCCATACTGGAAAAAGTCGATGCCCAGTCCCGCTTTTCAGGCACTGATTTTTCCGCTGTGCTCACGTTAATCGTGGAAGATCCGGAGGCGGGCATTGAAAAGCTGGTGGTGAGGCAGTTCCGCCGTGATGATGGGGAGCGCTACCTGCTGTTGATTCAAGAGCCCGTTACCCAGCGGGGGCAGGGTTATCTCTTGGAGGGAGATAACCTTTGGTTCTACGACCCATCCAGCAGGCAGTTTGCCCACACCTCCCTCAAGGAGGCCTTCCAGGACTCGGACGTGCGCAATGCGGATTTCGGCAGCTCCAGTTATGCCTCCTCCTACGAAGTGGAAGGCTACTTCGAAGGCACGCTGGGGAATTTTCCTGTGTACATCATCGATTTAAAGGCAGTGGATGATACGGTTCCCTTTCCCTATGCCAGGATTTGGGTGACCAAGGACACCAACCTGGTGCTCAAAGCAGAGGAGTACAGCCTCACCCGCAGGCTCATGCGCTCGGCTCTGTTTCCCAAATATGCTAAGGTAGGCGAAGCGGTCATCCCCGTGCAGATGATCTTCATCGATGAGCTGGTGGAAGGGAAGAAAACCCAGGTGAGCCTGGGTGAGATCTCCACTGCTAAGATACCTGACCATGTCTTTACCAAGGCGTATATCGAACGGGTAAACCGTTAGCGGAAAGGGGAAGGAAAGCCATGCGCAGGACCGCCTTGCTCAGCATGCTGTTGGTGCTGGTTCTGGCCGGAACCAGCTGGGCCTTTGATTATGATGACCTTTTTGGCGAGGACCTCCTTGTAGAGCTGGAGGTCACGGAAGGGGCCCTGCCCCCTGAAGAGGCCCTCTTGGTCCGGGACCGCCTGGAGGCGGGGGGCAGCTATGACTTCGGGTTCCTCCTGGCCCGCCCCTTCCTAGAAGGCGCCTGGGGGGAAACCAGCGTTTCCGCAGAACTGAACACCCAGGTTTTCCTGGATGCCAGGCCGGATCCCAATTTCCGTGCCTTTGCCAAGGCGGGGATCAGCTACGCCCTCAGTGAGCCGCTCACGCCTCCCCGGGATAGGCATCTGCAGGCAGAACTGCAAGAGCTTTTTGTGGATTTCAACGCCAAGAACCAGGTCTTTTTCCGGGCGGGCAAGCAGAATGTCCCCGCAAGCATCAGCACCATCCGCGCCTTTGATGCCCTGGATGAAGAAGGGGAAAGGCAGGGTGTCCTGGCCCTGAAAGTGCACTACCCCCAAGGCAGCAGCAATTATTACTTATACGCCCTGGCGGATCAGGGACAGCTAACCGAAGGGATTGCCCTGGCCCCGCGGATGGAGTTTGTGGTGGGCAAGACCGAGTTCAGCCTAGGCGGCTATTACCACCAACAAGAACTGCCCCGCCTGTTGGCTTCCGTGTCTTCGTCCTTCGGCAAGGTGGGCTTTTTCGGCGAGGCCATGCTGGTTTGGGGTTCGGAGAGGGGCTTTTTGGAGCCCCGGGGCCCGGTTTATGAAATCGTGGAAAAGGACGGCCCGTTCTTGCGGGCCACTGCGGGAGGCATGTACAGCTACAAAGACAGTGGGGGACGCTTAGATCTCTCGGGGATCCTGCAGTATTACTTCAACGGAGAAGGCTACGAGGATCAAGAAGCCATCAAAAAGGTGCGCCTGGCCATGTTGAACCAAGAGCTGCCGCCTGTGCTGAACTGGGACAAGCTGGGCAAAGTGACCTTAACCGGCAGCGGCCGGCACTATCTCGCCGGCAGCCTTTCGTGGAACAGGCTGCTCGGCTCCAAGTTCTCCGCCAGCGTTTTTGTGCTGACCAATCTGTCCGATAGTTCCGGCTTGATCAGCGGTACCCTGCGCCTGCCCGCCTGGGGCAAGCTTTCACCGAGCGTGGGTCTGAGCACCAACTTCGGCGCACCTGGCACGGAGTTTGGCGGCCGGGGCAGGGCCGCGGCGGTCACTGCCTCCCTGAGCATCAGCGGCGCCTTCTAAAGTGAAACAAGCGCCTAGACCTGTCAGGTCCGGCGCTTGTCTTTTTTTCCACTCCGCTACTTCTGCTCGTTGGCACCGGTGAGGGAGATGCTCACTTCCAGGGTGCCGATATTGGTAATCAGGGGCACCACAATAGCCTGTTCTGTAGCCATGGACAGGGTTCCTTCTGTGCCCACAAACACCTGGGGTGGTGAAATCTGGCAGGCCAGGGAGTTGCTGGCTAGATGGGTCATGGCATTGCCGCTGATGATGTTGGCCACTTCTCCCAGGGCTGAACAGACAAAAGCATCAAGTTTGGTCATGGGCATGCCCGCCATGATGGCCACCATTTCCAGGGCCATGGCCTTGGGAAAACTGTAGAGCAGGGAACCGCGGAGATCACCGGTTACACCGATGACCACATTGGCTTCGCTCACCGGTGAGAGTTCCTCCACCGCCCGGAGCTGTCCCCGCTGCACGTCGAGGTTCAGCATGATCCTGAACACGTCTATGGTGGCTTTGTAGAATGGGTTTATGTACTCGACCTTCATTGCTGACCTCCTTGTGATCGGAGAAACTCGCCGATCCTTTGGTCCTCTTTACCCACATGCATGATCAGCCAGGTCATGACCTTGGCGGCGAACTCCTGTACTTTCTCTTCATCAAAACCTTCCCGTTCGACCCGGAGGGCGAACTCCCTGATTTCCTCGCGAAAGGCATCATGAATGGCAGTGTGTTTTTCCAGCCCGGGATAGCCCACCTCTTTTTGCAGGGCCTCCTCATCCCGGAAATGGATGACCACATACTCTTTCATGAACTCCAGGGTAGACTGGACTTCCTCCAAACGCTCCTCCCAGGATCTTTCATCCTGGACCGCCCGGATAAAGCTGGCCACCCTGCCGAAGAGCTCCTTGTGCTGAGAATCGATGAGTTCAGAACCAATCCGGTAGTGCTCTTTCCACATATCCGCTCCTCACTCCTTTCCGGGGGTATTCTAGATGTCCTGGGGAATTCCTTCCCCAGGAAAAGCCCTGCCAGCAAGTGATTTTTGGCACAGCCTGGAGGATTGGGCAAGGCAACCCAGAATAGTGAAAGGTAACCTGAGGAAGAAGGGAGCGGGTCGGCGTGGCACTGAAGATTGCGGGCCCTGAGGTGCCCAACCTGCCCTGGGAGGAGCGGCCCCCAGGCAGTTCAGCTGTTCTTTGGCGGTACTCGCAGAATCCTGTCATCCCACGGGATCTCATCCCCTGTGCCAACAGTATCTTCAACAGTGCAGTAGTGCCCTATCAGGGGGAGTTCCGGGGGGTGTTCCGGGTGGACAACAAAGCCCGGGAGATGCGGCTGCATGCGGGCCGGAGCCGAGATGGCCTGGCTTGGGAGCTGGAAGATGACCCCATAGCCTTCATCTGCGAGAACGGAGAAATCGCCAGGTTTGTCTACGGTTACGATCCCCGGGTGACCTGGCTTGAGGACCGCTTTTATGTCACTTGGTGCAATTGGTACCACGGACCCACTATCGGAGTAGCCTACACCCATGATTTTGAGCAGTTCCATCAGCTGGAAAATGCCTTTCTGCCCTTCAACCGCAACGGAGTGCTCTTTCCCCGCAAGATAGGGAAGAACTACGCCATGCTCTCCAGACCCAGCGACAACGGGCATACTCCCTTTGGGGACATTTTCTACAGCGAGAGCCCCGATCTGACCTACTGGGGCAAGCACCGCTTTGTCATGGGCACCACCGAGGGCTGGCAGTCGACAAAAATCGGGGCAGGGCCTGTGCCCATTGAAACCTCGGAGGGGTGGCTGCTCATCTACCACGGCGTGCTCACGTCCTGCAACGGGTTTGTGTACAGCGCCGGGGCGGCCCTTTTGGATCTGGACCAGCCCTGGAAAGTAATCGCCCGGGCAAAACCTTACATTATCGCCCCCCAGACCTACTACGAGTGCGTGGGGGATGTGCCCAACGTGGTATTCCCCTGTGCTGCTTTGATAGACAGCGCCACAGGCCGGCTGGCCCTTTACTACGGGGGCGCGGATACAGTGGTGGCTGTAGCCTTCGGTTATGTACAGGAACTGGTGCAGTTTGTCCAAGATCATTCCATAGTTTAGGAGGAGAGAACATGCGCAATTTCACATTTTCCAACACCACGAAGATCATCTTCGGCAAAGGCGCGGAAGAGAAGGTGGGCCGGGAGGCGGCCCAGTATGGCCGCAAAGTGCTGCTGCACTACGGCGGCGGGCATATCGTACGTTCGGGACTGAAGGAGAGGGTGGAGAAGTACCTTAAGGATGCGGGTCTAGAGATAGTGGAACTGGGGGGCGTGCAGCCCAATCCCAGGCTGAGTCTGGTACGGGAAGGCATTGAGCTGGCCCGCCGGGAAAAGGTGGACCTGATTTTGGCTGTGGGCGGCGGGAGCGTCATCGACTCCGCCAAGGCCATCGGCATCGGAGTGCCCTGCCAAGGCGATGTGTGGGATTTCTTTATGGGCAAAGCTGAGGCCCAAGAAACCTTGCCCGTGGGCGTTGTGCTCACCATCCCCGCCGCGGGCAGCGAGTCCAGCACCGGCTCGGTGATCACCAATGAAGATGGCTGGCTGAAGCGGCCCTACGGCTCTGTGATCATGCGTCCCAAGTTCGCTTTACTCAACCCGGAGCTCACCTACAGCCTGCCGCCCTACCAGACTGCCTGCGGGGTAGCGGATATGATGGCCCACATTATGGAGCGTTACTTCACCAACGAGCCTGAAGTGGGTTTTAGCGATCACCTCTGCGAGGCTGCCCTGCGCAGCATCATCCAGGAAGCTCCCCGGGCCATCGCTGAGCCCGAGAACTACGGCGCCAGGGCCAACCTCATGTGGGCCAGCACCATTGCCCACAACGGCCTCTTGGGCATGGGCCGGGAAGAGGATTGGGCTTCCCACAATATTGAACATGAGCTGAGTGGGATCTACGACATTGCCCACGGAGCGGGGCTGGCTATCGTGTTCCCCGCCTGGATGAAGTATGTCTACAAGCATAACCCCAGCCGCTTTGTGCAGTTTGCGGTGCGGGTCTTCCAGGTGGAACAGGACTTCTGCAATCCGGAGCGGACCATCCTGGAGGGCATCCGACGCCTAGAAGAGTTCTTCCGCAGCATCGGCCTGCCCGTGCGTTTGAAGGAAGCGGGCATCCCCGCCGACCGTTTCGAGGAGATGGCGGAAAAGGCTACAGCTGATGGCCCCCAGGGCAGCCTGGTGCCCCTGTACAAAGGGGATGTGCTGGCCATCTACGAGCTCTGTAACAGCTAGAGGCGCCTGAGAATGGTAATGGGGCGGACTATTTCGCCCCTTCCTTCTCCCAGGGGTGCCTGGAGGTCCCAATCGTTCCACCAGCCCAGGAACTCAAACTGGTGCAGTTTGGTGGCGGCCAGGATGAACTCCTGGGGGAAGATGGCCCGCCTGAGCCCTTTGTGGAGCAAGTTATGCTCCTGGCCCCGATCCTTAATGGTGAACAAAATGTTCTCTTCGTAGAGCTGCTCAGGGGCATTGTGCAGCCGGGTAGTGTAGCGGGTGGTCACGGTAATCCCATCCCGGCGCATCACCCACTGATCGAAGTTGTTGCTCAGGGGCTCGAAATCGATGCACCAATCGAGGAAGTACAGACCGCCGGGCTTGAGGCCTGCCTGGGCCGAGGCAAAGTGGCTGAGGAGCTTTTCTGTGTTTTCCACATACAAAGAGCCCATCATAATGTACAGGAAGTCTGCAGGCCCATCCAGGCGGAAGTCGGCTAGATCAGCCAGATAAAACTTGGGGGCGAAACCCTTCGCCGCCGCCTTTTCCTGGGCATACTCAAGCATGGTGGGATTCAAATCCAGTCCCCAGTACTCATAGCCCCGGGCCAGGAACTCCAGCATGTGGGGACCGTTGCCGCAGGCGAGCTCCAGCACGGTCTTCACCGGGATTTTGGAGTAGCGGGCCATGGCTTCTTCCATGGTATCCACTTCCTTGGGGATATCGCGGTAAGAAAAGGCTATTTCATAGTAGTGGGGGAAGCTGTAAATGCTGTCCAAGGAATCACCTTTTTCTAAACTGATCTTGGGGGGAACTGGCATATGGCGCAAGCAACAGCCGTGTTTGGCGGAGGCTGTTTTTGGTGTGTAGAGGCGATCTTCACAGAGCTCAACGGGGTTTTGGAAGTGATCCCCGGCTACAGCGGGGGCCACGTGGCTAACCCCACCTACGAGCTGGTGTGCACCGACCAGACCGGGCACGCGGAGGTGGTGCAGGTTACCTATGATCCGGAAGTGATCAGCTACGACGATCTGCTGCGCATCTTCTTCAGCACCCACGATCCCACCACCCTCAACCGTCAGGGAGGGGATGTGGGTACCCAGTACCGCTCAATTATCTTCTACGCAAGCGAGGAAGATTGTCAGATCGCCGAAAGGATCAAGGCCGAGATGGCTGCCCTGTGGGAGGATCCCATCGTGACGGAGATCGCCCCGCTGGAGAAGTTTTGGCCTGCTGAAGACTACCACCGGGAGTATTTCCGGCGCAATCCCCAGCAGACTTACTGCAGCGCGGTGATCGCCCCGAAAGTAGCAAAGTTCCGCCAAAAGTTTGCGGATCGGCTAAAGGCGCGCTGAGTGGGGAAACTTCATGGTGGCGAAATAATCGTCCACCGTTTCGGCGCGGCGGATCAGCTCCACCGTCCCGTCGCTGCGGAGCAGCAGTTCCGCCGAGCGCAGCCGTCCGTTGTAGTTGTAGCCCATGGCATAACCGTGGGCTCCTGTGTCGTGGATCACGATTAAGTCCCCCAGCTCTATCTTGGGCAGGGGACGGTCAATGGCAAATTTATCGTTGTTTTCGCAAAGCCCCCCAACCACATCGTAAATGTGGTCGTGGGGGTGATCTTCTTTACCCACCACGGTGATGTGGTGATAGGCTTTGTAGATGGCCGGGCGCATCAGGTCCGCGGCGCAGGCATCCAGGCCGATATAGCTTTTGTGGGTCTCTTTGCGGCGGATGGCGGTGCTCACCAGATGGCCGTAGGGTGCGAGCATATAACGCCCCAGTTCGGTGACAATGGCCAGATGGTCCAAGCCTGCTGGGGCTAAAACCTCCCCAAAGGCCTGCCGCACGCCGTCACTCACCGCTTGGATGTCCACCGGCTTCTGTTCGGGATGGTAGGGTATCCCCAGGCCTCCCGAGAGGTTGACAAAGGTGAAGTGGGCACCCGTCTCTGCATGGAGGTCCCGCACCACTTCAAAGAGGAGCCGGGCCAGGGCTGGGTAATAATCGTTGGTCACTGCATTGCTTACTAAAAAGGCATGCAGACCGAACTCCTCAACACCCAATCTTAGGAGTTCCCGAACGGCCTGGGTGAGCTGGGGGCGGGTCATGCCGAATTTGGCCTCCGCGGGCGTATCCATAATGCCGTTGCTCACCACAAAGGTGCCCCCTGGGTTGTAGCGCAGGCACATCTTTTTGGGAATCGAGGGCAGCTTGGCGATGTACTCCACATCGGTCAGATCATCCAAGTTGATGATGGCTCCCAGTCTATGGGCCAGCAGGAAACTCTCAAAGGGAGTCATATTGGATGAGAACATGATCTCTTCGCCCTTAAAGCCCAGGGCTTCGGCTAAGAGCAGCTCTGTGGAGGTGGCGCAGTCCACTCCGCAGCCCTCTTCCTTGAGGAGGGAGAGGATGACAGGATTAGGATTAGCCTTGACGGCAAAGTACTCCTTAAAGCCCCCATTCCAGGCAAAAGCTTGGTGCAATCTGCGGGCGTTTGCGCGGATTCCCCGCTCATCGTAGAGGTGGAAGGGAGTGGGGTATTCTGCTGCGATGGCGTGCAGCTGTTCGGCACTGGCAAATGGTCTTTTCATCGGTAACCTCCACACTAACAAGGATTGGCATAAAGATAACCCAACCCAAGCGGGTTGGGTTGCTGGGCTTGGGCCGCGTTAGAGACTGGCGGCCAGCTCTAAAGCGATCTCCATCATGGTGGTAAAGCCCACCTGACGGTCTTGGGGCGGCAGCTCCCGGCCGCTGTACACTTCGTCGGAAATGGTCAGCATGGTCAGGGCATTCTTTTTCGCCTTGGCCGCGTTCATGTACAGGGCAGCCGCTTCCATTTCCACGGCCAAAACGCCCATCTCTTTCCAGGAGTCGGGCCTGCCGTACTGGTTGTAGAAGACATCCGAGGACAGCACATTGCCCACAAAGAAGCGCTGCCCTTTAGCTTGGGCGATCTCCACCGCTTTGCTGAGCAGCTCCCAGGAAGCGATGGGGGCATAGGTGCCGGGAAGCTTGTACTGATAGGCGTAGTTGGAATCGGTGCAGGCGCCCATGGCGAATACCAGATCCATAATGTGCACATCGTCGCTGATGGCGCCGGCGGAGCCGATACGGATGATGTTGTCCACATCATACATATTGTACAGCTCGTAGCTGTAGATGCCAATGGAAGGCATACCCATGCCGTGGCCCTGCACCGAGACGGGCTTGCCCTTATAAAGACCGGTAAAGCCGTACATGCCCCGGATTTCATTATAACATTTTACATCTTCCAAGTAGGTTTCGGCAACGAATTTTGCCCGCAGGGGATCCCCGGCCATTAAGACGGTCTTGGCGATCTCTCCTGGTTTAGCCGCGTTGTGCGGTGTGGTCATGGTCATCTCCTCCTGAAAACTCGATTTACAGACTATACTTTGACAAATGGGCCGTTCTTCCTTCACCGGTGGGGGTGCCTGTCAGGCCCCGGTGCATATGCTGTACCAACAGCAAACTGCACAAGGAGGAAAAGAGATGTCCCTCAAGCATACGGTGCAGGCCGGTGAAACCCTGTGGAGCATCAGCCTTTTGTACGGGGTGACCCTAGAAGAGCTCCGGGCGGCCAACGGGCTTGCCGGCGATGTGATCTATCCCGGCCAAGAGCTGAGCATACCCACAACGGGGGAAAACGGGGAGGCAGAGCCCGAGCCTGTTGTTCCCACCGCCACTTTGCCTTCCCTGGAAGGGGGATTTCCCCTGCCCGAGGGCAGCTATACCCAGCAGGATCTGGCGGATATCGCGCTTTTGGCCCGGCTGGTCTATGCAGAAGCCCGGGGTGAACCCTTTGAGGGGCAGGTAGCGGTGGCCGCGGTGCTGCTGAACCGGGTGCGGCACCCCGAGTTTCCCAACAGCGTGGCGGGGGCAGTGTACCAACCCGGCCAGTTTGAGCCGGTGGCCAACGGCTCCATCAACCAAATCCCCAACAATTTGGCCTATCTTGCGGTGCTGGAAGCGTGGGGGGGAGCGGATCCCACCAATGGAGCCCTCTTTTTTTGGAATCCCCGCAAAGTGCCCGCTTCCAGCTGGGTCTGGACCAGGCAGGTGAAGCTGCAGATCGGCAACCACGTTTTTGCTTAGGAAAAGAGGTCAAGATCACAGGATCTTGACCTCCCCTCGTGGGTAAGGACCACCCACTTGGCTTACCGCGCCTGCTTGGTTTGCTTTAAACCAAGAAATTACTTGCTTCCTTGGATGATCACCGCAGAATTGCCATGGCCAATCTGGGTGACCAGAGCGGTGAAGCTGGAGCCGCTCTGTTCGATCCTGGCTGTATTGGCATCGCCAAGCTGGCAGGTGCCCGCCCAGTTGCTGGTGCCTACTTGATGAATAACCGCGTTGTTGCGGTTGCCCACCTGATAGGCACCCGCCCAGTTTCCCCAGCCATTCTGCCACTGCTGAACATAGTTTCCTTCACCGTATTGGTAGACATAGGCCCGATTGTTCTCGCCTTGCTGAATCTGCTCGGAACTATTGTCATTACCTTCCTGGTAGACGAACGCTAGGTTCGCAAAGGGCTCTATTTCATCTTCGGGGACCTGGAAAAAGTTGGTGAACCAGGTCTCCAAATCCATAGGTGTCATGGGCTGGAGCTCCTGGGCCTGTGCTTGTGCACTGCCGAGCAGCCCCGCCACCAACAACACCAATACAAACAACGCCATTTTTTGCCTCATTCGTTTTCCTCCTTGGCAACCCGGCTATCTAATTACTTAGACCCGTGGCTTTGTGTCCCCACCTCACGATGGGTTTACCTTTATCTGAGGGAAAGAAGAATCTTCTTTCTACTGTCTCTCAAATGTGTTTGCGGATCGTTCTTGGACTCTGGAGCACGGTAAGCCTGGCTAGACCCTTACCACTCCGAGAGCAGTGTTGGGTGCGGCTGCGGAATGCCGCGGGATTTGCTAGTTGGTAAGTACTTTAGACTGCACTAGTTTGAAGACAGCTTCTTCTAATAATGTCCTCACAACTAAGTTTATCACTTGCTGTTTTCCTTGACCAGTCTCAAATTCCACAATATTCTTCCCGAGGAAGGAGAAGAGCTGGACACCGACCTTCTCACCAATCACTTCTCCCCGCAGGCTTTCTGCCCAGACTACCTCGCCGCTGGTCAGGTCCGTCACCCGCAGATCAAGGGCCACTGTGGCCCGGGCATACTCTTTGGTACCCCCTTTGCCGGCTATGATCAGCCCTATGCCGCCTGTTTCCTTGCTCACTTGGTATTCGGTAATGGACCCGCTGATCATATACCTGGCTCCGGTGAGCTGGCCGGGAACCGGTCCTTCCCCCGGCTTAATCCTGTTGCTGGTGACCAGGTTCTGCTCGTTAATCAGGTCGGCAAAGCGGGCCCGGTCCAAAACGGCAAACTGGCGCGACCTCTGCAGGGCGGTGATGAGCATTTCTGTGGTTCCCTGGGAGACCACTGTGGATGCGGCCCCACCATCGGCCTTAAGTTGTCCGGTGGTGTCCGTAATGGCGTAGATGGCCACGGGAATCTTCTCTTTAGGCTCAGGAAGCGCCGCGAGAAGCTGGCTTGCCGTGGTCACATTCGCCTCCGATAGAAGTATGGACTCGGGAGCCTGCAGAACCTGCTCCATAGCCTGGGCCACTTCGATCTCGGTGGGTGGGGGGGTGGTTTTGGCTCCGGACATGCCTCCAAACAACAACGCCAAAGTCATGATCCCGATCATGATAAATTCCATGTTGTCCCTCCTTTACACTTGGGCTCCGTGCGTTAGAAGCTTGGAGGAGCCGGCTGACTGCCAGTATCGATGGAGATCTCGGTCCAGCTGCCGTTGGCGTAGTGGTAGATCTTCATGGATTGGCTCACATCGTCCCACTCATAGTAGATCCAGCCATCGTCAACCGGGATGAACCCGTAGAATTCTCCCCCGTCCGGCTCGTAATAGACAATGTCACGGATGGCTTTACTCATGACCATGCGGTCCAGGCTTTCCTTAAAGCGATCCAGTCCGCTCTGCTCTTCCGTTACCCTGCTCAACTCCTCCTGCGCCTGGGCCACGTTCAGGGCCACTTGGCGCGCATTGGGGTTGTTGAGCAGCTGGAATCCCCAAGTCATGGTGTAGGTGGCCAGTGCTTGCGTGCTTACGCCCAGCAAGAGCACTGCCACAAGGCCCAAAAGAACAAGTCGTTTCACTGTTTTCAACCTCCTCTAGAAGAGAAACTGTACGCCGGCGGCCAGGTGCAGGCCCCGGCCGGCGATTCCGCCGGGAAGATTAACGTATCTGGCCTCTGCAAAGAAGTTTTTAGCGAACTCAAACCCTGCGAAGACCTGGTAACGAAAGCCATCGGCATAACCTGCCCCAGCACCTATGTATACGGGCACGGCCAGGTCAGGCAAGGGTACAACCTTGATGGAAGCAAATCCAGCTAGGCCGTTTTCCCCTTTCAGATAGATGATTTCCGTAACCAAGCTCGCATAGCGCTGCTGGCCCAGGGCGGTTTCGACGCGGGCTCCCACGTTAACCTCACTGCTTGTACCCAAGGTGGTGACCACCATACCCACTTTCATGTGGGGCGGTCTGCGTTCTTCATCTAAAAGCCTTTGGGAAGCGAGGAAGAGATCGATCCTGTCCTGCTCGATTCCTTGGCTGCCCAGCCCGTTGGCGAGTACTGGGACGCTGCCCAAGGCCAATACTAGGAGCAGTACAGCTGCTGAGACACTCCTTATTTTCATAGGGACTCTCCTTTCTACTAGCTTTGGGCAGCGCTGAACACATTACCGCTGCCGTCCTGCAGCACAGAAGTGCGGTTTCCGCTGCCGGTTTGACTGATGGTGCTGCTGTTGTCATTACCGAACTGCATGCTGCGGAGCATCTGCTGGGCTCCGAGCTGCAGGGCGGAAGCCCAGTTATTGACGCCGGCCTGGACTATGAGGGCCGCATTTCTGCCGGCACCGAGGGGAAACTGTTCCTGCACCACAAAGACCTCGTTGTTGTTGTCAATCTGATAAATGGAAGTGGTGTTGTCATCTCCCACCTGCAGCACGTTCAGCCTGTTGAACAGCCCACCCTGGTAGGTGAAGGCATCGTTGTCCGATACCCCGCCGCTAGAGGTTCCGGCCGAAGAGTGCATCTGGCTGATTGATCCCTCGTTTCCAGCACCGCCCTGCACTGCCAGGACCAGATCCCTTTGACCCAGCTGCCAGATCTCCATGGTGTTCTCGTTGCCGATCTGGGAGAGACCGGCGATGTGCTCTGCACCGAACTGCTCCATGGAAGCTTCGTTTCTGTCGCCGAGCTGCAGGATGATCACTTCACTGAGTACTTCTTGATACACATACACAAAGTTCTCCAGTCCGACCTGGGTTACTGTACCGATTCCTTGCGCGAAGCCAAGCAGGGAAGTGGTGAGCAGAACCGCTGCTGTAAAGACAAAGACCAGCATACCCGGGACTTTCCTCA
>JAKOTU010000088.1 GCA_029776155.1 Bacillota bacterium | reverse complement strand
CCCACGCTGACGGCTCTTGCACCGTAAACGTGGTCGATCCCCGCGCATGCGGGGTAGACCCTTCCTGGTCCCGGATGACAAAATACTGCCAGGGTCGATCCCCGCGCATGCGGGGTAGACCGTCCGGTGAACGAGGGTGATGTGTGATGGCGAGGTCGATCCCCGCGCATGCGGGGTAGACTAGGCTGTGTCCTGGTGCGCCCGGTTTTCATGGGGTCGATCCCCGCGCATGCGGGGTAGACCCGAATCTGATAGGCCGCCCTACTATGTGGCCAGGTCGATCCCCGCGCATGCGGGGTAGACCTTCGATCCAAAATCTACCCGGTGGGTAGGAAGGGTCGATCCCCGCGCATGCGGGGTAGACGCTACCCTTATCCCCAGTCGCACGTATGGTCACGGTCGATCCCCGCGCATGCGGGGTAGACCAGCTTAGAGCCGTCAACCTGCAGAATCACGAGGGTCGATCCCCGCGCATGCGGGGTAGACTTTTCCGGAATGAAAGAAACCATCCATAGCTTCGGTCGATCCCCGCGCATGCGGGGTAGACCCTGCTTGCCGGCACCAGCAAGACGGAGACCCAGGTCGATCCCCGCGCATGCGGGGTAGACCAGAATCGAAGGAACAATGAACGAAGCAAACCAGGTCGATCCCCGCGCATGCGGGGTAGACTTTTATGCCGACAATCGCAAGTACTACAGCAGGGGTCGATCCCCGCGCATGCGGGGTAGACCCCTTGTTAAGCTGGGGCTTCGTTTCGTCCGTTTTCACGACAAGGTGGTGTTATCATACAGGCGCATCCAACCCGTAGTCGTAGTCTGCACACAGTTGCTCCTCACCAGGTGCGCTTAGGGGCCGTCTAGCCAGTACCAGGCCGTCTACAGAAACCAGGTCAATCGGGGGCAGGCCTAACACCCGCACGGATTGCCTACCTTCTGCTCTATCATCCCATACCATCACTATACTAGCTCCCTCACCCCCAAACCATTCCTCCAACACATTCCAGACCCTCTCTCGAGCCCCAGCAGATAGGCTTGTGGTCGTGTAGACACCTGGTCCAACCTCCAACATCGAGGAAGCGAGAAATCCCCTTATCCTCGGCTGTACGTTACGGGTCACTACCACTGTCAGTGACATAAAGCAACTCCTTTATCCGGTCAATCATTCGTGGGATCAGCTTGTGCTTCCGAAACCATCTGGCGGCCTCATAACGAATGTGCTTTTCCAGTGCCCCCGGTTCAACTCCTTTGGCTACGACAGAAAAGGCGAGGGGCAACGTGATCTCAGCACGCCACAAGTCCGCTATGTCCAGGACAAATGCATTACTCGAATCTTCGTGAATAAAACCTAGAGGAGGTAGTGCTCCAACGGCTGCCACAGCTATCTCAGCGGCAGCCTCAACAAATGTTGCTGCGTGATTTATTGCTTGGTTCGGCGCATCATTCAGGCCTGGATTCTGCCGGTCATACTTCCTGCCTTTCCACTTGATCCCATACTGTTTAGCCAACACCTGATACTGTGCTTTCACCCTGGCACCTTCCATACCGCGCAAAACGGCTATATCCTCATTTGGGAAGGCAGCTTGGAACCTATAGCCGTACATGCGCCGGACTATCTTCGCCCTCTCTTCCGGATCCGCCCAGAGACGAGCATGGGCTCTCGCTGTTGCTGACCTGCCGGTACCCATGGGAGGCGCAGTGTAATATTTCACTCCCCCCTCCCCGACTGCAGCTAACAGCGTACCATGGCGGGCCATTATCCTAAGCACATCATGAGTAACAGAGGTGCCTGGGCCCAACAGAATCATAGATACGGCCTGATACGGCACGGCGTACTCGCCGGGTTCCAGTTCTGGGCTGCCAGCTGCCCTAAAGGTGAGAGTACCGTCCCTGACATACAGGTTACCGCGGGAGAGATAAACCAGACCATGTCTGTCAATGTGGGGAATGCGGGCTTCCGCCAGACCTAGACGACCGGGAAATAGAATACTCATTGTGGTGGCCTCAACAGAATCATCCCGTACCCAAAGGACCGATGCCTACCCAAGCCGCTGGCCAGGAGCTGCATAAAACGCTCCTGGTCGCTGACCACAAGTTCCCCTTCTAACAAAGCATGTGGTCTGGTAATAGTGACACTCTTGCGTCCTTGAGGCTGCTGATACTGGGTCTGGCGCCTTTGATTCACCAGTCTAAAGCCGGAAAGGCGGACCTCCCGCACAGATGCCCCCCCCGCCTCAAACCTCTCTTTCAGCCACTCTCCGTAAACCTTCTCCCGCCGGAGGCCTGTTACGCCACCGTCTGCTTTCACCAGGAACAAGTCCTTTTCTGTACCGCCACCAGCCTTCCTGCCAACGGGACAGCACAGTACTTGGAATCCTAACTTCCTCCCCTTTTGCCAGTTGGGCATCTGCTTACTCCTTATCATCTCCTCGGGACGGGGGCAGACGCTTAACACGCTGGGGACAGCAAACTCCTTGAGCTGTGTCTGGAGCTGCTGACAGTCAACCACACTGTAACCTAAGATTCGGGCGTAGTTGCCTCTGTGGAGAAAGAACCGCCAGGGCTTTGGAGTTAGTTCGCCAAAGGCAGCCGCTAGCCACTGGTGTATGGCATACCCATAATCCACTTCCCATCTCGTGCCATAATTTCCTGGACCATAGATGTACCCGTGAAAGGCTGTTAATTCCAGTTGAATCTCCACCATGTTCAGAATCATCTCAAACCCACCTCAATCAGACCTTCACATCTGTTTCGGCTTCCTGCCGGCAACTGGTTATGCCAGTCGCGCAGATCGTAGACCAACCGAGTCGCCGCTGCCGATTCTTCTCCAGACGGCGGTGTCCAACACGTTCGTACGCGTCGGACTTCTTCAAGCACCTGCCCTTCTCGGGTCCAGATAGGAACTCGGGCGAGTATCGACAAAAGGTCGGTTCCTTCCAAAATTGGTGTCCACGGGTCCAGGAGCGGCCGTGAAGGCAGGCAACTCTTGCGTCCCACGAACAATGGACGAGCAGGTTTGTTCAGCGCTTGTACTATAGTTTCAAGATCCGGATGCCCTCCTGCAACCAGACCCAAAGCCACAGTCATCAAACCATCTACTAGGTAATGCCTGTACCTCTGATGGATGCCATAACGAGCAGCTGGTCCTCCTGCTCGGTGTTCCGGCGAACCGTAAGTGGTCCAGCCAGGACTGCGCATTTTCTGACTTCCCAAATCCACAGTGTGATAATCAACCATCACTGCGGGCTCAACGTCCCATCTCGCGGCAAAGTCCAACCTTTCTTGCAGTTCAGCAAGTCTTTCAGCATCGTTGTGGTCATAGCCGAGTGCGTTACCGATCAGCCCTGTGAGCATGGCTTTGCCTGGAAATAAGTCTGTAAACCCGTGATGATCCACTATCACCGAGCCAAAACTCATCAGCGGAGCATCAAAACGCAAAATGGCGGCCTTCATCTGTTCTCACCAAAAACAGCATCTAGACTGTGCTCAATGGCCTCCCGGAGTGGCAGCGGCTGATCCTCACCGGGCCAACTGTGGACCGGATTCACGGCGAGAAACCTCTTTTCTCCGCTGTGACCGTACATCTTATCCATGGCCTGCATATACTCAGCCATTGCGCTGATCGAACGGCTCATCAGGTTATCGCCGGGGTGCCTAACTTCCACAGGTCGGAGGAATGCGTTGGCCAGACTACGAGGCTGGCTCTGCCCCACTTCCAGCAAGACACACTCTGCTTTGGCGTAAGGCGCTGTAGCCCCCAGTTTTGCCCCAGGAGAAACCTCAGCTACAGCCTGGATAAGCAGTTCCAAGAGTTTCCTTGCATCACTTGGGTCCTGATCCAGCCATTCGGAACGCTGGCATCCGGTTAAGTTGCTCATGAGCAGAGGAACATCGACGACTACATACCCATAGTAGATGCCTGTACCTAGTTCCATATCGTTTGCATGGGCAGCACCCGTTTCATCGCCAGCAAGATCATCCACTACTGTAAAGAAGTCAACTTCTGTGTCCAGAGCATGGGTTGTGAAGGCATGGGCCACGTGAACCGGGGCATCCACTCTGGCCAAGATATCCGAAGTGACAAACCTGCCGAAAAGGGCACCCTCAAACCCCGCCGCCGGATCATCTAGTCCCGCCTGCTCCATCAGGGCCTTGGCATTCTTTTTGCTGAGGCGCTCAGTTATCAGTTCCTGAGCCTTCTTGACATCTTCGCTCTGGGCTGCCTCTTCGATCAATCGCACAAAGAAGTTGGCTTCAGGATTACCAAAGAGTACGGGCTGTTTCATAGCTAAGGTCTCTTTATCCAAAGCATCCTTATCCCCAGCTGCAGTGAGCAATGTCTTTCCGAGGTGCCAGATTAGCTCATGGGCGAGTTCAGGGTCGATACCCTTTTCCACCACTTTCTTTTTCACAATACGGTTGAAGAAGTGCCTGGTGCGATAACCTCTTGGTAGGTCTGTGCGTTCCAGCATCCACTCTCTCCAATGCCGTTTTTGGCACTGGCTGGAAACGCGCAGCCTGGTGACACCACCCAGGTTAATACGTTTGGCCAAACCGGCATCGTCCCTGTTAAGCAGTGTCGCATGGTAACTAGTTAGAAAATGGATCTGCAGAAACACTCTGATCACTCCTTGCGTTCATAATTGTAGAAGTCCCTTGCGATACGAGCGTTAAGGGCTTCCCGTTTCTCCGCATCACTGGTAAGCAGAAAACGCGCCCCTTCCACCCAGTTGAAGGGTTGCAACTTAGCGGCTAGAAACCGCACTGTCCTGAGAAAGAGTAATCTTCGCACCGCTCCATTTGAGTCCAGTAGACGTTCGAGCCTTGCCTCGGAGTAGTTCGTTTTGGCTAAAGCGCTGCCCAGCCCCATGTGGGGATCATGCGCATTGGGATTCATCAGGGCCATCCCTGCCACAATGCTGATCCACTCCTCGCGATAACTCTGCCAGTTCTCGGGACAATAACTAAACGCAAAACGGTAGAATGTGAGGGGGACGGGGTGTCCCGGTACCATTCGGCGCAGAGCTGCCCGGTCACCAGTCGGAAAGCGCGAACTGCAGATGACTGCGGCCATACGGGTAATAATCACTTCCAAAGGTTCAACTGCCGGAGCTTGGCCCACTGTACTGCCTCCTTCCGTTGAAGTTTTTATAAAACGCACCCCAAAATACGTTTCTGACCTTGGTCTTCACCAAATACTGCCGTCCTTTGTGACTAGGCATGGCCTCCTCCACCTGCCTCAACACGGTCAAGGCATGTCTGTGTAGAATGGCCGTCCATCGATCCAACTCTTGGTCTTCGTTGAAGGATGCAGGTACCGACCACAACCAGGGGAAATAATCGGCGGACCAAAGCAGTTCGAAGTCGCGTACAATGTTAGTCCATGCTGCGCTGGCAAACTCGTGATCCAAACGCAGGCGCGCAGGTGCACCTAGGATGTGGGTGAACACCGCTGGCTTTAACACCCTGTTCTGCATTTTTGCTACCTGTGTAATAGCTGTGCGGCTCAAGTCTTCTAGAGAGTTGTCAGCACCAGCCGGGCCGAAGATTGTGGGCACCTTTTCCTCTGGAACCGTGACTTCGTATTGATGGAAACCATCAGTCACGCCTTGGCCCCGTACCAATACGGACACGGAGAAAAGCAGAG
Source organism: Bacillota bacterium (assembly GCA_029776155.1). Classification (GTDB taxonomy): domain Bacteria; phylum Bacillota; class Limnochordia; order Darwinibacteriales; family Darwinibacteriaceae; genus DTU010. The sequence continues at coordinate 14,401 of JAKOTU010000088.1, read as the reverse complement.
GCCCTTCCCATCCAGCTAGGGGTCTCTGTAAGGTGCTCAGCCTCACCCCGTCTCCAAAGAGCAAACGACGCATGTGTTCTGCCGTAATGCCTGCCGCTGGGAATGTGAATGCCTTCACCGAGCTTTGCTGGGCATCTTTCAGGTCCACGGGCAGCCACGGATCTCCTACCACTCCGTTTAGGTGTTTGGCAGCCAAGCGCGGCTTATCCGCCGAAAACAGCTCGGCCCTTTCGATCCGCCCGTCTTTGCCCACCAGTCGTACTCTCCGGCAGACTTCGATATAGAAAGGATCGAGGCGTGACAACTCCAGCGATTCCTGACCATCCCAAGGCTCCAGCCACAGCAACACAAGTCCTTGCGGATCGTAACCGAACGGTTCCTGAAGCACCTGCTCCCTGTGAAGCAGTAGACGCTCAACCGCATCGCGCCAGCGCTGCCCAATCCTTCTACTCCGCATCAGTTCCACTATGGGCCTATTGCCAAAACCACTGTTCATCCGGGATATCCCTTGATTTCCCCGTCCCAGAAATCCGCTCATTGTCTGGAGACTGATTAGGGAGTAGACCCAAGAATCAACGTTGGCCTTAAGGGCCCGGGCCTGTTTTACATCATGATTCTTGGCCGTTTGCAGAACGTCCAGCGCATCAGGGGAAAATGCTTCCGAGGTAGGTCTGCTCCCAGGGGGTAAAGGGACCTGCATAAACCCCGGCTTCTGCAGATCATCCACCACCAGTTCCCAGCCCCAATGATCCCCCGACAGCTTCAAAAGCTCTGTTCGCCAGAATTCCTCTGGTTGAATGGGGTTGCTTATACCGCGACGCGCCAACACCGCTCCCGCTAAATAGCACAAGAACACGTGGAAGGCGTCATGTTGATGCTGCTGCAGGCCGATCAGACGTTCAACTTGATCAGTCCCCAGATAAGCCATGAGTTCTGGTAAGCTGACTGTGCCAATGCCTGTTCCACTTTCAACACGAAAGATGGGATCCATCAGCAAGTTCAATCTACCACCTCCAAACCATACCTGCTGTAGCTGTACGTTTTTTCAGCTAATCGAAGCATGCTCACCTCCCCCGCCTCCAATACCTCAAGCACATCTTCTGCGTTCCAATCTTTGGCCATCAAATGCTCTGGGATAATTAGGTGAGTAAGGGTGGCACCAAAGGGGCTCTCCAGCCCTTCGGCAAGCCTCACGTGGAATGAGCTACTCCCCAGCCGGGCAGCCACCGCGCGACCACTGTCCACAAACTCCAGATGACCAAAGGGCTTATGGAACTGTTGGAGAATGGATTCCGCATTTACCCTCGAAGCAAGTGCGACACCACTCACCTCTAAATGATGCGCCAGCCAGCGCTGGCCCCGAAAACTCCGCAAGTTTTCGGGATGAGTGACGTACTCAACTAAGAAGCGATTGTCTTCCGGAATGGAGATCTCAGACCTTTCTCTCAGCACCTGCCAGGTGAGTTCCAGCATGCGCAGGTCTTCATAGACACTGCCAAAGCCCAAACGCCGCAGATCCCCTCTGACCTCTCCCTTGGCAGTTAACCCCTCCTCAAGGGGGCGGTCTGGAACCAAGACCACGCACTTTGCTTCTTCATAGCCGGGTGGCCTAGGGCGCTCATGGCGGTGCAAGCGTCCACTGCGCTGCAGCAGGACATCAGCTGGCACAAGATCAGTGATCAGCAGGTCCGCATCAATATCAAGACTCTGCTCCAGAGTCTGGGTGCCAATGAGCAGAATGGGGCCTGCTGGACTGTTTTTTCCCAACCGCAGACTAACGGCGCGATCAAGAACCTGCCTATCTTCCGGAGCGAACTGACCATGGTGGGGACAGATCCTGCCTCTACAGGCAAAGAGCCACTCCCCTGAAACACCGGGATGTGCTTCCACCGCTTTGAGAAATTGAATTGCTCGAACCACTGTATTGAGAACCACCAGCACCCGGGCCCCACTTTGCAGAGCGGGGATTATGATCGGTTCAATCACCGCTTCAGGCTGGAACGCATGGGGTACCAAGGTAATGGAGACGTGTTTTGTTCGCAGGCTCTGTTCAGGAGGTCTAATCGGGCGGCCATCACCCAAAGTCAGGGCTGGGTAAGGTCTCGCTATCGCTTCTTGGAAACGGGGAAGTGGCATGTGAGGATTGAGGATGGTGGCATAACTGTGGTAAGCGGCAGAACCCAAGGTCGCTGACAGGAGCATGGCGTAGCTTCCTATGCCCAGATGATGGGTCAATAGGGAGCGCAGTAAGTGGGACATATATACATCAGAGGCGTGTACTTCATCAACTATTAGTAAGCTGCGGTCAAGACACACCGACCTGAGGTGAGCATGATTACTCTGTAAAATGGACAGCAGCGCCTGATCGATTGTGCCGACTGCGATAGTGGCGGCCAAAAACCGCTTGGGCCTGGCTCCAGCCCAATACCGCTCCAGCCAGCGAACCTGTTCATCATCTTCCCAAATGTTTGCCTCATCCTGGATAGGCAAACACTGCTGCACGGACTTTCCGTCCACTTGGGCATAGCCTGGGACAGCCAACAGAGTAAGCGGGCGCCGCTGCGGATCGGGAAACCATCTTTCTACACAACTCTGCACCCTACTGTATAACTCCCTAGCCGCGACTCTAGTGGGCAGGGCAAAATAGAGGCTGTCCACCTTTCCCGCGGCAAAAAGCCGCGCAAACCAGTTTAGAGCAGCCTCAGTCTTTCCCGAACCGGTTTCCGATTCTACAACGATCAGCTTTGTCCTTGGGTCTTCTGGGTCTAGGCAGTCGGTCAGTTGTTGCAGTGGGCGCGGGTTGAGGGTAAATCGGGCCTGAAAGTCTTCACCAACGTTCCTTAAGACTGGTCTTAGCTCCTTGGAGTCGAGCCCGATCGCTTGCAAGGCCAATGGAGCCACTCTTCTACTATGCTGCAAGCGCTCCTCTGGCGCACATTCCTCAATCGGGAACCAGTAGCTGTACGAACCGATCCAGTCTGCTAGCATAATCAACCCCGCGAAGCGGTGATGAAACTCTGGTTCAGAGGGAAGGGGAGGCGTTTCATCCGCAAAAGCGCGGGGAAATGCTTGGTCAGCAAAATCCGAGATCTGCTGCACAGCAGCGAAGGGATCTCTCGAGCCATCTGGCTGCCACCATATATCCCGAGCAAGACGATAGTGGCCAGTGGGTACACCCGAAAACCGCACAGGCCGACCATGATGGGAAAACACCGCGAACAGGTAGCTGTCGGCACTGGTTCCATCGGAAAACCAGTTTATGATCGTGGGAGGAAGGCTTGCCAAAAGCCTATTTCGAAGGATTGAATGAAAGAAAAGGGGCTCCAACTCACGGATGTGACCCGCCTGGATCGCCTTATGGGACCAGATCTTATCCTGGAATCCCAAGTTAGTTTTCCCTATGTCGTGTAACATAGCTAATACGGCCAGTCGATCTAGCATCCCAGGATGAAGGGGCGTTTTCGTGGACGCCTGCAAGGCGCGCTTGATACCGTCTACTTCGCACAATGCCCTGAAGACAACTGCAACATCGATAGAATGGGCAAGCAGAGACAGCATTTTCCCATTTTTTCGATCATACTTCCCCCAAAACATATCCGTCTTCAACGGTTCCCCCACCCAGCCATTCAGTATTGATTCATAATATTAATCCTTCCACATTCCTTTGTTAACTCCTGCTCTTTAAAGGATATATATCAGAAAACATGACAATAGTGGAAACTACCCTCCAAATTATGGCCGACAACGAGCGGATTCCTTCTCGTGGGCAGCCAAGTACATGGCACTTCAAAACTGCACACGGGCGAAGATAGACGAACCGTTTTCGAGAAAGCTTTGGCACGAAGCCCTGTTCCCTAGTCAATCACGTCGTTCTGCAACGCGCTCTCCTTGTATACCGGTACTTCCCTCCTTCGATCAGTCCACCCAGCTCTGTTCAGGCATACCCTAACTGCGGAAACCCACACGAGAGGTGATACTATGTGTGGCATAGCAGGCTGGATTGACTGGGAGTGGGATCTGTCAAAGGCCGAGGAAATACTGAAGAAGATGGCTGGGAGAATCGCCCACCGGGGACCAGATGAGCAGGGACTCTGGGCCGAAGACCGTGCGGGGCTTGCCCACAGGCGTTTGGTGGTGGTAGACCCTGCGGGAGGTAAGCAGCCCATGGTTCGCTGCGTGCGGGGAAAAGAGTACGTCCTTGTGTTTAACGGAGAACTCTACAATACTCCCGAACTGCGCGGTGAACTGCAGTCTCTGGGCTATGACTTTGCTGGCTACTCCGATACAGAAACCCTTCTGTACGCCTTCATTGAATGGCAAGAAGAATGCCTCCAACGCTTGAACGGGATCTATGCCTTCGCTGTTTGGAACAGCAGTGACCGTAAGCTGTTTTTAGCCCGCGACCGGTTGGGCGTAAAGCCCCTCTTTTATGCGCTGCTGCCCCATGGCTTGGTGTTCGGATCGGAGCAGAAAGCCCTTTTGGCCCATCCTCTGGTAAAGGCGGAAGTTGGCCCAGATGGGCTGTTGGAACTGCTCGCCATGGGCCCGGCGCGCACCCCAGGTCATGGAGTCTTTCGCGGGATTCATGAGCTGCGGCCGGGATGGTACGCCTGGTACACCAAAGAGGCGGGACTGAGCCAGCACCGCTATTGGCAGCTGGAACCGCGCGCACACAAGGAATCCCTACCCGATACGATTGCCCATGTGCGGTGGTTGCTCCAAGACGCCGTTCAACGCCAGCTCGTTTCTGATGTCCCCCTCTGTACGTTCTTATCCGGCGGGCTCGACTCGAGCGCCATCACAGCCATTGCCGGTGCCTACCTGGCGAGGGAACGCAAGCAGCAGCTTGCCACGTTCGCCTTGGACTTTGCAGGCAGCGCGGATCATTTCGTGCCCACCAGCTTCCAGCCGGAGACCGATGCCGCCTGGGCGGTAAGGACGGCAAAGGAACTGGAGACGTCACACCGTACCGTACTCTTGACAAGCGCAGAGCTAGCGGCAGCCCTCCGAACCGCCATGCAGGCCCGGGACCTTCCTGGAATGGCAGATATTGACGCTTCGCTGTATTTACTGTCTGTGGAAGTGAAGAAGCGGTTTACCGTCGCCCTTTCCGGTGAGTGCGCAGATGAGGTGTTTGGCGGCTATCCGTGGTTCTACAGCGCTGATGCCCTCCGACCTTTCCCCTGGTCACCCGATGCTAACCTCCGGAAAGGAATCATGGCGCCTTGGCTTAAGGAGCGGCTTTCTCCCGAAATGTATATCCAGGAGCGGTTTTCCGAGGCCTTGGCAGAAGTACCCCATCTGCCAGGCGAATCAGTGGAAGGGCAGCGGATACGCAGCCTTTTTTACCTCAACTTAACGCGGTGGATGCCAACGCTCCTGGACCGCAAGGATCGCATGAGCATGGCCGCGGGGCTGGAAGTGCGAGTGCCCTTCTGCAACCACCGTTTGGTGGAGTATGCCTTCAACATTCCCTGGCAGATGAAAAATGTGGGGGGCCAGCGCAAAGGTGTTCTGCGGGAAGCCCTCCGGGGCATCCTGCCTGAATCGGTGCGAACCCGTCCGAAAAACCCTTTCCCCGCGGCCCTTGACCTCACTGGGAAGGATCCCGGTATACGCAAGCAGACAGCGTGCACAGATAGGCATGAGGGGCATATTAATGTGAATCCGGGAGGTGATCTCGTGAGAAAACTGCCGCCCATCGACTCGTCCAGTTACAAACCCCTGCGTGAACAGGTGTACGCCGCGCTGCGCAAGGCGATTCTCACAGGCTTATTGCAGCCTGGAGAGGCAATTGCCGAAGGGTACGTGGCGGAGCAGCTGAACGTGAGCCGCACCCCGGTCCGGGAAGCCCTGCGGATGCTCTCCACCGAGGGCCTCGTTGTGATCGTGCCGCGACGGGGTGCCTATGTAGCTGGGATTAGGTCAGAAAAGGAAATTGATGACGTGTTCCGGGTTCGGCTGGAGTTGGAAGGCCTCGCCGCCCGCTTAGCGACAGCACGCATGAAAGACCCTACGGCAGCCAAGCTGAACCGGTGCCAAGGCCAGATAGAAGAGGCTGTGCGGCTTGGCGATCTGCAGCGCTGCATAGCGCTGGACGGCGCTTTTCACCGCCTCATCTACCAAGCCTCTGGCAATCAGTGGCTGCAGAAGTTCCTCGATACGCTGTTTGAACAGATCGCTAGGTTTCGGATCGCGCTCTTCTACGAACCTGGACTTCTGCATGAAATGATTGCCGAGCATCGGCAGCTTTTAAATGCAATGACCGCGGGTGATCAGGCCTTGGCCCAAGAGGTGGGCGAAGCACACATTCGCAAGGCCTGGGGGCGCGTCCTGGCTGTTTTCCGTAAGGCCCAGGCCGAGCCTTCCCGCGGCAGTGCGTGAAGCCTGGGGACATCGGATGTTGGGTTGGGGGTCCAGCGGAAGTGGCTCTAGACGGCATTCGCCATTTTTTTCCAACATTTTCACGTTTTATGGACCACAAAACTCTTTCGCGACGAACCATGTTCTGTTACGCTAATCTTGTTTAGTTTTTCGTTGGGCCCCCCGCAAGTAAGGAGCGCCCCACAGAAACATATACAGGGAGGACTGAGAACGATGGCCACCACCGCGAGAGACATTTTAGCTCTTGCCTCCGAACAGAATGTGGAACTAGTCAGGCTGCAGTTCACGGACATTCTCGGCAGTGCCAAGAACGTCACAATCAGTGTGCAGCAGCTCCCCAGGGCTCTGGACAACCAAATCATGTTCGATGGATCATCCATCCAGGGTTTTGTCCGCATCCAAGAATCTGATATGTACCTCTGGCCAGATCCCGACACCTTCGCCGTTTTTCCCTGGACCAGCAACGGCCGGAAGGTGGCGCGCCTGATCTGCGACGTTCACCTCCCTGATGGCAAACCCTTTGAAGGTTGCCCGCGCTACGTTTTAAAGCGCGCCTTGGGCGAGGCGGCGAAGCTCGGCCTGTCCCTGAACGTGGGACCCGAGCCTGAATTCTTCCTGTTTAAGATGGACGCTAATGGCTATCCCATGATGGAAACCAACGACCGAGGAGGGTACTTCGACCTTTCCCCCGTAGACAAAGGGGAAGCAGCCAGGGAAGCGATTGTCTTCGCCCTTCAGCAGATGGGGTTTCATGTTGAGGCCTCCCACCATGAAGTGGCAACTGGACAGCACGAGATCGACTTCAGACACGACTGCGCCTTGGCAACCGCAGACAACATCGTGACCTTCAAATCTGTAACCAAAACAGTTGCCCAGCAGCATGGACTGCATGCTTCCTTCATGCCGAAACCCATTTTTGGGATCAACGGCTCAGGGATGCATCTTCACTTGAGTCTCCACTCCAACGGGCAGAATGTCTTCTACGAGCCCGGCCGCCATCTCCAGCTGAGCGACACGGCAAGGCACTTCATCGCCGGTCTGCTGAAGCACGCACGCTCCTTCACCGCCATCACCAACCCCACCATCAACAGCTACAAGCGGCTGGTACCCGGCTATGAGGCACCTGTATATGTGTCCTGGTCGAGCCGCAACCGCAGCGCCCTAATCCGCATCCCGGCTTCAAACAAGCAAGAGTCCACACGCATCGAACTGCGGAACCCCGACCCTTCCGCCAATCCCTACCTGGCCTTGGCGGTTATCCTGCGGGCTGGTTTGGACGGAATTGCGAGCCAGTTAGATCCGGGGCCAGAGTGTTTTGACAACATCTACGAGATGACCGAGCAACAGAGGCAGGAGGCGGGCATCGTCAACCTGCCGGGGGACATCATGGAAGCGATACGGCTGATGTCTGAAGACAGCGTGATCCGCGATGCGCTGGGCGAGCACGTCTACTCCAACTTCGTGCGGGCCAAACAGATCGAGTCGCACTGCTATTCATCACGGGTCCATCAGTGGGAACTCGATGAGTACCTGCTGCGTACGTGAGGTGCTAAGGGGAAAAGACCAGGCAAGCCATTGCCTAATCAAGTCGGAGGTGAATCTATGTGTGGTATAGTAGGCTACGTTGGCAGGGCTGAAGCAGCCCCCCTGTTGCTGCACGGCTTGAAAAAACTGGAGTACCGGGGCTATGATTCGGCGGGCATTGCAGTTGTAGAGCCCCATCTGCACATCTACAAGACACAGGGCAGGATCGCTGACTTGGAGGCACTGCTCACGGAGGGCGTACCCCCGGGTTCTCTGGGCATTGGCCACACTCGGTGGGCGACCCACGGCCGGCCATCGTGGGAAAACGCGCATCCCCACTGCGACTGTTCCGGGCAGATCGCCGTTGTGCACAACGGCATCATTGAGAACTACCTGGAGCTCAGAAAGAAACTGGAAGGGGAAGGGCACGTTTTCCGTTCTGAAACCGACACGGAAGTTGTAAGCCACCTGGTTGAGAAGTACTACGCGGGAGATTTGTGCCGTGCCGTGCAGGCGGCCGTAACTCAGTTAAAGGGCTCCTACGCACTGGCCGTGGTCTCCAGCCGTCATCCCAATGAGCTGATTGCTGTGCGTCATGATTCACCCTTGGTGATTGGAGTGGGCGAGGGAGAGTATTATCTCGCCTCAGATATTCCCGCCCTGCTGGATTTCACCCGCACCGCCTACATTCTGGACGATGGACAGGTGGCTAGAATAACCAGGGAGTCGGTAGCAGTATTCAACCAACACGGTGCAGAGCAGTTGCCGCAGACTATGCACATCAGCTGGGATCCCGTTCAAGCCGAAAAAGAGGGCTATGCCCACTTCATGCTCAAAGAGATCCATGAGCAGCCCCGGGCCATCAGACAGACTCTTGCCGGACGGCTTGGGGTTGGCGGGGCTCTGCGGTTAGCAGAGGAAATCCCGGCCGACTTTGTCCGCGGAATCACAAATGTGCACCTGATCGCCTGTGGCACTGCCTACCATGCCGCCTTATACGGCGCCTATTTGCTGCAAGAGTGCACAGATCTTCAGGTCCATGTCGAGTTGGCATCTGAGTACCGCTACAAAAGGACCAGGGTGAATGATCGCACCCTGGCCATCGCCATCAGTCAATCTGGCGAAACGGCGGACACGCTGGGGGCCATGCGCAAGGCGAAGGCCGCTGGAGCACGTATTTTAGCCATTACCAACGTTGTAGGGTCCACCTTGGCGCGGGAGGCCGATGCAGTGATGTATACGCACGCGGGGCCTGAAATTGCCGTGGCTTCAACCAAGGCGTATACCGCGCAGTTGTGCTCCTTGTGCCTGCTTGCCGCTTACCTGCAGCAGCACTCCCAAGGGACTTACGATCCCGATCTGCTCCGCGGGCTGCTGGAGATTCCTGATCAAATGGCCTCTATCTTCCAAACCTGCGAAGCACGGATTAAGGAGTACTCATGGGAGCGTCTTGCCGCTGTGAGCGACACTTTCTTTTTGGGCCGGGGCTTGGATTTGGCCTCGGCAATGGAAGGGCAGCTCAAGCTCAAAGAAATCGCCTATATCCACGCGGAGGCCCTGGCTGCCGGAGAACTTAAGCATGGTACCCTAGCCTTGATCGAGCCGGGAGTTCCCGTAGTTGCCCTTGCCACGCAGCCCCATCTCTTAGACAAACTCCTCAGCAACCTGAGGGAAGTAAAGGCACGGCACGGCGAGGTCTTCTTAATTGCCATGGACCGACAGCGGGACTTTTCCCAAGCAGCAGATGAGGTTCTCCTGGTTCCGCGGACTTACCCGATGCTGGCTCCGCTGCTTACGGTCCTGCCCATGCAGTTGATGGCGTATTATACGGCCACTGCTCGGGGGTGTGATGTGGACAAACCCCGCAATCTCGCCAAAAGCGTCACAGTGGAGTAGGCAGACCTTCCTACTGCGCTCCTCCATGCCTGGCGCCCCAAGCAAGAAGCCGATACCTTGTGAGTATCGGCTTCAAACGCGCCCTGATCTTCCACGACCCGCTGCTTCCCGCCCTACTTTGCCCAATAGACAACCTGATTTTGGGTTGTGGGCAAAACAAAAAGACCGCCGAAGCGGTCTCTAGCTTGCTTTTTGGAATGGTGGGCCATCGGGGATTCGAACCCAGGACACCCTGATTAAGAGTCAGGTGCTCTACCAGCTGAGCTAATGGCCCACATCGCAGAATTAATTATAGCGCCGTTCTCCATCAGTGTCAAGATGGAAAATTGGATCCAGCCCAAAGGTTACACTCTGACCAAACCCCGAAATCCCCTGGAGCTGTAGAAGGAGCCCGCACCATTGTGATAGATGAACACCCGTCCGTAGCGGAAATCTCCGAAGATGGCTCCGCCCAGCTTGCGCACTTCTTCGGGCGTTTTCAGCCAGCTGGAGGTCTTCGTGTCAAACGGGCCCAGCTGCTGCAGCGCCCTGTACTGCTCCTCATCCAAGAGCTCCACCCCCATCTCCTGGGCCATATGCAAAACATTACCCTTGGGTACAACTCCCTTCTTTTCCCGCTGCGCCTGGGCCGGTCCGTCATAACAGAGATTGCGCCTGCCTGCGGGGCTTTCTGGCGAGCAGTCGCAGAACAGATACCTGCCTTCCTCGTCTATTCCGATCACATCTGGTTCTCCCCCAGTTTCTTCCATGAACTGCAGAGCGCGAAGCCTGTCTGGATTTGCCTCCAGCCTGGCCTGCACATCATCCCAGGTTATCCCGGAATGGCGCTCCTTATGCGCCTCAAAACGCTCCTTCAAGGTGAGCAAAAGCTCTCCAGACACTATCATCCCTCCCCTGCGCTGGCTGTGACTTGCCTGTAGGAGTAAAAGGGCTGCCTCACGGCAGCCCTGTGGTTCTGTGCTGTACTATTCGAGAATGATGATCCTTCCGCCTTCAGGCTCCTGGACTGACTGCTGTGCGGAGATGTAGTCGACCATGACATCCCTGAGCATGATCCCGGTCTCTGCGACCAGCTTAGCGTTCATAAAGGTCTCGAAGCCATCGCCGCCGGCAGCCAGGAAGTCGTTGGTAGCCACAGTGTAATACTTGCTGGGAGCGATTCTTTCGCCGTTCACCTTCACGTTGATCACCCTGCCGCCGGGCTGGGCGTTGGGATCTACCTCGAAAGTGAGGCCGGAAACCTGGAGGAAGCCGCCGTTCTGCTCGGGCAGGAGGCGCACCGAGTGTTCCAGCGCTTCGATAATATCCATGCCCAGCATCTCCACAACGACTAAGGTGTTGTCGAAGGGCAGGACGTTGTAGATATCAGCTACCTTAATCTCTCCCGGATGGATGCTGGCGCGGATGCCACCGCCATTGGTTACAGCTATGTCGCTGCCCACAGCGGCCCGGATCACATCGGCCACCAGATTGCCCAGATTGGTCTCGGATGTGCGGACAAAGGCACGCTCACCGTTCCAGCTGATGTCGCTGTAGCCCACGACCATATCGAGGCGCTGCTGCAGCTGCTCGTTCCAATAGTCGATAATAGCCTGCACACCAGCGTGTTTGGGCACCTGAGCGGTGACCGGAATGAGGAAGCCGTTGTAGTTGGTGATCTTCCCTTCCTCCACATTCAGGTAGATAAAGCCCAGATTGTTGGCATACTCGTGGGTCTGGGCGATGATCACGCCGTTCACCACTTCAATGCTCTTCAGCTCGGTGTGGCTGTGTCCGCCCACGATCACATCCAGCTCAGGAACGGCGTTGGCCAGCTCCACGTCTTTCTCGTAGCCAAGGTGGCTCAAGGCGATGAGCACATCTACCCTCGGGCGAACCCTCTCCGCAACCAGCTTGGCAATCTTAATGGGATCATGGAAGACCAGACCTTCCACGTTCTTGGGGTGAGTTACAATGGGAGTTTCCTCGGCTACCAGGCCGATAATGCCCACCTTAACTCCGCCAAACTCCTGGATGAGGGCGCTGGCCTCGGCAAACAGGGAGCCGTCTTGGTAGGTCACGTTGGCGGCCAGAACTGGGAATTTAGCATCGATCATGCGCTGGGCCAAAACCTCTTGGCCGTAGTTGAATTCATGGTTGCCGGGAACGAAGGCATTGTAGCCCATGAGATTCATGACCTCGATGGAAGCCATGCCGCCAAAGAGGTTGTCGATGTTCATGCCGTGGATGGCGTCGCCAGCATCAAGGAGCAGCACCTTGTCTTTTCCGTACAGAGCCCTGATCTCATCCACTAACGTTGCCAAACGCACCCTGCCGCCCTGTTCCTCTTCTCCGTCTGCAGGAACGTGGGATTCCAGGCGGGAATGCACGTCGTTGTTGTGCAGGATGATCAGTTCTGCAGCCCACAGCGGCAGGCTGACCGTCAACAAGGCTGTCAGGACAAAAACAAGCACAAGTCTAGACTTATTGAATCGACTCCGCATACAATCGCCTCCCAAACTTAATATGTGCCACAGTTATTCTACACTTTTTCGGGCAAACCCTCCAGATTTGGCAATCGCCGCTACAAAATTCGCCGGAGCGCAAGGACTATGCGGCGGGTCTATGGAAATCCTCTAGCGAGGTTCCCAGAAAGGATGGAGGACGATGCGCAAGTTAGCGATTTTCGTTACCGTGCTCCTGCTCTGCGGTGTGTTGGCCCTCATGCTGGTCAGCGTCGGGGTGATCCCGCTGCCGCGTGGGCCGCAGCAGATCGTCAGGCAGGCCACTGCCCTGCCCATGCTCACGAGCGTAGCCAAGGAGACCAGTGACTACACAGCAGACATCAGACCCAAGCTCTATGTAGATGTACCCATTGGACAGGTGAACGTGCGCGGGGCCGAAGTAGACCAGGTTCAGATCACCATGATCGCGGAAGCCAAGGCCGCTGCAGATCAGCGCGCCGAGGAAATTCTGGATGGAATTACTCTAGACCTAACCACCACCAACAGTGAAAACCGCTTGATCGTACGCATCCCCAAGAACTTGGGCAACGGTGAGGAAGCCCGGGCTGATCTGAACATTTTTGTGCCCAGGGAGACCATTGTTGAGGCGCACCTGGCGCTGGGAGATGTACACATTACTAACATTCAAGGCGATCTACGGGTAGACGCCAATCTGGGCAGCATCACGGTGAGGGACTTTACAGGAAACGCCCGGCTGAAAGCCGCTTTGGGAGACATCAGTGTGAGCGCTTCGGCCTTTGCTGAACGACTGACAGCAGCATCTGATCTGGGCAGTGTTGAGGTGGAGGCCAGTCTGGCCAAAAGCAACGTGCTGGAGGCGCGCCTAGGCGATCTGCGGCTGCATCTCCGGCCGGATGAATCATATGTATTAGAAGGAAAGGTGGACTTGGGGGGCATCTACGTAGGAACGCCCTTTGAGGGACAGCAGACTGAAAAAAGTATTAAGGGGACTATCGGCCGGGGTGAACCGCGGGGAACCATCTCGGCCAGCGTAGCGCTGGGATCCTTGAGGATCTCCAACTAACCGGAAGGGAGAGATGCACATGACCAATTTCTGGCTCGCTTCTATGGCAATGTGGCTGCCGGTCATCCTTGCAGCCCTGGGAGTAATCTTGGTCATTACACTGCGCTGGTTCAGCTACAAGGAACGCATGGCGCTCATCGCCCAAGGGCTCGCACCGGAGAGCAAAGGGACAGCGGAGCGCAGCAAGACTCTGCTGGCGACGGGCCTGATCGTTGGCTTGGTAGGCCTGGCCATTACCATCGCCCTGCTCACCATTGGTGTTGGAGTCTGGCTGCTCTTCGGGCTCCTGCCCCTGTTCATCGGTTTGGCCTTAGTACTCTCAGCCTTGATTCTGCGCCCAGAAAAGCCCAAGGCGGCCAAGGAAGCTCCGCTAGAAGCGCACACAACGGGTTTGGCCCAAGAGGCGGTGGGCGTAGAACGCGACCAGGCCGAGCTGCCAAACGGGAGCGGTGATGGAGAAACCGAGGAAGGCGAAGACGACGAGGACCAGCCATTCTAAAACGTAAGGAGGTGCGGCCGCGGGCTGCACCTCCCTTTTGTCTATCAGCTCTCATTCTGTTTCCGCATAAAGCTCCGCGGCATCCACCGCATCCGCGGCCACCAGGGCTGCGGCTATGTTTCCCACAAAATCGGGGTTGGACACAATGGTAAAATCCACACCGCGCCGGCGGGCTTCCACGATCAAAGGCATGGCTGTTCCCCGGGCCTGCTCATGAATGAGCAGCTCCACGGCTCGGGGATCCTTGAGGGCATCGGTCATGACCTTGATTCCTTCACGAGTACGCAGCTGATCGAAGGTTACTGCTTGCAGGACCCGCTCCCGGAAAGAGCCCAGGTAACGCCGCTTTTCCTCGGGCCTCAATTCTGGGGCGCCGTGAAGACCCATGGCTATTGTCTTTTCCAGCTCGCTCTTTTTACTGAAACGTTTCACTGCGTACCCCTCCGAAAGAAAAAGACACCTCAACTACTGGGTGCCCGGGCGCTTTGCTGTGGTGCCGGGAGAGGGACTCGAACCCTCACGGGCTCAGAAGCCCAACGGATTTTAAGTCCGTAGCGTCTGCCATTCCGC
>JAKOTU010000087.1 GCA_029776155.1 Bacillota bacterium | reverse complement strand
GTCCTCTACTGAGTCTGGCTCTGCCCAACCGATGGTTCAGGGAGATTGGCCTCTTGGACCTAACGAAGTACAGTGTTGGTATTGTGTCGCAGTTCTACGAACGGCGGTAGATTCTTCAGGAGCGGTGTACGCGGCCCGTACGCACCGTTCTGTGAGAGGAAAGCCGCTAGGCTGATCACCTAGCGGCTACCTACTCGATTTAGAACAGCTTGTGGATGAACAGGCCGCTGAGCAGTTTGGGCTCGAACCAGGTGGATTTGGGCGGCATCACCTGGTTGCCGTCGGCAACTGCTAACACTTCCGCAATAGAGGTGGGATACAGGGAAAAGGCCACCTGCATGTCCTCCTGCACCCGCCGCTCCAATTCGGTCAGGCCGCGGATTCCGCCCACGAACTCGATGCGCCCATCGCGCCTGGGGTCCTCAATTCCCAGGATGGGGGCCAAGAGGTGGTCTTGCAGTACAGCCACATCCAGGCTGTGCACAGGATCATCAGCCGGCACCAAACCTGGATGGGGGGTGAGTTTGTACCACTTGCCGGCCAGATACAGGCCAAAGGTGCCCTTTTCCGCGGGGGCAAAGGGGGAGGAGGGGGCCTCCTCCAGGACAAACCTTTCCTTTATGCGGCTCAAGAACTCCTCCGTGGTCAGACCAGCCAGATCCTTGACCACGCGGTTGTAGGGCCAGATCTTAAGATCGGAGGCGGGGAAGATTACAGATAAGAAGTAGTTGAACTCGGCCTGGGGGTCGGGGTTTTTCTGGCGCAGTTCCATGCCTACGCGCACTGCGGCCGCGGAGCGGTGGTGTCCGTCGGCAATATATAAGTTGGGAACCGCGGCAAAAAGGGAGATGAGCCTTTCAATTGTCTCGGGGCAGTCCACTTTCCAGCAGATCTGTTCCACGCCGTAGGCGCTAAACTCATACAAAGGGGCATGGTCTTCTGCCCAGGCGCTGATCAGCTCTGTGATCTCCTCCTGGTCCCGATAGGTTTGGAAGATGGGGCCTGTCTGGGCTTCCAGGGCCTTAATATGCTCGATGCGGTCCTGCTCCTTGTCGGGCCTGGTGAACTCGTGCTTTTTGATCACATCGTTGTTGTAATCATCAATGGAAGTGCAGGCCACAAGGCCCGTCTGGGTCCTGCCGTCCATGATCTGGCGGTAGATGTAAAAGCAGTCCTGATCATCCTGGATGAACTGGCCCTTGGCCAGCATCTCCAGGAAGAGTTGCCGAGCTTTGGCATACACCTGGGGAGCATGGGGATCCACAGGCTCAGGGAAGTTGATCTCGGCCCGGTCTATGCGCAGGAAAGAAAGGGGGTTGCCTTCCACCATCGTTTTAGCTTCCTGGGAGTTCATCACATCATAGGGGAGCGCGGCAATCTGGGACGCCAGCTCCTCCGCAGGCCTTACAGCCCGAAAGGGCTTGATAACCGCCATGGTTCGTCCTCCTTTACGCGCTTAGTTCACCCGATTCTGTACCGGCCGGCCCAGGGCAAAGTTGAGCACCTCTTCCGCCACAACCCGGGCCACCTTTAATTGGGCTTCCTTGGTCGAGGCGGCGATATGGGGAGTGGCCGTCACTTGTTCGAGCTGCATGAGATCATAGCTGGCCGGAGGTTCCTGGGCAAAAACATCCAGCGCGGCTGCAGCCACATGCCCGCTTTCCAAGAAGCGCTTGAGGGCTGCTTCGTCCACGATTCCGCCCCGGGCAGCATTGATGATCATCACTCCCTTTTTGGTCTTCTGTAGGTTTTCGGCACCCAGCAACCCTTTAGTCTCCGGTGTGGCGGGGGTATGCACGGTGATAATGTCTGCGGTGGTGAGGATTTCTTCCAAAGTGCTGGCCTTAGCTCCCGCGGCCGCAGCCTTTTCGGGAGTGAGGGAACGGCTGTAGGCTAAGACATTCATCTCGAAGGCCCGGGCCCTTTTGGCCACCTCCTGTCCGATGCGGCCAAAGCCGATAATGCCCAAAGTCTTGCCGTACAGCTCTGTGCCCCTAAAGGCGGAGCGGTTCCATTCACCCCGGCGGATGGAAGCGTTGGCCAGGCAGAGTTTGCGCACCATGGCCAGCATGAGCGCGAAGGTGTGCTCAGCTGTGGCAATGGTATTGCCGTCGGGGGCGTTGACCACCACAATTCCCCGCTTAGTGGCCGCGGGTACATCGATGTTGTCCACACCCACCCCGGCGCGGCCGATAATCTTTAATTGGGGCATTTTGCCCATCAGTTCTTCCGTTACTTGCGTAGCACTGCGTACCAGGAGAGCATGGTAGGTGTCTAGATCTGCGGCTTCGCTCACGTTCTTTGCCACGACTTCAATCTGGTCACTTTCCAGCAGGGGAGTCAATCCTTCGGGGGCGATCTTGTCCGAGACTAGCACACGGAACATGGGCATTCTCCTTTGCAGAAAGATTTTCCTAAGGTTTTACTATTATATCACACAGCTGAGCCCCCGGGACCATTTTGCTGTAAAAAGCGTGTGAAGGCCAGCGGGGCATTGGTTGTCATTTTATAAAATTATGATAGTATGAAAGCAAAGCCTGCATGTTAGGAGGAGTGGCATGAAAAGAGCGTACAACTTCAACGCCGGACCAGCGGCATTGCCCCTAGAAGTGCTGCAGGAAGCCCAAGCGGAACTTTTGGATTTCCAAGGGACAGGCATGTCTGTCATGGAGCTCAGCCACCGCAGCAAAGACTACGATGCCGTACATGAAGAAGCCCGCATGCTGCTGCGGGAGATCATGGATATTCCCGACAACTACGACATCCAGTTCATCCAGGGCGGTGCCAGTCTGCAGTTTTACATGGTTCCCCTCAATCTGCTCGCGGAAGGTCAAACGGCCAACTACATCCTCACCGGTTCTTGGTCGGAGAAGGCCTTAGCGGAAGCGGAAAAGGTGGGGAAAACTAAGGTCGGCGCCAGCACCGAGGGCGAAAAATACAGGCGGATCCCCAACCTCCAGGAGCTGGAGATCAGCGGCGATGAGGCTTATGTGCACATTACCTCCAACAACACCATCTACGGCACCCAATGGCAGCAGTTCCCCGACACCAAGGGGGTTCCCCTGGTGGCCGATATGTCCAGCGACATCCTCTCCCGCCCCATTGAGGTGGAGAGATTCGGCCTGATTTACGCCGGAGCCCAGAAGAACTTGGGACCTTCAGGGGTAACGGTGGTGATCATCCGGGACGATCTGCTGGAACGGTCCAAGGATTCTCTGCCCACCATGCTCAGCTACGTCACTTACGGCAGGACCAGGTCCCTGTACAATACGCCGCCCACCTTTGCCATCTATATGCTGGGGAAGGTGCTGCGCTGGGTGCAGAGCCAGGGTCTGTACAATATCACCAAACTGAACGAAACCAAAGCCAAGCTCCTCTACGAGGTAATTGACGGCAGCAACGGCTTTTACCGGGGCCACGCTGAGCCAGAGAGCCGTTCTCTGATGAACGTTACCTTCAACCTGCCCACTGCCGAGTTGGAGCAGAAGTTCCTGGCCGAGGCTAAAGAGGCGGGCTTTGTGGGTCTGGGGGGACATCGCTCCGTGGGCGGCTGCCGCGCTTCTATTTACAATGCGGTGCCCCTGGAAGCCTGTGCGGCTCTGCGCGACTTCATGCTCGTCTTTAAGGCCAGACACTAGAGGAACCCAAAGAAGCGGTCACCGGGCTGTCCCCTACGGGGGACGGCCCCTTTTTTTCTGGATTTTCCTTGAACCGCACAGCCCATAATGTTAAAATAATAATACGATTTACTCGTTTGGAGTAAAATTATTTATATTTATGCAAACGCACCTAGTAAATACTCACATGCCAAAAGGAGGTAACTTATGTCCAGGACCAAGGTGATCATTCTGGGAGCTGCGGGGAGGGATTTCCACAACTTCAATACCTACTACCGGGATAACGAACGTTACGAAGTGGTGGCCTTTACAGCCACGCAGATCCCCGATATTCATGGGCGGAGGTATCCGGCTGAGTTAGCCGGCCGGCTTTATCCTGCGGGCATTCCCATTTACGATCAAAGTGAACTGGAAGACCTAATTAAAAGATACGATGTGGACGAGTGCGTCCTCTCCTACAGCGACATACCCTATGAGTATGTCATGCGGTTGAGCGCCTTGGTAAACGCGGCCGGCGCCAACTTCACGCTCTTGGGCCCCAAGCACACCATGCTCAAGAGCACCAAGCCGGTGATCGCGGTCTGCGCCACCAGGACCGGCACGGGCAAGAGCCAAACCTCCCGCAAAGTTGCGGAAATCTTGCTCCAGCGGGGTATTAGGGTGGTGGCGGTGCGCCATCCCATGCCCTACGGGGACCTGGCTGCCCAAAAGGTGCAGCGCTTTTCCACCATTGAGGATCTGGCCAAGCACAACTGCACCATCGAGGAGATGGAAGAATATGAACCCCACATTGTGCGGGGCAACGTGGTGTACGCGGGCGTAGATTATGACGCCATTTTAAGGGAAGCGGAAGATGATCCGGAAGGCTGTGATGTGATTCTGTGGGACGGGGGCAACAACGACTTCCCCTTCTACCAGCCCGATCTGCACATAACGGTGGCCGATCCCCACCGGGCCGGACATGAGCTGAGCTATTACCCCGGTGAAGTGAATCTGCGTATGGCCCATGTGGTGGTGATCAACAAGATCGACAGCGCCAGCGCAGAAAGCATCGAAACCGTGCGGCGCAACATTCGCCAAGTGAACCCCGGGGCTGTGATCATAGATGCCGCTTCGCCCATTCGAGTTGAAAAACCTGAGTTGATCCAGGGTAAGCGGGTACTGATTGTGGAAGATGGGCCTACCCTCACCCATGGGGAGATGAAGCTGGGCGCCGGGACCATAGCTGCCCAGAAATACGGGGCCCTGGAGATCGTGGATCCCCGGCCCTTTGTAGTGGGCAGACTGGCCGAAACCTTTGCGACCTATCCCCATATCGGTGCTCTGCTGCCAGCCATGGGCTACAGCCCTGAGCAGCGGGCCGATCTGGAAGCCACCATCGCCAATGTGGACTGCGATGCAGTAATTATCGGCACGCCCATTGACCTCAACCGCGTAGTACGCATCAAACAACCTAACACTCGGGTGTACTATGATCTGCAGGAGATCGGCAGCCCCAATCTCGAAGAGATCCTAGATCGTTTTATCCAGTGGCACAAGTTGGGTAAGTAAAAGGAGTTGGTGTTCGTGGCCAGGACGGAAGAGTTGATCCGCGAGGTGGAGACATACAGCGCACGGAATTATAACCCCCTGCCCGTGGTGATCGAACGGGGGGAAGGGGTGTGGGTGTATGATGTGGAGGGCAGGAGATATCTGGATATGCTCTCTGCCTACTCCGCGCTGAACCAAGGGCATAGGCACCCCAAGATCATCCAGGCCCTGCTGGACCAGGCGTCCAAGGTGACCTTAACCTCCCGGGCTTTTCATAATGAAACAATGGGGCCGTTTTTACGCCAGCTCTGCGAGCTGACCGGCTATGGGAAAGCCCTGCCCATGAACACGGGGGCTGAGGCAGTGGAAACGGCCATTAAGGCGGCGCGCAAGTGGGGCCTGATCCGCAAGGGAGTCCCCGAAAACCAGGGCGAGATTATCGTCTGTGAAAACAACTTCCACGGGCGCACGGTGACCATTGTGAGCTTCTCCAGTGAGGAGCAGTATCGGTACGGGTTCGGCCCGTTTACGCCCGGTTTTGTGCTCGTGCCCTTCGGCGATGCCGCAGCCCTAGAACAAGCGATTACACCCAATACCATCGCGGTCCTGGCCGAACCCATCCAGGGCGAAGGGGGAGTTTTGGTTCCTCCCCAGGGCTATCTAGCGGCCATGCGTGAGCTGACCAAAAAACACAATGTCCTCATGATGCTGGATGAGATCCAAACTGGCTTGGGCAGAACCGGCAGGCTCTTTGCCTATGAGTACGAGGAGGCCAAACCTGATGTGCTCATCTTGGGCAAGGCCCTGGGCGGTGGGGTGTACCCTGTCTCCGCGGTCTTGGCCAGCGAGGAAGTGCTGGGCGTCTTTGGCCCCGGTGACCACGGCTCCACCTTTGGCGGCAACCCCTTGGGGGCCGCGGTGGCCAAAGCCGCTTTAGAGGTTTTGTTGGAGGAAGACCTGCCGGCAAGGGCCCAGGAGCTGGGCAGTTACTTCAAAGGGCGCCTACACGCCCTGGACAGCCCCTATATCCGAGAAATCAGGGGCAAAGGGCTGTTGATTGGTGTGGAGATTAAGCCCGAGTACGGCTCGGCCCGGCCTTTCTGTGAGCGGCTTATGCGGGAAGGGCTGCTCTGTAAGGAGACCCACGACCAGACCATTCGCTTTGCTCCCCCCTTGGTGATCACCAAGGAGGAGCTGGACTGGGCCCTAGAGCGCATCGAGGGGGTGCTGGGGGCCTAGAGGAAGAGGAGGAACACTCCGCCTATGGAGATTAGTGCTCCCAGGATTTCTTTGGGGAGCACTTTTTCTTTCAGGATCAGTATGGCAAACGGTATGATCAAAACGGGTGATAGGGAAGTGAGGGAAGAGACAATCCCCGCTGCCGTGTGTTGGAGGGCAAACAAGGCGGCGGTCACGCCTAAAAAGGGCCCCAAGATGGCCCCAAGGGCGATAAAGCGCAGGGCTTGGGGATCGCGCACGGCAGCGGCCATCTCCGGCCACTTCTTCCTTAAGGTGATGATTACGGTGAAGGCCAGGAAAGCTGCCAGCAGCCTAATCTGGGTTGCGGCCAGGGGGTTGTAGGAGCCCATACCCAACTTGCTGAAAACCATCCCCAGTGCATCGCCCAAGGCACCTAAGGCCGCGAACAGTACACCCCGCAGGGGGCGGTTCAGCTTGACCTTCTTTTCCTCAGGGTTGCGGCTGAGGATGACCAGGGAAATGCCCAGCATAACCAAGCAGATGCCCAAGGCGCCTAAGGGGGAGATCCTCTCCCCTAAGATCAAAAAGCTCAACAGGCCGGTAATGGGCGGGCCCATTAATTTGAACAGCAGGGAGATGCGGGCCCCGATTTCCACAAAGGCTTGGAAGAGAAAGATGTCCCCGAGCACAAAGCCCAACAGGCCCGAAATGGTGAGCCAGAACCAGGCTGTTGGTGCGGCATCCAGCGGCAGGGCTGCTCCCCTCACAAGCCAGGCGGTGAGGGTTAAGAGGGGAAAGGCCACAAAGATCCGGAAGTAATTCACGGCCAAAGAGCCTACCCGTTTACCTGCGGCCTCAAACGCCAAGGAGTTAAAACACCAACAAAGGGCGGCCGCCAGTGCCGCCAGTTCTCCCAAATGTGCGATGACTACTGCCTGCATGTGTGCCCATCCCCTGTACCTTAGTTAATATTGCACTGTGCTTACAGCACCATTATAGTCCTGAGAAGGGGGGAAGGGAAGGGCGAAGCCCAGGTCAAGCAGGAATGTTCCCTGGCTGATAGAAACTAAACAGTAGTTTCCCAAAGCAAGGGGGTAGGGTGTATGCTCAAGTGGTGGCAGGAGCGGGTAGTCTACCAGATCTGGCCCCGCAGCTTCCAAGACAGCAACGGCGATGGGATCGGCGATCTGCAGGGGATCATCTCCCGCCTGGATGAGCTAAAAGATCTGGGGGTGGGCATTATCTGGCTTAGTCCCATCTACCCTTCGCCCAACGTGGATTACGGTTACGATATCAGCGACTATAAGGCCATCAACCCCGAGTTCGGCACCATGGAGGACTTCCACCAGTTGCTGGCGGAGGCGGAAAAAAGGGACATCAAAATCGTTATGGATCTGGTGATCAACCACACCTCTGATCAGCACCCCTGGTTCCAGCAGAGCCGGGACAGAACCAGTCCCTACAGGGACTACTACATCTGGCGCCCGGGTAGGGGGAGAAAGCCTCCCAACAACTGGGGCAGCTTCTTCGGCGGTCCGGCCTGGACCTATGACGAGCAGAGCGGCGAGTACTACCTGCACCTTTTCGCCAAGAACCAGCCCGATCTCAACTACCGCAACCCCCGTGTGCTGGAGGAAGTGAAAGAGGTACTCCGGTTTTGGCTGGACAAGGGCGTAGCCGGCTTCCGCTGCGATGTGATCAACATCATCTGGAAGTCCAGCCTCGCCAACGGCAAGTGGCGCCCGGCCCTCAAGGGCCTGGAGCATTACCTCGCCCAGGAAGGCTGCCACCGCATCCTCCGGGAGCTGCGGCGGGAAGTACTGGACAGTTACGACTGTTTCACGGTGGGGGAGACGGTGTTTATCACCACCAAAATGGCCAACGAGTTTCTGCGCTCCCGGGAGTTGGATATGGTTTTCTCCTTCGAGCACATGGCCGCCGATGAGCTACTGCTTAAGTGGTTTAAGACCAAATTCAAACCTGAACGCCTGGCCAGGGCCCTCACCAAGTGGCAGCTGGAAGTGCCCTGGAATGCCAACTACCTGGAGAACCACGACCAGCCCCGCTCTGTGTCCCGCTTTGGCGATGAAGGGGAGTTCTGGGAGCAGTCGGCGAAGCTCCTTGCTGTACTGCTGCTCACCCTCAAGGGTACGCCCTTTATCTACCAAGGTCAGGAAATCGGCATGACCAACTTCGATTTCACCGGCATGGATCAGATTAAAGACATTGAATCCCACAATGTGTACCGTTTAGCTAAGCGCCTGGGTTTTCCGGCCAGTGCGCGCTGGAAGCTGATCAAGGCTTCTTCCCGGGACAATGCCCGTACACCGGTCCAGTGGAACGCAGGCCCCAACGCTGGGTTCACCACAGGAACACCTTGGATCGGCGTGAACAGCAACTACAAGCGGATCAATTTGGAGGCGCAGCTCCATGATCCCCACTCCGTCCGCAGCTTTTACAAGCGCCTCATTGCCCTGCGTGCCTCCAGCGATATTCTCAAAGCAGGGGCATTTGAAGCGGTGCAGATCAGCAGAAGCTTGTTTGTGTACAGGCGGAAAATGGACGGCAACTCCCTGCTGGTTCTGCTCAACTTCTCCAAGGAGGAAGCTGCGGCGCCCTACCGGGGCGAAGTGGTCCTTTCCAATTACGAACGCCCAAGCTACACCGGCAGGTTGCAGCCTTACGAGGCTGTGGTGCTGCAAGAATAGGAGGATGGTTATGGAAGCGGGAGCCAAGCGCAACATCTACACCTTTGGATTGGGGACCATTGGCCGGGATATGGTCTACGCCATGGTGAGCATGTACCTGATCTACTACCTCACCGATATCCTCAATGTGTCCAGCGGCACTTTATGGGCCTTGAACGTGATTCTGCTGGTGGGACGCATCTTCGATGCCCTCAACGATCCCATCATGGGGGTGATTGTGGATAATACCAACACCCGCTATGGCAAGTTCAAACCGTGGATTGTGTTCGGGGCCATCAGTTCAGGGATTATCACCATCCTCTTGTTTACTGACTTTGGTCTTAGGGGAACTAGTTTTCTGGTGGTGTTTGGCCTCCTCTTTATCCTCTGGGATCTGGCCTATACCACCAACGACATTTCCTACTGGTCCATGCTGCCCGCGCTTACCACCAACCAGCATGAGCGGGAGAAAATTGGCTCCTTTGCCAAGATCTGCGCCGATATTGGGCTCTTCGCCGTAGTGGTGGGGCTTGTGCCCATTACCGGGCTCCTCGGGTCCAAACTGGGCAGTATGGTCCAGGCCTACCACGTCTTTACCGTGGGCTTGGTTGTGCTCATGTGGGTTGGGCAGGCCATTACCGTGTTCGGGGTGAAGGAGAACAGGGAAGCCTTTAAACGGGAAGAGGCCACCACCCTGCGGGGTATGGTGCGGGCCATAGCAGAAAACGATCAGCTGCTCTGGGCCGCGGTGTCCATGTCCCTGTTTTTGATTGGGTATGTGACCACCACCAGTTTCGGCATCTACTTCTTCAAATACGCCTATGGGGATGAGGGCATGTATTCTGTCTTCGCCCTCATTTTAGGGCTCTGCCAGCTAGGCGCCTTATCGGTCTTTCCCTTGTTCAGCAAAAGGTTCAGCCGCCAGAGCCTCTACACGGCCGCCACTGTGCTGGTGGTCCTGGGCTATCTGCTCTTTTTCTTTGCTCCCATGAACATGCTGGTGATCGGGCCTGCAGGTATCCTCATCTTCTTGGGCGAGGCCTTTATCCAGATCCTCATGCTCATGTTCTTCACCGATACGGTGGAGTACGGCCAGTGGAAGCTGGGTAAGCGCAACGAAAGCGTCACCTTTTCCCTGCAGCCGGTCATTTTCAAACTGGCCGCGGCGGTGGCCAATGGAATTGTGGGGGTTACGGTGATCCTGGCCGGGATCACTGAGGCAATGCGGCCTGAGGATGTGACCGCGGGGGGACTGATCATCTTGAAATTTGCCATGCTCATCCTGCCGCTCCTGTTTATCCTCTTGGGATACTGGATTTACCGCCGCAAGTATATCATCGACAGCACGCTCTACCAGCGCATTTTGGACGATCTACAGCAGCGCGGGCATCTAAAACTGTCCTAAGTAATCTTCACGAAACTTCCTGATTTTTGAGGAAGGGACTTGTGGCGCGCTGCCGAAGAAAAAAAGCAGCAACGCCTTGGGGAGAGGAGAGAAGTCTGAGAGTGAGCCGGACAAGCGCTCTGCAGCTGGTGAGGGAGCTGTATGGCACCCAGCGCCGGGAAGGGCTGGACAAATACAGTGTGGAGCATCCCCTGGATGTGGTGCAGTACTGTTTCCTGCACCTGGAACCGGACAACCTGCGCGTCATGCGCATGCTGAACGTGGCTCTGCTCCACGATGTGGTAGAGGACTACCTGGAGGAGGGCTACACCTTAGAAAAGGTGCAGTCGGTGGTGGGGCTGCAGCCCAAGGAAACCATGCTCTTGGGGCTCTTAACCAGAAAACAGGGACAGGAGGAGGATTATCTGCCAGAGCTGTTTTCCGTGGAGGAGGCGGCCCGCATCAAGCTCGCGGACCGCATCGCCAACTGCCGAGACTTACTGAGTTGGGTGAGGCAGGCCCAGGGCTTTCCCGCCAGGGCTAGGCGCATCTATGAGAAGTACAGAAAAGAGAACGAGCTCATCTTCCGCTTGGTGCACGAGCATTACGGCAGACAGTTGGAAGATCCCGCCCATCCCATCTCCCAGCAAGTTCAGCTGCTGCAGGAGGTTGCGGCGGAGCTGGAGCAGCTCTATACCCAGTATGTGGGCAGCTGAAAAAGGAGATCCGCACCAACGGTGCGGATTCTGCTTTTGGAGGATGCTTTTACGCTGAGCCGCAGCAGCGGCCGAAGTTGAGCTTACTGCCGCATGGGCAGGGGGCCTCTGGGCTCATGGGGCGCCTGGTGAAAAAGTCGTACACCACCGCTCGGCGGTGGTGATCCGCCGCGGCAGGCTTGGTCTCGAGGGCAGTACCGTCCATAATCTCCTCCGGGGAGTAGCCTTTGAGCACCCAGTGGGGTGCGCTGTGGTAGAAGTCGAACACCACCAGAGTCAGTTCAGTGAAGTCAGCTTCCGAGGTGAGCTCCATGTGCTCCAGCAGTGCGTACACAATCTCCGGGGGTGAGAGGTCCGTCTGCACCAGACTGAAGAGCAGATCGGTGAAATAGGGGGCGGACTCATCATCCAGCTGGTGCTTCCTCAGAAAACTGCGCAGCTCCCGCAGCTGGCGGGTACACTTGTGGTAAAAAGATGGATCACCTGCCTGCCAGGCTTGGTGGTAAGTGAGGGGGCGGTAGTCTAGACCCTTTCTGCCCTGCAGCTCTTTGAGGACATAACCCAAGTCAGTGAGGCGCCCATCACAGAAGTAACCCTGGTCGAAGATGACCTTCCAATGGTAGGGTCCGATTTCCTTGAGTATCTGCCCAATCCGGGTCCGATCCACAGGCCGGGGGAGCAGGCTGGTTAGAATCCTGCCCAACTCCTGCCAGGACAGGCAGCCGTAATAGTGGAGAATTCCCCTGCTTAAACGGGCAATCTCAGTATTCTCCCGCACCCGTTCCCGGTACGAAGGTCCATCCAGGGCAAAGAACAGCTCCTGAATCTCCAGGGGAATGATCAGGTAGGTTGCATCGTCATCGGTATCCAGAAAGGCCACAAACTCTTCCAAGAGGTAGTCCTCGGCTGGGGTGCTGCGCACCGCATCCAGCCTGTGCACCTGGGACAGGGTAGCTATTTCCTGCACTAGACCGTAGATCTGCTGGTCCCAGCAGAGCATTTTGCCCGCGATAATCCCGGGCAGGCGCTGGCACAGCAGGCCGATGAGCTTCGATTTTCTCAGACCGCTGGCTCCCTTCACCTGCAGCCGGCGGCAGAGATTGGTGAGCTGGGCTTTGGTCTGCCTAGCTAGGAGCGATTCCAGCAAAAAGGCGCTGTTGGCGGTACGGTTGGACATTCCCTTCACCGTCCTTAATTTAGAGCCGGAGTCTCAGTTCCACCGGGCAGTGGTCGCTGCCCAGCACCTGATCGTGGATGAGGGCATCCACCAGGTGCTCCTTGAAATCTTCGGACACCAGGAAGTAATCGATGCGCCACCCGATGTTCCGTTCCCGAGCTCGAGCGAAATAGGCCCACCAGGTGTAGGCGTCGCGCCGATCGGGGTAAAAATAGCGGAAGGTGTCGATGAACCCTGCCTTAAGCAGCTCGCTGAATTTCTCCCGTTCCTCATCGGTGAACCCTGCGTTTTTGCGGTTTGTATCGGGATTCTTCAGGTCGATCTCTTGATGGGCTACGTTGAGGTCGCCGCAGATGACCACAGGCTTTTCCCGGTTCAGCCCTTGGACAAAGGCTCGAAAATCGTCATCCCAACGCATCCTGTAGTCCAAGCGGGTTAAGCCCCGCTGCGAGTTGGGGGTATACACATTGATGAGGAAGAAATCCCCATACTCCAAGGTGAGCACACGCCCTTCCTGGTCGTGTTCGTCTTTGCCCAAGCCGCGGCTCACCGTCAGCGGCTTGTGTTTGGTAAACACTGCGGTTCCGGAGTAGCCTTTCTTTTCGGCGTAGTTCCAATACTGCTCGTAGCCGGGCAGGTCCAGTTCTACCTGCCCCGCTTGGAGTTTGGTTTCCTGTACACAGAAGATATCCGCATCTATCTCTTGAAAGAAATCCAGAAAGCCCTTGTTCAGGCAAGCCCTCAGGCCATTGACATTCCAGGAAACAAGCTTCATGCCATTACCTCCCACTGGCACAATTCTCTAGTGGGAGCAGTGTTCCTGCTTCTGCCGTGAAAACGGGCAAGGCAGGAGGGGTAAAGGAGGCCGGAAGGAATATAGTCTTTGACAGCGAAATGTAACTTCTTAACGTTCAGGCGAACCCGCCGAGGAGGGGTAGCATGCTCATCTTAGTTACCGGGGGAACCGGTTATATCGGCAGCCACACCTGTGTGGAACTGCTGAACAGCGGTTATGATGTGGTCATTTTGGATAATTTGGTAAACAGCGAGCGGTCAGTGGTGGACCGCATTGCGCAGATTACCGGCAGACGCCCCCTGTTCTACCACGCCGATGCCACCGATGCCAGCGCAGTGGATGTAATCTTCTCTGCCCATCCCATTGAGGGCGTGATCCACTTCGCCGGACTAAAGGCGGTGGGGGAGTCGGTGGAAAAACCCCTCACCTATTACAGAAACAACCTGCTCAGCACGATGGTAGTTCTGGAAAAATGTATCAAGTACGGAGTGCGGCGCTTTGTGTTCAGCTCTTCCGCCACCGTGTACGGCGAGAATGAAGTTCCCTTTGTGGAGACCATGGAACTGCGGCCCCGGGCCAATCCTTACGGTGAGACCAAGGCCATGTGCGAGAAGATCCTCAGTGATGCTGCCGCCAGGCATCCAGAGATGTCCGTGGCCCTCCTGCGCTACTTCAACCCCGTGGGGGCCCATGAAAGCGGCTTGATCGGCGAAAAGCCCCGGGGAGTTCCCAACAACCTCATGCCCTACATAACCCAAGTGGCCCAGGGCATTCTCCCAGAGCTTAGGGTGTTCGGTGCCGATTATCCCACCCCAGATGGCACAGGGATCAGGGACTACATTCATGTTATGGATCTGGCATCTGGGCACCTCGCGGCCTTGGAGAAGATGGGGCCCGGAGTGCACATTTTTAATCTAGGCACCGGGCGCGGCACCTCGGTGCTGGAGCTGATCACCACCTTTGAGCAGGTGAACAAGGTGCAGATACCCTACCGGATTGTGGGGCGCCGCCCCGGGGATGTGGCGGCCTGCTGGGCCGATGTGGGCAAAGCCCAGCGGGAGTTGGGCTGGAGGGCCACCAGGGGGATTGAGGAGATGTGCCGCGACTCCTGGCGGTTTCAACAGCTGTCAGGTTGAATGGGGCAGGGAACAGGTAAGCTGCTCGGGCAAACTCGTGGGGAGGGTCACCTAGCGTGAACAAGTTCCATTCCATTCGTATGAAAGTAGTTGTGTTCCCCTTGATTTTGGTCTTTTTGGCCGTCCTGCTCCTCAGCGTGATCAGCAACTACCTGACCTACACCAGGACCCTGGAGCAAAAGCGACTCGGGGGCTTGGCGGTAGCCCAGCAGATCCGCAAGCGCATGGCCGAACAGGCCCTGTCCCTCGCGGCCCTGGAGGAGCTTGGGGAGTCCGCGGCGGCCCAAGCGGAGCTTGCGGTGCTGAGGGAAGAGTTCAGTGCCCAAAAGCTCGTAGTGGATGTGACCAGCGGCGCCACCTTAAGCTATGCGGCTGTGTTTGGTGCCCAGGGCGAGCTGCAGGCGGCCAGCCCGCCGCTTAAGGGGGATCAGCTCCTGGGGGATGCTGCCAAACGGAGCGCCTTGGAAAAGCGCTCCAATTACCTGGCCCTCACCGGGCATCCCCTCACCGGCGAACGGGTCTGGGATATTATGCTCCCAGTCTATGCCGGTGAGGAGTATGCGGGGGCGGTAAATGTGGGTGTGAATCTGGAAATCGTGGGGCGCACCATGCGCACCAGCATCACCCTCACCTTACTGATCAGTGGGGCAACTTATCTTATCTTGGCTGCCCTTTTAGTCCTCACCGAGTCGCACCTGGCTAGGGCCATCGACGGGATCGGCGCCCACATCAAGTTGATTGGCAGCAGGGTGCTGCATCAAGATGTGCCTAAGGCCTTGGCTGGCAGGAAGGATGAACTCGGTCTCATCGCCAGGGGAATCCAAGCCATGCAGGATGCCCTCCGCAGCGTGCTTGGCCAAGTGCTGGAGGCGGCCAGATCCACGGCCCGGGCCAGTCACGACCTGTCCGCGTCCACAGAAGAGGCTAGTGCATCCATTGAGGAGGTTGCCGCCATGGCCAATCAGGTTGCCTCCACCGTGGAGACCATGGGCCAAAACGTGGGCGGGATGGTGGAAGCGGCCGAAGGCATCCAGACCTCCGCCACCGAAGGCCAGACAGTGGTGGCCAGGGCCGTGACCTTGGCCGAGCAGGTCAAGGAGGACATGGCTAAGCTGGCCCAGGCGGTGACCGGTTTCGGGGAGCGCTCCCGGGAAATCGGGAAGATGGTGGGTGTGATCACGGCTATCGCCGATCAGACTAACCTCCTGGCCCTGAATGCTGCTATTGAGGCGGCCCGGGCCGGTGAACACGGCCGTGGTTTTGCGGTGGTGGCTGAGGAAGTGCGGGCCCTGGCAGAACAGGCCGCCGCCTCCAGTAAGCAGATTACCGAAATGGTCCATTCCATCCAAAGCGAAACGGAACAGACGGTGCAGGGGATCCAGCGCAGCGCGGCCGGCGCCCAGGAGAGCGCCGCGGCTGTGGCCAGAAGCGGCGAGCTGCTCAGCTCTATCCTGCGCCAGATCTCACAGATCACGGTTACCATCCGGGAAGTCTCCCAGGGGATAGAACAGATCAGCGGAGACAGCCAGGGGCTGGCGGCGGCCACGGAAGAGCAGTCTGCCTCCATGCAGACCATCGCCTCCGCTGTCCAAGAGCTTACCCACATGTCTGAGCGCCTCAAGGAGATGGTGCAGGAGTTTGAGCTGCAGGAACAGGCTGCCGCGGTCAAGGGTTAAAGAGAACAGGTCCCAGGGCGGGGGACCTGTTTTTCTTAGCGCGCTTGGCAGGAATTTGCAGCCCTGCGGTGTATTACTAACTTCCTTACCTTATTTAGAGTGGGTGAATGGAATGCGGTGGCTGCAGGACAAAGGGCGGCTTCTGTGGGAAGCCGTCAGGGAACTTGGTGTCGATGGTGAGCTCCAGCGGCAGGCAGTTGCTGCCAGTGTGCAGCGGGTGTTTTGGACTGCCCCCGTTTTGGTGCTGGCGAACTTCTTGGCCGCTTTCACTTTTTGGCTGCGCAGTGCGCCCACAACTGGCCGGGAGCTGTTGTGGAGAAACCTGATTATCACAGCCAACCTGGGCGTCAGTGTGCTCACCATGCTGATCTGGCTGATCTCAAAGAAGCTGAAAGGGTCCAACACGAGCACCAGGGTGCAGGCCCTGTTCGTGTATTTTGTGGCCGCCTATGTGCTGGCGGCAGGTTCGGCCATTTCCCTCGTTGACCAGTTGGTGATGGCCAGCATCACCCCGTTCTTGCTCTGCGTAACTATTGTGGGGACCTTTTACTACCTCCATCCCTGCTGGTCCCTCTTCCTGTTTGCCGCGGCCTATGTGGCGTTCAACTTGGCCCTGGGCGCGGTGGGAGGCTCCTACCTCAATTTGATCCAAGTGCAGTCCAACCAAGTGAACGCGCTGGTTGTGACCGGTTTGGGCTACGCGCTTTCCCTTTTGAGCTGGCTGCATTTCCGGCGGGAAGTGCTCCAGCAGCGCATTATCGCCGGCCAGCAGGAGCAGCTGCGCAACTGGGCCTATCAGGATCCCCTCACCGGCCTGCCTAACCGCCGGTATTTGGACGAGCGCATCAAAGAGGAACTTAACCGGGTTAGGGGCCGGGATATTCCCGTGGTACTGCTCATGTGCGATATCGATCGGTTTAAGCAGGTGAACGATACCTACGGCCATTTGGCGGGAGATAACCTTTTGCGGGAGCTGGCTTGCCTGCTGCAGCGTTATACCCGGGGGGACAGCATCTTGGTGCGGCTGGGGGGCGAGGAGTTTGTGATCCTTGTGCCAGGAGCGAACCTGCGGGAGGGAACACTCCTGGCGGAGCGGCTGCGGCAGTTGGTTGAAGAGCACCGCTTCACCTTGGGCGGCCGCGAGGTGCGGATTACCCTCAGCATTGGCGTAGCGGACCTCACAGGCAGTGAAGATGGGCGCGCTTATTACAGCAGAGCAGACCGCGCTCTCTACCAAGCGAAGGAGCTGGGGCGCAACCGGGTAGTCGCTGCTCGGCAAGCTGGAGGGGAGAAGAAACAAGCAGGTTCCGCAGCTCTGCCGCGGAACCTGCTTCGGGCTACTCTTCTGTTGGGGAAAGCCAGTCCTGCATACTGCCCAGCCCCTTGTAGGCCGTGGTCAGCTGGGCCACAGCTTCAGGATCCAGGCCTTGGGCCAAAAGTCTCTGGGCGAAGATGGCCGCAGCCTTTCTCCGCTGCAGCAGGAGGGAAGGCCCTACGGAAACGGCCCTGCCCAGCGTCTTACCTAGACCAACGATTACCCCTAGTGCTCCTCCCAGCATGGCGCATCACTGGGAGCTGCCGTATTGCTTGGTCAGGGACTTGAGGGTGTCCAGGTATTCCTGGGTGAGATAGAGGGCATCTTCCTTGTCCATGCCCGCGGCAATGAGGTTTTTGTAAAAGGTGCCCACGGCCTTGCTCATGTTCTCGGCCCCTTCTTCGGAGTAGAGGGTTTGGTAAAGCTCCCGGATCAGCCGGGGAAGTTTTTCGGAAACCAGATCCAGCATTTCACCAATTTCTTTGACCGGGATATCAGAGTTGCTCACTGCACAAGACACTCCTTTCAAAGATCTCCCATACAGGTCCCGCCGCTTGAGGCAGGGTCCGCTCCAACACCTTGCGTGCCACCGCCTGGAACACCGCCCGCCTTCGAGTTCCTTGGATTGAGGCCAAAACCCGTACCTTCGCTTCCGGGGGCATGGCTGTTTTCAGCTCTTCGAGAGCGTTTTTCAGCGCAGCTTCCCGCCTCAGTACGTCCACAAACTCCGGTTCCGCCGCCGCCAGCTGCAGGGCGCGCCTTTTTTCTTCTTGATCCAAGGTGCCGTACAGCAGACCCCAGGCCAGGTCGGCGTACCTCGTGTGATCATTCATTTCGGGGATCCCTCCTGCAGCCAATGATAGAGGCGTTTTCGGGCATAGTGGGCCTTGCTCTTTACCGTCCCTTCAGGAAGCCCCAGCATCGCCGCGAGCTCCCGGTAGGTAAGCCCTTCCACATACAATCCGTAGACTATGCTGCGCTCCGGTTCCTCCAGCTGGAGCAGGGCCTCCCGCACCAGCAGGGTGGAAGGGGCGGGTTCTCCATCTGCAGCCAGGCTTGCGGCGTGAAGGGGCTGGTGGGTTTGGCTCCGGCGCAGAAAGTCCACCATTTTGTTGTGGGCAATGGAGAGCAGCCAGGCCCTGGGCGAGCTGATTTCCACCTGCTGCTGCAGTTTTTCGTGGACGGCCAGGAAGGTCTCCTGCATCAGGTCTTCCACTAGCCTCTGATCTTTTAGTTTAAAGGCTAAATAGCTGTAGACGGTGTCAGCGTAATCGCGGTACAACGCAGCAAAGTCCACTGTTCTCAGCCCCTTCACCCCTCTAGTCGTAGTATCCAGCCCTTTAGTTCAAGGAGACTTGTTACATTTCTGTAAAGAAGCGGCTGGGCGAACTTGAGCCGCACCAGCTCTGCTAGAATTCTAGGTACACTATACTTAGCCCTCTGGAGGTAAGGATCAATGGTCAAGGATTATGAACATCTGCAGCGAGAATGGCTGGAGTTGGCTCCCCACTGGATTGCCGAGGCCCGGGCTGGAGGCGATCTGTCCCCCAGGGAGCTGCTTGATGCCTACATGCTTGCCGTCTGCGGAGATGTTACGGGTCTACACATCCTCGACTGCGGCTGCGGCGAGGGGCGTTTCGGCCGGATGCTGGCGGAGCGGGGAGCGGGCCGCGTTCTAGGCGTGGACAACTGTCCGCCCATGATCGAGGCTGCCCGGGAACTGAGGTCGCCCCGGGAGAATTACGTTTTAGGGGACGTGCAGGATCTGAGTTTCCTGCCTGGGGAGAGCTTCGATTTGGCCGTTTCCTACCTCAATCAGTGCGACCTGCCCGATTTTGCTGCCAACGTGCGGGGGGTGTACCGGGTGTTGAAACCTGGCGGACGCTTCGTGGTGGCCAACATCCATCCCATGCGTTCCGCCGCTGGGCCCTGGGTGCGCAGGCCCGATGGCAGCAAAGAGTACTATATCCTGGATAATTACTTTGCCGAAGGACCGCGGCAGTTCACCATGAAAAACGTGCCCATCACCAACTTCCACCGCACGCTGGGCACTTACCTGCGGGGATTTTTCAGCGCGGGCTTCATCCTGGAGGATCTCTTGGAACCCACAGTCACACCGGAGCAGGCGGCCCAGTACCCTGGGCTGGCGGACGAAGCGCGGGTACCCAATTTCATCATTTTCTTACTGAAGAAATAAGCAATTAACGTGGCCTTCCAGCCGCCCTTGTTGTACCCTAGGAGTAGGACAACAAGAGGGGGGACTGCCCATGACAAAGATCCTCGATTTGAACAAAACAGTCTATGAACTGGTTGAAGAGCACCCGGAGTTAGTGGAGATCATGGCCGAACTGGGTTTTGCCAGCATTACCAATCCGGCCATGCTGAAAACGGCGGGTAGAATCATGACCCTGCCCAAGGGGGCGGCTGTGAAGGGCAGGGACTTGGAGGAGATTAAGGCTGTGCTGCGGCAGCGGGGCTTTACAGTAGTTCCTTAGGCGTTCTGATGCGCAAACGGGAGCAAAGGACAGTTATTTTTCAAAAACGGGGAAATACTACCTCTGGGGAGAGGTATTTGACCTTCCTTGACCTTGACCTTCCCTGATGTTAGTGGGAAAATAAGGCTGCAAGGTGAAGTTAAGATCAAATGGTAGGAGGTAGTTAGCATGTACCGCATGATGCCGCTGCGCAGACGCAGCCGTGGTGATTTCTGGCCCCAGAGCTGGCAGGAGTTCTTTAACTGGCCCCAGTCGTTCTGGGACGACTTTAATGTCTTTAGCGGCTTTGGTTCTTTCAATGTGGATGTGAAGGAGACGGGAGACGGCTATCATATCCAAGCCGATCTGCCGGGCGTAGCCAAGGATAATATCCACCTCTCCTTGGATAACGGCTATCTCACCATTGCCGTGCGTGCCGATGAGATCAGATCGGAAACCAATGAGAACTACCTGTGCCGTGAAAGAAGGCAGGTGTCCAGCCAGCGCAGCTTCTATGTGGGCGATGTAAATCCGGAAGAGGTAACAGCCAGCTATGAAAACGGGGTACTGGACATTAGGGTGCCCAGGGCTGCGCAAGGACCCGGACGCCGGCAGATCCCCATTAACTAAAGCACAACACACAGCACTATGAGAGGGCCGAAAACCCTCTCTTTTTTGTGCCCAAGATGGGAGCACCCGTCCGCCGAACTAGCTCCGGCAGGAAGTCCCAAGCGGGGCGAGAATACGGTAATTAGTACCATTAGCGAGGAGGGATGGGGTTGGCCAGCGAGGAGCAGATTAGGGTGGCCGTTTTCCAGTGGCTGGATGAGCAGACCCGGGTAGACGATGTCCTATCCTGGCACGTTCTGCAGCAAGGATTTCGCTTTGGCGGGAGGATAATCAGCTTAGTTGGCCAGCAGGGGATCTGGAAACCGAAGGTGTTCCAATCTGTGCCCATTTCAATACGTACTTCCCATAGTTCCCCATACAACGACGGGTTTACGGCGGATGGACTCCTTTACTATCGGTACCGGGGTACAGATCCCAGCCACCATGAAAATGCAGGGTTGCGCGAGGCCATGCACCGGCGGGTACCCCTAGTTTACTTCCACGGACTCATGCCCGGCAAATACTTGGCGGCGTGGCCGGTCTACATTGTTGGCGAAGATCCCGCGCAGCAGGCCTTTATTGTGGCACTGGATGATAAGCGGTATATCTACCCTGATCAAGCTACCGGAGCCGAAGGGGAGTATCGTCGGAGGTATATCACGACCACTTTTCGTACCCGTTTGCACCAGCGCTCCTTTCGCCTGCGGGTTTTGGCCGCTTACCAAAGTCAGTGCGCCTTTTGTAGGCTGCGCCGAGCTGAACTGCTGGATGCGGCGCACATCATCCCCGATAGTGATCCTCTCGGAGAACCTACCGTGAATAACGGTCTAGCTTTGTGCAAGATTCACCATGCGGCCTTTGACCGTCATTTCATCGGAGTGACTCCCGACTACAGGATTGTGATCAGAAAGGAGCTCTTGGAGGAGGAAGATGGGCCCATGCTCCGCCACGGAATTCAAGCGATGCACGGCCAGCGGCTGGTTCTGCCGAGAAAAAGAACTGAACTCCCCGATAGGGATTTACTCGCCCTGCGTTATGAGCTCTTCCAAAGGGCCATGTGAGCGCGCACAGGGACACGCAGCACAAGGGGAACAGGGGCTGCCTGGCGAACTTCCTAAAGAAAATTACTACATAGAAGGAGCGTAAGCATGCACACCCGCAAGGTAGATGTAATTGATGATTTCCACGGGACGCTTGTGGCTGACCCCTATCGCTGGCTGGAAAACAGCCAAGAACCCGAGGTGCAGGAGTGGGTGAGTCGGCAAAATGAGCTCACCGCGCAGTTTTTGAGCACTACTGATGTCCGGCAGGCGATCAAAGCGCGCCTGCAGGAGCTGTGGGACTATCCCCGCACTTTTCTGCCACGCCAAGCGGGACCCTGGTTTTTTTACCAATACAACAGCGGCCTGCAGAATCAGCCCATCCTCTGCCGCCAGGAGGGTTTAACAGGCCAGCGGGAAGTGGTGCTGGATCCCAACCGCTGGAGTGGTGATGGGACTGTGGCCATCAGCAACTTCAGCGCCGATGAGCAAGGCCGCTTTCTGGCTTACACCATCTCGGTACACGGCAGCGACCGCCAGGAGATCCGCATTCGCGATCTGGAAAGAAACCAGGATCTGCCGGAAGTGCTCAAATGGTGCCGGTTTACCAACATGGCCTGGTACAAGGACCTGGGTTTTTACTACAACCGCTATCCCCAGCCCGGGACAGTGCCCCCTGAAGATGAAAACAACTACAATCAAATCTACTGGCATTCGCTGGGTACCCCCCAGGAAGATGATGTCCTGGTCTTTGAGCTCCCGGAAGAGAAAGAGCTGAGTTTCCACCCCAGTGTAACCTGGGATGGGGAGTACTTGGTGCTGCATGTGTCCCACGGCACCGATGACCGCAATGGCCTGTTCTACCGCCGTCTGGGGGAAGGGCCGGAGTTTGTGCGCCTGTTTGAGCCAGGGGAAGCGGCCTATCATTTCTTGGGCAACAGCGGCACCACCTTTTATTTCGCCACGAACTGGCAGGCTCCCCGGGGCAGAATCATAGCCGTGGACCTTACTCAGCCGGGCAAGGAGCATTGGGTGGAAATCCTGCCCGAACAGGATGGGGTGGTTGACCAGGCGCGCTATGTGCACGGCTGCTTTGTGGTGGCCTTCCTCCACAACGCCCATTCTAAGCTCTGCATCTACGATGGCAGGGGAACATTGGTACGGGAGGTGGAACTGCCCGCCCTCGGTTCGGTGGAAGGGCTCTGGGCCAGGCAGGATGGGGAGGAGTTCTTGTTCAGCTTCACATCCTTCCTGCATCCCACTACCATCTACCATTACGATCTCAAGGGGCACAAACTGCAGCTGTTCAGCGCAGCGTCCTATCGTTTTGACCCAGAGGAGTACCAAACCAGCCAGGTGTTTTACACCTCCAAGGACGGCACCAAGGTGTCCATGTTCTTGGTGCACAAGCGGGATCTCCAACTAGATGGTACCAATCCCGCGCTCTTGTACGGCTATGGAGGTTTCAACATCGCCATCACCCCGTTTTTCTCCCCCTCCCGCCTGTGGTGGTTGGAACAGGGAGGAGTCTATGCCGTGGCCAACCTGCGGGGCGGAAGCGAGTACGGGGAAGAGTGGCACCGGACCGGCATGTTGGAGAAGAAGCAGAATGTATTCGATGATTTCATGGCGGCCGCGGAGTGGTTGGTGGAGCAGGGCTACACCAGCCGCGAACGGTTGGTAATCGAAGGGCGCAGCAACGGGGGGCTGCTCGTTTCCGCGGTGCTGGTACAGCGGCCCGAGCTGTTTGGGGCGGTAGTGTGCGCGGTGCCGGTCACGGACATGCTCCGTTTCCACAAGTTCACCGTGGGCCGCTATTGGATACCAGAATACGGGAATGCGGAGGCTAACCCAGAGCACTTCCGGTTTCTGTACAAGTACTCGCCGCTGCATAATGTCAAGCCGGCGCAGTACCCGCCCACCATCATCGTCACCGCCGATGGCGATGATCGGGTGGTGCCCGCCCATGCCTACAAACTCGCTGCTGCCCTCCAAGAGGCCCAAAAGGGCAGTGCCCCCATCCTGCTGCGGGTGGATACTAAAGCGGGGCATGGCCACGGGAAGCCTACGGCGAAAATCGTGGAAGAGCAGAGTGATATCTACGGGTTTTTGGTGAAGGTACTGGGTATGTAAACCAAGGGAGCAAGAAAGTGGTCAGTTCAGAAGGAAAACTTTCCCCACAACTAGAAACTTGTGTAACGGGTTGTAGAAGCACGCAAAGGAGGAATGTACTTGAGGTTTGCAGTTTTAACTGGTGGCGGCGACTCTTCTGGCATCAATGATTTCCTGTACTTTCTGGCCCAGCGCCTGGAGCGGGAAGGCCACAGCTTAATCGGCTTCCGCCGCAGCTGGCTGGGTTTGGTGAACAATGATGCGTTGGAGCTGACCCGGCAGGAATTGGCCCAGTACCGCTTTACGCCTGGCACCATCCTGGGTACTGAGCGCAAGAACCCCATCAAGGATGGACAGATGGATCAGGTTCTGCGCAGCCTGGAGGACCGGGGGGTAGATGTACTCATTGCCATGGGCGGCGACGACACCCTGGGTGTGGCCAATCACCTTTCTGAACTGGGCTTTACCGTGGTGGGCGTAGCCCAGACCATCGATGATGATGTGCTGGGCACCGATCGCACCTTGGGTTACTACACTGCCATCTACCAAGGAGTACGGGCCGTGAACAGCATGGTGAACAGCAATGTGGCCCATGATCGGGATATGATCGTGGAGATCATGGGCCGTGACGCCGGCTGGCTGGCCCTGGGAGTGGCGCTGAACACACCGGCTTGTGCCTGCATGTGCCCGGAGGGCGAGATGACTTTGGATGAACTGATCGCCAGGATGCAGGAGTACCGGCGCATTAACGGCAGAGCAGCGCTGGCCATTGTTGCCGAAGGGATCAAGCTGGAAGGTGTAGAGCGCGAACTGGAGCGGGATGCCTTCGGCAATCTAGCCTACGAAGGCGTGAGCCACATTGTGGGCGATCTGTACAAAAAAGCCACGGGCCGCAGCCCGCGGGTGCAGGTCATGGGTTATCTACTCAGGGGTGGAACTCCCCTGCCCCAGGATGTGGAGCTGGCCGCCTTTTACGCCAACCATGCCGTGGATTTGGCCCTCTCTGGCCAGACCGGCCGCCTAGCGGGCCTGCAAAACGGCAAGCCCTCGGCTGTGCCCCTTACGGAAGTGGTGGGCCGCAAGAAACTAATCGATCTGGCGGATCTGCGCGCAAAATTGAAGCTGCTGGCCTAAGGCTTAGGCCGCAGCTTCTTCCCGGAGCCTGAGGATATAGGCGCTTACCGCCAGGCCGATCAGGGCCACCAAAAGGCGTACCGGGAAGAGGGGTATCAAGAACATGGACAGCAGCAGGGAGGGCCAGAGCGTCCCTAGGGCTGCCATTTTGACCCTGCGGGGAACGATGCGCTGCTCCAGGTAAGCGCGCAGGTAACGCCCCAACAGCTTGTGGTTGATCAGCCAGTTATAAAGGGCGGTGGAACTGCGCAGATAGCACAAGGCGGTAACCAGCAGCAGGGGCGTTGTGGGGAGCACAGGGATGAAGATGCCTACCACCCCCAAGCCTAAGGTGAGGGTGCCTAGGGAAAGGAACAGATACTTTTTCAGCGCACGTTGCATAGAACACCTCGCCAACTAAAGCTCTGTGTTTATTGTAGGCCAGCCTGGGTCGGCCTTCCAGGGTAAATTAGTTAGGAGATTGGTAATGATTTGTGTGCCGGCCCGTCTCCGCGGGGCGGTTGGGGAATAAAGAAGACCCTGCGCATTAGATGGTGCGCAGGGTTTTCTATGGTGCGGCCTCTAGCTTTAGGGAGTACCTGCCTCGCTTGCCACCACTACCAGGCTTTCCCCCGGTGGAGCGAGGGTTCGATCCAGCTCAAAGATGGTTCCGCTGACTGTATAGTGGCGCCCTGCTTCGAGGGTGATGGGGGCCGATTCGTTAAAGTAGTCCCCTGGTTCCAGTTCATCTGGGCCCGGCCGGACATCCACCCAGGCCATCACCTGGTACTCGCCTGGGGGGATATCGGTGACCTGGAAATAGCCGCCCTTGGCCGGTAGGGAGGCCTCCGCTACGACGTCCACCTTGCTGCCCCTGCGGGTGCCCACAACCAGGCGCATGGTGGTAACTTCGTTCACGGCCCAGTAGGCGTTGATCAGGCCGTATCCGTACTCAGGACTGAACTCCTGCTCCCCCAAGGGCATGGCTGTTTCTTGGAGCACCTGGGGAATACGCTGGGGCGGGATGCCCGCGGCGAGCATGAGCCCAATCACACCTGAGACATGGGGAGTGGCCATGGAGGTGCCCTCCATGTAGGTGTAACCCCCGTTTGCAATGAAGGTGCTCAGCACCCCATCCGTACTGCCGCTGAAGTCCGAATCTACCGTAAGGTCTCCCCCCGGCGCCATCACGAACAGCTCTGGCCCGTAGCTGGAATAGGGGGCCCTGCGGGGTTTGTGGGGGTAATTGTAGTCCACTGCCCCCACCGCAATCACCCCAGAGTATAAGGCCGGGTAGCGCATGGGCCCCCGGTCGTTGCCCGCCGCGGCCACCAAGATGCAGTCGGTCTCGGCTAGGATGCGGTTGATGGCTTCACGGGTATTCGGAAGCTCCCTTCTACCCCCCAGGGAAAGGTTGATCACCTGGGCCGGGTAGGGATTGAAGGGTTTGTCATCCTGCTTGAGCAGTCCCGCTGCGTAGAGCAGGCCTTGGGAGAGCTCCCAATCACCGCCGGCCATGCCATCCAGAACCTTGATGGGCAGCAGTTCAACCTCCCACATCACTCCGGCTACCCCCAGCCCGTTGTCGGTCAGCGCGCCGATGGTACCCGCCACATGGGTTCCGTGGCCCGAGTCGTCGGAAAAGTCCCGGTTGTTCTGAACGAAGTTAAACCCATACTCGTGGTCCAGGCGCCCCGCCAAATCGGGGTGATCGGGTTGAACTCCCGAGTCCACCACGGCGATGCGAATTCTGCGATCGCCTGTGGTCACGGACCAGGCTTGGGGCAGGCGGATCAGGGGATAATG
This sequence comes from Bacillota bacterium, assembly GCA_029776155.1. Lineage (GTDB taxonomy): Bacteria > Bacillota > Limnochordia > Darwinibacteriales > Darwinibacteriaceae > DTU010. The sequence continues at coordinate 10,060 of JAKOTU010000087.1, read as the reverse complement.
CCATTGCCCGGGGTAGTAGGGATCATTGGGCTGCACGGTCCAAAGGGGGCTTACGGGGCGATTGGGCGCGGCATATTTCAGCCCAGGAAAGGACAGGGCTTGGAGCAGCCCCTGCTCTGCGGGGGCCATCGGCTCAACCAAGTAGGCGTTGAGGAGGGTCAAGCGGTCCAGGATTAGGTAACCCCAGTCCCGCAGCAGCTGGAGCTGCTCGTCCTCACTGACCCCTTCCTCAAAGGCGATGATCAGCTCGTCTGAATCCCCATCTTCCTCCCCGGGCCAGCTCGCCGCGGCAGCTGGCCGCGGGCGCGACGGAATCAGGCTCTGGGCGGCGTCCACCACGGATCGGGGAAAACTGTGCTCCACCCTAATTGTGCCCGTGAGGACAGCCGTGGGCAGCTGCTCCCCTACAAAGTCAAGATCATCCCGGTCCGCACGTACCCGCTCATACACCGGCGGTGTAAAGCTCCAGCCGAGCTTAACGGGACGGATATCGTGGGGGCCCCGCAGGCCCGAAAGCTCATAGTAGCCTGCGCTGTTGGTCCTGGTGTGCCTGCTGCTTCTGCCTTGGGCCAAAACTTCCACATCTTCTAGAGGGTTGCCCTGCTGATCAACTACCCTGCCCGATACGCCAAACTCGCGTCCGGGCATTCCCCACACGCAGCCTGCCAGGAGTAGGACAGCTAAGAGCAAAATCAGCCATTTTATTCTAGAACGACCTTGGACCAAAGGGTGCACCTCTTCCCTGCTAGGGCCTGGTTAGCTGGGCTTTAAGCCATCCTGCAATATCCTCCATTACCTCAGTTCGGTTCAACTCATGCAACAGCTCATGCCTGGCTTCGGGATAGAGTTTTAGTTCGATGTTGGTGATGTTGTGGTTCTTGAGCTGGCCCACAAACTGCCGGACACCCTGCCCGTATTTGCCCACAGGGTCCGCTGCGCCGCTGAGGACGAGCAGGGGAATGTTTTTGGGAATCCCCTCTATTTCCTGGGGATCGTGGATCAGCTCAAGTCCGGTGAGCAGGTCGAAGAAAAACCCACAGCTGCACACCATGCCGCAGAAGGGATCGTCCATGTATTTCTGCACTTCCGCGGCATCGCGGCTGAGCCAATCAAACTTGGTGCGGGGGTTTTTGATGCCCCGATTGAAGGCGCCAAAGGAGAGGGTATCCAGTAGAGGGCTTGGTTTGGTGGGGTCGCGGCGCATCTGCCAGCGGGCCACGAGCTTCCCGAGCTTTGCCGCGGCTCCTGGGTCACCCGCGGAACCCATCAGGATGGCGCCAGCCGCCTGGGCTCCGTACTTTTGCAGGTAGCGCCGGATGAGAAAAGACCCCATGCTGTGCCCGAATAGAAAGAGGGGCAGCCCAGGATACTGCGCTTGGATGGTGGTGGAGATGAAGCGGAGATCGTCCACCACCCTGTCAAAGCCGTTTTGCGGGGCGAAGTAACCCATGACCCCGGCCTTTTCACCTGTTTTTCCATGGCCCCGGTGGTCGCTGGCCACCACCACGTAACCCTGCCCGTTGAGGAACTGGGCGAAGGGTGCGTAGCGGCCGCTGTGCTCCGCCATCCCGTGGGCAATCTGCACTATGGCCCGGGGCTTTTCCACCCCATCCCAGGTACGGACGAAGATCGCACTGCCATCATCCACTTGTAGGAAATGCTCTGGCAAATCCATCCCCCCTGTTCGCTGTTCTTGATCATTTTTCCATGCCAACTGGCAGAGTCCTGCTCCACACCAGGGGAGGGTTTTCCAGTGGGCGGGTGGAATAAAGGCCAAACGGGGAGGGAGCGAACACTATGGAAAACCGCATTTTCGTCAGTTACGGGCAGAAACCCGCCGAGATGGTGAAGGAGCTTTTGGAGCACTTAAACACTGCCGCGGTCATTCCCCCAGGATCCCGCATCGGGCTCAAACCCAACTTGGTTGTGGCCAAGCCCTCTACAGAAGGGGCCACCACCTCTCCTGAACTGGTGGAAGGGATCATCCAGTACTTACAGGACCACGGACACACAGACATTGTGATCCTGGAAGGCTCCTGGATTGGCGACAGCACCCAGCGGGCTTTTCAAGTATGTGGGTATACGGACCTGGCCCAGAGGTACCAGGTAGAACTGGTGGATCTGCAAAAAGACGGGTTTCATGTGCGCCGGGTAGGGGATCTGGAGTTGAAGGTGTGCAATGAACTGAACCGGGTAGACTACCTGATCAACCTTCCGGTGCTCAAAGGCCACTGCCAGACCAGGATTACCTGCGCCTTAAAGAACCTGAAGGGTTGTATTCCCAACCAGGAAAAGCGCCGCTTCCACAGCTTGGGACTGCACAAACCCATTGCTTACCTCAACAAGGCCATCAAGACCGATCTGGTGATCGTAGATGGGCTCATGGGTGATTTGGACTTTGAAGAGGGGGGCAACCCGGTGCAGATGGACCGCATTTTGGTGGGCACTGACCCAGTTCTGATCGATTCCTACGTGGCCCACTTGCTGGGCTATGGGCCAGAGGAAATCGGCTATCTGCCCTTGGCCGCAGAGCTCGGTGTGGGCCGGCTGTACTCTGACCCTGCCGAGGTAGTGGTGGTGCGGGAAGCCCGCAGCACGGAGCGCCTCGCGCCCACCCGGGCTGTGGCGCGGCTGGCCCGCTTAGTTGAGGAGAACCAGGCCTGTTCTGCCTGTTTTGGCAGCCTGATCCATGCCCTAGCCCGCCTGGATGAGCGGGGACTTTTGGCTCGGGTACCCCAGCCCCTTTCCATCGGGCAGGGCTACAAAGGCCAGCAGGGGCAGGGCTTGGGGATCGGCAGCTGCACCCGGGGTTTTGATGCCTACGTCCCCGGCTGCCCGCCCAGCGCCAAAGCGATCTTAGATTTTCTCTACGCACACATGGTCTAGTTTGTCCGCTTCGCGTGGGGCGCGAAAACGGACTGTGAGCCCCAGGGCGCACAGTCCGTTTTTCAGCTATACCAGGTCGCAGGCCTCCGGGGGCATCCACTTGGGATCTTTGCCGTCCCACTTGATGTTGCACCCGATGGGGTTGGTCAGGGGAGTGGTGATGGGCTTGCCCGCGATGAGTTCGTCCAAGGCGTTTTCCAGATCATTTACGGTAATCTTCTCCGGCTGCCTGGGGTTATCCACGGCCCGGCCGGTGTACACCAACTTGCGCTCCTGATCGAAGACGTAGAAGTGGGGCGTGCGCAGAGCGCCGTAGGCCTTGGCTACCTCTTGGGTGGCATCGTGCAGGTAATACCAGGGGAAGCGGTTTTCTTCCATCACCTTGACCATGTTCTCGTAGGAATCCTCTTCGTAGGTATTGGCGCTGTTGGAGTTGATTCCAACGAAAGTGACGCCGTGTTTCTGGTATTTTTCCACGGTCTTGCGGGTCACCTCATTGGAGTTCTTGACATAGGGGCAGTGGTTGCAGGTGAAGAAGATCACCAGATAATCGCTGGTAAAGTCGGCCAGGCTGTAATATTTCCCATCGGTGCCCAGCAGCTTGAAATCGGGAGCTTTGCTCCCTAAAGGCAGAGTATATGCCATGCTATCAACCTCCTTGGACCTTAAGGTTCCACATCGCAGTCAAATCTCCTGCTGAACAGGAACTGGGCCCCCTTTCAAGAATACTCTTTTCAGGACCACTGGTAGGAGGAACTGCACATGGCGTACCCAAACAGACCTGGGAAGAACAGCAAGTTCAAGGGTTCCATTACCATGGCCGAGCTGGCCAAGGAGTGCGGCTATTCTAAAGCCACTGTCTCCAGGGCTTTAGCTGGGGACCCGCGGGTCAAGCCGGAAACTAGGGAGCTCATTTTGGAAATGGCTGAGCGCTTTAATTACCGTCCCCATGCGGTGGCCAGCAACCTGGCCCGGCGGCGCACCAAGACCATCGGGCTGCTCTTTCCCTCCGCGCCCCGGACCATTGCCGATCCCTTTTTCCTGGAGTATCTGCAGGGGGTGAGCGAGACCCTGTTTGAGCAGGGATTCAGCCTGCTCATTCCCCAAGCGCGCCAGCAGGGCCTCACCGAGACCATCGAAGAGCTGGTGGCCCATCGCCGGGTAGATGGGATCATCCTTACTGAACCCCGTCTGGAAGATGAGCGCATTGCTCTGCTTAAGGAATCTAATGTGCCCTTTGTCTTTTTGGGCAGTACGGTGGACCCGGATGTTTCCTGGGTGGATGGTGATAATAGAGGGGGGATCTGCCAAGGGGTGCAGGCCTTGGGCGCCCTCGGGCACAGGCGCATCGCGGTGATCTTGGGGGAAGAGGGTCTTGTTTCCACAGAAAAGAGGTTTCTCGGTTACCAAGATGGGTTGGCTGCGCTGGGCCTGGAACTGGATTGGAATCTGGTTTGGCCCGGGGATTTCACCCGCCAGGGCGGGTATCAGGCAGTGGTGCGCCACTTGGATCAAATTGAAGGGGGAGAGGTGACCGCCATAATGGCCAGTAACGATCTGATGGCCATCGGGGCCATTCAGGCTCTGCATGAGGCGGGCCTTGGCGTCCCCCAAGAAGTATCTGTGCTCGGCTTTGACGGCATCGAGGTGGGGAATTTCCTCTGGCCGCCCCTCACCACAGTGCAGCAGCCCGTGTATCTTTTGGGGCGGGAAGTGGCTAGGGTCCTTTTGGGGTTGATTGCTGGGGAGAAGGAGACGGTCCAGCGGATTCTGCCTGTGCGCATCGTGAATGCCCAGAGCACGGTGGGGCCGGCACCCTGCTAGAAGAACAGGCGAACAGACAGCTCCGGACGCAATGGCACCACTTGGGACGAATGGTATATTATGCGGTGCAGGGAATTGGGAAAGGGGGAGGACGATGAGGAAAAAAGGACTGCTGGTAGCCCTGGTCTTGGCGGCAGCACTGTTGGCCGGCTGCGATGCCCGCATCCTCTTTCGGGCGGATATTCCCATTGTGGTGGAGCAGAGGCCCCGCTACGACGGGGAAACCTGGGGGTACCTTTCTTACGATCCGCGGACGGAACACATCCGCTTGGACAGCAAGCCCTACCGCGGGGGACGCTATCAGCCTCTGTCCAACGCCGTGGTCACCGTGACGGGGCTGGGCATCAGTGTCCGCACCGACCGGGACGGCTACTTCTATATCTACGGAGTGCCCTACGGACGGCTGGAGCTGAAAGTTCAGCACAGCTGGATCGGTCCCCGCAGCGGTGTGTATTTCACCGCCCACGGTCGCTGACCTTGTGAAAACCAGCATTAACCTTCGGGTTGCTGCTGGTTTTTAGTTTGCAGGCAGGAGATGGGCTGCGTGTGGGGAAGTAAAAAGTAGAAGGGACAGGCTCCCAGAAGATGACAAGTAAAGGAACTGGATGGAATGGCAAAAAGTGAAAGTGTTAAAGCAGATGTGGAGCTAGACCAACGGGGCCCCCGGGCCCTGGACTTGGTGGAAGCGGGAACAGATGATGTGCAGGTGGAACGGGTGAGCCAAGAGCTCCCCGAGGGCATCACTTCTAGGATGCTGTATTCCGACATTGTGCGCATTGCCTGGCCTTCCCTGGTGGAACTGACTTTGACCCAGTTAACGTCCATGGTGGATCTGATGATGGTGGGGGGCCTGGGCCCCTGGGCCATAACCTCGGTGGGGCTGAGCGTACAGCCTCGCTTTTTGTCCATGATCCTGTTCGTGGCCATGAACGTGGGGGCCACGGCCATGGTGGCCCGCTATCGGGGGGCGGGCCAACCGGAGAAGGCCAACGAGATCCTGCGGCAAGCCCTGTTGGTGAACCTGATCCTTTCGGTACTCTGCGGAGCCGCGGGTTATATCCTCGCTGAGCGGCTCATCGCCTTTATGGGGGCTGCGGAAGCGGAAACCTTGGCCGGCGGCACCGTGTATCTGCGTATTCAGATGCTGACCCTGCCCATTTTTGCCCTGACCGCGACCATTACCGCGGCCCTGCGGGGAGTGGGACATACCCGGGTGGCCATGATCTACAACGTGGTGGCCAATGTGGTGAATGTGCTCTTCAACTACCTGCTCATCCACGGGCACTGGGGTTTCCCCCGCCTGGAAGTGGCCGGCGCCTCTTTGGCTACCTCCATCGGTCAGGTGGCGGCCTTTGTCATGGCCCTCATTGTGGTGCTGCGGGGCGATCATTATCTGCACTTGAGGTTGCGCGACGGGTTTAGACCCCAGTGGCAGCACCTGTACAACATTTTCAACATCGGGATACCCTCCATGTTTGAGCAGCTGGCCATGCGGGCCGGCGCGATCATCTACGTGCGCACCGTGGCCTCCTTGGGGACCTTGGCTTACGCCACCCACCAAGTGGGTATGAACATCCAAGCCCTCTCCTTTATGACCGGACAAGCCTTCGCGGTGTCCGCAACTTCCTTGGTGGGGCAGAGCCTGGGCAAAAAACGGCCCGACATGGCCCAAAGCTACAGCAACCATACCCGGCGGTTGGGGCTGATTGTATCCGTCGTTTTGGGGATAACCTTCTTCTTGTTCGGAGAGCAGATTGTCAGCCTGTACACCAACGAACCGGAGATGATCACCCAAGGCGGGCGTATTCTCAAGATGGTGGCCTTGGTACAGCCGGCCCAGTCTTCCCAGTTTATCCTGGCTGGTGCCCTGCGGGGGGCCGGGGACACCAGGGCCACGGCAGTGGTGACCTTCCTCACTGTGCTCTTAGTCCGGCCGTCCCTGGCGATTCTAGCCGTGAGCCGCTTGGGCTGGGGGTTGGATGGCGCCTGGATTGCCCTGGTTGCCGATCAGCTGCTCCGCTCCGGGTTGATTCTGCTCCGCTACCGTTCGGGTAAGTGGAAGAAAGTGCGGGTGAAGTGAGGCGGGATCATGATGAGAAGGTACTGGCGGGCAGGTCTCCTCGGCCTGATCCTGCTGCTTAGCGCGCTGGTGCTCCTGCGCCTCTGTTTAGCAGGCGGAGAAGATCCTGACCCCGCGCCCCAAGAAGATCTGCGGGCCTACCTGCCGCCTTTGGTGGGCACCACCTTTCATTTTCAAGGCTCAGGGATGGAATATGCGTCGTTCCGCCGCAGGATCACCTTTGCCTCGGGGGATCTGCTGCAGATGGAGGACCTCAGCGGCACCAACTTGGCTCAGGTGGTGGAAAGGAGTCCCCAGGAGCTTGCGGTGATCTACGCCGAAGAAGAGTTCTATGCCGAGCAGAGCCTTTTAGGGAAAGAGGCGCGCCAGGGGCGGGAGCTCGGCCGCTCCCTAAAGCTGATTCTGCTTAAGGGTCCCCTGGAAATTGGGAATACTTGGAGTGATGACCAGTTTCAGCGGGAGATTGTGGCGGTGAAGCAGGTTGTGGAAGTGCCCCTGGGCACGTTCTACGACGTGGTGGTGGTGAAAAGCCGCAGCCGCGCTGCGGATAGTGTGCACTACGAGTATTACGCCAAAAACGTGGGGCTGATCAAGCGCGAGTTTGTGCTCCAGCTGGAGGGAGGGACGTATCAGATCGTCTCCAGCCTGGAGGCGGTAAGCTCGGTGGGTTCCCAGTGAGAGGAGGGCGGCCATGTACATCATCGGGATTGATGTGGGCGGCACTCACACCGATGCTGCTCTGCTTAAGGATTCCAGCGTAGTTGCCCTAGCTAAGGTCCCCACTGATCATGGGGATCTGTTTGCCAGTACCAGAAGGGCTCTGGAAGAAGTCTGGCGGCAGTATCCCCAAGATGGGCCCGTGCGGCTGCAGCTGTCCACTACCCTGTCCACCAATGCCATTGTGGAAGGGAAGGGGGTGCCCACCCAAGTTGTGGCCATCCCCGGGCCGGGGGTAAATCTAGCCAGCTTGGGGCTGCCCTTCACCGTCCATGAGCTGAGTGGGTACATCGATCACCGGGGCCGGGAAGTGGCGCCCTTGGAGCCTGCAGAACTCCGCGGGCTGCGCACCCTCCTCGGCACTGGCGAAGGGGAAGCGGTGGCAGTTGTGGGCAAGTTTTCCCAGCGCAATCCCAGCCACGAGCAGCAGGTGGGTGCGGAATTGGAAAAGTGGTATCGGGGCACCATCTGCCTTGGTCACCGCCTGTCCGGGCGGGCCAACTTCCCCCGGCGCATGATGACCGCTTTTCTCAATGCCCGGGTGGCTAAGCAGCAGCTGGAGTTTGTGCAGATGTGGCAGCGGGTGCTCACAGACTTGAGGATCCCTCCCCAACAGGCCCTGATCCTGAAAGCGGATGGGGGTACCATGACCCTGGAGGAGTCCGGGCAGCGGCCCGTGGAAACCATTCTCTCGGGTCCCGCGGCCAGCACCATGGGGGCACAGGCGTTAAGTTCCCGCCCAGAACGGAACTACGTCATTGTGGATATTGGCGGCACCACCACCGATCTGGCCGCGGTAGTAGAGGGGGAAGTGCTCTTTGAGCGGGAGGGCGCGGTAATTGGCGGCTACCGCACCTTAGTTCCCGCGGTGCTCACCCGCTCCTTGGGCCTGGGGGGCGACAGCGAACTCCACTTGGGGCCTGGGGGCGAGATTACAGTTGGCCCCCGGCGCGCCGGCACTCCGGTCTGCCTGGGGGGCAAGCAGCTCACTCCCACCGATGCGGTGAGCGCCTTGGAGCTGGCCGCGGTGGGCCGGCGCGAGGGGGCTGTGGAGGCCCTGGAAGAGGTCGGCGCAAAGCTGGGCCTCTCCTGGCGGGAACTGGCGGAAAGGATTGTACAGGCCTTTGTGCGCCAGCTCAAGGCCGCGGTGGAGGGCTTGTACCAGGAGCTCGCGAACATGCCCCTGTATACGGTGGGGCAGGTGCTGAATCCTCCGGAACTGAGGCCCCAGGCTGTGGTGGGGCTGGGGGCGCCGGCGCCGGTGTTCATCCCCAAGCTGGCCCAATCCCTGGCCCTGCCCTACGAAGTGCTGCCCTTCAGCGCCGGGGCCAATGCCATCGGTACGGCGGCAGCCGCACCTACCTTAAGTCTTACGGTGCATGCCGATACGGAACTAGCCCGGTTGACCATTCCCGAGTTGGGCCGCCAGGAGGACATCCCGCGCCCCCTCTTCTTTGATCTAGCCAAAGCCAGGTCCCTGGCGGAAGAACGGCTCCGGGAGCTGGCCGGGGCCCAGGGTTGGGGGCAGGATCAAGGGATCTATATTGTGGAAGAAGAGAGTTTTCAGATGGTCCGCGGTTTCCGCACCGTGGGACAGAGGCACATGGTCCGGGCTCAGCTCCGGCCGCGGGTACGCAGGGTAAGGGGGTAGGCTCATGTCCAAGCAGAAACCGGTGGTGGGGCTGGTGTTCTTCCCCGCCTTCGATTGGTGCATAACCCCGGATCATCCCGAGCGGCAGGAGCGCCTGCTCTACACCCGGGATCAGATCCAAGAGGAGGGGCTCTTTGACCACCCGGGCATTCGGGAGTTCAGACCGCGGCTGGCTTCCCCCCAGGAGATCCTGCGCACCCATGTGGTGCTGCCCAGCCTGGAGCGGAACGTTACCGAATCGCACCGCATCGCGGCAGGGGGGACCATTGTGGCGGCCGATCTGGTGGTGGACGGCCAGGTGGATCGCTCCTTTGCCCTCTTGCGGCCCCCGGGGCACCACGCCAACCGCATTGTGCATGGGGCCCGGGGCTTCTGCATGGTGAACAACGAGGCCATTATGGTGGATCACCTGCGTCACCGCTTAGGCCCCGATGTGCGCATCGCCATTGTGGATACGGATGCCCACCACGCGGATGGCACCCAGGACATCTTCTACAACGATCCGGGAGTTTTACACATCTCCCTCCACCAGGATGGGCGCACCCTGTATCCGGGAACCGGTTTCATCTCTGAGCGGGGGGGACCTGCCGCTTACGGGCAGACGGTGAACATTCCCCTGCCTCCTGGGACGGGGGATGCGGGAATGCTTATGGCCCTGGAAGAGGTGGTGCTGCCCATTTTGGAGGAGTGGCAGCCCGATTTGGTGATCAACGCCGCGGGTCAGGACAATCATTTTTCCGATCCCATTACGAACATGGGCTTTTCCGCACAGGGTTACGCCCAGCTCACGCAGCTCCTGGCGCCGGATATAGTTGTCCTGGAGGGCGGCTATTCCATCGAGAGCGCGCTGCCTTACGTGAATGTAGGTCTGCTCTTGGCCTTAGCCGGCTTGGATTTCTCCA
>JAKOTU010000063.1 GCA_029776155.1 Bacillota bacterium | reverse complement strand
CAACTTGTTATTCCTCATAATCATCGTACAAGTCTTCGCCCCGTTCCTCCCTGGCTTTGCGCAGGTTGGACCGAATGTGGCTCATGGCGCCTACAAATCCGAGCATAAAGCCAAAGAAGGTCACGGCGTACATGAGCATGTTCAGCCAGAGGAGGGAAGGAATCACTCCCAGTACGATGAGGAAGATGACCAGCCAACCCGCCACCAACATGATGCCGCCGATGAGCATCTGGCGCTCGGTACTCATGTTAGGCCCTTTCCTTGTCCTTGTACAGCCAGCAGGCTGTGGAATGGTCTTCGTACACTTGGAACTCCGGCGGGATTTCCTTGTCACAGAGTCCCTTGATCATATACTTGCAGCGCGGATGGAAGCGGCACCCGGCGGGAGGATTCATCAGGCTCGGCGGTTCGCCAACAGGCACGTCTTTGAACGTCTTCAGGTTCTCCGCATCCGGGTCAGAAGTGGCTTCAAAGAGCGCTTTGGTGTAGGGGTGCAGAGGTTCCTTTAAGAGCGCCTTAGTGGAAGACTTCTCGATGATCTTGGCGCCGTACATGGTGAAGATGCGCTCCGAGAAGTACCGCACCGTGGACAGGTCGTGGGTGATGTAGATGATGGCCAGATTATGCCTTCTCTGCAGCCCCTGGAGGAGCTGGAGAATCTCAATCCTCACCGAAGCGTCCAGCATGGATACGGGTTCGTCGGCAATGAGCATCTTCGGCTCCAGGATCATGGCCCTGGCAATAACCAGACGCTGCTGTTGTCCACCACTGAGCATGTGGGGGAACTTGGGCAGAAAGTCTTCGATGGGAGCCAGCTTGACTTCCTCCAAGACCTGGCGGATACGCCTGGCGTGCTCCTTTTTGTCCTTGATGCCGTTGATTTTCATGGGCTCTTCCAGGATCTGCTTCACACTCATGAAGGGAGGAAGGGCTCCATAGGGGTCCTGCATGATATAACCGATGTTGGAGCGGTATTGCTTCCAGCCTTCTTTATTCAGGGCGCTCAAGTCTTGGTCTTCGAAGTAGATCTTGCCCTTGGTGGGCTGGTGGATGCCCAAAATGGTCTTGGCCAAAGTACTCTTCCCGCAGCCGCTTTCCCCTACGATGGAGATGGTTTCCCCCGGGTAGAGCTCAAAGGAGACACCATCCAGGGCCCGCACATCGCCCACTTTAAAGAAACCCATGCGGCGCACTTCAAAGTAGGTGTGCAGGTCTTCAACTCGCAGGACCGGCTTTTGCGCTTGTGCTTGTTCTTGAGTTAGTTTAAGAGCTACGCTAGGCATGCTTCACCTCTCCCGTCTCATCCTCATCATAGAGCCAACACTGTACAGTCGCTCCATTTTCCAGTTTGGTAACCCTGGGATGGGTGGAGCACTTTGCAAATCGCTGCTCGCACCGCTCCGCAAAGCGGCAGCCTGTGGGCGGATTGATCAGCGAAGGAGGCTGGCCCGGAATGAAGCCCAATTCCTTATCTTCTCGCAGGGTAGGTACACTGGCCATGAGCTTGCGGGAATAGGGATGATGGGCGTCGGTGTAGAAGTACTCTGCGGAAGCATACTCAATCATTTCTCCAGCGTACATAACTGCAATCTCATCAGCCAGTTCACTGGCGGTGCCGATGTCGTGGGTGATGAGGATAAACGTTGTCTTGTACTCGTGTTTGATCCGCTTCAGTACGTTCATCAGGTTGGCTTGGGTCAACAGGTCCAACGCCGAGGACGGCTCATCGAGCACAACCAGTTTCGGGTTGGAGGCAAGGGCCATGGCAATGGCCGCCCGCTGCCTCATGCCGCCGCTCAGTTCAAAGGGGTAGCGCCCCAAGAAGTCCAGGGGCAGTCCCACCACGCCGAAGGCATCCCTAACCCTTTTGGCAGCTTCCTGCTTGCTGATGTCTTCGTGGATGAGCAGGGGTTCCATGAGTTGGTCCTCAATGCGGATTACTGGATTGAGGGAGTTCATGGAAGCCTGGGGCACAAGGGCAATTTTGCTCCAGCGCACCTCCCGGCGGAATTTCTCATCATCATATTTCATAATGTCCTCGCCGTCGAAGATCACGGATCCGCTGTACTCAGTGACATTGCGGGGCAAAAGGCGCAGGATGGCCTTGGCGAGGGACGTCTTGCCGCAACCTGATTCGCCCACAACGGCCAGGGTGTGGCCTTGCCGCAGCTGGAAACTCACACCATCCACAGCCTGGACAGGACCGCTCCGAGTGCGGAAGTGCAGCTTGAGGTTGCGAACATCGAGTAAGACGTTGTTGCTCATACTTTATAACCCCCTTAGACGTGGGTTGAAAATGCGGTCCAGTGCAAAACCGAGCATCACAAAGCCCAGCCCGGCCAGCATCAACAGGAACGCCGGCTCCAAAACCCAGTAGAAATGTCCGTTGATCAGGGCACCGTTGGTTTGGGCGTCGCTGAGCAGTTTACCCCAGGTGGGCAGCAGCGGGTCACCCAGACCAAGCACCGAGAGGGTGGCCTCCAGGAACACGTAGGTCGGTACCTGGATGACAAAGCCCGGAACCAAAACAGGCAGGATCCTAGGAATCATATAGCGGAAGATGATTCGGCCGCTGCCTGCTCCATAGGCCCTGGCCGCTTCGATATAACCTGATTCCCTCACCTGGAGGAACATGGAGCGGTAGCTCAGGATACCTGAACCGAAAATGCCCAGGGCAATCACGACACCCAGGATTACCCAGATACTTCGTGAGTAGAATAAGCCGACCATGATCAGGATGGGGAGGAGGGGGAGGATCATGACGATCTCATTGACCCGCCTAATCAGCCAATCCACCCAGCCGCCAAACCACACAGCTGCCGCGGCCAGCATCATGGTGGTCAAAGAAGAGCCCACTGCAGCGATGAGGCCGAAGGAGAGGGCCACAGGGGCGCCCCAGAGCAGAGCCACCGTAAGATCGCGGCGCCGGTGGTCAGTTCCGGCCAGTCCGTGCAGTTGACCGTATACTACCAGGGAGGCTTCTACAGTCGAATCTTCTTCGAAGACCATGCCTTCAGCCAGCAGCTTATACGTACCCTTCAGCGGTTTGCCGGGGTTGTTGGGGTCGCTGAACAGGCCGACTTCCGGCTTGACACCGCCTAACCTGCGCTCTAGCCTTGAATCCTGGGAAATCCGGTAGGTTTCGCTGGAGCGAACCTGGATCTCAGTCAGGGGGATTTCCCGGCCATCTGGGGTCACCCAGATCAGGTTGATGTTGGGTCTGGCTGCTTGGAAACTGGCCTGCAGGAATACGGCCAACTCCGTGGGGAAGCGGTCGTAGTTGTACTCGAACTCAAGGACTGTATCGGTTATCTTCACGCCGCCGCCCAAATCAAGGACTGTCTTTTGGGCATCTTCGTCAGTGGTCCTGCGCACGATGGTGAGCGGCCTTTTTTCTTTGTAGAAGTAGTTAAACCAGGCGGGGCGGGCGTTTCTCGGGGTTTCCAGCCAGACGTTATCTTCACCGCGCCACAGCCGTACCGCCTCGCTATAGGGAATAGTAATTACTGCGTAGATGGCTAGTCCCACCAGGAACAGGATGATCATCAGTCCAAGAACCGCAGAGGGATAGTTCTTAATCTGCCTCAGGGCGTTTTTCATGATCTAGTTCCACCTCCACCAAGTTTCACCCGTGGATCGACTATGGAGTAGATGATGTCGAGTAAGAACAGGGTGATCGCTAACAGATAGGCATAAATAACAGTGTTGGCCACAATCACGGGTGTGTCATAGAGGTTAACGGCCTGCTGTGTCAACCGCCCAATGCCCGGCCAGGCAAACACTGATTCCAGTACAATGGCGCCTACCCAGAGGGTAATAATCATAAGGGAGAAACTGGTGACGATGGTAGGCAGTGTGGGCCGCAGCACATACCGGCGTTCGATCTGCCGGTCAGATAACCCTTTGGCCTTAGCCATTTCCACGTAGTCTTCGCTGGAATAAATGAGGAAGAAGGTTCTCCAGGAATAGATCGAGGAAAAGATGTTGGCAATAAACATGGACAAGACCGGCAAAACCATGTGTTTGGCGATACTCAGCGCCCGCGGTAGGGTCCCCTGCGGAGGCGGCGCATCAATCATCCCCCCATAGGGCAGCCAACCCAGGAGGGCAGCGAAAATAAGAATGAGGAAGAGACCGTAAAACCAAGCAGGTGCAGCACTGTTGGGCGCCAGGGCAACCACCAGTTTGTCCAGAAATGAACCATAGCGCCGCGAGAGGAAGAGGGCTACAAATAGCGCACTGAAAAACAGAAGCAACTGACTGGTACCCATCAGGAGGAGAGTTGATGGCAGGCGCTCCCCAAGAATGTTGCGCACTTGCCGGGAACCGCTGTCGCTGAGCAGATACTCGGCAGATCCCAGGTTGAGGGTGAGTCCATTCCACAGGTACTCGAAACTTCTGATCATGAACGGACGATCCAGGCCCAGCTGCTCGACGCGCACCCTGATTCTTTCCTCTTCGAGCTGTTTGCGCTGCTGAACAGTGAGAAGGGCCATCTCAGGATCGGATCCCATCTGGAGAATCACCTGCTCCCTGATCTGGCCTATGCGCATCTGGTCCACATAGCCCCCGCCGTTGGCGATGAGGATGGTGAGATAAACAGCGATTACCACTGTGACGAGGAGAGTGATACCCCGCACCAGGGTGTATCTCAAAACTCGGCTTAGGTTACTACCAGCACTGCTGCGTCTGGGGACGGCCCGTGCCTGAGTAGTCTCCACATTTAGCATAGGTCATATACCTCCCGGTATCCATCTGGACTAGAAAAGGGAGGGCGCGGACTCCGCGCCCTCCGCTAGAATCCAGGCTTAAATTCTGGATCTGCTTCTTTACGGCAGTGTCACGAATGTGGCTGAGTCGAACGTTGCGGCTGCTACCAGGGTCGGCAGAACGATAGCCTCGATCCGGTTGGAACCCACAGGCAGCTTCGCAGTTTCTTCGCCAGTGAGGACGATCTCGAAGAGACCATCAGCTACAGGCGAAGCCATGCCGCTGGCGGCGACTGCACCCGTCGCGTCGAGCACGATGTACTTCACTTCTTGGATGTGCTCAACTGCATAGGGTTCGCCCTTGAAGCTGATTTCAACTTCGAATCTGATCTCGTCGCCGGCCTTCACACGGGTAGGACCATACATCTCAACCTCAGCGATGCGGGGCTCATCGAACATGGACCACTTGTCGGCAGGTTCAGAGTACTGCTCGAACCTCTTGAGGTGGACCATTCTCTCGATGGGGTAGCACTTCTCGAGGTACATAGGTCCGTTGCCGATCCAGAAGTGGCCTTTCGCCTCGTACCAGGCCTTGGCGTTGGCGTAACGCTCAGCAATTTCCTCTTCGGTGATCCACTCGCCGAGGAAGTGCTCCCAAGGCAGGTAGTTGTTTTCGATGGCGTAGTCGAGCCACTTGGCCAGTACCGGGATGCTAGGTCCGGTGTTGTAGCCGAGCCACTCGATGTCGAGCTGAGTAGCCTTGCTGGCGCTGAAGGCCAGTTCGCCGGCTCTTTCAGCCAGGATACCCAGGGCGAAGGTGTGCCATGGCTGGTTGCCGTAGTTGTAGAACGTTGCGAACGGGTCAGAGAGGTTCATCTCGGCATCAACATACCAGCTTTCGCTGTAGGCCTCGATTACCAGCGGATCTACAGAGAGAATCTTCCAGCCGCGAGCGTTCTCGATGGCTGCTGCGATGTCAACAGCGGCGGACTCGTCGTACAGCTCACTGCCCTCGAAAGCCTGATCCCAGCTGAGGATGGTGGGCAGGAGGATATCCATGATGCTGTACTTGCTGCCGTCATGCCAGAGAACTGTGTCAAACAGATCCTCACGATAGTATACCACAGTCTTCCGGGGGGCGGTCAAGCCTTCAGGATACTTCTCGCCGACGGTGATGAAGCGCTGCTCATCGCCATCCCAGTACAGCCAAGCATCCTCAGGTACTACGATTTCTTGAGCAAACTCCAGGGTGACCCAGTCAGACTCTGGAGACTTGGCTACAGGCAGGCCCTCTTTTACGGTAACTTCGATGCGCTCAATCCTGTGCGGCATGTAGTTGCCGGTGTAGGGGTTGGTTACGAAGCCACGGTCGAAGGTGGCCCTGATGGCCAGATTGTCGAAGGACCAGTTGGAACCGGCTACAGGGTTCCAAGGCTCAACCAGAACCTGCTGAGAACCCATGCGGATGGTGCCGCCGATCTCATCGCCGCGGCGCAGAGTGCTGGGCCAGAGGTGGGTGGACCCGATACCTTGGGCCAGGTCAGATGCCACGGAGATCTCTACACGGCGAGGAATGTAGGACAGCTGGTCCACAGTGTATACGCGTGGGGAATCCTGCAGGCTCAGCTCCAGGGCACGAGCATAAAGGTCATTGCGCTCTTCCATGGAGGAGAAGTTCTTGTAGTAGAGGATCTCACAGAGTTCTTCCAGTTCAGGAATGGGATCCATGGCGAGCCAGAGCGGGGAAGCCTGACCAGCACGATGGAACATCTGCCGGAAGATATGGCTCTGGTCACGGTATACGGCGCCTGCTACCCAACCGCCGGTGTAGACGTGCCACTGTCCCAGTTTGGGGTCACCCAGCAGCCAGATGGGGGATGCCTCAGCACTGGTGCGGTAGTCTACCCTGGTGGCAAAGCCCAGCTTGTTCAGCTGCTCGGCTACGTAGTCGCCCACCAGACGGCGTTGGTCCTCGATACGGGCCAGGACGGTGATCTCAATAGGCTGGCCGTTGTAATGCCACATGCCGTCAACCAACTTCGCACCATGATTCAGCATCTCTTCCCAGATGATCTGCTTGCCGGTTTCGAAGTCGAAGGCATACTGGAACTCGAGGGCACGGGCAGTCTCAACCACGCGGGCATAGTC
>JAKOTU010000061.1 GCA_029776155.1 Bacillota bacterium | reverse complement strand
TCGAGCTGCACCTGCTCCTTGGGCGCCAGGTCCTCAAGCGAGTAGACAGGACCGTCATCCCACAGGAGTAATCCCTGCTGCGGTGGGGCATACTTATAATTAAAGCTGCATGGAAAGCGGATCACCTTTCCCAGGTGCCACCCGCCCTTGTCGGACTTGGTGCTGTAGGTCATATACTTTGAGGCTTGCTCTAATACGTCTGGGGGTACGTCCCTGTCAAGCAGCCACAGGGCTTGGTGCCTGCCCTCTGAGGTCTGCCAGCAGATAGTGGGCCTGGGTTCCAGCTCCTCGAAGGGGCCGTCCTTGTCCACCCATAACGCCCTGCCTCCCAGGGCGTTCTCCTTCATCCTGCTGGCATTGGTCTGGAACAGATGAGGGCAAAAGTAAATGTTGGCCCACCTGTTGAGTTCCTCAGCGTCGCTTACCAGAAGTCCTAACTGGTCCGGGTACTTGTATGCCCTGTGCTTAAACTGACCCCCGCCGGCGTAGGCTATAAAAGCCCAGCCGGTAGAGTCGCCCCACACTCTACGTAAGAACTCACTCCAATCTATCATAATTAAAGGCGGCTGTGGGCCTTAACGACCCACAGCCGCACAACCCTCCTCTCTAAAAAGGCCAGTTGGGTTTCTTGCCTCCAGTGGAAGAAGCTCCCTGGCTGTGACTGCCGCCGCCTGCGGGCGGCTCCTGCTTTACAGGCTCAAAGCCCGAGATGTAGGTGCGCTTCTCCCCGGTAGCCTCGTTCAGGCGCTCAGCAACTACCGCGATAGCCTTGTAACCCGCTACAGGGCGGGGCTCGCCGTTGACCAGGATTGACTTGATCCTGATCCGGCCTTTGCTGTCCTTCTCCTCGGGCTTGCCACAGTCAAACTCAACCGTGAGCCTGCCCTTGGCGTCCCGGTCCCCATCACGGATTACCCCGATACGCCGCAGGAACTGCAGCAGGAAGCCAAGAGTCTGGTCGTCGTTGGTAATAGTGTGGAAGTAACGGACAGTCTCTCCTGCAAACTTTCCTGCTGTGATCACCACGTCTACGTCTACTACAACGTTGTTGGTTTCCTCTTTCTTACGCACCCACCACTCATCCGTAGTGACTACGGCATACCGATCTGGGGGAAGGATAACAAACCCCTGATCGGATACGTTAGTTAAATCAAATTTCACTTAAATCACCTCTTGGTTTATTAGTAAGCTGGAGGCCCAGGGGGACTTGAACCCGCAACCTTTCGGTGTGCAGCCGACTGCTCCGCCTAATTGAGCTTCTGGGCCTCCTTTAGCCCTACTTAAGGTACTCGCTCAGGTTAGGAGCTTCTCCCATCAACGGGAAGATTCCCAGCCTGTCGCGAGCCAGGATGCCCCGGTATTCGGTAAACAGCATCCTGCGCTCGGTAGTGGGGTTGCCATCCTCGTCTTCGCCTACAGGAGCTATATAGGCGATGACCGAGAACAACGCCGGGAACGAGCGGTTCATGGTTTTGGACCCAAACATCGGCTGGATCTCAAAGGGTGCTTCTTCAGCATCCTTCAGGTGCTCGTCTAAGCAGGTGAAGATGACGTGCACTCTATTCTCTTCCGGCTCCAGCTGGGTGAGGTTCACCAGCCGGGTAAGCAGCCGCTTGTAGGAGCGCAGAATCTTCATCTGGCCCCCAATGGGCATGAGGTCCGGGTCCTTGGCTCCCATCGCAGTTACCATGTACTCCCCCGTCTCCTGAAGAAACATATCGTAGACGAAGTTGAGGCCGTCTACGATGAGGGTCTTGATACCGTGAGCCTTGTGTTGCCCGGACTC